>DASTPP010000209.1:0-12643 GCA_035762175.1 Polyangiaceae bacterium | reverse complement strand
TCGCACGGCCCTCGTCGACCGTCAGGAGGCCGTACTTCAGGTGATACTCGTAAACCTGCCTGGCCTTGATGCCCGCGCCGCCGGCGTCGCCGCCCTCGGCCGGGGCCTTGAGCGGGATGTTGAACCGCTCGGCCAAGGCGGGCGCGTCGACCTCGAGCCCGTTCGCCTCGAGCGCGGTGATGCCCTCGCCGAGCGCCTTGTAGCTCTCGCCCTCGGCCTTGAGGTCGGCCGGCGGGTCGGTGTCCCAGCACCCCCACGGCGCGAGCCGCGCGTCGCCGTAGTGCGCCTCGGCCCAGGGCTCCCAGCACGCCTCGCGCAGGAACGTCGAGAGGCTCTGGCCGTCGCTCTTCAGCAGCGCCCGGAACTCGTCCGAGTGCACGGTCGCCGCGGCGTAGCTGCCCCCCTTGACCTCGCTCGTCAGGTTGCCGCCGAGCAGGGCGATCTGCGCCATCAGGCGGCAGACGCCCATCAGGCGCTCGAAGCCCTCGAAGCCGAGGTCGCGCGCCTCGATGAGCTCGAGCGCGGCCCCGAGCCCGTCCTCGAGCTGCGGCAGGCCGATGACGGCCTGCCGGCCCATCGCGTAGATCTCGGCGACGAAGCGGGCGCGGGCCTCTTCGTCCCAGCCCGTCATCGGGTACTTCACGCCGAGGATGGGCAGGCCGTGCCGCTCCGACCAGCGGGCCCAGTCGCGCATGGCGAACGTGTGAATGAGCCACACGAGCGCGAGCGGCCGGATGAGGCCCGCGCTCCAGCCCTCGACGCCCTCGGGCGCGTAGACGCGCCAGCGGGGCGTCGTGGCCTCGACCGTGCCCTGCGAGGTCATGACCTCGTAGGCCCGGCTCGACCAGTTGAATCGGAGCCACTGCGGGTCCCAGACGTCGAGGCGGTAGGACCACGCGCGGTCGCTCAAGACCTGCACGGGCACCACGCCGACCATGAGCGACAGTCGGTGGAGGCGCTTGAGGACGGGCTCGGGGTGCGCGTACGTCCAGGCTTTGTCGGCGGCCGCGGCGATCGTCTTGCCGCGCTTCGGGGGGGCGTCGTCGGACGGGTCGAACGAGAAGCGCAGGCCGAAGAGGGCGTCGACGCGCTTCTTCAAGGCCGGCTCGATGGCGGGGCAGCGGCGCATCGCCTCGGCGAGCGCGCCCGAGTAGCTGAAGTCGCCCTGCTCGTGCAGCGCGAGCGCGGCCTGCACCTGCTCGACCTCCCAGACCGGGACGCGGATCGGCTGGTGGGCGACGAGCACGGCGTCGCCCTCCCGGCGACGGCGCGTGGTGGCGAGCTCGGCGCGTTGCGGGGAGGCGAGGGCGCCGGGCGCGGGGCCAGCGGGCGGCCCGGGGGGCAGCGCGAGGGCCGCCGGCGACACGACCTCGGCGGCCCGCTCGGCGGGCCGGGAGGGCCGCCAGAACGAGCGCGTGAAGGGCCGGGCGAGCGCGCTGAGGAAGCTCACAGGCGGGGGGCGACGTTGATCGAGAGCAGGCCCGAGGCGGCGACGGGGGTCGTGCCGAGCAACTCGTCGTGGAGGGCGACGAGCGAGTCGACTTGGTCGTCCTTGGGGTCGCGCACGCCGGTGAAGCGGGCGACCTCCTTGCGGAACTCGTCGAGCCAGTCGGCCCGCTTCGGCAGGAGGATGAGGCCCTTGTTCCAGGCGGCGACGGTGCCGAGGGCGCGCACGAGCTTGTCGGCCGCGGCGGGCACGAACTTGACGGGGAAGCCGGCGAGCTTCGACATCGCCTTGAGCGCGCCCTTCTCGGTGCCCGACCCGATCATGCGCCAGGGCGCGTTCGGCTGGTCGCGCCGCAGCTGCTTCATCACGGCGGCGAAGTCGTCGGCCTCGAGCTGCCGGCGCTCGACGAGCCGGAGGTAGATGCGGCCGTCGTGCAGGCGGCCGTTCGTCGCGACCGAGAAGTCGGCGAGGGTGTCGTCGGTGTACCCGAGGTCGAGGCCGAAGGCGTCGCGGCCGTAATTCGGGAACTCGTCGTAGTAGTGCGGGGCGTGGAAGAGCTTGCCGCCGCGCGGGCCCGGGCGCCCCTGGTAGATCGAGTTCCAGGTGTACGCGTCGAGCATGTGGGGCTCGAGCATCGCGAGCGTCCACCCGCCCTCGGGCCACAGCGGCTCGCCGGCCTCGTTGACGGCCGGCATGACGACGTCGACCCAGGGGCCCGAGCCGTCCCTCGTCGTGCCGTAGGTGTCGTGGACGAACCCGATGAGGTCGTCCTCGACCCACCGGGTGTGAAAGATGAAGACGCTGCCGCCGGGCTGCACGCGCGTGTGCGCGACCGAGAGCCACCAGTCGATGACGGTGCGCCGGTAGGCCGCCGACTCGGCGTCCTGCCGCCACTTGTACGGGTCGTCGATGAAGACCCAGTCGAAGCCGAACGAGGTGAGCGGCCCGCCGATGCCGGCGGCCGACAGGCCGCCGCCCTCGGGCGTCGACCAGCGGCCGGCCGCCTGCTCGTCGTCGCGCAGCCGCAGGCCGTCGGCCTGGGCCAGCGCGCGGATGTTCTTCGACTTGCTATGGGCGACATCGGCCGAGTAGCTGACGTAGGCGAAGCGCTTGTGCGGCCACTTGCGCAGGGTCTGCGCGATGAAGGCGCAGACGGTGTCGGTCTTCGTGTGGCGGGGCGGGGCGTGGCCCGTGCAGCGCACCGGCTCGCGCCAGGAGCGCTCGAGTTGCTCGACGAAGGGCGCGAGGTGCCGGGGCGCCTGGTAGCGCGGGTTGACCCGCGGGATGTACTCGTAGAGCGACTCGCGCTCGCGGGCCCGGCGCCGTCGCTCGAGCTCAGCGGCCGCCCTTAGCTGAAGCGGCGTCGCCGCCGGCGAGGATGCGCTCAAGCTCTTCGTCCGAGGCCTTCGACAGGTCGACTTGCAGGGGGCCCCCGCCCTTGCCCGTCAGCTCGACGGCCCGGCGCTCGGCGAAGTACTCGGGCGCCCGTCGGCCCAGGATGGCGAGCGACAGGCGGGCGTCGTAGCCGCCGACCTCTTCGCCCGCCTTGGCCTTGGGCCCCTTGCCGGCGCTCGCCCGGTCGATGCGTCGCAGGTGCTTGTCGTAGAACTTCGCGAGCTCGACCTCGCACGTGTCCAGAAAATCGGTGTGCTCGGTCTTTCGCCCGGCAGCTCGGTCCTCTTCGCCCTGCTTGCGCCAGGCGTAGTAGCTCGACGAGCCGATGCCCGCGACGAGGCACGCGCTCTCGGGCGGGTGCCCGCGCCGGAGGGCCGCGCCGAGCTTCTTCCGGACGTCGTCGGTCAGTTTCGAGGGCCGGCCCCGGCCGCGCTTCTCTTCCGCCTCGGGCGCACTTCCGCCCCCGGCCTCGTCGGCGGGGGGCGGGGGCGCTTCGGTCGTCATGGTCGGGTCAGGGGCCGAGCTCGAGGGGCGCCCGGAGCCAGGCCCAGAGCGCCGCGAGGTACGAGCCCTCGTAGGGGAAGAGCACGCCGTTGAAGCCGAAGGCGCGGGCCGCCCACTCGCCCGGGCCCCACATGCAGTTGCAGGCCTCGTCCGAGCAGAAGCGGGCGGGCAGGCCGGCGTAGAGGACCCGCATCGCGGGCGCGCCGCAGCGGGGGCAGGGGCCGGAGAGCGAGGGCACCGGGCTTCACCAGTACGGCTGCGGCGGCACGGCCTCTTCGATAGCCTCGGCCGCCGCCTTCCAGGCGTCGCGCGTCGGGTCGGGCAACTCGTCCCACCGGGGCATGTCGCGCCCGTCGAAGGTCTTCCAGCCGACGTGCCGGCCGTAGGCCTCGTAGCCGATTTTCGCGAGGTCGAGGGCGGTCATGAGGGAGGGTGCGCCCTAAGCCAAGCGGCCCCGCGGGCAGAACCGAACGCGCCGGGCCCGGTCGTAGGGGCGAGGAGGCGCGGCGCGCTCGGGTCTGCCGGGGGCTCAGGTCACGCGGCGTCGGCCCGGGCCTCGGCCTCGGCGCGCAGGCGCTCGGCCCGCACTTCCTTGACCGAGAGCACGAGCTCGGGCCACTTCGCCATCAGCTCGACGTGGCTGACGAGCCAGCGGGTGCGCAGACCGCCGGGCCGCGAGAAGCCGTGTCGCTCGAGCATCCGGCGCACCTGGTCGCGCGACAATTCGGCGAGCCGGGCGAGGTCGGGGACCGAGTAAAACTGCTTCGTCCCGACCGCCGCGCGCACGTGTCCAAGGCCGAGGACACCACAGACGCCGATTAAGTCAACCGGAATCTGAACGGGCGATCAGCCCGAGCCTTTCGGCCGCTTCGCGAGCAGGCCCCGTGACCTGCCGGATGGCGGCGAGCACCGCCTCCCGGTTCGCGCCGAACTTCTCGGCGAGCTCGTCGGCCGCCTCGTCCTCGGTCCGCTCGGGCGCGACGCCGAGCCCGAACGCTCGGGTGATCGAGACCTGCTCGCGAGCGATGGCACGCTGAAGGGCCTCGAGCCCGGAGGCCTTGTCACCGCGCCACGTGCCGACGGAACCCTTGCCGCGGCCGAAGTCGGCCACCTCGAGGACGGGCGCGAGGGCTTCGGCCGCGACATCCATCATTTCCTTGGCGGCCCCCATCTTCTCTTTGAAGTCCTCGGCCATGGCGATCGACTCGACCGTCTTGGGGCATCGGGCCTTGAGCTCGGCGAGGGTGAAGACCTGCTTCGTGCCCTTGCTCTTCGCCGGCGGGAAGCCCGCCTCCCGCAGCCGGCGCCGGGCCACGGCGGGGGTCACCCCCAGCACCTCCGCCCACTCCGCCAAGGTGTAGGTAGGTTTGAACTGGAACGGCATGGTGTAGCAAGAGCTAGCACGGAACCTGAACGTCAGTCCAGGTTCCAAGGCCCGCCGGAAGCCACCCCGGGCTGCGGCTTCGTCCCGAGGCCGCTCCACCCGATGCTCCACCACCGGCGGCGACGCGGCCCGAAACGCACCGAAGCGGGCCGTGTCGACCCGCTCGGTTTCGTAGCCAAAAATAGCCACTGTTCAGCGTTTCGTTCAGGCTCGCGAAGGGTAGCGTTCGGCCTTCACACGGACGAAGTCGCAGGTTCAAATCCTGCTGCGCCCACCAGGTAGAACGCGAGGTTCGACGACGGTGCCAAGCCCGTCGCCCTCGCCGTAGGGGCCCCAAGAGCCCGCACATGCACGCCAGCGCTACAGCGCGAGGGCCTCGGCTTGCCCGCGCGCGAGACGCGGCCTTCATCGACGCCGACGCACGAAGCGAGCCGTCGTGACCTTTTTTTTCGGCCCCGGCCGGGGCGCCCCAGCGGCCCCCCGCCCGCTTCGCTCGGCGGGGGATTGCCTCGCTCGGTCAGCCCGCCCCGGTGAGCGCTTCGACCAGGGCCAGGCAGGGCCCCCAGCCCTCGTCGAAGGCCTGCTTCCAAGGCTCCCGGCCTTTGCGCTGTTCGAGGGCCTGGCGCAGCGCCTTGCGCTCGGCACCCTGGAGAGCCCGAAGGAACGCTCGGAGCGCTTTCTCGTTGAGGTACGCGCCGGGCTCGTTCTCGGCGAGCTGCTCGCCGAGCCGCGCCAGCCGGTCGAGCGTCGCGGCCGGGGGCCGCCCCTGCTGCGCGCCCGTCGCCCAGAGCCAGGTCAACGCCAGCTTGGTCGTCGACGGGCCGAGCTCGAACCCATCGTCGGGCAGGAGGAGGTAGTCCGCGTGGCTGGGCGCGATGTTGCCCAACGACGAGGCGAGCTTGCGCACGAGGTCGAAGGGCTTGGGCCCGGGGGCCGCGAGCCGCGGCGGCACGAGCGGCAACAGCTTGGCCGCGACCCGGTCGAGGTCGGTCGCCAAGGCCGAGCCTGCCAAGCGGTTCGAGGCCGTTGGAAACATTTGCCGGCGCGGTGTCGCGCCGAACGACGCAACTGCGCCGCCGGCCGGCCGAGGGGAAAGGTATGAAGACAAAACCCTCACGCCGGCAAGCCCTCCGGGGCTCGCGCTACGTCGACCCCCGCGCCCGCGCCCAGCTCGCTCGCGGCCTCAAGAGCATGAACGTCGCGCTCCGGTGCCTCGGCGAGCTCGAGGCGCTCGAAGCGGCGAGGGCGCTCGAGGCGGTGCTCGAGCTGCCCGCGCCGCTGACCCACGCCGAGCTCGCGCCGTTGCTGGCGACCTTCAGCGAGCGGGTCGAGCGAGCCTTCGCCCGGGGCGCGGCCCAAATGTCCGACCCCGAGCTCGTGGCGGCGATGCGCCTCGGGGCGAGCCAGGCGGCGGACGACGCCGCCTTCTTCGCCGGCCTCGTCGGCGACGAAGGGGGGAAGCCCGACTGAGGGGAGGCAGGTTTCGGCAAGCCGACGGGCGTGCCCGTGAAGGGGTGGCCGGAGGCCTTGGCAGAGGCACCGGGGGCCGAGGCGACGGGGCTCGGGAGGGCAGGGCAGGGGGGGACTACGCGTCGCCCTCACCCCTCGCGTCCGCCGCGTCCACCGCGGCGCGAAGTCGCCGTAGGGCGTCGCCGAGCGCCTCGAAGAGCACGTCGCGGTCGAAGCGCTCGCCGGGCCCGGGCGGCGGCACGACGCCGTCGGCGTGCGTTCTCGTTTCGAGGTGGTCGAGCCGGAAGCGCAGGCCTTCGCGCCGCCACTCCCGGGCGACGCCCACGCTGACGCCTTCCGGCACAAGGATGCGTAGCATCGTGGCGACCTCGTAGGCGTCCGGGCAGCCGGCGCGCCCTGGGGGCGGGCCGAGGCCGTAGAGGCGCCGGCCGCCCGGCAAGATGAAGGTCGGCGGCTCGCCGGGCGCGTCGACGAGGGCGACCTCGAGCGGGCGGGCGACGCGGGCCGCCGCGCCCCGCAGGTAGACGAAGCCCCGGTCGCCGCCGAGCTGCCGCCGGCGGCGCTCGCGGCGACGCACCCGCTGCACCATGGGGGCTTCATAGCGCGAGGCGAGCCCGGGCCGCGAGGGCCGGGGGCGCGGCACTCCGACAAACCAGCGTCGTGCCCTCGACCCCCGAACGCCGTGCCTCGACCCCCCGAACATCGCTCGAACGACCCCCCGAAGCACCCCCACAGACGGCCGCTCGCCATGGATGGACGCCCCGAGAGCGGTCTCCGGGGGGGTCGAGACTGCCTGGAGGCGGGGACCCCACGGTTTGAGCCCGTAAGGCGAGTTTGGGGTGCCGGAAGGCCGTCTCGACCCCCCCGGAAACCGCTCTAACCAAGGGGCCCGGGGGCCGAGCTAGACCAGGTCGAGCAGCGCGTCGGAGAGCGCGTCGATGCGATCGGCCATCGCCGCGTCTCCCGTCGCGACCGCGCGCTCGAGCGCCTCGACCGCCGCCCGGACCTTGGCGACGGCGTCCGGGTCGGTGCCCTCGCGCTCGTTGGCCTGGGCGAGCGCGCGCCCGGCCCGGCCGAGCATGGCGCGCGCGAGGTGCACGTCGCCCGCGGGCGCCACGCGCGCGCCTTCGCCCTCGCGCTCCCCTTCGCCCGCGCCCTCGTCGCTCGGGCCGCCGGGGCCCGACGCCCGCAGGTCTTCGATCTCTTCGCGGGCGCGCCGCCGCTGGTGCTCGGTGAGCTGATAGGGGCTCTTGGCGATGTGCACCTCGGCGCGCTTGCCCGAGGGCAGGTGGGTCGCCGAGACGTGCAGCACCCCCGAGAGGTCGAGCCGGAACGCGACCTCGATGGGCGAGCAAGCGGGCCCCGGGGGCAGGTCTTCGATGCGCACGACGCCGAGCTGGGTGTTGTCCTCGGCGAGGGCCTCTTCGCCCTGCACGATCGGCACCTCGGCCGCAGGCTGGTCGTCGAAGCGCGTGTAGACCGTCCGCTTTCGCTCGACCGGCACGACCGTGCCCCGCGGGACGATGGGCACGGCCACGAGCGCCATGGGGGCGGAGGGGTCGTCGTCGTCGTCCTCGAACTCGACGTCGTCCTCGAACTCGGCGCGGCCGACGGCGCCGGCCGCGAGCGTGTGCGGCGTGATGTCGACGAGCACCTCGTCGATCTCGGCCCCGGCGATTCGGGCCGCCAGCAGCGAGGCGCCGAGGGCGACGGCGCGGTCGGCGTCGAGATCGACCTGGGCCGGGCGGCCCAGGTGCTCGCTCACCATCGCCCGGACCAAGGGCATCTTGCTCGACCCGCCGACCAAAAGCACGCGGTCGAGCGCCTCGGGGCCGAGGCCGGCGTCGCGCAGCGCCCGGTCGACGCACGCGAGCGTGCGCGCGACGAAGGGGCGCGCGATCTGCTCGAGGGTCTCGCGGCGCAGCGGCAGATCGAGGTGGACGGCCGCCGCCCCTTCGCCCGCGACGAAGGGGTCGAAGAGCCGAACCTCGTCGCGCGCGGAGAGGGCGATCTTCGCCCGCTCGACCGCCTCGAGCAGGCGCGTCATCGCCCGCCGGTCGCGCTCGACGACGGGGCGGCCGGCCCCGAGCTGCTCGAGCACGTGCTCGAGCAGCGCCCGGTCGATGTCGTCGCCCCCGAGGTGGGTGTCGCCGTGGCTGGCCTTGACCTCGAGGAACCCTTCATCGCGCTCGAGGACCGACACGTCGAAGGTGCCGCCGCCCAGATCGTAGACCAAGACCCGCTGCTCGGCCCCCGCCTGGTACGTGAGCGCGGCGGCCGTGGGCTCGTTGACGAGGCGCTCGACCGCGAGGCCCGCAATCTGGCCCGCGTCCTTGGTCGCCTGGCGCTGCGCCTCGTCGAAGTACGCCGGCACCGTGATGACGGCCCGGGCGGGGCGCCCTCCCAGGGCCGCCTCGGCCCGGTCGAGCAGCGCCGACAGGATCAACGCCGAGACCTGCGGCGGGCTCAGCTCGCGCTCGCCGACCCGCACGCGCACGTCGCGCCCCATGCTTCGCTTGATCGAGCTGACCGTGCCCTCGGGGTCGACGAGCCGCAGGTTGCGCGCCGGCCGGCCCACCAGCACGCCGCCGCCCTTGGGCGCGCCCACCACCGAGGGCAAGAGCTCGGCGCCGGAGGCGTCGGCGAACAGGCGCACGGCCCCGTCGACGACGGCGCCGATCAACGAGTTGGTCGTACCGAGGTCGATGCCGACGATGAGGTTTGTCATGACGGGGTGGGCGCTGCGTCAGGGGTTGCCATCGGGTGGGTCGCCGCCGCGTCAGGGGTTGCCGTCGGGTGGGTCGCCGCCCGTCGCCACGACGTCGGCCTCTCGTAGCCGGCGCCCGCCGAGCGCGTAGCCCGGGCGCGCGACTTCGATCACGTGGCCCGGCGGCCGCCCCGCGGCCGCGCCGGCGCGAACTTCGACGACCCGGTGCGCCTCGGGGTCGATCGGGACGCCGACGCGCCGATCGATCGCGACGCCGACCCCTTCGAGGGCGGCCGCGAGCTGCGCCCGCAAGAGCCGCAGGCCCTCGGCGAGCGCCGCGACGTGGCCGTCCGCGCCCGCGTCGCGCGCGGGGGCGCGCCCCGGCCAGAGCCACGCGAGGCGCGAGGGCCGCGCGGGCGGCTCTCGCCGCGCCGCCATCGCGTCGGCCTGGTCCGCCATTCGGTCGAGCGCGTCGGCGAAGGGCAAGAGGGCCCGGAGCCACTGGTCGCCCCCCTCGGCGGGCGCCGGGCCGTCGGCCGCGCCGTGACCTTCGCGCTGCAGGGCTTCGAGGCATGACTCCGCCGCCGCCTGCGCCGCGACCGTGGCTCGGCCCAGGCGGCGCACTTCGCGCAGGATCTCGTCGAGCCGGGCGGCCACGTCGACGGCCGGCGGCTCCTTCGGCTCACTCATCGCGGTCGCCCCCCTCGGCGGGCCCGTCGAGCAAGGCCTCGGCGTCGACGCGCGCGGCCGCCAGCCGCAGCAAGGCGTCGGCCAAGGCGTCCTCCGGCCCCGGCGCCGCGGGCGGAGGCGGCGCGAGGGGCGGCTTGGCGAAGGGCACCTCGGCGCGCAAGAGCTCGATGGCGCGCCCGAGCGGATCGAGCAAGAGCTCATACGCGTCGCGGACGGCGCGAAACGCCTCCGGCTCTCGGTCGGGGGGGTGCGCCAAGACCGCGCGCCGGTAGGCGCGCTTGAGCGCCGCCTCCCCCTCGCCCGGGTCGCCGAGCGTCTTTCTGGCTTCGAGAAACAAGTCGCGAAGGCTCACTTGGCCCTCCCTTTGGCGCGCTTGGGCGCGCCGGGCCCGCCCCGGAGCGCCCGCTCGACGTCGTCGGGGCGAAAGCCGATGTCGAGCAGGAGCGCGCGGAGTTCGGCGATCGCGGCCGGCCCCGGCGGGCGCGACAAGATGCGGAGCGCTCGCTCCGCGAAGAGGTCTTGCAGCTCGACGGGCAAGGACTCGACCCGCGCCGGCGGCAGCCCCATCATCTCCAGCACGACCTGCGCCGGCGAGCCGCCCTCGTCGCCGTCGTCGTCCTCCAAGAGCGGTTGCAAGCGGGCGGTCGAGAAGGCGGGCGAAAGCACCCTGTCGACCTCGTCGAGCACGTCCTCGGCGTGGCGCCGCGCGAACCCCTCGGCGCAGCCGCGCGCGCGCACCTGGCCGGCGAGCTGCTTCAGCCGCTTGACGCCGGCCGGGCCGAGCCGCTTCGACACCGCCTTGCGCCGCACGACCCGGTCGACCAACCCGTCGTCGTGCACGGCGATCGCTGCCTCGCCCAGGGCGACGAGCGCTTCGGCCGCGGGCGCCTCCGCGTCCGCCGCGAGCCGCGTGACCGCCGTCGTGTAGCCGTCGAGCGCCCCGAGCCGTAGCCCCACGGTGGCGATGCGCCCGAGCGCCTCGGGCTGCCCGCGCCAGGCCGAGAGCAGCCGCTCGAGGAACCGATCGCAGGCGTCCGCGCCGGGCGCGCGGGCCGCGACCATCACGAGGGTGGCGACGTCGAACGCGAGCCGCGCCTCGGCGGCGAGGGCGCCCCGGCACGCCCAGGCCGCGGGCGGCAGCCACGCGGTCGGGTCGCCGAGGTCGGGCGACAGCTCGGTCTGCCACGCTTCGTCGGCGAGCTCGCCCGCGGTCACGACGCCGGGCCGCAGCCCTTCGAAGGGCGCGAGCGCCCCGCGCCGCCGTCGCGACGCCCGCGAGCGCCTCGCGAGGCCCGGGTCGCCCGTCGCGCCCGCGCCCTCGGCCAGCGCGGCGTCGAGGCGCTCGTCGTCGCCGAGCGCCTCGAGCAGCTCGACCTTGCGCTGCCACGCCCCGAGGTGCCTCGGGGACCGCGCGAGCGCCGCCTCGACGAGCGAGAGCGCGCGCGCCGGCTCGTGCCGCCAGAGCTCGGCCTCGAGCAAGTCGAGCTGGGTGGCGACCGCGGAGGCGGCGAACCGCTGCGCGATCGACCGGGCGGCCCCGAGCGCCTCGGCCGCCCGTCGGCGGTCTCCCGCCTGCACCCAGGGCTCGGCCGCGGCGATCGCCGCGGCGCCGGCGAACGCCTCGGCGCCCGGCGTGCGCGCGAGCGCGCGGTGCAGACGAAACGCGGCCTCGCCGAGCGCCGCGAGCTCGCGCGGCGTGGGGGGCCCCTTCGCGCCCAGGCGCTTGCGCTGCGCCAACATCTTGCCCCGCAGCGCCTCGCCGAGATCGGCCCCGAATTCGATGGCGCGGTCGTAGGCCGCCTCGGCCTGCGCCGGGTTCGAGCCGAGGAGCCCGAAGCCTCGGTAAAGGTAGGCCGCGCCGCGCTCGCTTTCGGCGAACGGGCTCACGTCTTCGCGCGCCAGCCGCTCGGCGAGCGCCGCGCCGCTCATGCCGGCGAGCCCTTGCAGGCGCCTCGCGCCCTCGCGCTGGCGCAGCTCGTGCGCGCTGTCGCGGTCGAGGGCCAAGAGGCGGACGAGCTCCTCGGCCGTCCCGAGGTCGTAGCCCAGCGCCGCCGCCGCGACTGCCCGGCGGGCCGGCGGGCTCGCGCGCAGGGCCGGCGACGCCGAGAGTGCCTCGAGCGCCCGTCGGCCGCGCTCGGGCGGGGGCCTCGAGAGCTCGAGCGCGGCGCTCAGCTCGGGCCCCAAGAGCCCGCCGGCGGACGCCTGCCCCGTCGCGCGCTCGCCCCCGCCCCCCCGCAACCGCGCGCACGAAGCGGCGACCCGAAAGAGGTCGCGTGCCGCGGCGCTCAAACCCGCCGGCGGCTCGTCGCCGACCGGCTCTCGCGCGGCGGCCCGCAGCAGCGGCGCGAGCACCGCCTCTACCTTGCCCCCGCCGTCACGGGCGGCGGCCGCAGAGGTCGCGTCGTCGCCGAGCGCGAACGCGGCCAGGGCCTCTTCGAGACAGAGCCGCGGCGTCCGACGGCCGCCCGCTCGCGCCACCCGCAGCGCCTGCTCGCACCGGCCCGCCTGCCGGAGCGTACCGGCCAGGCGGGCGGCCAAGGCGTCGAGCCGGTGGCGCTCGCCGGGGGCCGGCGGGGGGCCTTCGAGGAGTCGCAAGCAAGACTTGCTCGCGAGCTCGGGCGAGCGTTCGATCAGCGCCTCGACGGCCTCGAGCCCGTCGGACGCGACGGCCCGATCGAGCTGGCTCTCGAGCCGCTCTCGCCGGCTTCGCTTCGCCATCGCACGCCGCGCCATACCCTCCTTCCACGGAGGAGGAAAGCCCTCGCCACTCGCGGACGAAGGTAGCGGGCCCGCCCCTCCCGCCGCCCGGGCTCGTGGCGGCAGAGTTTGTGCTAGCAGCAATTGGGGGCGGCTCGGCGCGGCGGCCGGCCGCGCCCACGCCCGCGGAGCCATCGACGAGCATGCTTGCTTTTGCCGCCCCCCTGAACGACGCCCTCGCGCAGCACCACGAAGAGCTCGTCGACGTGCTCTACGACTGCCTCGTCCGCCAGAACGAGCGCAAGGCGCTCGAAGGGCGCGAGCTGGTGCACATGGCGCGCGACGAGAT
>DASTPP010000208.1:0-18558 GCA_035762175.1 Polyangiaceae bacterium | reverse complement strand
AACTCCAGCTCGGCCCAGCGAAGCGGGTCGGTCCAGTCCGCGAGTGCGTCCATGCGGCGGGGCTAGCGCCAGGCCGCCGCCAGGGCTCGCACGAAGGTACCTGAGCTCGTGCTTGCCCCGCAGAAGTGACCAATGCCCAGGGCTTCAGCCGGGGGCCGCCCGCGCGTTTCGAAACACCCTTTTCCGTCCGGGGCGACGTCGGGCCCGCAACGTCACCCGCCGCCTGGATCAGGGCGGGCTCGGTCGCGAGGCGGCCCCGGCGCGGCCGGGCGGGGCGGCGGGCCCGGGGCGGGGCGACGCGGCGCCCGGGGCTGTGCTAGGAAGGTGCGGCCCGCGCGGCGGGCGCGGGGCCCATGGCTAAGAGTACGGCTGCCGACGAGATCAAGCTCATCGCCCAGAACCGGCGGGCCTCGTTCAATTACGAGCTCAGCGACCGGTGGGAGGCGGGGCTCGTGCTGATGGGCAGCGAGGTCAAGACGTTGCGGCACGGCAGCTGCGACCTGAGCGACGGCTGGGTCTCGGTCGACAACGGCGAGGCCTTCTTGAAGGGCGTGTTCATGCCGAAGCTCGAGCACGCGGCGTTCGCGCACGAAGAGCGGCGGCCCCGCAAGCTGCTCTTGCGCGAGAGCGAGATCGAGCGGCTGCGCCGGGCGCTCGCCGAGTCGGGGGCGACGGTGGTGCCGACGCGCATCTATTGGAAGAACGGGCGGGCGAAGGTCGAGATCGCGATCGGCAAGGGCAAGCAGAAGGCCGACAAGCGCGAGGCGGTCAAGACCCGCGAGCTCGACCGCGAGGCGCGCGCGGCGATGGGCCGGGCCCAGAGGGGGCGCTGATGGCGGGCCCGTTCGCCGTGCGCCTTCGTCGCGGGGGCGAGGCCGAGGCGGTCGCGTTCGACCGCGACGACGTGGCCCTGCGCTCGACCGTGGCGGCCGCGCCGGGCACGCCGCTCGAGGGCGCGCTCGAGGTGCCCGGGGGCGAGCCCTTGGCGATCATCGTGAAGGTGCGCCGCTGCCGCCGCGAGCCCGAGGGCACCTTTCGCATCGAGGGGCGCCTGGTCAACCCGACGCGGGCGTTGCGCGAGGCGCTCGGTGGCGGCCCCACCCCCCCGGCCCCCCTCCCGGGGGAGGGGGCAAGAGAGGGCGCGGGGCCGTCGCCTGCCCCCCCCCCTCCCGGGGGAGGGGGGGCTGGGGGGGTGAGGCACGAGGAGGGCGGGCGATGATCGTGCGAACGGTGGCGATACTCTGGGCGCTCGCGGGCGCGGCCCTCGGGGGCTGCGGCGGCGAAGACGCGAGGGGCGGGCAGGCGCCCGCCCCGCAACCCTCAGCGCAGGCGGGTGCGGCGGTGCGAGACACGTCCTTTCTCAAGCAGTATGCGGTGACGCGCGCCTTCGGGCAGGGCGAGCCGACGGGCTTTCGGGTGGCGCCGGGGGGCGAGCGGGTGTTTTTCGTGCGGTCCGACCCGCGCGAGGGGGTGCGCGACCTGTACGCCTACGACGTGAAGGCGGGGGCCGAGAAGGTCGTGCTCTCGTCGCGCGCGCTGCTCGGCCAGGGCGACGAGGTGCTGAGCCCCGAAGAGCGGGCGCGGCGCGAGCGCATGCGCCTGACGGCCAAGGGCATCGCGCAGTACGAGCTGTCGCTCGACGGCTCGAAGCTGCTCGCGCCGCTCGGCGGGCGGCTCTTTCTGCACGAGGTCGGCCCGGGCACGACGCGCGAGCTCGAGGTGGGCAAGCCCGCGCCGGTCGACCCGCGCTTTTCGCCCGACGGGGCGAAGGTCTCGTTCGTGCGCGCGGGCGATCTTTACGTCATCGACCTCGCGACCGGCCGCGAGACGCGCCTGACCGAGGGCGCGACCGAGACGGTGACGCACGGGCTCGCCGAGTTCGTGGCGCAAGAAGAGATGGCGCGCTTCGTCGGCTACTGGTGGTCGCCGGACGCGAAATTCGTTGCCTACCAGCGCACCGACAACGGCCCGGTCGAGCGCTTTTACATCGCCGACCCGGCGCACCCGGAGCGGGCGCCGCAGTCGTTCCCCTACCCGCGGGCGGGCAAGGCGAACGCCGAGGTGACGCTCGGCGTCGCGCCCGCGGCGGGCGGCCCGACGGTCTGGGTCACGTGGGACCGCAAAGCCTACCCCTACCTTGCCACCGCGCGCTGGGACCGCGGCGGCCCCCTCGTCATCTTGGTGCAGAACCGCGCCCAGACCGAAGAGGTCTTGCTCTCGGTCGACCCGGCGACGGGCGCGACGAAGCCGCTACTGGTCGAGCGCGACCCGGTCTGGGTGAACCTCGATCAGAGCGTGCCGCGCTGGCTGCGCGACGGCTCGGGCTTTCTGTGGTCGACCGAGCGGGGCGGCGCCTTTCAGCTCGAGCTGCGGGGCCCCGACGGCGCGCTCGTGCGGGCGCTCTCGGCGCCGGGCCTCGGCTACCGCAAGCTGGTCGGCGTCGACGAGGCGCGCAAGGTGGCCTACGTCATCGCGGGCGACGAGCCGAGCGAGGCGCACCTCTTCGCCCTGCCGCTCGGCGGCGGCGAGCCGAAGCGCCTCGACCCGCCGCGGGGCCCGGCCGAGGTGAGCGCCTTCGTGGCGTCCGACGGCAGCGCCCTCGTGCTCGCGTCCGAGTCGGCCGAGGCGCCGCCGCGCTTCAGCGTGCTGCGCCCCGACGGCTCGGAGGCGGGCGAGATTCGCAACCTGGCCGAGAAGCCCTCGGTCGAGCCGAAGGTCACGTTCACGCAGGTCGACCCGGTGCACCACTTTCGCGCCGCGATCGTCAAGCCGCGCGACTTTCAGCCGGGGCGGCGCTACCCGGTGCTGGTCAACGCCTACGGCGGGCCGCACGCGCGCATGGTCTACGCCTCGCGCAAGCGCTACCTCATACCCCAGTGGGTGGCCGACCAGGGCTTCGTGGTCGTCATGTTCGACGGGCGGGGCACGCCCTACCGCGGCCGCGAGTGGGAGCGGGCCATCAAGGGCAAGGCGGGCGAGGTGCCGCTCGAAGACCAGGTGCGCGCGCTGCGCGAGCTCGCCCAGCAGACGCCCGAGCTCGACCTGTCGCGGGTGGGCATCTACGGCTGGTCGTACGGCGGGTACATGGCCTCGTACGCCCTGCTCAAGCGCCCCGACGTCTTTCACGCCGCCGTCGCCGGCGCGCCCGTCACCGACTGGCACGACTACGACACGCACTACACCGAGCGCTACCTCGGCCTGCCCGACGAGGCGAACGACGCCTACGACCGCACCTCGGTCTTGCTCGCGGCCAAAGAGCTGCGCCGGCCCCTGCTCATCATTCACGGCACGGCCGACGACAACGTGTACTTCTTTCACGGGGTCAAGCTGTCGGACGCGCTCTTGCGCGCGGGCAAGCCCCACGAATTCTTGCCGCTCGCGGGCGCGACGCACATGGTGACCGACCCGGCCGTGGTCGAGCAGCAGTACGTGCGCATCGCCGAGTTCTTCCGGCAGCACCTCGGCGAGAAGGGGCGCTGAGCGGAGACCCCGGACTGAAGTCCGGGGCACGGCGTAACCAGGTCGTACGGAAGTCAAAGCCCACCCCTCGTTGGGGGTGGGCTCACGCGCCGCGAGCTGCTTCGCTTGCTCGCCCCGAAGCCGCCGCCCGTGGGAGTCCGGCCCCAGCGAGGGCCGGACTTGGCGCGCCGAATCGGTGCGAAGCCGCGCGGCACGAAGGGGTGACGCCGTGCCCCGGACTTCAGTCCGGGGTCTCAGGACAGCCCTAAAGCAGCACCCCGAGCCAGGTGCGGTAGGCGCCGAGCAGCGTGCCCCAGGCGGGGTAGCCGGGCACGAGCCCGGCGAGCAGCGAGGGCAGGGCCCAGGCGCCGATGAAGGCGAGGCGGCCGAAGCGCCCCGCGGCGCGCGCGGCGGCGAGGCCGAGCAGGGCGAGGGCGGCGCCGAGGGCGGCGCCGGTCGCGGCGAAGGCGAGGGCGAGGGCGGCGCGCTTCGAGGCGAGCGAGGCCTCGGGCAGCGAGAGCACGACCATCTCCGCGGCGAGCAGCCCCGCCCCGGCCGCGCCCCGCAGGCCCGCGGCGCGCAGGGCCTGCAGGGCCATCGTCGCGTCGAAGGCGCGCCGGTCGACGCCGTGCAGCGCCGCGAGCGTGAACGACGCGTCGCGGTCGCCGACGCGGCGGCCGGCGAGCGCGTAGCCGAAGGGCAGCGCCACGAGCAAGAGGTGCAGCGAGAGCCCGCGCGTGACGACGCCCTCGAGGTAGGCCGCGCTGCCGTCGGACGAGCGCACGATGGCCATCGCGATCGCGAGGGCGAGCGTCGCGCACGCGGCCAGCACGCGCGCCGCGCGCAGGCCGGCCGACGCGTCGTGGCGGGCGCGGGCGTAGGCGCGCAGGGCGGGCGGGTGGTACGGGGCGTCGGGCGCCTTCACGCCCCGTACAATCGCACGGCTCGGCGCCGGCGAGAAAGGTGGGGGTGGGGTCAGGGGCCCTTCGCGGCCGGCGCCGGGGTCGGAAAGCGGGCGCGGCCCCCCGTCAGGCGCCCCACGTGCGCCCGCCAGGCCGGGGCCGAGGGGTCGCCCTCCGCGTCGAGCGCCAGGGCGAGCGCGTAGCTCGCCACCGGCTGGTGCCGCTCCTCGGCGAGGGCCCCTTCGGCGTGCGCGCGCGCCGCCTCGAGATCGCCGGCCGCCAGGTCGGCGACGGCCAGCCAGGCCTTGGCCGCGGTCGCGTGCGCGTGGCGGCGCGCGGCGAGGCGGGCGAGCTCGGCCCGCGCCTCGGCGACGAAGCCCGCGGCGAGCGCCTCGCGCGCGGCGAGCAGCAGCAGCGCGGGCCGCTCGCCGAGCCGCGCCCGCGCCGCGCGCACCACCTCGGACGCCTCGGCCGGGCGGCCCAGGCGCAGGAGCGTCTCGGCGAGCCCCGCGGGCCCCCGATCGTCGTGCGCGGCCACCTCGGTCAGGCGCAAGAACTGCTCGCGCGCCTCGTCGAGCATGCCCGCGTCGAAGTAGTCGCGCGCCAGGTTCGCCCGCGAGGGCACGAAGCCCGGGTCGACGCGCAGCGCCTCGCGGTAGTGCGCCGCGGCCTCGCGCGGGCGGTGCTCGGCGTCGGCGAGCGCGCCGAGGCCGTGGTGCGGGTGCGGCAGGTCGGCGTTGAGGTGCCGCGCGCGCAAGAAGAGCGCCCGCGCCCGGCCGTGGTTGCCGCGCGCGAGCTCGGTCAGGCCGAGGTTGACCTGCGCCTCGACGAAGCGCGGGTGGAACTCGATCGCCACCGCGAAGCGCGCCTCGGCCGTCGCGTAGTCGCCGGCCTCGAGCGCCTCGACGCCGAGGCGGTTCATCTGCACGGCCTTCGGCGCCAGGGGGGCGCTGCCCGAGCAGCCGAGCGAGAGGGTCAAGAGGGCAGAGAGGGCCAGCGTCGCCGGCCAGGCGGCGGGCGCGAACCCGGGGCGGGAAGGGGAGGATTGTCGGCTCATGCCCTCCCTTCGGCCGGGGCCGGGCGCCAGTTGCTAGCCTTCGCCGCCCGGGCGGCGGGCCGGCCTGCCGGGCGCGCCGGGGGGCCTAAAAATGCCCGCGACGAGTCGACGAGAATGGTGACCGGCCCGTCGTTGTCGACCACGACCCGCATGTCGGCGCCAAAGCGCCCCGTCTCGACCCGCACGCCGCCCGCCCGCAGCACCGAGACCATCTGCTCGAGCATCGCCCGCGCCGCCCCGGGCTCGAGCGCCGCGTCGAAGCCCGGCCGGCGCCCCCGGCGGACGTCGCCGTAGAGCGTGAACTGGCTGACGACGAGCAAGGCGCCGCCGGCTTCGACGACCGAGCGGTTCATCTTGCCCGCCTCGTCGACGAACACCCGCAGCCCGAGCAGCTTGTCGGCGACGTAGCGCAGGTCGGCGTCGCCGTCGCCCTTGCCCGCGCCGACGAAGGCCACGAGCCCCGGGCCGATGGCGCCGACGATCTCGCCGGCCACCTCGACCCGCGCCTCGCGGCAGCGCTGCACCACCGCCCTCACCGCGCCCCCCGCCTTCGCCCGGCCCCTCGCGGCCCCGCGCCGGCCCGCGCGCCCCGCGGCCGGGCCCCGTCTCGTGCCCTCGCGCCCATGATCGGTTTCGCGCCTAGCACGCCCGTCCGGGCGAGAAAACGGCGCACCCCCCGGAAATTGGTACCGGCCTGCCGAAGCGTGGCACAGCGGAATCATGACGCATCGGTCGAGGGCGGTGTCGTGGTCGAAAGCGAAACGGGCGCGCGCGTTCGCCTCCGCGCTCGCCGCGCTCACGCTCGGCGCCGGGGCGGCCTCGGCGCAAGACGGCGCGGCGGCGCGCGGCGCCGGGGCGGCCTCGGCGCAAGACGGCGCGGCCGCGCGCGGCGCCGAGGCGCGGCCCGCGGCGAAGTCGGGCCCGTCGCGGGCGAAGCGGCGCGGCGGGGCCCCGTCGAGGACGGCGGCGAAAGCGCGCGGCGAGGGGGCGAACGCCTCGGCGCGCGAGGGCGGCGCGTCACCCGCGGCGCCGGCCGGCAGAGAGCGCGGCGAGGCGGCCGCCGGCGGCGAGGGGGCGCCGGCCGTCAAAGAGCGCGGCGGCGGGGCGACCGACGGCGAGCGCGTCGATGGCGGCTCCGTGGCCGCCAAAGAGCGCGGCGAGGGCAGCGCGCCCGCCGCCAAGGAGCGCGGCGCGGCGGCGCCGCCGGCGTCGGGCGGCCCTTCGGCGTCGGCCAAGGGGCCCGGCACGACGGCGGACGCGGGCGCCCGCGGCGCCTCGTCGCGCCGCGGCAAGACGGCGCGGCGCGAGCGCGCGGGCGACGCGCCCTGCCTGCGCGATCGGGTCGAGGTGGGCCGGCCCACCGGCGAGTTCGACAGCTTTTCGCTCCTGCGCTGCGACGGCAAGCCCGCCGAGGGCGCGGTCGAGCGGCTCGCGATCTTGCTGCGCCCCTACAGCGCGCCGAAGCCCGCCCTGCCCGCGGCGCTGCCGTCCGGCGAGGCCCGCGGCCGCGAGTGGGCGCCCGGCGTGCGCAACGCCGACGCGGGCCTGCTCTCGCGCCTGCAGGCCGTCGCCGACCACTATCGCAACAAGCGCATCGTCATCGTGTCAGGCTACCGCCCGGGCAGCGTCGGCAGCTACCACAAGGACGCGCGGGCCGTCGACGTGCGCGTCGAAGGCGTGCGCAACGAGGACCTCGTCGCCTTCTGCCGAGGCCTGCGCGACACGGGCTGCGGGTATTACCCCAACAGCAGCTTCGTGCACTTCGACGTGCGCCCCGGCGGCACCGGCCACGTCTATTGGATCGACGCCTCGGGCCCGGGCGAGGCCCCGCGCTACGTGAGCGCGTGGCCGCCGCCCCGCGACGAGCCCCTGCTCGAGCGCCTGCCCAAGCCCGAGGAGGCCGCCCCGCGCGACGAGCACACGCACCCCGACGTCGTCGGCAAGAAGGCCGGGCGGGGCATCGGCGCGAGCGACCGCAGCGAAGAGACGCCGCCGCCCGGCACCGGGCGCGGCGAAGACAAAGAGATCTGAGCGGGGGGCCGGGCGGCGCGGCCCCGGACTGGAAGAGGGTGTTTCAAAACGAGGCCAGCGGGCGGCCCCCGAGGGAACTCGGGGGCAGCGAACGCCCGCGGAAACGGCCATCCAAGCCCTGCCCGGAGGCAGGGCTCGCGCGCCGCGCGCCGCTCGCGCGGGCTCGCCCGTCTGCCGGCGCCCGCGGGAGCCCGGCCCCAGCGAGGGCCGGGCTTTGCGGGCCGAACCGGCCTGAGGCCGCGTGGCACGCCTTGGTGACGCCGTGCCCCGGACTTCAGTCCGGGGCGCCCGCCTCAGTACGCGCTCTTCGGGGCGCCGCCCGGGCCGCCCGGGCCGCCCGGCGGCCCGTGCGGGGCGACCTCGCCCTGGCTCGCCCGCTGCTGCATGTCGTACTTCGAGGGGCACTTGGCCATGACCTCGGTGGCCTCGAAGCTGTTGTCGGCCAAGAGCTTGCCTTGCACCGTGACCTCGACGTCCATGTTGGGCACGTCGCGGAAGGTGTCGGGCACGACACAGTTCGGGTAGCGCACGGGCAGCTCGACGCCGCCCTTGGTCATGCGGAAGCGGTACTCGCAGGGCTGCTCTTGGTGCACGAGCGTGCCCTTGACCAGGTTGCCCTGCACGCGCACCGCGCGCCCGGCCAGCTTGCCCTGCTCGGCCATCAGCTGGTCGACCGACTTCGCGTACACGGCCGACTCTTGGAAGCTCAGGGCGAGGGCCGTGATGCCGCCGGTCATGGCGACGAGGCCCAGAAGCAACCCGAGGTTGCGCTTCGGCTTGGTGCGGGTCGACGCCGGTTTGACGACCCCCGGCTTCGAATCGGGGGCCAACTCTTCGCGCGCCCCCGACTCGACCGCCTCGGCGAGCTCTTGATCGATGCGACTCATGGCGAAACGAGTCTAAATCAGCCGCGCTCGCCCCGCTAGCCCCCGGTACGACTTTAGGCGACCTGGGCAACTATTCGGCGCCAAATGGCCGTTTCAGCCGGGGCGAACAATTTCACCGATTTAAGCAACGCGCCGGGCGATCGGGTGGGCGAGGGCGGCGTTAAGCAACGAGCCGGGCGATCTGGTGGGCGAGGGCGGCGACCAGGTACGCGAGCACGTAGGTGTACGCGAGCACGAAGGCGGGCCAGCGCCAGCTTCGCGTCTCGCGCCGGATGGCCGAGAGGGTGCTCATGCACTGGCAGGCGATGACGAAGAAGGCGAGCAGGGCGACCGCCGTCGCCCGGTCGTAGGCGGGCGAGCCGTCGGGGCGCTTGGCCGAGGCGATCTTCGCGGCGAGCGGGGCCTCTTGCTCGGGGTCGTCGGCGCCCTCGATGCCGAAGATGACGCCGAGCGTGCCGACCATCAGCTCGCGCGCGCCGAACGAGCCGATGAGGCCGACGTTGATGCGCCAGTCGAAGCCGAGCGGGGCCGTGACGGGCTCGAGCGCGCGGCCGATGGCGGCGGCGGCGCTCTGCTCGGTGGGCGAGCGTCCCTCGACCGGGGCCGCGGCGGGCACCTTGAGCAGCGCCCAGAGCGCGATCGAGGCGACGACGATGACCGTGCCGACGGTGCGCAAGAACTCGCGCGCCTCGCGCCCGCAGCGGGCGAGCAGCGGCCCGAGCCTCGGCCGGCGGTAGGTGGGCATCTCGAGCACGAGCGGCAGGGCGCGGCGGCGCCCCCCGCGCGTCGGGCCGCGGCGCAGGACGACCGCGACCGCGAGCCCCGAGGCGATGCCGGCGACGTAGAGCGCGGTGCAGACCAGGGCCTTCTCGACCGCCCCGCCCCCGAAGAACGTGGCGACGACGAGGCTGTAGACGGGCAGGCGCGCCGAGCACGTCATCAGGGGGATGACCAGGATGGTCGTCAATCGCTCCCAGGGGTCGTGCAGGACGCGCGTCGCGGCGATGGCGGGCACGGCGCAGGCGTGCGCCGTCAAGAGCGGCACGAAGGCCTTGCCCCCCAGGCCGAAGGCGCGAAAGAGCCGGTCGACGAGGAAGGCGGCGCGGGCGAGGTAGCCGCTCGCCTCCAGGAGCTCCATCGCGGCGATGAGGGCGATGATCTGCGGCACGAACGCGAGCACCGTGCCCGCGCCGCCGAGCACCCCGTCGACCACCAGCGAGGCGAAGAGCCCGCCCCCGAGCCTCGGCTCGAGCCAGGCGCCGAGCCGCTGCAGCCTCGCGTCGAGGAAGGCCGTGGTCGGGTCGGCGATCAGAAAGACCAGGGCGAAGAGGCCGCCCATGATGGCGAGGAAGAAGATCGGGCCGAGCAGCGGGTGCAGGAGCCAAGCGTCGGCCTCCTCGGTGCGCTCGCGGATGAGCTTTTGCGCGGCGCGCGCGTCGGCGCGGCGCCGGACGACGCGGGCGGCGAGCTCGGCGGGCTGCCAGGGCGCCGGGGCGTCGGCCGCGGGCGCGGCGCCTTCGGCGGCGGGCGCGGCCATGGCGCCTGCGGCGGCGGCGAGCGCGGCGCCTCCGGCGGCGGGCGCGGCCACGTCGCTTTCGGCGGCGGGCGCGGCGCCCCGGGCGGGCGGGGCGGCGGCGAGGGCGCGCTCGACGGCGGCGAGCAGGGCCGCGCGGGCGCCGGGGTCGCGGGCGCTCAGGGCGAGGACGGGCCGGCCGAGGGCGGCCTCGAGCGCGGGGACGTCGAGCTCGCGGCCCTCGTCGGCGAGCACGTCCATCTGCGTGACGACGACGAGCACGGGGCCGAGCTCGGGGCGGCGCAGGACGCTCTGGGTGAGGCTCAGGCCGAGGGCGAGCTGGGTCACGTCGACGATCTGCAAGAGCACGAGGCGCTCGCCGCGGCGCTGGGCGAGGAAGGACCAGGTGACGTGCTCGTCGGTGCCGGGCTCGAGGGCCTCGGGGTCGAGGGCGTAGAGGCCGGGCAGGTCGTAGACGAGGGCGCGCTCGCCGCCGGGCAGGCGCACCTCGGCCTCGAGCACCTCGACGGTGACGCCGGGGAAGTTGCCGACGTGGGCCGAGCCGCCGGTCAGGCGGTTGAAGAGGGCGGACTTTCCGGCGTTGGGGCGCCCGACGAGGGCGACGGTGGCCGGGGGCGTCAGGGCGGCGGGCGCGGCGCTCACGGGGGGGCCTTTCGAGCGGCGGCGGGGCGCCCGGGGCGGGCCGTTCGAGCGGCGGCGGGGCGCTCGGGGCGGGCCGTTCGGGCGGCGGGCGCGGCGCTCACGGGCCCCCCCCGGCGAGGCGGACGGTGACGCGGGCGGCGAGCGAGCGGTCGAGGGCGAAGGCGGCGTCGCCGACGCGCACGTGCAGCGGGCCGCCGAAGGGCGCGCGGCGCAGGACGACGACGGGGCGCCCCTCGGCGACGCCCATGGCGCGCAGCCCGAGCGCCTCGCGCCCGTCGAGCCCCATCGCCTCGATGACGCCCTCGCGGCCGGGGGGCAGCTCGGTGAGCGGCATGCGGGGCTCGTCGGGCACGGCGGCCCTCAGGCCTGCTTGGCGGGGATGGCGACGTAGAAGTCTTCGGCGAAGCGGCGCTCGTACTCGTCGAGCAGCTGCTCGACCCGCTCGGCCGAGGGCGAGCGGACGACGAGGCCGACGTGGTTCGGCATCGAGAGCCGCCAGCAGACCTCCGGGTCGGTGTAGGCCGAGGTGTCGGGCTTCTCTTGCCGGGCGAGCGAGACGAGCAGCCCGCCGTGCTCGCGGCGCGCCGGCTCGATGCCGTAGGGCTCTTTGCCGCCGGCGACCTCGACGCGGGCCCACTCGGCCCAGAGGTTGACCCCGGTCGAGGCCTCGACGAGGTCGGCGATGTGGGCGCCGCCGACGCGCGCGCCCGACTCGAGGAAGTAGAACTTGCCGTCGGCCCGGCCGCGGATGAACTCGGTGTGCGCGGCGCCGCGCACCAGGCCGAGCGCGTCCATGACGTCGCGGTGGAAGTCGACGAGCTCGCGCTCTTCGGGCGAGCCGTGCTGGACGGTGCGGGTGCCGAAGATGCCGCCCTTCTGCACGACGCCGAGCAGGGGGCGGCGGTAGCGGTGGGCCTCGGCGAAGACGACCGAGCGCTCGTAGACGATGGCGTCGACGTGGTAGACGTCGCCGGCGATCATCTGCTCGAGCAGGTGGTACGACTGCTTGTCGCCGAGCGCCTCGACCGCGGCCCAGACGTCTTCGGCGCGCTCGAAGGTCTTGATGCCGACCGAGCCGGCCTCGCTGCGCGGCTTGAGCAGCCAGGGGGCCGGCACCTCGCGCAGGAACTCGGCGATGTGCTCGTGGTTGAGCACGTGCACGAAGGGCGGCACCCGCACGCCGCGCGAGGCGGCGCGCTCGCGCATCGCGAGCTTGTCGCGGAAGTAGCGCGCCGTGCTCTCGCCCATGCCGCCGACGCGCAGGTGCTCGCGCAGCATGGCGGCGACCTCGACGTCGTAGTCGTCGAGGGCGACGATGCGGTCGATGGGGCGGCTGCGGGCGAGGTAGCTGACGGCGTTCAGCAGGTCTTGCCGGTTCGAGAAGTCGCCGCCCGGCATGGCGAAGATCTCGTCGACCGCGTCGCGCGGCCAGGCCTCGCCGAGCAGCTTGTCGACCGTGAGCAGCAGCACGCGGCAGCCCTCGGCCTTGCACGCGCGCAGAAAGTCGTTGCCCTTGAAGTAGCTCGACAGGCAAAGAAACGTGAGCGGGGTTCGGCTCTCCACGGCGGGGCCCTCCGGGGCGGCGCGCTCGCGGCCGAGCCCGCGTCGCCGACCCGGCGCCTTACCACAGAACCGCCGCCGCGCACCCCCCGCCCGCGTTCGGGCGCCGGGGCCGGCCCGGCCCGCGGGGGGGCGCCCGGCCGGCCGGGGCGGGGGCGGCCGGGCGGCCGGGGCCCGGCGGGCCGGCCTCAGCGGGCGGGCTGGGGCCGGGGCGGGCCCGGGTCGGGCTCGTCGACCTCGGGGAAGATGGCGTCGGACACGTCTTCGAGGGCGAGCTCTTCGCGGGCCGAGCGCAGGTCTTTGGAGGTCTGGTCGAGCCGGTCGGCCAGCACGCCGAGGAACTGCCAGAGCAGCTTGACGGCGAGCTCGTGCTCTTTGCGCAAGATCTCGAAGAAGTCGCGCCGGCGGATGACGATGAGCTCGCTCGCGCCCTCGCTGACCACGGTGGCCGAGCGCGTCGCGTTGCGGATGAGGGCCATCTCGCCGACGTGGTCGCCGGGGCCGAAGTTGTTGAGCACGACCCCGCCGCGGGTGATGCGCAGGCGCCCCTCGAGCACGATGTAGAGCTCTTCGCCCCGGTCGCCCTCGCGGATGACGACCTCGGCGGGGGCGGCGGCGCGCACGTCGGCGATCTGCATGACGCGCAAGAGCTCGCGCTCGGACAGCCGGGCGAAGAGCGGCATGTGCGAGAGCACCTCGCGCTTGAGCGCGAGGCGGCGGGCGCGGGCCTCGTCGGCGCTCGTGCCGGCGCCGACCCGGATGACGACGGCGGTGATGTTGTCTTTGCCGCCGCGGTCGTTGGCGAGGTTGACGAGCCCGAGCGCGCCGCGGTCGGCCTTGTCGGCCTCCTCGGCGGTCAGGAAGGGGACCATCTCGTCGGCCGAGGCGAAGTAGGCGTGCAGGCCGTCCGAGCAGATGAGGAAGCTGTCGCCGGGGACGGTCTCGATGACGAGCGTGTCGACCTCGACCCGCTCGTAGACGCCGACGGCGCGCACGATGGCGTTCTTCTGGGCGACGCGCTCGATCTGGTCGCGCGTCAGGCGGCCGCGCTTGATGAGCTCGTTGTAGACCGTGTGGTCGTCGGTGACCTGGTGCGCCTTGCCCCCGCGCACCAGGTAGACGCGGCTGTCGCCGACGTGGGCGATGAAGCCCACGTTGCCGACGAGCAGCATGGCCGACACCGTCGTGCCCATGCCGCGCTTGGTCTGGTCGGCGACGGCCTCGGCGTGCACGACGGCGCTCGCGCGCTGCACCGCGTGCTCGAGCAGCTGCAGCACCTCGCGCGCGCTCGCGAGCGACGAGCCGTGGGGCCGGTCGGCCGCGTCGAGCCGCTCGAGCAGCGCCCGCTCGCGCCGGACCTCTTCGTGGATGGTGCGCACCGCGAGCGCGCTCGCGATCTCGCCGGCCGCGTGCCCGCCCATGCCGTCGGCGACGACGAAGAGGCCGAGCTTGCGGTCGATGAGGTAGTTGTCTTCGTTGAGCGTGCGCACGCGGCCGACGTCGGTCGCCGCGTAAAAGCGCACGTTGTCGTGCAGCGCCATCGCCGGGCCGCCTCGCCGCCGCGCCCGGGCCTAAGCGGCCGCCGCCCGGCGTGAAGCCGAAGGGGTAGGAGACCTTCGTCTCTTTGCCCTGCTTCGAGGGGGGGAAGCCGATGCCCTTGAGCGCCGCGAGGGCGCACTCGCCCATCGCGTCGTCTTTGATCTCGGACTTGTCGCGGGCGTAGGCGGCCTCTTTCAGCGTGCCGTCGGGGTTGAGCGTGAAGTCGAGGACGAACCAGCCGCGCAGGGTGGGCACCCGCTTTCGCGCGTCGTCGTAGCAGGCGCGGAACTTCGGGCGGTGGTTCGAGATGATGGCCTTGATCTCGTCTTGGCCCCGGTTGGTCTCGCCGCCGGCGGCCGGGGCCGCCCCGTCGCCGGCGGGCGGCAGGCCCGGCGTGACGGCGGCCGAGGCGGCGCTCGGGGCCGCGGCGCCGGCGGGCGCGTCGCTCGCCGCCGGCGCCGAGGGCGTCGCGTCGGGGCTGGCCGGCGGCGGCGTCTCGCCCCCGCACGCGGCCAAGAACAAGGCACCGGCAAGCAAGGGGGGCAGCGCCGCCCGGCCCAAGAAGTCGCCACGCATGGGCCCACTCTACCCGGACACGCCGCGCCGTGCGATAGTCGCCTCGCCGTGCGCGCCCCCCCCCTCCGCGCTCCCGCTCGAGCTCGGGGCCCCCGGCCGCGGGTCGGGGCCTCGGCGCGCCCGGCCCTCGCGGCCCTGGGCGCCCTCGGCGCGGCCTCGGCCCTCGGCGCCTTCGCCGGCGCGTCCGGCTGCACCTCGACCCTGCGCTCGGTCGAGTGCGGCCCCCTGCCCGACCGCAGCGCCTGCCCGACCCGAGGGGGCGGCACCTGCGCCGACCGATCGTGCACGGCCCTCTACGAGTGCACCAACGCGGGCTGGCAGCTCGTCGAGCCCTGCCCCGGCAACGCCCCGGGCGCCGCCGGCGCGGCGGGCGCGGCGGGCGCGGCGGGCGCGGCGGGCGCCCCGGACGCCTGCGCCGCCGCGCCGCCGACGCCGCCCGCCGGCGCGCCCTGCTCGCCGCTGCAGGCGCCCGAGTGCGACGAGGCCATCGCCCTCGCCTGCCCCGACCGGGCCTGCCTGACCGAGTGCGCCGTCTTCCTGCGCTGCGAGGGCGGCGAGTGGCAAGAAGAGCTCGCCGCCTACTGCGAGGACGAGACCGGCGAGCTCATCGTCAACCCGAGGCGCTTAGGGCCGGCGAGCTCGTCGTCACCCCGAGGCGCTTAGGGCCGGCGAGCTCGTCGTCACCCCGAGGCGCTGACCCCCGCCCGCCCCGCCGGCCCGGCCCTCAGCCCGCGCCCCCGCCCCGGCGCGCCTCGGCCGGCGCGGGCGCGATCTTGAGCCCCCGGGTGATGAGCCCGTGCAGGCCGTAGATGAGGGGGGTGAGCGCGACCGCCACGCCGAGCTTGATGGCGTACTCGCGCCCGCACTTGGCGCCGATCCAGCCCCAGTCTTTCGCCGCCGTCCAGCGCCAGAAGATGGCGTTGATGGTGACGGTGTCGACGAGCTGGCTCAGCACGGTCGAGCCGGTGGCGCGGAGCCAGAGGTGGCGCGAGGCGGTGAGCGCCTTCCAAAATTGGAAGACGTGGATGTCGAGCATCTGGCCGATGAGGTAGGCGGCGATCGAGGCGACGAAGAGCTGCGCGCTGCCGCCGAAGACCTTTTGGTACTCGGCCTGGGTGAAGTACGTGTCGGGGTGCGCGGGCAGCGCGGCGGTCAGCACGAGCAGGCCGTAGGCGAAGGCGGCCATCAGCGCGCCGAGCAGCGTCAAGAAGGCGGCGCCGCGGCGGCCGTAGAAGTCGTTGACGACGTCGGTGAGCAGGAACGTCACCGGAAAGGGGATGATGCCCACCGACACGGGCCCGCCCAGCGCGATCGGCCCGAGCGACCAGTCGACCGTGGGCACGGCCTTGCCCCCGATGACGTCGCCGAGCAGAAGGCACGAGACGAAGAGCGTGGCGAGCCCCACGTAGAGGCGCTGCGCCCGGTCCATGCGGTTGAAGGGCGAGGGCGGGTCGGCCGGGGGCGCGGCGGGCTGGTAGGTTGCCATCGGGGGCGCCGGCCCGGGGGCGTCGGCGCCCGGCGCTCTAACCTGACTTCGCCCCGGCCGCCACGCCCGCGCGCGGGCGGCCCGCCCCCGCCGCCGCCTAAGGCCTGCCGCGCCGGCGCGGGCGGTGTTAGGCTGCGCGGCCGCGGCCGCCCCTCGGCCGCACCGCCGCGCGCGCCCGGCCCCCGGCGGCCCGCGGCCGCGCCCCCCTCTCCCCCCCGAGACCCCGCCCCCCACCCGCCCATGGCGCCACTCGACGCCCCCATCTTTCACTTCAACGCCGAGCGCTCGGCCATCGTGAACGAGGTCGTCGAGCGCGTGACCGCGCGGGCGTCGAACCCGCTCTCGCTGCTCGGCGACGCGGTCTACCACGAGGTGCGGCGGCTGACCGCCGCGGGCGGCGCGACCGAGGCCGAGCTCGCCCGCTGGAAGGCGCTCGGCCGCCGCCTCGGCGCGATGAGTGAAGACGAGGCGCGGCGCAAGCTCGTGCACCTCGCCGAGGAGCACGCCTGGGACGTCGCGGGCAACTTCGACCGGCGCGTCTACTCGGTCGCGACGCGGCTCGCGCCGCCCCTGCTCGGGGCGCTCATCGCCCCGCGCCTGACCTTCACCTCGCTCCGGCGCCTGCTCGACGCGGCCGCGCTCGGCGATCGCATCCGCGTCTCGGGCGCCATCGACGCCGTGCGCGCGCTCACCGGCCGCGGCACCGTCGTCTACGTGCCGACGCACCTGTCGAACATGGACTCGATCGTGTTCGGCTACGCCCTCGAGCGGGCGGGCCTGCCGCCGGCGACCTACGGCGCGGGCAAGAACCTCTTCACCAACCCCGTCCTCTCGTTCTTCATGCACAACCTCGGCGCCTACCGCGTCGACCGGCGGCTCCGGCACGCGCTCTACAAAGACGTGCTCAAGGCCTACTCGTGCGTGCTGATCGAGCGGGGCTACCACTCGCTCTTCTTCCCCGGCGGCACGCGCTCGCGCTCGGGCGGCGTCGAGCGGCGGCTGAAGCTGGGCCTCGCCGGCACCGGCGTCGAGGCCTTCGGGCGCACCGCGCGGCGGGGCACGCCGCGGCGCGTCTTCTTCGTGCCGGCCACCATCGGCTACCTCGCCACGCTCGAGGCCGAGACGCTCATCAACGACTTTCTGCAAGAGGCGGGCAAGTCGCGCTTCATCATCGAAGACGACGAGTCGTCGCGCCTCGCGAAGGTCGTCGGGTTCGCCGAGAAGCTGCTGCGGCACGACGCCGGCGTCGTCGTGCGCTTCGGCGAGCCGCTCGACCCCTTCGGCAACCCGGTCGACGACGAGGGCCGTTCGCTCGACGGGCGCGGCCGGCCGGTCGACCCCGTCTCGTACGTGCGCGACCGGCACGGCGCGGTCGCGGTCGACCCGGCGCGCGACGCGCAGTATACGCGCGAGCTCGGCGAGGCCGTCTGCCGCTCGTACCTGCAGAACACCGTCCCGCTCGCCACCAACGTGCTCGCCGCCGTCATGATGAACCACCTGCGCCGGGGCGCGGGCACCGACGACCTCTTCACGCTCCTGCGCATCCGCGAGCGCGCCCCGCTCGCGCGCGCCGAGGCGGCCGCCGAGGCCGCGCGGGTGCGCGACGCGATGCTCGAGCAAGAGGCCCGGGGCCGGCTCGTCGTCGCCGACGCGCTCCGGCGCGCCTCGGGCGAGGCCATCGTCGACGAGGCCCTCGGCGCCTGGCGCGGCACCCACTCGACGCCCGTCGTCGAGGAGGCCGAGGCCGGGCGGCGCCTGACCATCGGCTCGGCCCCGCTCGTCTTCTACTACCAGAACCGCCTGGCCGCCCACGGCCTGGCCCTCGACGCGCTCGCCCCGCCGCGCGCCGCCCGGGGTGAGGCGTGAGCGCCCCCGCCCGCGACTACGACGTCGCCGTCGTCGGCGGCGGCCCCTGGGGCGTCGGCCTCGCCCGGGCCGCGGCGCGCGCGGGGCGCCGCGTGCTCCTGCTCAGCCGCCGCGAGCAGCCCGCCATCGAGCGCGTCGACCAGGCGAAGATGCAGCCCGGCGCCGCCGCGCGCGCCCCCCTCATCGTGCTCGCCGTCCCCTCGGCCCGCGTCGAGTCGGTCGCCGCCGAGCTCGAGGCGCACCTCGACGGCTCGCACCTGCTCGTGCACGGCATCCGCGGGCTCGTCGGCGACGACCTGCGCACGGTGTCCGAGGTGCTGCGCGAGGCGACGCCGGTGCGCCGGCTCGGCGCGCTCGGCGGCCCGGCCCTCGTCGAAGAGCTCGCCCGCGGCGCCCCCTCGGTGCTCGTCGTCGGCTCGCGCTTCCCCGAGGTCGTCGCCGCCTTCCGCGAGTCGTTCGCGGGGCCCTCGCTGCGCGTCTACGCCACGAACGACCTCGTCGGGCTCGAGTGGGCCTCGGCGCTCACCGGCTGCGTCGCCGTCGCCATCGGCTGCGCGCTCGGCGCCGGCATGGGCCCGGGCCTCGTCGCCGCCTTCACCACCCGCGCCATGCACGAGATCGCCCGCCTCGCCCTCGAGGCCGGCGGCGAGCGCTCGACCCTGCTCGACCTCGCCGGCCTCGGCGACCTGCTCGCCGCGCTCAACCAGCCGGGGCGCCCCGAGGTCGCCCTCGGCCGCCTCCTGACCGAGGGCGTGCCCCTCGACGAGGCGAGAAGGCGCGTGCCCGAGCGCATCGAGGCGCTCGAGCTCGTGCCGCGCGTGCACGCCTGGGCCGAGGCCCGCAAGGTGCGCACGCCCATCCTGCGGGCCTTGCACGACGTCGTCTTCGCCGGCCGCGGCCGCGACGAGGTGCTCGGGGCGCTCATGCAGGGCCCCGTCGTCGACGAGCGGGGCTGACCCAACGGGCCTAGCGCCGGGGCCGCGGGCCCGCGCGTGACAGGCCCGGAGGTCGGGGGCCCC
>DASTPP010000207.1:0-8428 GCA_035762175.1 Polyangiaceae bacterium | reverse complement strand
CGGCCGGACGCGCGGGCGCCGCCGCGGGCGCCGCCGCCCGAGCGGGCGCCGCCGCGGGCCGCCGCGCCACGGGTGGTGCCGCGCTTGGCCGTGCCCTTGGCCGCGCCGCGGGCCGTGCCCTTCTTGGCCGCGGCGCGCTTGGTCGTGCCGCCGCGCTTGGCCGTGCCCTTCTTGGCCGCCGGGCGACGGCCCGCGGTCTTCTTGGCCGTCGCGCCGCGCTTGGCGGTCGCGCGCTTGGCCGTGGTGCCCTTCTTGGCCGTCGCGCCGCGCTTGGCGGTGGCGCGCTTGGCCGTCTTCGGGGCCGATTTGGCCGTGGTCTTCTTCGCCGTCTTGGCTTTCGTCGTGGTTTTCTTCGTCTTCGCAGCAGCCATGGGATGACCCTCCTCCGTTACCAAGGGGCCTAAACCAGGCCAGGCAACAGATGTTGCATGAGATGTATGGCCACGCATTGTCCCTGTCAATGCTTTTTTTTTACTTTTCTTGACGGGGGGCCTTGACGGGGGCCAGAAACCCGAACTTTTCCCTGATTTTTGGCCTTCGGCGGGGCTGTGCGGCGGCGTTGACGAACGCGCGAGGGCGCGACTAGGGTGCGCGCGATTCGAGCGGCGGTGGCTCGCCCCGAGCGCGCGCCCGCTCGCCCCCCCACGCCCCAGTACGAGGAGGCTCTCGACGCCATGACCTTCGTCCGCCGTCTCGCGCCCCTGGCTCTGGCCTTTGCCTTCGCGGGCACGACCGCGGGCTGCGGCCACAGCGAGGAAGAGTGGCAGCAAAAGCTCAAGGAAATCGAAGAGTTGAACGGCCGCCTGAACAAGACCTCGGCCGACAAGAAGAAGTGCGACGACGACCTCGCCAAGGCGACCGACGACATCGCCAACCTGCGCGGCGAGCTGGCGAAGGCCACGGGCCAGGCGGGCGATCTGTCGAAGACGGCCGAAGAGCAGAAGCGGCTCATCGAGCGGCTCAAGCGCGAAAAAGAGCAGCTCGACGCGATCAAGGCGCGCTTCGAGCAGTTGAAGCGCAAGCTCGAGTCGCTGACCCGCCTCGGCCTGAACGTGACCGTGCGCAACAACCGCATGGTCATTCAGCTGCCGGGCGACCTGCTCTTCGAGTCGGGCCGCACCGACCTCAAGACCGACGGGCGCAACATGCTCGAGCAGGTCGCCGACGTCATCGGCAAGGACCCCGGCCTCAACTCGCGCACCTACCAGGTCGCCGGCCACACCGACAACAAACCTTACGGCGGGCCGCACGTCGACAACTGGGGCCTGAGCTTGATGCGCGCCCGCGAGGTGACGGTCTTTCTGACGAACGCGAAGGGCCGCAAGGGCGCGACGCTCGACCCGAAGCGCTGGTCGGCGTCGGGCTACGGCGAGAACGACCCGGTGGCGCCGAACGACACCGACGAGAACCGGCGCAAGAACCGCCGCGTCGAGCTGGTCGTGCTGCCGAACGTCGAAGAGATGCTCGACCTGCAGAGCCTGACCCGCTGAGCGCCCCATGCCAGCCTCCCCCCCCCGCTTCGCCGCCATCGACATCGGCACCAACACGGTGTTGCTCTTGGTGGCCGAAGCTTCGGGGGGTGAGTTGCATCCGGTCTGCGAGCGGGCGACCATCACGCGCCTCGGCCAGGGGGTCGACGCCTCGGGGCGCCTGCACCCCGACGCCGAGGCCCGCACCCTCGCCTGTCTCGAGCGCTACGCCGACGAGGCGCGGGCGCTCGGCGCCTTCCCCGTGGCGGCCGTCGGCACGAGCGCCCTGCGCGACGCCGAGGGCGGCGCGCCCTTCCTTGACCGGGCCGAGGCGCTGCTCGGCGAGCGGCCGCGGGTGCTGTCGGGCGAAGACGAGGCGAGGCTGACCTTCGGCGGCGCCCTCTCGGGCCTCTCGCTCGGGGGCCGGGTGGCGGTGCTCGACATCGGCGGCGGTAGCACCGAGTGGGTCGAGGGCGCCCGCTCGGCCGGCGCCCTCGAGGTCGAGTCCGCCCACAGCGTCAATGTGGGCGCAGTACGGCTTACCGAACGGTTCGTCCGCAACGACCCCCCCACCCTCGCCGAGCGCGAGGCCATGCGGGCCGCGACGCTCGAGGCCTTGGGGCGGCTGCCGGGCGGCGCTCTCGGGGGCGAGCTGGTCGGGGTGGCGGGCACGGTCACGACCCTCGCGGCCGTCAGCCGGGGGGTGCACCCCTACGACGGCGCCCGGGTGCATGGGGTACGAATGACCCTGGCCGAGGTCGAGTCGACGCTCGAGCGGCTCGCCTCGTTGCCGCTCGAAGAGCGCAAGGGCCTTCCGGGTCTCGACCCCGCCCGTGCCGACGTCATCGTGGCCGGGGCCGAGCTGCTCGCGAGCGTGCTCGGCTGGTGCGGGGCCAAGGGCCTTTATGTCTCCGATCGGGGGGTCCGCTGGGGGCTGGCGGCCGAGCGGGCGGGCCTGCTCGGGGGCGGCTGAGGGGCGGGCGCACTCGTTTCGCACAGGTTTGGCGGCCTCGCCTGCGCCCACCGTGCGCGCGGGCCGCAGGGGCGCAACCCGCAGGCGATTCTGTTGACGGCGCGGGCCCGGTTCGGGGGCGAAACGGCGGGGCTTGAGGCCGAGTGCGGTGGGCGGAGAGTGCCGGTGGGCGCCATAAGGGCTTGAGCAAAGCGTTGGCTGGGTTTTAGGCTGAGCGGGGCTCAATCTCGGCCGGGCAAAAGGTGGGCCGAAGCTGCCGGCGCGGCCTTGACCTGTCGGTGGGAAGATGTAATCTTATCTCTTCTGACGTGGTAGAACCCTAGTCCATTTTTGTTGACACATTTAGGCCACCCCACTAGAGTTCGGCCCGCTGGCGCGGCGAGCGGTTCGCGACGGCACTGCGGATGCGCTAGAATACGGGCTGAGGCGTCCCTCGCTCGAGAACGGCCGCTAAGGGGCCGTCGCGTTTTACGGAGATTAGAGACGAGCCGAGGGCGATTCGTAGGTCCGGTTGAAATAAAAGCGTTCGCCCGCTGGTTGGCGTGAGAACGCCGCGGCCCCGGCCGCGCTCGGGGGCCCGATCGTCCGCGCGACGCGCGGGGGCCCCCGCCCAAGCCTGAGCACAAGCCTGAGCAGAAGGAGACGCTATGCAGGCACGCACCGTTCACCAATTCAAGGTCGGCGACAAGGCTGTGTACCCCGCGCAGGGCGTGGCCGAAGTCATCAAGATCGAGGAGAAAGACATCGCCGGCAGCCGCCAGAGCTTCTACGTGCTGCGCATCCTCGATACCGACCGGAAGATCATGGTTCCCGTGTCGAACGCGAGCGCCGTCGGCCTGCGGCAGGTGATCTCCGAGCAAGAGATTCGCGAAATCTTCGACATCTTGCGCGAGCGCACGATCACGTTCGACAACCAGACGTGGAACCGCCGCTACCGCGGCTTCATGGATAAAATCAAAACCGGCTCGATTTACGACGTGGCCGAGGTCCTGCGCGACCTGTACCGCCTGAAGACCGACAAGCAGCTTTCGTTCGGCGAGCGCCGCATGCTCGACACGGCCCGCTCGCTCATCGTCAAAGAAATCGCCATCTCGCGCGGCCAAACCGAAGAGCAGGTGCGCGGCGAGATCGAGGCGATCTTCCTCGCGAACTGAGCCCCGCCGCGCGCCCGTCGGCGCGCCCTCGCCAAGGCCCGGTGCCCCCGAAAGGCGCCGGGCGTTTTCATTTCTGGGGCCCCGAGTGAACTCGGGGGCAGCGGACGCCCGCTCGTGCCGCGCGGAAGCGGGTCGATTCGGCGCGCCAAGCCCGCCCCCGCGCCGGGGGCCGGGCTCCCACGGGCCGCGGGCTTTCGGGCGAGCGCGCGAGAGCGCCTCGCTCCGCGGGAGCCCTGCCTTCGGCAGGGCTTTGCACGCCGTTTCCCCGGGCGTTCGCTGCCCCCGAGTTCACTCGGGGGTAGCCGTCAGGGCACGCCGCCCGGCCCCGGCGGCCGGCGCTCGACGGGAGGCAGCGAGGGCAGCGCGAGGTCGACGCGCCAGTGGCCCTCTTCGCGCACGCAGGGCACCGACGCGCGCTCTTCGGCCGGGTCGACGCCGAGCAGCTCGACCGTCGCCCGCTCGCCCGCCACGCGCGTCGACCAGCGCTGGGCCTGGAAGCGGGGGAAGAAGTAGGCGGGCGCGATCATCTGCTCGGGCCCCATGCGCTTGCCCGTGGCGGCGCTCGCGCGGCGCGCGCGCTCGGCGAGGTTGGCCTGGGCGGGGCGCGAGAGCAGCTCGTAGACGGCGCGCGCGTCTTTCGGGTCGCTCTGCAGGCGGCGCATGCGGTCGAAGAACTCGCGGACCACCCCCTCGGGCGTCGCGTCGAGGGGCTGGCGCCGGCAGGCGGCGAGCGCGAGGAGGGTCGCGGCGAGGGCGACGCGGAGCGGGCGAGGCGCGCGGGGCATGGCGCGGGGTCGGGGCGGTTCCGGGGGGCGGGGGCCCTCATAACCCCTTCCGCACGCGCGGGCGAGAGGGCACGCTCGGACGCGGCCGCTCGATGGCGCCCCCCTCCCCTTCCGCAAGGCGGCGCTCGGGCGCGCCCCAGGGCCCCTCTTCGCCGCGGTCGCGCGCGAAGGCGACCGCCGGCGGCCCTTCGCCGCGGTCGCGCGCGAGGGCGCCCGACGCCACCCCTTCGCCGCGGTCGTGCGCGAACGCGCCCGCAGGCGCTCAGAGCCCGGCGACGACCGACACCTCTCCACCGCCGCGCTCGGCGACGGTCGTCACGCCCTCGCCACCGCACTCGGCGGCGGTCGTCACGCCCTCGCCGCCGCGTCCGGCGGCGGCCGTGCGCCTCTGTTGGCCCGGCGACGAGGCGGCGGGGCCGACGTGGGGCGCGGGGAGGCTCTCGGCGCCGCCGCCGCCCGACCTGACGTTGGGGCTCATCGAGGGCGACAATGCCCTGGCGCTCGACGCGCTGCGGGCGACGCACGCGGGGGCGATCGCGCTCGTGTACCTCGACCCGCCCTTCTTCACGGGCCGGGTGCACGAGGGGGTGGTGCGGGGGGGCGGGGGCGTCGCGGCCTTCGACGACCGGTGGCCCGACCTCGGCGCGTACCTCGGCTGGATGCGCGACCGGCTCGAGCTCGCCCGCGAGCTGCTCTCGCCCGAGGGCAGCCTGGTGGTGCACGTCGATCCGAAGACGAGCCACTACGTGCGGGTGCTCGGCGACATGGTGTTCGGGCCCGAGGCGTTCGCGAGCGAGATCGTGTGGCGCTACCGGCGCTGGCCCTCGAAGGCGCGCAACTTCCAACGGGTGCACGACACGCTCTTGCGCTTCGTGCGCGAGCCGCGGGGGCGGCCGCGCTTCCGGCAGCTCTTCGAGCCGCTCGCGCCGAGCACGCAGGCGGTCTGGCGGGGGCGGCGGCAGCGCGCGCTCGTCGACGGCGAGGGGCGACGAACCCGCTCGTCGATGACCGACGAGCCCTCGCCGGGCACGCCGCTCGGCGACGTGTGGGACATCGGCATCGTGGCGCCCTCGGGGCGCGAGCGCACGGGCTACCCGACGCAGAAGCCGGAGGCGCTGCTCGAGCGGCTCTTGCTCGCGTGCAGCGACCCGGGCGACTGGGTGCTCGATCCGACGCTGGGTAGCGGCACGACGCTCGCGGTCGCGGCGCGGCTCGGGCGGCGGGCGCTCGGGGTCGACGAGAGCGGGGCGGCGATCGCGGTGGCGCGGGCGCGGCTCGGAGCGCTGGGGCTATGCCCCTGGGAGGCGCGGGCCGCGCGGGCGGGGCGGCGGGCAGCGTTGTAAGGCGCGGGCCGGGCGGGCGGGGCGGCGGGCGGCGTTGTAAGGTGGGGCGGTGAAGCACCCGTACCGGTCTCGGCTCGCGCGGCCCGTTCGCCTGCCCGTGCGCTTGCGCTTGCCCTCGGGCGCGCGGGTGAGCGTGCGGGCGAGCGAGCGACCCCGCCAGGTGCGCGACGCCCTGCGCCCCGCCGCCGACGAGGGGCCGGCGGGCGGGCGGCCGGCCGCGGCGCCCACGCTGCTCGGGGCCTACGACGCGCTCGACGGCGGGGCGGTCGAGGTCCTGAGCGAGCAGAACGGGCGGGTGCCGATCGCGGGGCTCTCGCTCGAAGACTTTCACGTGCTCCGGGCGCTGGTGACGCGGGCCGGGCTGCTCGACGAGGGGCCCGAGCCGGTCGAGTGCTCGAACTGCGGGCATCGGTTCCGGGTGCGGCCCTGCGAGCACGTCGAGTTCGGGCCCTTCCTCGACGACGAGCTCGACGACCCCGAGCTCGACGAGCCCTTCGACTTCGCGACGGCGCACCCCTTGCCGCCGGTCCGGTTGCCCGGCGGGGGCGAGGCGAGCGAGGTGCGCCTCGCCCCGCGCGAGGTCGGGCAGGCGAGGCCGCTGCACGAGGCGCTGGGGGGCGAGCGGCTCACCTTCACGGGCGACGTCGTCCGGGCGATGGGGGTCGAGGGCCTCGGGCCCGAGGGCGACGCCGACGCGATCGCCGCGGCGCTCGAGGGGGCCGACGACGAGGCGCGCTCGGCGCTCTTCGGGCTCTTTGACGAGGCGCACTACCCGCCGCGGCTGCGGGCGCCGGTGCGCTGCGGGCGCTGCGGGGCGCTCGAGCGGGTCGACGCGCCGGGGCTGCGCGAGTTCCCGGCGGAGGTGGGGGCGCGGCCCCGGCGGGGCGAGGCCGAAGGGGGCTTTTTGTCCGAGCGCGCCTTCGCCGAGCTCGCGCGCCGGGCGGCCGGAGAGATCTTCGCGCGCCGGGGGGCGCCGGGCGTCGAGCTCGCGATCGAGACGGGGCCCGCGGCCTGCGACGACGGGGGCGTGACGCTGCTCGGCTCGTACGTGCCGGGCGAGCCCGCGCGGCCGGGCGAGGCGCCGGCGCGGGCGCCCGAGGTGACGCTCTACTACCGCACCTTCCGCGCGGTGCACGACGACGAGGGCCCCTTCGACGTCGAGGCTGAGATCGTCGAAACGATCGAGCACGAGCTCGACCACCACGAGGCGTTCTTGCGGGGCGAAGACCCGGTCGACGAAGAAGAGCGCGGCGAGATCGCGCGCGAGGCCCGGCGCGAGGTCGGCGAGACCGAGACGCTGCGCCGCGCGTCGCGGGCGCTGCGCACCGAGGCGGGCGACTTTCTGTACCGCACCTGGCCCTTCTGGTTGATCGTCGCGCTCCTCACGTACCTGCTCTCCCGCTAGGCGGCGGGCCCCCTTGCGGCGCCGCGCCGCGGCGCGTAAGGGGGGGTCCGTGCGGAGAGGCGTCCGGCGTTGGTCGTTGGCGGCGGCGTTCGTCGCGATCGCGACGGGCGCGGGGGCGGGGCCCGAAGAGGTGGTCGCGCGGGTGGGCCCCGAGGTCATCACCAAGGGCGAGCTCGAGCAGCGGCTCGCGTCGATGCCGCGGCTGCAGCTCGCGCAGTACGGCCACGACGCGGCCGAGATCCGGCGGAATGTGCTCGAGAAGGTGCTGGTCGCCGAGCGCCTGCACGGGCTCGGGGCGGCGGCGAAGGGGCTGCCCGAGCGGCGCGACGTGCGGCTGCGGCTGCGCGACGTCTACCGGGCCGCGCTCGCGCGGGCGATGCGGGCCGAGGCGGGCCCGGCCGGGCTCGTCACCGACGCCGACGTCGCGGCCTATTACGAGCAGAACAAGGCGCGCTTTCAGGCGCCCGAGCGCGTGCAGCTCTGGCGCATCCTGGTCGCGACGCGCGACGACGCGCTCGCGGTGCTCGACGAGGCGAAGAAGCCCGGCGGGCAGGCGAAGTGGGCCGAGCTCGCGCGGCGCTCGTCGCTCGACAAGGCGACGGCCGAGCGGGGCGGCGACCTCGGCATGGTGGGGCCCGACGGCCGGTCGCACCTGCCGGCGGTGCGGGTCGACGTCGCCGTCGTCGAGGCGGCGCGCAAGGTCAAAGACGGCGAGATCGTGCCCGAGCCGGTGCCCGAGGGCGACAAGTTCGCCGTCGTCTGGCGCCGCGGCTCGTCGCCGCCGCTCGCCCGGCCGCTCGAGCACGAGGCGCCCGCCATCCGGCAGCTGCTCGAGCGCCAGCGCCTCGAGTCGGGCACCAAGGCCTTGCTCGCGCGCCTGCGGGCCGAGCACCTGAAGGAGGGCGAGCCGGGGCTCATCGACCTCATCGACGTCGGCCGCCTCGGCGAGGTGAAGGTGCGGCCCGCCGCGAGCGTTTCGGCTCCGGCCCGAAGCGCCGCGCCGCCGCGCCCCTCGGCGACGCCCGAGGGGTTGCGCTAAGGGCGGTCAAGGCGCAGACGCGGCGCGTTGACGTTCCGCCTTGAATCGACCTAGCGAGTGGCCTTTTAGAAAACCCTCAGAAAAGGTTACCATTGATACCATGCGACGCGAACGCCTCGGCGCCCTGGTGGCTTTGCTTCTCGGGGCGTTTAGCGTGCTTTCGCCAGCGAGTTGCAGCCTCTCGTCCGAGGGCACGGGCGGGGCGAGCCCGGCGGCCGGCCAGGGCGGCGGGGGCGGCGGCGGGCTCGGCGGCAGCGACG
>DASTPP010000206.1:0-21801 GCA_035762175.1 Polyangiaceae bacterium | reverse complement strand
CACCCCAAACTCGCCCTTCGGGCTCAAACAGTGGGGCCCCCGCCCTCTGGACGTGCCGGGCGGGGGCGCGATCCGCGCTAGGATGCGCGGGTGATGCGCCTCCTATCTGCGTCCCTGGCGGTGCTTGGGGTCGGGCTCGCGGCGTGCGGGGGGGCGACGCCCGAGCCGCAGGTGGTGCCGCCGGCGGGGGTGCGGGTCGAGGCGGCCGTCGACCCGGGGCGGCCCGATGCCAAGCTGCTCGCGGCGATCGCGGCTTTGCCGCCGCCCGAGCCGGTGCTCGAGGGGCTCCGGCGGGCGTCGCGCGACGAGCTGAGCGCGGCGGTGGCGGGGCTCGAGGCGGGCGAGCGTAGGCGCGTCGAGCGGGGCGAGGGAGGGGCCGATCGGCGGCGGCCGCTCGTGGCGCTGGCGCTCGGGCGCTCGACGCCCGAGTTGCTCTATGAGCTGGCGTGCCGCGGGGGGGCCTCGCGCGATCTCGTCGCGCTGCGGGTCGCGGCGACGGAGGGGGGGCGCGCGCCGGCGCTCGACGACGTGGCGCTCTCGACGCGCGAGGTGGCGCGGCGGGCGGCGGTGGCCTATGTGTGGGCGGCCTACGAGCGGGGGCGGCGGGGGCCTCCGACCGAGGCCGCGCTCGCCGAGCGGGTGGGCGAGGCGGCCTTCGTCGTGCGGGCGGTGGCGCTGCGGCGCGCGGCGTTCGAGTACGCGGCCGCGCGGTCGCCGACGCCCGAGCGGCTGATCGCCGCCTCGTTCGCGGCCTCGAGCGATCTCGACGCCGCCGCGGCCGAGCGCCTGATCGAGGCGGTCGATCGGGCCGACGCGCGCACGCTCGATCGGCTCGACGCCGCGCGCGCCGACGCCTCGCTCGCCGCGGCCCTCGCCGAGCGGGGTGGGGCCTCGGCCGCGGGGCCGCGGGCGCTCGAGGCGGCGGTGATCGCCTCGAAGTTGGGGCGGCACGACCTCGTCGGGGGGCTGCTCGGGCGAGCGGGCGTCGACGCCTCGGCGCACCTGCAGGCCGCCGTGGCCGACGCGATCGCGCGGGTCGAGGGCAGCCTCTGCGGCGGGCTCGAGCTCTCGCACGAGTACGCGGGCCTCTGCCCCGCGGCCTTCCGGGCCGAGCCGGGCGCGCGCGCGGCGTCCGAGCGGCTGCGCGCCGCCTTCGCGTCGGGGCGCGGGCGCGACGCCTGGTCGGTCGAGCGCTACGCGGGCCTCGTGGCCGTCGTGCCCATGATGTACGGGCTCGCCGACGCCGGGGGCGACCGGGAAGCGGCGCAGAAGCGCCTGGCCGAGTTCCGCGCCCTGCTCGGCGAGGCGCTCGCGGCCCCCGACGGCCTGCCGGCCGAGCGCCGCGCCGCGCTCGGGCTGGTCAACGATCTGCTCGGCGAGGTGATGGGCCGGCCCCCGGGCGGGCCGATCGCGATCGAGGCCACCGCGCGCGCGGCGCTCGTCGCGCGCGCCCGGTCGGCCCTCGCCGCGCAGGCGGGGTCGGCCGAGGTGCGGCGCGCCGCGCTCGCGGTCGCGATGGCGGTCGCCCTCGACGAAGACCCCTCGCCGCTGCTCGCCGGCGTCACCGACGCGCCCGACACGCTCGGGGCGAAGGGCGCGCTCGGCGCGTGGGCGGGCCTCTTGCGGCAGCGGCCCGCCCTCTTGCGCGCGGGGCTGGCCGACCTCGAGCGCGCGGCCTCGGTCGGCGCGGGCGCGGCCTCCTTCCGCGCCGCCCTCTACGCGGGTGAGCTGCGCGTCGCCGCCGACGCCTCGCGGGCGAACCTGCAGGCCTTCGAGGCGCGCCTGCTCGCGGCAAAGCCCCCCCCGGACGCGAGCCCCGTCGACCGCATTCGCTGGGCCGTCGACGCGGTCGGGGTCGCCTCGCGCCTCGGCGCGCGGGCCTCGGCCGAGGAGCGCTACCGCGAGGCGTCCGAGGCGCTCGGGTCGTACCCGCCCGACGAGGCCTGGCGGCCCTTGCTGACGCTCTTCGACGCGCTCGGCTCGGCGCTGCTCGCCACCTCGCCCGAGCGCGAGGCGCGGCTGCGCGCCGCCGCGCGCCTGCGGCCGCTGCTCGGGCGCGAGGGCGACGCGGCCGAGGTGCGCGCCTACCGGGCCGCGTTCCTGGCGAAGGTGCTGCGCGACGACGAGCTGCCGGGCTGCCGCGACGAGGCCTGCCGCCGCCGCGCCTCCGACGACGTGCGGCGCGCGCAGGCCGAGGCGCGCGCCGCCATCGACCCCGGCGGCCGGAGGCTCGCGCTCGTGCGCCGCGGCGTCGTGCCGGGCGACGCGAGCCGCCTCTCGCTGCACTTCGGCTTCCGCGAGGGCATCGTGCTCGTGACCGACTTCGACCCGCGGCTCTGCGTGCTGCCGCTGCCGCCGGCGATCTAGCGCGTGCGCCCGGGCCAACGCGGCCTGGGCTCTGTCTGGCGCACGCTCGAACTAGCGCCCGCGCAGCGCCGCCGACAGCAGGTCGCGGCGCGGCCTCGCCGGCACGCGCGCGAGATCGAGGCGCGGGGCGGGGGCGCGGGCGAAGCCGTCGGGCTCGTTCTCCCAGGCGTCGGAGGTGCCGAAGAGGCGCTCGGCGGCGTCGGGCGGCAGGTCGAACGAGGGGGCGGCGAGGTCGTCGAGGCAAGCGAGGTCGGGGGGCGCGGCGGGCGCCCGGACGAAGCCCGTCAGCAGCTGAAAGCCGCAGGGCGGGGCGCCGGGCGTCTGGACGGGCGAGTGGCCGAGCACGAAGTGCGTGGCGAAGGGCACGCGCACGAAGGTCTGGGCGGGGCCCCGCAGCATGGGCCCGACCCGCTCGGCCTTCTCGATGGGCGTCTGCGGATCGAGGTCGCCGTTGAGCGCGAGCACGGGCACCGCCGTCGCGGGCAGCGCGTGGACGTCTGCGGGCGGCGCGTAGCGCGGCCAGGCCTCGAAGCGGTCGAAGTCGCCGGCGGTGCAGAACGCGGCCTCGGCGCAGCGCGCGTCGTACTCGGCGCGCGTCGGCGAGTCGGACCAGAACTCGGCGAAGCCGATGTTCATGCGCAGGGCGAACGAGTCGGGGCCCGGGCCGGCCGAGGAGCCCGCGGGCCCCTCGACGAGCAGCGAGAAGAAGGCCTCGAGCGCGTCGCGGTCGGCCGGGTCGCAGCGGTCGAGCCGGTACAGCAGCGGGAAGACGAGGGCGTTGGCGCCGCCGATCTGCAGCACCTGCGAGAGCAGCGCCCGCAGCGCCCCCGGGGCGGCGTCGTCGCCGAAGCAGTGCCCGGCGTCGAGGCGCGCCATGATCGAGCGGGCCGCCCCGTAGGGGTCGTCGCCCATCTTTTCGCGGCAGGTCGCGTCGGCGGCGCAGAGCGCGGCGAGCCGCTCGGCCACGGGGTCGTACTGCAGGCCGAAGTCGGTGAAGAACTGCACGCCGGGCGTCGCCACCGAGTCGAGAATCACGCCGTCGGCGTCCGCCGGACGCTCTTTCAAGTACTGGATCGCCCAGTACGTGCCGTACGAGACGCCGTAGACGAAGAGCCTCTGGCCCGGCGCGCGCGTCGCGTCGGTCGCGGCGCCGAGATCGCGCGCCGCCGCCCGCGACGAGAAGTGCCGCAGGCCCTCGCCCCACTCGGCCTCGAGCGCCTCGATGCAGCCGCCCAGCTCGGCGTCGCTCACGTCGGCTCCGGCCGCCGACCGGTCGGACTCTTGGGCGTCGCAGCCGAGGCGCGTCGACTCGCCCACGCCGCGGTGCTCGAGCACGTAGACCTCGACCTCGGGCAGCGCCTCGTGAAGCCGATCGATGTCGCCCGTCTGAGAAAAGACCTCGGCCGAGCCCCCGGGGCCCCCTTGCAAGAGCCAGATCTGCGCCTTCGCCTCGCCCTTCGCCCGCCGCTTGCCGTAGAAGATCGAAATCGCCTCGCCCCCCGGCTCGTCCCAGTCGAGCGGCACCCGCAGCGTGGCGCACTCGTCGAGGGCGGCGAAGTTCGGCGGGCAGCGGCGCGGCCCCGCCTCCCCGCTCGGGCCCGCGCCGCCCTCCGTCCCGCCCCGCCCACCGCCTTCGCCCCGGGAGCCGCCCCTTTTCGGCGCCTCGGACACGCACGCCGGCGTGGCCGCCGAGGCCACGAGCAACGAAACCAACCCCACACGCAACGAACGCACCATGAGAGATCTCCTCCGTCTGCGTTCCTGCTCGGCCAGGCGCCGAGGCCAGTTGCGTACTTCTTGAACGGCACGGCGCGGGCCCCCGTGGGCCGGCCGAAAAAGGCGGCTTGGGGCATCGACCGGGCGCCGCCACGGCCGGGGCAGCGGGGCGTCCGGCGCGCCACGGCCGGGGGGCAACGGGGCGTCCGCCGCTCGGCCGCAGCGCCCGGCGGGGCAATGGGGTGTCCGCCGCTCGGCCGCAGCGCCCGGCGGGGGCGCCGCTCGGCCGCAGCACCCGGCCCGGGGGCGCCGCTCGGCCGCAGCGCCCGGCCCGGGGGGCGCCGCTCGGCCGCAGCGCCCGGCCCGGGGGCGCCGCTCGGCGTTCAGCGCTTGCCGAAGAGGTCGACGTGGGCCCCGAGCGAGAGCCCGAGGTAGCCGTGCAAAGGCGCCTCGGACGCGACGGCCCGCTCGCGGCCGTCGGAGCCCTCGAGGGTCACGTCGCTGTACGAGCCCGCGGCGAAGGTGAGCAGGGGCGAGAGGGTCAGCGCGCCGGTGACGCGGTAGCTCGCCCCGATGCCGATTCGCAGCTCGCCGGGCGACTCGGCCGAGAGGGCCTGGCCGGTGTTGAATCTTACGTTCGTCTTACGGAACGCGTACGCGACTTCGACGACGGGGCTCAGGCCCTCGGGGTAGAACTCGTAACGAAAGCCGAGGCCGAGGGCGAAGGCGGACGAGCCGTCGACCGAGGGCGAGGTGGCCGAGGGGGGAGAGGTGCCCTCGCCGGGGGGCGAGAGCGGGGGCGACTTCGGGCGGGGCAGCGCCTTGGCCGACCCGGCGCTGGCGAAGAGCACCTGCGCGAAGGCGAAGGGGATGAAACGGCGGCCGAGGCGCGCGCCCACGTCGAACTCGAGCGTGGGGCCAGGGCCGACGAGCTGCCTCTCTTGGAAGCGGCGCGCCTCGACGAGCGCGTCGGGGTAGTCCCTGAAGCCGTCGGCGACGGGCAACTCGCCGCCGAGGCGCCCCCCTGTCCAGAGCGCGAGGCGGGGCAGCCGGACTGGCTCTTCGACGGGCTCGAAGCGCTCGCGCCGCCGCAGCGGCCCGCCCTCGTCGAATCCCTCGTCGCCGCTTGCTCGTGCCTCGCCCGGGCGCCCCGCGTCGGGCGGCGGCGGGGGAAGCTCGTCGCTCGAGGGGGGCGGGCGTCGCCGGAGCGACCCTTCGTCGGCGGGGGGAGGGGGAGGCCCGGGCGGGGCCTGGGCGAGCGCTCGGGTGGAGGCGCCCGAGGCGGCGAGGGCGAACACCAGCGCGGCGAGGGGGCGGGGGGGCGGCGCCATGGGCGCTTACTGTACTGCGCGCGTGTTCCGGCGCGCTCGGTTGACCGGCCCGCCCGCCTTGTGTAGACCGCCCCCGAGGCCGCCCGGGCCCGCCGGCGCGAGGGCGGCCGCCCCCGCCCCCATGCGCCTCGACCCTTCCGCCTACCGGTCTCTGGGCGAGTACGGCACGTTGGGGCTCGAATTCGTGTTTTCCGTGGTGCTCGGGCTCTACGGCGGGCGCTGGCTCGACCAGAAGTTCGGCACCTCGGGGGCGCTGACCTTCGTGGGGCTCGTGCTGGGCGTGGTGGCGGGCTTTCGGGCCATCTGGCGGGTGGCCAAGCGGGCCGAGCGCGAGGCGAGCCGCGACGAGCCGGGCCCCCCCGAGGGGCCGGACGGGGGGCCCCCACACTCTTGACGTCGCGAGGCGCCCACCCCATGCCCAGCCCGTGGAAGGCCCCGACCGGCCCGTGCTCGACGAGACGCTGCGGCGCGCCCAGGTGGCGATGGCCGCGACGGGGCTCGTCTTCGCGCTGGGCACGGTCGGCTTCACCGACCTGCGCTCGGGCGCCGGGGTGGTCGTCGGCACGCTCGTCGCGATGGGCAACCTCTGGGCCTTCGCCCTCATCGTGCGCGCGCTCTTCGGGCGCGGCCGGCCCTGGGGCTGGGCGCTGCTCGGCGTGCTCAAGATGTTCGGCCTTTTCGGCGTCGTGGGCTGGCTGCTGCGCCAAGAGATTGTGCGTGTCATCCCCTTCGCCCTCGGCTATGCATCGCTGCCCGTCGGCCTGACCCTGGCCACGCTCTTCGCCCCTCCCACCGACGACCCCCCCGCGACCGATGCCTGAACACACGAGTTTCGTGAGCTATTTGCTCCAGCTCTTCCCGGCGCTCGGGCACAACGCCCACCTCTTCGGGCAGATGCTGCTGTCGAAGCAGCCGGTGTCCGAGCACCACCTCGAGCCGCTGATGACGGCGTTCCTCGTGATGCTCGTCATCATGCTGCTCGGGCTCTTGGTCCGGCCCGCGCTCAAAGATGTTGGCCAGGCGGTCGTGCCCGAGACGAAGCTGTCTCTGCGCACCTTCCTCGAGGTGTTCGTCGGCCGCTTCTACGACATCGCGAAAGACATCATGGGGCCGCGCCGGGCCCGCAAGTACTTCCCCCTCATCGGCACCTGCGCGCTCTTCATCTTCTTCGCCAACGTGCTCGGCCTGGTGCCCGGCCTCTTGCCGCCGACGGCGAGCCTGAACATCACGCTGGGCTGCGCGCTCTTCGTCTTCCTCTACTACAATTACCAGGGCCTGAAAGAGAACGGCTTCGGCTACATCAAGCACCTCTTCGGGCCCTGGCTGGGGGCGGCGTACATCCCCATCAACGTCATCATCTTCCTGGTCGAGGCGCTCTCGGTCTTCGTCATCCGGCCGATGACGCTGGCCCTGCGGCTCATGATCAACATGACCGTCGACCACCTGGTCGTCGGCACCTTCCTCGGCCTCTTCGCCCTCCTCGTGCCGCTGCCGGCGATGATCCTCGGCGTCATCGTCATCGTCGTGCAGACGCTCGTCTTCTGCCTGCTCTCGAGCGTCTACCTGGCCCTGTCGACCGAGCACGAAGAGCACCATTGAGGGGCTCGCGCCGCCCCGCGGCGACGCCCCCTAGTCAAACCGTCCGAGAACGACTATGAAGCGCGCGGCCCTTCCCAGAGGGCCGGGCCCCCGGCCCCACGACTCGAACACGTTATAAGGAGCACCGTCCGACCATGGTGAAGAAGACCTCGCTGGCGGCCGTCGCGGCCTCGGTCACTACCCTCCTCTCCGCCTCCGCCTTCGCGCAGGATGCCGCCGGCGTCGCCGCCAACAGGTTCGACGTGTCCGCGATGCTGGCGCTCGCCGCCGGCCTCGCCATCGGCATCGCCGTGCTCGGCGGCGCGCTCGGCCAGGGCCGCGCCGCGGCCTCGGCGCTCGAGGGCATCAGCCGCAACCCCGGCGCCGCGCCCAAGATCCAGACCCCGATGATCCTCGGCCTGGCGCTCATCGAGTCGCTGGTGCTCTTCGCGTTTCTCATCGCGTTCTTGCTGATGGGCAAGATCAGCTGAGAGCGCGCCCCGGGCTGAAGCCCGGGGCACAGGGTAACCCCTTCGTGCCGCGCGGCCTCGGGCTGGTTCGGCGCGAAAAGTCCGGCCCCCGTCGGGGCCGGACTCCCGCGGTCGGTGCCCCCCGGGCGAGCGTGCGAAGCCGCGCGCGGTGCCCCCGGGCGAGCGTGCGAAGCGGCGCGCGGCGCGCGAGCCCGACCCCAACGAGGGGCGGGCTTTGCGCGCCGTACGAGCTGGGCACGCCATGCCCCGAACTTCCGTTCGGGGCGACGGCTGGTGTCAGCGCCGGCGCAGCAGCGCCACCCGTTCGCCCGCCACGAGGGCGTAGCCTTCGGCGTCCGCGGCGAGCGTGAAGACGAGCTGGCCGGCGCGGTGGCCCTCCCGCGAGGGGCAGGGCTCGCCGGGCTCGCCCTCGACCAGCGCGAGCAGGCAGGGCGCCTCGGCGCCCGCCGCCGTCTCGACCTCGAGCTCGCCCTCGAGCGGACGCACCCACACGCCGGGCAAGAGCTCGACGCGCTCGGCCTTCGCGGCCGCGTCGAGCGCCCCTTCGTGCAGCACCAGATCGCCGACCGAGGCGGGCGCCTGGCGGAAGCCGCGGGCCGCCAGCTCGACCATGTCGGGCGCGATGTCGAGGGGGCTCGGGCGCTCGAGCGCGCGCGCGAGCAGGGCGCCGAGGCGCTCGGCGATGGCGGGCTCGACGGCGCGCACCTTCCAAGAGTCGTCGTCGAGGGGCTCGCCCTCGAGCGCCGCCGCGAGCTGCCAGCCCACCACGTCGGCGAGCGCCAGGAGGGCGGCGTCGTGCTCGGGGTGGACGCCGCGCTCGGCGATGAGCGCCGAGGCCGCCATGGCCGCCTCGAACATCGTCCGGCGGTGATCGCGCGCCCGCTCGCCGATCGCCCGCGCGAGCTCGCCGACGCGCCCCGCGAGCGAGCGCGCCGCCGGGGCCCCGGGGGCGAGCTCGGCGAGGCCGGCCGAGAGCGCGCCCAGGCCCTCGAGCTCGGCGAGGGCCGCGGAAAAGGGCCCGCGGGGCGCGTCGAGCCAGCGCCCGAGCTCGCCCGCCTTCGCCGCGAGCGCGTCGGGCGGGGGGGCCGAGCCCGCGAAGGCCGCGCGGGCGCGCTCGAGCAGCGCCTCGGCGCGCTCGGGCAGCGCGAGACCCTCGTCGTCGTCGCCGCACGCGACGCGGGCGACGCGGCCGATCGCCGGAAAGAGCCGCCCGGGCGCGGGGGCGCCGCCGGCCGAGGCGAGCAGGCCCTCGAGGTCGGCGAGAATACGTTCGCGGTAGGACGGCTGGCTCATGCGTCGACTCCGTGGATGCCGGCCCGGCGCAGCTCTTCGACGAGCTGCATCCGGCCCTTGCTGATGCGTTCGCAGATCGCCCCCTCGCGCTTCGGCATGGGCTTGTCCGAGCCGATGCGCGTCAGGGTCGCGATGGCCTTTCTCGACAGGCCCTGGGGTTCGGACGCCTTGGCCCCTTCGAGCTCAGTCTCGTAGGCCCGCTGCCAGGGCGCGGGCGGGGCCGAGCAGCGCTTTCCGGTGTCGCAGCCCCGCGCGTCGGACACCGTGCGCGCGCCCTCGTGGCAGTGCGCGAAGGCGCCGAAGTCGCGCCGGTCTTCGTCGTCGTGCTCGTAGGCGGGCCAGAGCGCCAGGCGCACGACGACGCTGCGGGCGGGCGGCATGCCGCGCTTGAGCGTGCGGGTGACGATCACGTGATGCAGCAGCCGCCGCCGCTTCGCCTCGAACTCTTCGCTCGGCAGGCCGGGGTCGTCCCAGTCGCCCGCATCGCCCGGGGCCTCGTGGCCCTCGTGCTCGGCGCGCCGGAGCTCGGCCCGCCCGGCGGGCGAGCGCAGCCAGTCGAGCAGCAAGTTGTGCAGGACCCGCCGCAGAAACCCCGCGAACGAGCCCGTGCCTTCGTAGGCTTCGACCTTGCGTCCCTCTTTGAGCCGCTGCTCGACGAAGCGGAGGGCCGTTTGACGCGACGTGTCGTCGGCCCGCCGGAGGAGCGAATGCCTGGCAATGCGCTCGCTCAAATCGTGCAGGGCGAGGGCCCGCAGTTGCCCGCCGCGGTAGGGGCGGCCGGCGATCGTGTGCGTCGACGAGGCGTCGGGGGGTTCGGGGCCGAACTCGGCCCGATAGGCCGCTTCGAGGAGGGCGTCGTCGTCGGGGCGAGCGTCGGGGGCGGGGGGGGGCGCCATCGGGGGGTAGAATCTAGCGTCGAAAGGCCGTTCACAAGCGCGTCTCGACGGGGGCGGGGGGCGCGGCGGGCGGGTGGGTTCGGGGGGGCGAGCCCTCGGCGGGGGCCGAAAATTATTCGGCCGTCGAAGTCTGCGGGTGGTTGTGGAGGGCGGTAGACGTACGATAAAATTAGTGGTTCTGGGGTGGGGTCTGCCTGGCTGAGTCAGAGCTTTCGTGATGTAGGGCGAAGGGTTCCCTACGTGAGGGTACTGAAGCTTCGGTGGCGAAATCGCTGGATTTCGGGTGGTCCTTCATTACCCTACCTGTCTACTGTGCGGCGCACATTGTCTTGCAAGATGGGCCAACGTGTGCTGCCATGAGAAGTAATTGCTGTGTTGGTCGTCTTAGCGAGACACTATGGCGGGTCGAATGAGGCACCAGTCTGTCCCCCCGGCGGGGCTGCCTGCTGGCATTCCGGTGCCGGGCAGCCGGGTCGCGGGCAAGTACCTCATCGAGGGGGTGCTGGCGCGGGGGGGCATGGGGGTCGTGCTGGCGGCGCAGCACGAGACGCTGCAGCAGCGGGTGGCCATCAAGGTGCTCTTGCCGGAGGTGGCGCGCGACCGGGTGTCGGCGGAGCGCTTCGCGCGCGAGGCGCGGGCGATCGCGCAGCTTTACTGCGACAACGTGGTGCGGGTGATGGACGTCGGCACGCTGCCGAACGGCCTGCCCTTCATGGTGATGGAGCACCTGACGGGCTTCGACCTGGCCGAGCAGCTGCGGCGCTCGGGGCCGCTCTCGGTGGCCGAGGCGGTCGACGTGGTGCTGCAGAGCTGCGTGGCGGTGGCCGAGGCGCACGCGCGCGGCATCGTGCACCGCGACTTGAAGCCCTCGAACCTCTTTCGCAACCACACGCCCGACGGGGCGTCGGCCGTCAAGGTGCTCGACTTCGGCATCTCGAAGTCGATGTTCGGCGCGAACGGCGACCGCAACGTGGTCAACACCATGACGGTGTGGGGCTCGCCGCTGTACATGGCGCCCGAGCAGGTGCTCTCCTCGAAGCAGGTCGGGCCCTGGACGGACATCTGGTCGCTCGGGGTGATTCTGTACGAGCTTTTGACGGGGCAGCTGCCCTTCCAGGCCGATTCGCTCGTCGACGTGTGCGACGCCATCGTGTCCGGCCCCCACCGCCCGCTCGCGAGCGTGCGGCCCGAGCTGCCCGAGGCGTTCTGCGCCGTGGTCGAGCGCTGTTTGCAGAAAGACCCCGCGGCGCGCTGGCCGGACGTCGGCGCCCTCGCGGCGGCGCTCGTGTCCTTCGCGACGCCGCGCGCGGCCGAGCACGCGCAGCGGGTGCTGCACCTGACCTCGACCGAACCGGGCTGCGTGCTGAGCGCGCGCCGGCTGCTCTCGGTGCCGGCGCCGCCGAGCGAGCCGAACAACGCCTCGTGGGCCACGACGCGGCTGCTCGAGCGCCGGCGGCGTCGGGGCCCGGCCAAGGCGGCGCTGGCGTGCGCCGCGGCGCTCGCCATCGGGGGGGTCGGGGCGGGCGCCTGGTCGCTGCTCTCGCACTCGCGGGCGCGCCTGTCCGGGCACCTGCTGCCCGCCTCGCAGCTGCCGCCCGCGTCGCTCTCGACCGAGCGGGCGGCGATGGCGCCGCCGGCCGAGCGGCCGGCCAGGGGCGAGCCGTCGGCGGCGCCCGAGCCGTCGGCGAGCGCGGCGCCCCCGGCGGCCGACGCGCCGTCGGCGCGCCCGACGTCGCCCCCGGCGCCCGCCGCGCCCGCGCACGCCGCGGCCCCGCAAGGCGGCCGACCGGCCTCGCGCCACGCCGCGCCGCCGGCCGGCGAGCCGGCGGTCGGCGGGCACGGGGTGCTGCGCGATCTGGCGCGCGACCGCAAGTAAGAAGCCGGCCATGAGACGGGGCGGCGGTCGCGCGGGGTGCGGGGGGCCAGGGCGGCGCGCGCTCGCGCTGCTCGCGGCGGCCGCGTGCTTCGCGCCGGCGCTCCCGGCGGCGGCGCAGCAGGGCGGCTCGGCCAACGAGCGCATCGCGGCCGAGGCGCTCTTCCGCGAGGCGCTCCAGTTGATGGGCGAGGGCAACTACGCCGAGGCGTGCCCGAAGCTCGCCGAGAGCCAGCGCCTCGACCCGGGCCTCGGCACGCTCATCAACCTCGCGCTCTGCCACGAGGCCGAGGGCAAGACCGCGTCGGCGTGGCTCGAGTTCAACGAGGTCGCGTCGCTCGCGCGCCAGGCCAAGCGCGCCGACCGCGAGCGCGTCGCCCGCACGCACGTCCGCGCCCTCGAGCCGAAGCTGGCGAAGCTCTCGGTGCGGGTCAGCGCCGAGGCCCGCGCGGTGTCGGGCCTCGAGGTGCGCCGCGACGGGCTCACGCTCAAAGAGGGGGTCTGGGGCTCGCCCATCCCCGTCGATCCGGGGCGGCACGAGGTGAGCGCGAGCGCCCCCGGCTACGAGACCTGGTTGACGACGGTCGAAATCCCGCCCGAGCCGGGGCAGCATGACGTGACCGTGCCCGAGCTCGCGAAGAAGAAAGAAGAGGCCCCGGCCGCCGAGCCCGCCGCCCCGCGCGCGGCGCCGGCGCCGCCCGCGCCCCTGCCGGCCAAGCCCTCCGCGCTCTCGCAGCGCGCCGTGGGGTTCGCCGTCGGCGGCGCCGGCCTCGCGGCGCTCCTGGTCGGGGGGTACTTCGGCTACCGGGCCGTCGACAAGGCGGGCGAGGTCGACGAACGCTGCCCCAACGAGCGCTGCGTCGACGCGGGCGCGGTCGAGCTGAACGACGAGGCGAAGTTCGCGGCCAACGTCGCCAACGTCGCGATCGGGGTCGGCGTCGTCGGCCTCGGCGTCGGCGCCCTGCTCGTGCTCACCGCGCCGTCGGCCGGCAAGGCGCCGTCGACGGGGGGCGCCGCGCCGCGCTCCGCGTTGCCCGGGCGCTGGCTCTTGCCCGAGGTCGGCCGCGATCACGTGGCCCTGCGGCTCGGAGGCGCCTGGTGAGCGCCGGGCCGCGCTGGCCCCTCTGGCTCGGCGCCCTCGCGGCGGCGGCCGCGGCGGCGTCGCCCCTCGCGTGCCAGTTGGTCGCCGGCATCGAAGACAAGACCCTGGTCGAGCCCGAGGGGCGGGCCTCGCGGGGGGCGCCGCCGCGGCGCCCGTCGGGCGATCGCAGGCCCTCGGGCACCGACAAGCGGGTCGTGCTCGCCGCGAAAGAGTTTTTTTACGGCACGCGCCGGCTGAACGACAAGGCGTCCGACGAAGACGCCTGGCGCGAGCTCGGCTTCGACCTCGACGGCGTGTGCACCGAAGACGACGGGCAGCCGCCCGGCTGCCGGCTGGGCTCGGGCCTGGCGCCCGCGCTGACGGAGGACGGCGAAGACTGCCGCGACAACTCGTACGGCCGAAACCTCGCCACCTCGCGCTCGGTCAACCTCGGCGTCGACTTCGACAACTTCGCCAACCCGCGCCTTTATAACGGCACCGCGCCCACCTACGTCTTCGTCCTCGAAGACTACGACGACGGGCCCGACGACCCCTACGTGCCCGCCACGCTCTACATCACGCAGCCCCTCGCCGAGCCCGCCGAGGCGCCCGACGATCTGTGGCGCCCGGACGCCGAGCGGCAGGTCGTGCGCGCCCGAAGTTACCGCTACGACCAGGGCTACCGCCGCGGCACCACCTGGGTGAGCGGCGACCGCGTGGTCTCGCGCAGCCGCTTCCCCGTGACCTTCCTCGCGCGCGAGACCGAGGTGCTGGCCGAGATGGTGCTCATCACGATGGAGCTCGGCGACGGCGGCCGCGCCGGCGCCATCGGCAACTTCGGCTACGCCGCCTCGTCCGACGAGATCCGATCGAAATTCGAGCCCATCGGCGTCGAGGTCATCTACGACGCCTTCACCCCGCCGGACGCCGCGCCCGACGTGCGCTGCGCGACCGCGCGCAGCCTCATCGGCACGATCTTGCGAGCGCTCTCGGCCAACAGCGACTTGCCCAACGTCGAGGTCGGCGCCGGGTCGCTCGCCAACGCGGCGCTGCCCTGCGAGGCCATCTCGGTGGGCATCGGCTTCCAGGCGGTGCCCATCAAGGCGCCGGTCGAGGTCGACCCGCCCGGCCCGCCTACGTTCAAATGCCCGCCGCCCGGCGCGGGCGGGGCCGGGGGCGCGGGCGGGGCCGGGGGCGAGGGCGGCGCCGGCGACGGGCGCTTAGCCCGCCGTTCGGCGACGCGGGGCACGGCCGTCGTAACGGCCCGGCACTCGCACCGAGCGCCGGGGGCGCGCCCGGCGGCTCAGGCTGCGCGCGACGCCATCGAACGATGCGATCGCGCGGCTCTCGGCGCGGCGCCGAACCCGCGGCGCTCAGCCCGCCTCGAGGAAGGGCTCCCACTCGGGGAAGGGGTGGCCCATCGCCATGCGGATGCGGGCCGCCACCGTCCAGCGGGGGCGCGAGGGGGCGCGCAAGAGGGGCACGCCGGCCTCTTCGGGGGTGCGCGAGCCCTTTCGGAGGTTGCACGAACGGCAGGCGGTGACGAGGTTGTCCCAGCTGTCGGCGCCGCCGCGGCTGCGCGGCACGATGTGGTCGATGTTCAGATCGCGCAGCGGCGGGCGGCGGCCGCAGTACTGGCACTGGAAGTCGTCGCGGAGCATCAGGTTGCGCCGCGACAGGCGGACGAGGGTGCGGGGCGTGCGGTCGTAGCGCAAGAGGTGCAGCACGCGCGGCACGCGCAGCTGCCCGCCCACGACGGCGAGCCCGGGCCGCTCGCCGGCGGGCAGCTCGCGCCAGGCGGGGAAGTCGTAGAGCTCGCCGCCCTCGACCGCGACGGCGGCCCCGCCGTAGAGCAGGACGAAGGCGCGACGCACGTTGGTGATCTGGACCGGCTGAAAATAACGATTGAGCACCAGGACTGGGCTGCTCAGCACGTCGGCCATCTCGTCGCAACCCCACAATAGCAGCGCGCACCGGGGGCGGCCACCCGGCGGCGCCGGGTGGGGGCGCCTGCGCCGCGGTGGGAGGCGCCTCGGGGCGGCGCGCGGGGCGGCGACGAGCGGGCGATGGGGCGCGCCTCGGGCGCCGAGGGCGAGGCGTCAAGGCCCCGGCGCGGCGCCCTCGCAGGCCCGCCGGGTCACCTCGTGGCGGAAGGCGAAGAGTCGGTCGAGCTTACGCCGGACGAAGGCGCCGCCGAAGAGCGCGCCGAGCGGGCCGAGGGGCAGCTCGTAGGCGACGCGGTCGGTCAGGCGGGTGCGGGGGCGGCCGGGCTCGGAGAGATCTTCGAAGAGGTGGTGGTGCTCCCAGGAGGCGAAGGGGCCTTCGACCTGCCGGTCGGCGAAGGCGCGGTCGCGCTCGTAGGCGACGTGCTCGGCGACCCAGCGCAGCCACAGCGGCCCGACGCGCGTGCGCAGCACGACGCGGGTGCCGACCGCGAGCGAGGCGGGCGGCGTGACGACTTCGACCCGCTCCCAGGGCGGGGTGAGGCGCGCGAGGGCGGAGGGCTCTTCGTGGAAGGCGAAGACGCGGCGCAAGGGCGCGTCGATGAGGGTCGAGTAGGCGGCGATGGGCACGGGCTTCGGGGGCGGCGGGGCGGGGGCCGGCGCGCGCCGCCCGGCTTCGATGCGCGAGAGGGCGGGAGCGCTCGGGGCGCGGCCCCCTCTCTCACTGGATGCCGTAGTCTTTGAGCCGCCGGTAGAACGTGCGGCGGGGCATGCGCAGGGCTTGGGCGGCGCGGACGCGGTTCCAGTTGTGGTGCTGCAGGGCCTCGAGGATGCGCTGCTTCTCTTCGTTGCGCCGTTCGGCCGAGGAGGTGGCGTCGGCGGGGGGCGCCGCGGCGGCGGCCGCGGTCGCGAGCCGGGGCTGGCTCGGGGCGGCCGAGGCGGGGTCGGGGGTGAGGCGCGAGGGCGGGGGCAGGTCGAAGGCGTCGCGGTCGAGCTCGGCGCTCTCGGAGAGGACCCAGGCGTTGAGCAGCACGTGCTCGAGCTGCCGGACGTTGCCGGGCCAGGGGTACTCGGTGAGCGCGCGCAGCGCCTCGCGGCTGACCGAGCCCTTGTCGCGCCGGTAGCGGACGGCGAAGCGCTGCAGGAAGTGGTCGATGAGCAGGGGGATGTCTTCGGGCCGCCCGCGCAGGGGCGGCACGTGGACCTCGACGACGCGCAGGCGGTAGTAGAGGTCTTCGCGGAAGGCGCCGGACGAGACCATGGCGGTCAGGTCGCGGTGGGTGGCGGCGACGATGCGCACGTCGATGGGCTCTTCGTGGCTGCCGCCGACCGGGCGCACGAGCTTCTCTTGGAGCACGCGCAGGAGGCCCGCCTGCATCTTGAAGGGCATCTCGCCGATCTCGTCGAGCAGCACGGTGCCGCCCGCGCTCTCGCGGAACAGGCCCTTGCGCTCGCGGTCGGCGCCGGTGAAGGCGCCCTTGGCGTGGCCGAAGAGCTCGCTCTCGAGCAGGTTGGCGGGGATGGCGCCGCAGTTGATGCCGGTGAAGGGCTTCTTGGCGCGGGGGCCCGCCTGGTGCAGCGCCCGGGCGACGACCTCTTTGCCGGTGCCGCTCTCGCCGGTGATGAGGACGGGGATGTCGGTGTCCTTGACGCGGTCGACCAGGGCGTAGACGCGGCGCATGGCGGCGCTCGTGCCGACGAGGCCGTGGTAGCCGAAGTGGCCGCGCAGGACGGCGCGGGTGTCCTTGAGGTCTTTGCGGGTGATCTCGAGCTGGACGGTCTTCTGGTCGAGCTGGCCGGCGAGGCGGGCGCGCGCGGCCTCGAGCTCGGCGTTGGCGCGGGCGAGGGCGTCGGCGCGGCGGGCGTTCTCGTCGAGCAGGCGGGCGTTCTCGATCGCGACGGCGGCCTGGTCGGCGAAGGCGCGCAGGACGCCCACCTCGCGCTCGAAGAGGTTGCCGCGGCGAGTGCGGGTCTCGAGGTAGAGGGCGCCGATGGGGGCGCCGCGGGGCGAGCGCACGGGCACGCAGGCGACCGACTGGAGCATGTTCTCGTGCACCGAGGCGAAGCCGCGCATGCGCTCGTCGTCGACGGCGTTGAGCGAGATGATGGGCTCGCCGGTGGCGAGGGCGCGCTCGGCGATGCTCTTCGAGAAGCGCTGGTCGCTCTCGCCGGCGCGCTCGCGGGCGGCGTGCACGGTGAGCGCGCCCTCGGCGTCGCGCAGGAGGACGAAGCCGCGCTCGGCCTGGGCGAGCGAGACGGCGTGGGCGATGACGCGCTCGAGCACCTGCTCGGGGTCGCGCACGGTGGCGAGCTCGCGGTTGATCTCGAGGATGCGCGCGAGCCGCTCGTCGTCGGGGGGCGGGCGGGTGAGGGTGCGGGCGGCGAAGGCGAGCTGGGCGAAGGGCTCGGCGGCGGGCTGGGTGGCGGGGGCGTTGTGGCGCGAGACGTCGCCGGCGATGGCGGCGCGGATGGCGGCGCGGCGCGGGTCGTTCCAGTAGACTTCGCGCAGGTCGCGGGGCAGCCGCGTGGCGATGTCTTCGAGCACGGCGAGGGCCTCTTCGGCGTCGCGCCGCGCGGCGAGGGGGCGGCCCGACTCGAGCTCGAGCCGCGAGCGCTGCTCGAGGGCGCGCCAGACCCACTCTTTCTGCGCCTCGCGCCGCGCCGCCTCGAGCGCCTCGTCGAGCGAGCGGCGGGCCTTCGACTCGTCGCGGGCGAGGGCGGCGACGGCCGCGCGCGCCAGGCAGAGCGGGGCGCGGTGGGCGCCGGCGTCGCCGAGCGTCGCGGCGGCGCGCTCGAGCGAGGCGGCGAGCGGGGCGGGCTCGGCGCCCTCGCCCCGGGCGGCGACGAGCACCGCCTCGATGCGCGCCTCGGCCGCGTCGACGGTGCGGCCGAGCGCCTCGTAGGCGGCGGCGCACGCCTCGTAGCGCTCGGCGGCCGCGCGCGCCTCGCCCGTGCGCGCCGCGAGCTCGGCCTGCAGCCCGAGCCACTGGGCGTACTGGGCGCCGCCGGGCGACAGCTCGTGCTGCGTCTCGAGCGCCTCGAGGCTCGCGGCGGCGCGGGCCCAGCGCCCGAGGTAGAGGTCGAGGTTGGCGAGGTTGAGCAGGGCCTGCTGCACGGTGCTGTCGCGCCCGGCGCGGCGGCCGAGGTCGACGGCGGCCTCGAGGTGCTCGAGCGCCTCGGCGATGGCGCCCTGGCCGTGGGTGGCGAGGGCGGCGAGGTTGAGCCGGGTCGTGGCGACGGCGCCGAGGTCGCCCGCCTCTTCGGCCGCCTCGAGCGCCTGCTCGTAGGCCTGCTTGGCCTCGGAGAGCCGGTCGTTGCGCTGCAGCGCGAGCGCGAGCGAGCCGAGCGCGAGCGCCTGCGCCCGCCGGTCGCCCGAGCGCGCGGCGATGGCGGCCGCGCCGCGGAGCGTCGCGAGGGCCTCGTCGTGGCCGCCGAGGAAGCTCGCCGCGACGCCGCGGCAGGCGAGCAGGTCGGCGTCGAGCGGGTCCTCGCTCTGGGCCGGGGGGGCGGGCACGCGCTCGAGCGCGCCGCCGGCCTCGGCCATCGCGTCGGCGTAGGCGCCCTTGCGGAGCAGGGCGCGCGCCCGGTAGAGCCGCACGCGCCGCGCCGCCTCGGGGCCGCCCGCGCCCTCGTCGGCCAGCGCGAGCGCCGCGAGCGCCCCGTCGGCGTCGCCGCGCGCCAAGAGCCAGCGCGCGCGCGTGACGGCCACCGCGGGCGCCTCGGGCGGGGCGAGCAGCGCGACGAAGGGGGCGGCCTCGCGCGAGCGGCCCTGGTCGAGCAGGCGCTCGGCGGCGGCGAGCGGGTCGCCGCCCTCGCCGCCCTCGGGCGGCGGGGGCGGCCCGTCGAGCGCCCGCTCGACGTCGGCGGGCGAGACCGCCGCCGCCGCCCCGAGCCGCCGGACGAACGAGCGCAGCCGCCCCGGCAGCCCGTCGGCGCGCGCGACCAGGTACGAGACGGCCGCCTCGTTCAGGCTGGGCATCGCGCGGTGCAGGAGCGAGGCGGCGAGCGGCGGCTCGAGCGGCGGCATCGCGAACGACTCGACGCGCTCGGACACGCCCGCGGCGCGCGCGCCCGCGTCGGCGATGACCAGCTTCGCGCCCGCGCCGAGCGCCCGGCCGAGCGCGCCGAGCAGCCCCTCGGGCAAGAGGTCGAAGTCGTCGACGAGCAGCACGGCGCCCGCCGGGTCGGGCACGCCCTCGAGCTCGGCCTCGAGCGCCCGGGCCGCGTCGCCGACGCGCGCCTCGACCCACGCGACCGCGTGCCCCTCGACGCCGAGCGACCAGGCGAGCCGGCGCAGGAGCGCGGTGCGGCCCGAGCCGGTGCGGCCCCGGATGCGCAGGATCGCGCCCGGCTCGAGGCGCCCGAGCGCCCCGAGCACGTGCCCGACCGCCGCGTCGAGGCCGAGAATCGGCCAGGCCGCGTCGGCCAGCCCGACCTCGGAGGGCGGCGCGAACTGGGCCGCCCGCCGCACCGCCGAGGCGAGCTCGTCGACGCTCGGGTAGCGCGCGCCCGGCTCGCGCGCGGTCGCGCGCGCCACGATGGGCGCGAGCCGCGCGGCGAGCTCGGCCGTCTGCGGCCCGCGCGAAAGCCGCTCGCTCACGTCGCGCAGCGTGGTGCCGAGCGCGTACACCTCGGTGCGCACCGTCGGCGCCGCGCCCGCGAGCAGCTCGGGCGCGGCGTAGCCCGGCGAGAGCCCGAGTGCCGGCTCGTGCCCCTCGCGCCAGGGCGTCGCGAGCCCCAGGTCGACGAGCGTCACGGCCCCGTCGTCGCCGACGATGATGTTCGCCGGCTTGATGTCGCCGTGCAGCAGGGACGCGCGGTGCAGCCGCGTCAGCCGGTCGGCCGTCTGCAAGACGGCGCGCAGCGCGTCTTGCCACGCGATGCCCTTCGCGAGCCGCTCGGCCAGGCTCGCGCCCGCCACCAGGTCGCGCAAGAGGAAGCCGCGCCCGCTGCCCGGCAGCCGCCCGAAGCGCACGACGCGCGGCGTGCCGAGGCCCTCGAGCCCCGAGAGCACCGAGGCCTCGCGCACGAGCGCGAGCACCGCGCCCTCGCTCGCCCCCTCGGCCAGCGCCTTGAGCGCGTACGAGCGCCCGTCGACCCGGTCGCGCACGTGCCACACCTCGCCGCCGCCGCCCTCGCCGAGGCGGCGCACCGCCTCGTAGCGCGGGGGCATGGGGGGGGCGGCGAGCGCGACGGCGGGCGAGAGCGGCGGGCTTGACGCAAGGTCGGTCTTCGCCGATTTTCGTGCCATTGACCGGGTCGCTACGGTGGCTAGGTGGCCGACCCCGACCGGCGGGGCGAGGGGCCGAGCTTTGCACAGAATGTTTGGGCCGAGAAGCGCCGCCACGCCCGGCCGCCCGCCGGCAGAGCCCTCGGGCGAGCGCCCCCTCCGCCCCGCCCGAGGGCCCAACGCCGCGGCGCCGCCCTTCGCGTCGTAGAACCCGAACCGAGGCATGATTCTCTCCCGTCGCGTCGTCGAGCAGGCGATCAACCGAGACGAGCGGGCCCGCTTCGTCAAAGAGCTCATCGTCGCCGGCGAGCACGCCCCGCTCGCCATGGTCCGCAAGCGCGCCGCCCGGCGGTCGGGCCGCCCCGCCGAGTGCCGGGCCGCCGTGCTGCTCATCCACGGCTACGGCCAGAACCGCTACTCGTGGCACCTGCCGCTGCGCAGCATGGTCAACCACCTGGCCCGCGCCGGCTTCGACGTCTTCAACCTCGACCTGCGCGGCCACGGCAGAAGCGCGCACCTCGGCGCCCCGCGCCCGCTCAGCCCCGTCGAGTACGTGCGCGATGACCTGCCCCGCGCCGTCGAAGAGGTCCTGCGCCTGAGCGGCCAGGGCCGCCTCTTTCTCGTCGGCCACTCGCTCGGCGGCCTCATCGCCTACGCCTCGGCCCCCGGCCTGCGGGGCGTGGCCGCGGGCGTCGCCGCGATCGGCAGCCCGTACCACTTCCTCCGCGGCGCCCGCGCCCTCGCCCTCGTCGGCCGCCTGCACGGCGCCTTCGAGCGCTGGGCCGGCCCCCCCGAGCGCGACCTCGCGATGGAGCTGCGCGGCCTCGGCGAGACCATCCGCCTCCTGCGCCGCTTCATCGAGAGCCCGCTCTACCCGCTGCCCGTGCGCGGCTACGTGCCCGCCAACATCGAGCCCGACGTGCTCGCCCAGCACATGGCCCTCGCCATGGACGCCGGCAGCGTCCCCATCCTGCGCCATATGTTCCGCTGGGCGCACGAGCGCGAGCTCGGCGGCGACGGCCCCGGCGGCGTCGAGGGCTTCGGCGACGCGTTCGAGGCCCTCACCGACCTGCCCCTGCTGGTCATGGCCGGCACGCGCGACGACATCGCGCCCCCCCAGGGCGCGCACACCGCCTACCAGCGCAGCCGCTCGCGCGACAAGACGTACCGCGCCTTCCCCGCCGGCCACCTCGACCTCTTGGTCGGCCACACCGCGCCGCTGACGACCTGGCCCGCCCTCGAGGCCTGGCTCAGCCGCCGCGCCTGAGCGCCCGAGCCCCCGCGCCGCCGGGCCGGCCGCCGCCACCCGCCCCGCCGCTCGCCCGCCGGCCGCGCCGCGCCCGGGCCGCGGGCTTCGCCGCCGCGCGCGGTCGGCACGGCCTTCGCTCAAGGGCCCGGCGACCCCGGGCCGTGCGTACGTCGCGCCGCCGCGCCCGAACGCGCGGCCCCCGGGCGATCGGAGAGGCCACCATGGAGGGAACGAAAATGAAGATCTTGTGGATGATCACCGAGCGCGGCGAGCGCACGTTCTGGACGCGAATCGGCGTCGGCTACGTCAACCGTGATGGGTCCGTCAACCTGACGCTCGACGCGCTGCCGCTCGGCACGAACCGGCTGCAACTGCGCGACTACACCGTGCGCGACGCCGAGGCGGGCGAGACGCCCCCCGAGGGCTACGTGCCCGACGGCGTCGCCCGCCCGAAGCCCCGCCGCGCCCCCGAGGACCGCCCGTGACCGCCCCGCCCTCGCGCCCCCGGGCCGGGGGCGGCGGGCGGCGCTCGCTGCCGAGCGCGGGCGCCGCCGGCAAGGCCCTCGCCCTCGCCGCGACGCTCGCGTTCGTCACCGTCGTGGGCCTGCGGGCGGGCCCCGCCGCCTCGCGCGCCGCGGCGGCGGCCCCGGCGTCGGCGCCGGCCGAGGCGAGCGCGCCCGCGCCCCCCGCGACGCTCGCGCCCGCGCCCCCGCCGGCGGCCGCCGCCCCGGCGACCTCGGGCGGGGCGCCGGG
>DASTPP010000205.1:0-12182 GCA_035762175.1 Polyangiaceae bacterium | reverse complement strand
GATCGGAAAGAGCAGCCACAGGATGGAGCCGCCCTGGCCGCGGCCGAGGAAGCGATTGACGTCTTCTTCGGCCTTCATGCATTGATAGAGGCCGTACCAGGGGCAGCACAGAAAGCACGAAACGAGCGCCAGCACCGGGTTGCGAATAGGGGCGCCGCCCGCGCCCTGCATCGCGCCGCCGCCCATGGGCGGGCCGCCGAGCTGCGCGTTGCCCATCGGCACCATGGCGGCGCCGCCGCCGGGGCTGCCGAGGCTCGAAAAGCCGCTCGAGCCCGAGGCCTCGGCGGGCGGGCTGGCGTAGCCCGGCTGGCCGCCCGGCGCCCCGTAGCCGCCGCCCGGCGCGCCGAAGCCGCCGGGGGGGCCGCCGAAGCCGCCGCCGCCGGGGGGGCCGCCGAAGCCGCCCCCGCCGCCGCCCGGGGGGCTGCCGAAGCCGCCGCCCCCGCCGCCGAAGCCGCCCCCGCCGCCGCCACCCTGCGGTGCGAGCTCGGGCGGGGGCGCGTAGCCGCCGCCGAAGGGGTCGTTGCCGGCCGGGGGCGGGGCGTAGCCGCCGGGGCCGCCGCCGGGCGCGGCGAAGGGCGGAGGCGTGCCGAGGCCGCCGGGGGGGCCGCCGTAGTTGCCGGGGCCCGCGGGCGGGCCGCCGAACGCCCCGCCGCCGCCGGGGGGCGCGCTGCCGAAGCCGCCGCCGCCGGGCGCGCCGAAGCCGCCGCCGCCGCCGCCCGGGGGCTCGGCGCCGAAGCCGGGGGGCGGGCCGTAGGTGCCGAGGCCGCCCTGCGGTTGAGGCGGGTTCGGGGGGGGCGCGACGCCTTCGTTGGCCACGAGCGTCGAGCCCATCGGGTTGACGCTGGGGCCCTGGCCCGGGGCGACGAAGGCGACGGTGCCGCCGCCGCCGGGGGCTTGCGGCGGGGGCGGCGTCGAGGCCGTGGGGGGCGCGGCCGAGCCGGCCGAGGGGGGCGCGACGCCGACGATGGTGCCCTTCATGCCGCCCGGGCGCGGTGCGGGGCCGCTCAGGCCGGCGGTGGCGGGCGGAGGCAGCGGCACGCCCTGGCCCGGAGTCCCGCCACCCGGCCGCGGCGGGTTCATCATGAGCATGGTGCCCTTGAACTTCGGGGCCGCCGCGCCCTTGAGGTTAAAGCCGCACTTGGTGCACGTGGTGGCCGATTCCGAGTTTTGGGTCCCACAGTTCGGACAGAACAAACCGCACCTCCGGCGCGCGCGGGCGCCCCAACGTCACGTTCGTGGTGGCGCCACAAGGGGCGCCGCGCAAGCCTACGCGGACCGGCCCCCGTGACTCAAGAAGTTCGTCGGGGCGCGCCCGGCCGCGCCCGCGCTCCCTCGCCGCGCGCTCGCGGGGCCTCGGCGAGGCCCCCGTAACGCCCCCGGCGAGCGGGCGGCTTGAAAGTTGCGGGCGCCCTCACTAGCGTCTCGCGCGGCCCGGTGGTAACGCCGGCCCGCCTCGACATCTCTGCCCGCGGGCGCCCGCGCCCGCGCTCCGACCACCCGAACCGCCCCATGCCCTTCGCCCTGACCCCCGAGCGCGAGCGCGAGTTCGCCGACATCTTGTCGCGGTATCCGAACAAAATGGCGGCCACCATCCCCGTCCTGCACCTCTGCCAAGAGCAGCACGGCTGGGTCTCGCCCGAGGTGATCGAATTCGTCGCCCAGCAGCTCGAGGTCTCGACCGCCCACGTCAAGGGCGTCGTCACCTTCTACACGCTCTTCAACCAGCGCCCGGTGGGCAAGCACCAGGTCTGGGTCTGCCGCACCCTCTCGTGCGCGCTGCGGGGCGCGGGCGAGCTGCTCGAGCACTGCGAAAAGCGGCTCGGGGTGCGCGCCGGCGAGACGACGAAAGACGGCAAGATCACGCTGCGCACGGCCGAGTGCTTGGCCGCCTGCGGCCAGGCGCCCATGATGCAGGTCGACAAAGACTACTTCGAGAACCTCACGCTCGCCGACGCCGACCGCATCCTCGACCGGCTGCGCGGCGACTGAGCGGGGCGGCGAAGGCCCCCGCGGCACGACCAGAAGGCCCGGTGACGACGCGATGCTGAAGAAAACGAAGTACCTGAGCCGCACCTACGACCTCGAGCGGGGCCACACCCTCGCGGCCTACGAGTCGGTCGGCGGCTACAAGCAGGCCCCGCGCGCGCTGCGCATGAGCCGCGAGGCCCTCGTCGACGAGGTGAAGAAGGCCAACCTCCGGGGCCGCGGCGGCGCCGGCTTCCCCTGCGGGGTCAAGTGGGGCTTCATGCGGCCGCACCCGACCAAGCCGGCCTACCTCGTGGTCAACGCCGACGAGGGCGAGCCCGGCACCTTCAAAGACCGCACGCTCATGGAGCTGAACCCCCACGCCGTGGTCGAGGGCTGCATCATCGCCTGCCACGGCATCGGGGCGCACGCCGCGTACATCTACGTGCGCGACGAGCTGCACCTGTCGAAGGCCCGCCTGTGGGAGGCGATCAAAGAGGCGCGCCAGCGCGGCTACCTCGGCAAGCGCCCCTTCGGCATCGACTACCCGGTCGAGGTCTACGTGCACACCGGCGCCGGCGCGTACATCTGCGGCGAAGAGACCTCGATGCTCAACAGCCTCGAGGGCCGGCGCGGCGAGCCCCGGCTCAAGCCGCCCTTCCCCGCGCAGGTCGGCGCCTTCGGCTGCCCCACCACGGTCAACAACCTCGAGACCATCGCCGCCATCCCCACCGTGCTCGAGCTCGGGGGCGACGAGTTCTCGAAGCTCTCGGCCATTCACAACTTGAAAGACGGCGGCACCCGCCTCTTCGGCGTCTCGGGCCACGTCAAGACGCCCGGCGTCTTCGAGGCCTGCGTCGGCCTCACCCTGCGCGAGCTCGTCTACGACCTCGGCGGCGGCGTCGCCGGCGGCGAGCTGCTCGCGGTCATCCCCGGGGGCAGCTCGTGCCCGATCTTGCGCGCCGACGAGAAGGTGCACGCGCCCGACCCGAGCTCGGCCCTGCACCCCTGGCACGGCCAGTCGGTGCTCGACGTGCCGATGGGCGTCGAGACCTACCGCCTGCTCGGCACCATGCTCGGCACCTGCTGCGCCATCGTGCTCAGCGACCGGGCCGACCCGGTGCTCGCCTTCCACAACCTGATGCAGTTTTACCGCCACGAGAGCTGCGGCCAGTGCACCCCCTGCCGCGAGGGCGTCGGCTGGATCGAGCGCATCCTCGACAAGGTGGTGCACGGCAAGAGCGACGAGAAAGAGCTCGACCTCTTGCACGACATCGGCTCGAACATCATGGGCAACACCATCTGCGCCTTCGGCGAGGGGGCGGCGATGCCCGCGCTGGCCTTCGTCCAGAAGTTCCGGCCCGAGCTCGAGGCGTACGTGCGCTCGGGGGGCAAGTCCGGCACGGGGAGGCTGAGCCTGCCATGAGCATGCCGACCATCCAGCAGGTTTACTTCAGCATCTGCGCCGCGCTCGCGGTCGCCGGCGCCGTCATCACGGTGCTCGCCCGCAACCCCATCCGCGGCGCGATGGGCCTCCTGCTCGCCATCGGCGGCATGGCGGCGCTCTTCCTGTCGCTCTCGGCCGAGTTCCTCGCGGCGGTGCAGCTGCTCGTCTACGCGGGCGCGGTCGTCGTGCTCTTTTTGTTCGTCATCATGCTGCTCGGGCCCGACGCCCACACGCCGCGCGACAAGAGCGTCGCCGCCCCGCGCCTCGTCGCCGCCGCCGGCGCCCTGCTCGTCGCCTCCGGCGGCATCGCCACCATCTTGTTTTGGAACGGCACCGGCCGCGTGCCCGCCTTCCCGCCGCTCGTGCCCGGCCCGGGCTCGGTGCTGAACGTCGAGGCGGCGATCGAGCGCGCGAGCGGGGTCACGCCCGCCAAGCTCGGCACGATCGAGGCGATGGCCAACGAGGTCTACGTCGCGGGCCTCGTGCCCTTCGAGATCGCCAGCGCCCTCCTGCTCGTCGCGGTCGTCGGCGCCGTCGCCGTCGCCCGCGGCCGCCAGGGCGAGGGCCCGCGCCGCCCGGCGGGCGAAAAAAGCGGTTCACCGCCGGCCCCGATCGGGGCTATGGCTTCGGCGGCCGACGCGGCGGCGGGGCCGGCCCCCGCGCGCCGGGCCTGAGCGGGCTGGTCTGAACGGCGCGCCCCCGGCACCCCTCGCCCCGGCGCGCGCCCCCCTCCGACGGAGAGAGAGGCACCGTGATCCACATCCAACACTACCTCGTGCTGGGCGCCACCCTCTTCACCATCGGCGCGTTCGGCTTTCTGACCAGGCGCAACGTGCTCGTCGCCCTGATGAGCATCGAGCTGATGCTGAACGCGGTCAACCTCACCCTGGTCGCCTTCAACCGCCTGCACGCCGGCAACCTCGCGCTCGTCGCCCCGGGCGGGCGCAACCTGCACCACGGCGGGCAGATGTTCGCCTTCTTCATCATCGCCGTCGCCGCCGCCGAGGCGGCCGTCGGCCTCGCCATCGTGCTCGCCCTCTACCGGCTGCGCCGCTCGGTGCGCACCGACGAGGCCGACCAGCTGCGGGGTTGAGAAGAGCCAATGCACACCCTGTTCGCCATCTTCCCCGCGCAGCAGTTCGCCCTCATCGCCGCCATCCTGGGGCTGCCGCTGCTCGGCGCCTTCGTCAACGGCGTCTTCGGCAAGCGCCTCGGCAGAGACGCCGTGCGCCTGATGGCCCTCGCGGCCCTCTTCGGCTCCTTCGCCTGTTCGCTCGTCGCCTTCTTCATGCTGCGCGAGCGCGCGCACGAGCTCGGCCACGGCGAGCTCGCCCCGAACCCGCGCCTGGTGTGGACGGCCTGGCACTGGCTCGCCCTCTCCGGCCGCGACGCCCTCGGCTCGGTCAACGTCGACGTCTCGTTCGCCATCGACCCGCTCTCGGGCGTGATGATGCTCGTCGTCACCGGCGTCGGGTCGCTGATTCACCTCTACGCCGCCTCGTACATGTGGGACGACCCCTCGTTCCACCGGTTCTTCTGTTACCTGAACCTCTTCGTCTTCTCGATGCTGGTGCTCATCTTGGGCGACAGCATGCCGCTGCTCTTCGTCGGCTGGGAGGGCGTCGGCCTCTGCAGCTACCTGCTCATCGGCTTCTGGTTCACCGAAGAGAAGAACGCGGCCGCCGGCAAGAAGGCCTTCATCGCCAACCGCGTCGGCGACTTCGGCCTGCTCGTCGGCATGGCCATGCTGCTCTACTACACCGGCGCGCTCGACTTCGAGGGCATCCGGCGCGGCGCCGGCGGCCTGCTCGACCCGCGCGGCGTGCAGGTCTGGCCGCTGGGCGCCGGCTTCCCGAGCTGGCTCGTCGGCTGGCTGCCCGACGGCATCGAGAAGGGCCTCACCGCCCAGCGCCTCGCCTTCCCCGCCACCCTCTGCGGCCTCGCGCTCTTCCTCGGCTGCGCCGGCAAGAGCGCGCAAATCCCGCTCTACGTCTGGCTGCCCGACGCCATGGCCGGCCCGACCCCGGTCTCGGCGCTCATTCACGCGGCCACCATGGTCACCGCGGGCGTCTACCTCGTCTGCCGCCTCAACTTCGTCTTCGTGCTCTCACCCGCCGTGATGGCCACCGTCGCCACCGTCGGCGCGCTCACCGCGCTCTTCGCCGCCACCATCGGCCTGGTGCAGCACGATCTGAAGAAGGTGCTCGCCTACTCGACCGTCAGCCAGCTCGGCTACATGTTCCTCGGGGTCGGCTCGGGCGCCTTCACCGACGGCTTCTTCCACGTCTTCACCCACGCCTTCTTCAAGGCCTGCCTCTTCCTCGGCGCCGGCAGCGTGATCCACGCGGTGCACGCGCGCATCCACGACACCGACGCCTCGCAAGACATGCGCAACATGGGCGGCCTGCGCAAGTACATGCCGCTCACCCACGCGACCTACCTCGCGTCCTGCGTCGCCATCGCGGGCGTGCCGCCCTTCGCCGGCTTCTTCTCGAAAGACGAGATCTTGGCGAAGGCCTTCGAGACCAAGATCAAGGCGCACGCCATCGCGGGCGCCGCGGCCGAGCGCATCGGCCCGCTGTGGACGCCGCCCGACTGGCTCGGCCCGCTGCTCTACTTCGTCGGCATCGCGGGCGCGACGATGACGGCGTTCTACATGTTCCGCACGTACTTTCTGACCTTCTGGGGCGACTTCAAGGGCTGGAAGGTCACCCCCGGCTGGAAGGAGCCGGGCCACGACGAGCACCACGGCCACGACGACCACGGCCACGACCACCACGAGGCGTTCGCCCCCGGCACCGGCCGCGACCACCTCGAGGGGCCCGAGCCGCACGAGTCGCCCTCGCCGATGACCATCCCGCTCGTCATCCTGGCCGCCTTCGCCGTCGGCGCGGGCTTCCTGAACGCGACCATCCTCGGCGAGACGCTGCACGCGCCCGAGCTGATGACGATGGAGCACTGGCTCGCGCCCGTCTTCGCCCCCTCGAAGGGCGACGTCGTCGTGCCGGCCTTCGACGCCTCGCACGCCTGGATGCTGGCCATCCCCGGCCTCATCGCGGCCGCCGTCGGCATCGGCTTCGCCTACTTCGCCTACGTCGTGAAGGGCGGCGAGCCGACGCGCAACATCGCCGCGCGCGCGCCGAAGCTGCACCAGCTGATGCTCGACAAGTGGCGCGTCGACGAGCTCTACGACGCCACGGTCATCGGCGCCGTCGACGAGCTCGCCAACACGGCCGTCGTGGCCGACAAGTGGGTCGTCGACGGCGTGCTCGCCAAGGCCTCCGCCGCCTTCGTCGGGCTCTTCGGGGCGGGGCTGCGGCTCTTCCAGACCGGCAAGGTGCAGACCTACGCGGCCGCCATGGTCGTCGGCACCCTCGCGCTCACCGTCTTCTTCTACCTGCCCCACCCCGACGCCTCGATCACGAGCGACCCGGCCACGGGCACCTTCCGCGTGCAGGCCGGCCCCGGCCTCGGCTACCGCTACCGCTGGGACGCCGACGGCGACGGCAAGCTCGACGAGTTCGACTCGGACGGCGACGGCAAGCCCGACGACAAGTTCGGCCCCCGCGACGCCATCGAGGTGAAGCTCGAGCCGAACCAGTCGAAGCAGGTGACGCTCGCGGTCGAGAACGCCTTCGGCCGCCACGACACGCGCACCATCACCGTGGCGCGCCCCGCGCAAGAGCAGCCCGGCGCCCCCGTGCTCATGCCGCGCCCGGCGCCGCGGCCCCCGCCCCCGGGCGGCTGAGCCCCCGACGCCCCGAACGAACCCGGACAGGCAAGCAGGCCCATGAACCCGAGCATGTCTTTCTACGATCTGTGGCCGGCGCTCGGCGCCGGGGCGGTGGGCGCGTTCGTGCCCGCGGCCAAGAACTGGCGCCTGCGCGCGGGCCTCGCGCTCGCGGCGGCGCTGCCGGTGCTGCTCCTGCTGCGCGGCGCGGGCGGCACCGAGCCGGGGGCCGAGTGGCCGTCGCTGCTCAACGCGCTCATCTTCCTGCCGCTCGCCGGCGCCCTCGCGATCCTGTTCTTGCCGCGGCAGTCGCCGCGCGTGCTGCAGGGCGTGACGCTCGGCGTGCTCGGCGTCACCTTCGCGCTCTCGCTCCTGCTGCTGCGGGTGCCGATGGGGCGCGCCTGGCACTTCCAGTACGTCCGCGAGTGGATCCCCTCGCTCGGCATCCGCTACCACGTCGCGGTCGACGGCATCAGCTACTGGCTCGTCCTCTTGACGACCTTCACCACGCCGCTCGCCGCCTACGCCTCGTTCGGCAGCATCAAGACGCGCGTCAAAGACCTGTGCTTCTCGTACCTGCTCCTGCAGGCGGCGATGATCGCGTCGTTCGTCGCGCTCGACCTCTTTCTCTTCTACCTCTCGTTCGAGCTGATGCTCGTGCCGATGTACATCATGATCGGCATCTGGGGCGGGGCCGAGAAGATCAAGGCGTCGATCAAGTTCTTCCTCTACACCATGTTCGGCAGCGTGCTGATGCTCGGCGCGATGCTCTACCTCGTGTGGACGTACGCGCGCATCACCGGCGCGCCGAGCTTCGACCTGCTCGCCCTCTCGCGCGTCGTCTTGCCGCAGAAGGCGCAGACGCTCTGCTTCTGGGCCTTCGCGCTGGCCTTCTTCATCAAGGTGCCGATGTTCCCGGTGCACACGTGGCTGCCCGACGCGCACGTGCAGGCGCCGACGGGCGGCTCGGTGGTGCTGGCCGCCATCATGCTCAAGGTCGGCACCTACGGCTACCTGCGCTTCGCGATGGGGCTCTTCCCCTGGGCGGCGAACGAGAACTGCCGAAACCTCGCCGGCGTCGCGGTGCTCGGCGGCATCATCTACGGCGCGCTCTGCGCCTGGAAGCAGGACGACGTCAAGCGCCTGGTCGCCTACTCGTCCGTCGCGCACATGGGCTACGTGATGCTGGGGCTCTTCGGCGGCACGCCGAGCGGCGTCTCGGGCGCGCTCTTGCAGTCGCTCAACCACGGCGTCTCGACCGGCGCGCTCTTCTTGCTCGTCGGCGTCATCTACGACCGGCGCCACACCCGGCGCATCGACGAGTTCGGGGGCCTCGCCAAGGTGATGCCGGCCTACGCGACGCTCTGGCTGATCGTCACCTTCGCGAGCGTCGGCGTGCCGGGCACCAACGGCTTCGTCGGCGAGTTCATGGTCATCATGGGCACGTACGTCTCGCCGCGGCTCGGGGTCTTCGGGGGCATCGACGCGGTGCTCGCGGCCTTCGGCGTCATCCTCGGCGCGGTGTACATGCTGAGCGTGACGCAGAAGATGTTCTTCGGGCCGCTCTCGAACCCGAGAAACCGCCGCCTCGCCGACCTGAACGCGCGCGAGGCCATCGCGCTCGCGCCGCTCGTCGTGCTGATCTTCGCCATCGGCTTCTTCCCCTCGACCTTCCTCGAGCCGATGAACGAGTCGGTCGCGGCCTTCACCGGCCGCTACTTGAAGGGGTTCAACGACGGCAAAGATCACGGCAACGCCCCCGCCTCGCTCGCGCCGGCGGGCGACCCGGCGTTCTTCCAGGGCGCGCCGCCCCTGCCCGGGCGCGAGCCGCCGCCGGGCGGCGCCCCCGCCCCCGGGGGCCACGCCGGCCACGACCACCCCGAAGGAGGCGAGTGACCACCATGGGCGTCTACTTCGTCCTCTCGCCGCTGCTGCTCCTCACGCTGGGCGGCTGCCTCCTGATGATCGCCGAGGCGTACATGCGCTTCCGCGCCGGCGACGACGCCGAGCGCAGCCCCTCGAACGAGCTGGCGCTGCCGACGGCCGTGTGCCTCTTCGCCGGGGCCCTGCTCGCCTTCGGCGTCTGGCTGCGGGGCCCCGAGTCGGTGCCCGGCTTCGACGCGGCCGCGCCCTACCTCTACGCCGACCGCTTCACGCTCTTCTTCACCGTCGTCGTCTGCCTGGGCGCCGCGCTCGCGTCGCTGCTCGCCGGCGGCTACCTGCCCGAGCACAACCTCGACCGGGGCGAGTTCTACCCGCTCATCATCTTCAGCACCATCGGGTGCGTGGTGCTCGTCGCCGCGGGCGACCTGCTCTCGCTCTTCCTCGGGCTCGAGACGATGTCGCTCGGCGTCTACGCGCTGACGGGCTTCCGGCGCACCAGCCCGCGCAGCACCGAGGCCGCGCTCAAGTACTTCTTGCTCGGCTCCTTCGCCGCGGCCCTCCTGCTCTACGGCGGCGCGCTGCTCTACGGCGTCACCGGGCACACCGACCTCGTCGGCATCGGCCGCGCCCTCGCCGCGGGCGAGCGGCAGGCGCCCACCCCGCTCGTGCTCTTCGCCTTCGCGCTGGTGCTGGTGGGCCTCGCCTTCAAGGTGAGCGCGGTGCCCTTCCACCAGTGGGCGCCCGACACGTACGAGGGGGCGCCGACGCCGGCGATGACCTTCATGGCCGTGGCGGTCAAGAGCGCGGCCTTCGCCATGATGCTGCGCGTGCTCGTGCAGGGCTTCGGCCCGACCAAGCTCTCGTCGTGGTCGTCGGGCTGGCCGCCGGTCGTCGCGACGCTCGCCCTGCTCACGATGACCGTCGCGAACCTCATCGCGGGCCGGCAAGAGAGCGTCAAGCGCATGCTCGCCTACTCGTCCGTCGCGCACGCGGGCTACGTGCTCGTCGGCCTCGTGGCCGTGCCGCGGGTCGGCGCCGAGGCCCAGGCGAGCGTGCTCTTTTACCTGCTCACCTACACCGCCTCGACCGCCGGCGCCCTCGGCGCGCTCGTGCTGATGGGCCACCGCGGCGCCGAGGCCGTCAGCTACGAGGACGTCGCCGGCATCGGCCGCCGGCACCCCGGCGCCGCCCTCGCGATGAGCTTCTTCCTGCTCTCGCTCGCGGGCATCCCCCCCTCGGCCGGCTTCTTCGCCAAGCTCTACATCTTCCGGGCGGCCATCGGCGGCAGCTTCTACGTGCTCGCCATCATCGGCCTGCTCAACAGCGTGCTGAGCGCTTACTACTACCTGCGCGTGCTCGTTTACATGTACATGCGCGAGCCCGCCCCCGACGCGCCCGTCGCGACGCCGATGCGCTCGGGCATGGTGACGGCGGCGCTCCTGCTCTCGGCGGTGCTCGTGCTCCTGCTCGGCCTGGTGCCCGGCCCCGGCCTCGGCCTCGCCCTGAGCGCGGCCGCGGGCGGCTGAGCGCGCGCGAGACGATTCGGCCCGCGCCCGTGCCCCGACGCGATCCGCTCGCCTTCGCCGCCGCCCTCGCCCTCGCCCTCGGCGGGGCCTTCGCGGGCTGCCGCTGCCAGGGCCCGGGCGAGGCCGGCGGGGGCGCGCCCGCGGCGAGCTCGGCGCGACTGCCGGCGGGCATCCCCGTCTCGGCGTCGGTCATCGCGTCGGTGCTCAACCCCTTCCACGCCCCCCGCTACGAGGGGCCCCTCGGCACGGTGGCGGGCGTCGTGCGGGTCGAGGGCGACGCGCCCCCGCCGCTGCCCGGCGCCCGGGCCCTGCCGGCGGGCTGCAACGCCGCGCAAAGCGCCTATCGTCACTACTTCCGAAAGGGCCCCCAGGGCGAGCTCGCCGACGCCATCGTGGGCGTGACCGACTACCCGGGCTACCTCTTGCCGCGGGGCGACGCCGTGCGGGCGAGCATCCGCGAGTGCGCCTACTCGGCGCGCACCTACACGCTCACGTTCGGCCAGCGCCTCGAGGTCGCGAACGAAGACCCGAAAGAGCGCTACCTGCCCCGGCTCGAGGGCGCGCGCCACATCTCGCAGATGTTCGCCATGCCGGGCGGCGACCCCGTGCGCCTCTACCCGACCGAGCCCGGACGCTACGCGCTCGTCGACGATCTGAACCACCCTTGGCTGCGCGCCGACGTCTTCGTGCTCAAGTACCCCGCGCACGCCGTCAGCCGGCCCGACGGCACCTTCCGCGTCGAGGGCGTGCCGGCGGGCAAGGTGCGCGTGCACGCCGGGCACCCGGCCATCGCCGAGGGCACCTCGCGCGAGATCGAGGTGAAGGCCGGCGAAGAGGCGAAGGTCGAGCTGACGCTCACCTACCGCGCGCCGCCGGCCGCGTCGTCGTCGGCCCCGGGCCCGGCGCGCCCGGGCCCGATCGTTCGCTGAGCGGCCCACCCCCGAGCCCAGGGCCGAGCATGCGCCGGGCAGCCCGCCTCCGGGCTCGGCGCGCACGGGGTCGACCATTCGCTGAGCGCGGCCCCCGGCGGGACCGACGAGCGCCTCGGGGCGCGTCTCTTCAGGTCAACCCGGCCAGCGCCGCTGCTGCTTGAGCGCCTGGCGCAGCGCCTCGAGCTCGCCCGACCCCATCGCCTCGAGCGCGGCGCGCTGCGCTCGGGTCGGCTCGACGCCGAACGCTTCGCACAGGTCGAGTACGGCCGCCCGAAGCCCCTCAGCCTTGCCCTTCGCTTCGCCCTCGCGCAGCCCCTCTTGCTTGCCCTCCCGGTAGAACGGGCTGATCGCCTTGACCTTTTCGTAGTCCATCATCACCTCCAGGGCTCGCCATGCTGCTTCACCCAACGAAGCCCAAATGATCTGCTGGAGCATAGCACCCTCGTCGCCGCCCAACCGCTCCGCCGCCCCGAGCGCCGCCAGCACGACCTCGTGGCCGCCGGGGTCGTTGCCGTGGGCCAGCGCCGAGAGCGTGGCCAGGTGCGGGTCGGCGCCCACGTCGCGCACGAAGGGCACCGCCCCCGCGCCCAGCACCAGCGGCACGAAGGGCGAGTGCGGCTGGCCGGTGTCGATGGGCTCGGCGCACCAGCGCGCCAGCGCCGGCTCGAGCGCCAGCACGCAGAGCGTCGCCGGGCAGC
>DASTPP010000204.1:0-41066 GCA_035762175.1 Polyangiaceae bacterium | reverse complement strand
GCCGGCCGCGCCGCCGGTGCCGGCCGCGCCGCCCGTGCCGCCGCCCCCCGTGCCCGCCGCCCCGGCCGAGCCGCCGACGAGCCGCTGGTCGTCGTCGTCGTCGTCGCCGCAGCCGGCGAAGGTGCCGCCGATCAAGAGCAGGGGCAAGGCAACCGCGTAAAGGTACGTCGCTTTCATGATGGGAAGACTTTCTAGCGCCTTTTGAACGAAGATGGCAAACGCCGCGGCGCCTGACGCGGCGCTCTCGCCGCCGCCGGGCGCGGCGCGCCGCGCGGCGTCGTGTGTCCGCGGGCGGGCCCCGGGTGTAGGCTGCGGGCGCCATGGCCATGCCGATCGATCACGTCGTGCTTCATGACCCCGACGGCAACGTCATCGGGGCGCGGCACGACGGGCCGGGCGGCTGACTCTCACCCGCCGCCCGGGGCCCCCTTGCCGCGGCGCGGGCCCCGCAGGCGCCGGCCCCAGTCGCCGAGCGCCGCCGCCACCTCGTCGAAGGCGAGGCCGGCGGCGCTGAGCTCGTACGAGACGCGGACGGGCGGGGCCTTGCTGACGCGGCGGGACAGCAGCCCGCGCGCCTCGAGCTCTTTCAGGCGGAGCGAGAGCATGCGGTCGCCGAGCGGGGGCAGGCGCTCGGCCAGCTCGGCGAAGCGCAGCGGGCCCTCGCGCAGGGCGAGCAAGATCTGCCCCGACCAGGGCTTGGCCAGGGCGTCGAGGGCGGCCTGCACGTCGGGGCAGAGCCCGGGGCAGTGCCGGGGCGAGGGCGGCGGTCGGGGGGGCATGGCGCGCGTTTCGTGGAGCGTAGCAGAGCCGGGGGCCGGGCGGGCCGCGGGTAACTATAAAAAAGGAAGCTACTTGACACAGAGAAGTACGAGGCGCATCTCTGCCCTCGCCGGGCGGGCCGCCCCCGCCCAGAAAAAGGACGCCCCCGTGACTCTCTTGCCGGCAGACTCGCCCCTCTTGCGGCCGTACCAGCTCGGCCCGCTCTCGCTCAAGAACCGCGTGCTGATGGCCCCGATGACGCGCAGCCGCGCGGTCGCGGGCAACGCGCCCGGGCCCTCGACGGCGACGTACTACGCGCAGCGCGCCTCGGCCGGGCTCATCGTGACCGAGGCGACGCAGGTGAGCCCCCAGGGCGTCGGCTACGTCGACACGCCGGGCATTCACACGGCCGAGCAGGCGCGGGGCTGGCGCCTCGTCACCGACGCGGTGCACGCGGCCGGCGGGCTCATCTTCTTGCAGCTCTGGCACGTCGGGCGCGTCTCGCACGTGTCGCTGCAGCCGGGGCGGCAGGCGCCGGTCGCGCCCTCGGCCATCGCGGTGCAGGGCGAGACCTTCACGCCCGAGGGCAAGCGGCCCTTCTCGGCGCCGCGGGCGCTCGAGCCGGGCGAGATCGCGGGCGTCGTGGCCCAGTTCGCCGAGGGCGCGCGCCTCGCCCAGGCGGCGGGCTTCGACGGCGTCGAGCTGCACGGGGCCAACGGCTACCTCATCGACCAGTTCTTGCGCGACGGGTCGAACCGCCGCTCCGACGCGTACGGCGGCTCGGTCGAGAACCGGGCGCGCTTTCTGCTCGAGGTGACCGAGGCGGTCACCGGCGTCTGGGGGCCCGAGCGCGTGGGCGTGCGCCTCTCGCCGCTCGGCTCGTACAACGACATGGCCGACTCCGACCCGGCGGCGACCTTCTCGTACGCCGCGCGCGAGCTCTCGGCCCGCCGGGTCGGCTACCTGCACGTGGTCGAGCCGGTCTCGGGGCCGATGGCGGCGGCGGGCCCGCGCGTCAGCCCCCTGCTGCGCGAGCAGTTCCGCGGCGCCTTCGTCGCCAACGGCGGCTACGACGCGGCCTCGGCCCACGGGGCGCTCTCGCGCGGCGAGGCCGACCTCGTCTCGTTCGGCGTGCCCTTCTTGGCGAACCCCGACCTGCCCGAGCGCTTCCGCCGCGGCGCGGGCCTGAACGCGCCCGACCGCGCCACCTTCTACGGCGGCGGCGACCGCGGCTACACCGACTACCCGGCGCTCACGTCATCTTGACCGGCACGCCCCGGCAGGCGCCCGCCGCGAAGGCGGCGAGCGCGGCCTCGACGTGCTCGGCCAGCAGGCCGAGCTCGGTGCTCGTACGCACGTGAAAGGGGCCGAGGTGGGCCAGGTCGTCGTCGCCGTCGAGAATGACGAAATCCCGTACCTCGGGGTGCTCGTCGAGCCAGGCCTGAATCTCGTGGCCGCGCGCGAGCCGCTGGCCCTCGGCGTCGGGGCGCAGCGAGGGCGTCACGCCGACGACCGCGCCGCGGAAGCCCCGGCGCGCGAGCATGCCGCGCAGGTCGTCGAGGCCGTGGTTGCGCCGCCACGACGACGAGATCACGACCGCGGCGCCGGCCCGCCAGCAGAGCTCGTCGAGGCGGGCGACGGCGGCCGGGTCCATGTCGAGCTCGCTCCAGACCAGGCCCGCCGACTCGGACACGTAATTGTCGTGGACGAGGACCCCGTCGAAATCGACAAACAAGACGCGCTCGTGGCTCACGCGGCGATGGTAACCGAAGTCGCCGGCGGGGGGGCGGCGCGCGCGGCGTCTGGGTGGCCATGGGGGTGATCGTAGGGCTCGCGATGGCCGCGCGCCGGGGGCGCTGACCTGCCGGCGTCGGGCGCACGCCGGGGCCGCCGCCCGGAGCGCTGTCCCGGCGTCGTCGGGCGCACGCCGGGCGCCGCCGCCCCGAGCGCTGCCCCGGCGGCGTCGGTCGCCCGCCGAGGGCCGCCGCCCCGAGCGCTGCCCCGGCGGTGTCGGTCGCGCGCCGAGGGCCGCCGCCCGGACCGCTGCCCCGGCGGTGTCGGTCGCGCGCCGGGGGCCGCCCCGAGCGCTGCCTCGTCGGCGTCGGTCGCACGGGGGTGCGCTGCCCGGGGCGCCGGCCCCTGCGCGGACCGTGCCGCGCTCGGGCCCTGACCGCCGGGTACGTCGCGCGCTCGCCGCCGGGGCAGGGGCGGGGCCGCCCGGTCGCTTTCGCGGGGGCGCGGCCTGGTCTACGGTGCTGGGCGCGTCGGGCGGGCCACGGCGGCCGCGCTCGCCGCGCGAGGGGCACCATGAGCGATCTGATTCTTCATCATTACGATGGCTCGCCGTTTGCTGAGAAAGTCCGCCTCGTGCTGGGCTACAAGGGCCTCGCCTGGCGCTCGGTCACCATCCCCGTGGTGATGCCCAAGCCCGACGTGGTGGCGCTGACGGGCGGCTACCGCCGCACGCCCTTGCTGCAAATCGGCGCCGACATTTATTGCGACACCGCGCTCGTGTGCCGGGTGCTCGACCGCCTGGCGCCCGACCCGCCGCTCTACCCGGCGGCGGCCGGGGGGCTGCAACACGTGGCGGCGCAGTGGGCGGACGCGACGCTCTTCTGGGTGGCGGTGCCCTACGTGCTGCAGCCGGTGGGCGTGGCGTCCCTCTTCGCGGGGGCGCCGCCCGAGTTCGCGGCGGCCTTCATCAGCGACCGCGTCGCGATGACCGCCGGCATGCGTCTGATGAGCGCGGCCGAGGCCCGGATGCAGCTCGAGACCTACCTCGGCTGGCTCGAGGGCGCGCTGGCCGACGGGCGCCCCTTTCTGTTCGGCGAGGCCCCCTGCATCGCCGACTTCTCGACGGTGCACCCGCTCTGGTTCGTGCGCCAGGCGGGGCCGCTGGCGGCGATCCTCGAGCCCTTCGAGAAGGTGAGCGGGTGGTCGCGGCGGGTCTCGTCCTTCGGGCACGGTCGCCCCGAGCCGCTCTCGAGCGCCGACGCGATCGGCGTCGCGGCCGCGCGCGGCGAGCACGCGCCGGCGCGGGTCGAGCCCGGGCTGGGCTTCGAAGCGGGCGCCGCCGTGACCGTGGCGGCGGTCGACTACGCGACCGACCCGGTGGCGGGCGCGCTCGTGGGGCTGACCCTCGATGAGGTCGTCGTCGAGCGCACCGACGAGCGGGCGGGCAAGGTGCACGTGCACTTTCCGCGCATGGGGTATCACCTCAAGAAGGCCTGACGCGGGCGGCGGGCGGCGGGCGACCTCGCGGGCGCTGCGGGCGTGTACGAGCGGCGGCCAAGGCGCTTTTTGCCCTCGCGGGGGCTGATGGCAGAAGGCGCGAGCTCGGCTCTTCGGTCGAGCGGCCCGAAGCCCTACGGCTCGCCTGAGGCTCGGCCGTAAGTCCAATCTTCCGTCCGATCTCTGCCGTTGCCTGAGCATTTCTTCGAGTCCTTAAATAAGTCTCCCCGAACCTTGACCGAGGGCGGTTTCGGGAGAAACTAGCGATTGGGTGCCTTTGGGTGGTTCCGTCAGCTCGGGTCGGCGGCGGGGCCCGGCGCTCGGACGGCAGTGAACGAGGGGCTCGGGCGCCCCCCTGGCGGAGCCGAGAGACGTGCAACAGAGCGAAGGCACCTCGAGCGACATGGTCCTCGGTCTCGAGCCCCGAGGCGGCGCTCCCGCCTCGATCGGGCCAGCCGCCGACGACTGGCGCCCGGCCGACCGGCCGGCGGCCTCGGGCCACACCGTTCAATTCTACGAAGACGACGATTTTCTCGACGACTCCGTGGCCCGCTTTCTCGGCGCCGGGCTCGTCGCGGGCGAGCCGCTCGTGGTCATCGGGACCCGGGCGCGCGGCGAGGCGCTCTGTCGGCGCCTCGAGGCCAGCTCGTTCGACGTCGAGCGCGCGCGCGCCGCGGGCGAGCTCACGCTCGTCGACGCGCGCGCGGTGCTCGCGACGATCATGAAGGGCGGCCTGCCCGACGAGGCCGCCTTCCGCGAGGTGGTGGGCGGCTGCCTCGAGCGGGCCGGCGCCGGCCGCCCGGGCGGGCGGGTCCGCGTCTACGGCGAGATGGTCGACCTGCTGTGCCAGGCCGGCCACCACGAGGCCGCCTTGCGCCTCGAATCCTGGTGGAACGCGCTCGCCGACGCCCGCCCCTTCCGCCTGCTCTGCGCCTACCGCCTCGACGGCTTCGGCCGCTCCGAGCACGCCGGCCCCTTCGGGCGCGTGTGCGACGCGCACGAGCGCGCCCTGCCGGCCGAGGGCTACTCGGCGCTCGACGACCCGCGGGCGGCGTCGCGCGAGGTCGCCCGGCTGCAGCAGCGCGCCCGCGCCCTCGAGGCCGAAGTCGAGCGGCGCGAGCGCCTCGAGCGCGAGCTCGCGCGAGCGCTCGCGGGCGGCGAGGCCGTCGCGACCGAGCGCGCCCAGCTGTCCGAGCAGGCGCGGGCGGCCGCCCGGCTCAAAGACGAGTTCCTCGCGACGGTGTCGCACGAGCTCCGAACCCCCCTCAACGCCATCCTCGGCTGGGCGCGCGTGCTGCGGGCCGGCGCGGTCCCCGGCGACAAGGTCGGGCGCGCGCTCGAGACGATCGAGCGCAACGCCCTCGCCCAGGCCCGGCTCGTCGACGACCTGCTCGACGCCTCGCGCCTCGTCTCGGGCAAGCTGCGCCTCGACGTCCGGCCCCTCGCGCTCGCGCCGATCGTCGAGGCGGCCCTCGCTTCGCTCGGGCCCGCGCTCGAGGCCAAGGGCCTGGGGCTCGAGCGCGCGATCGACCCCGCGGTCGGCCCCGTCCTCGGCGACCCCGACCGGCTGCAGCAGGCCGTGTGGAACCTGGCGTCGAACGCCATCAAGTTCACCCCCAAGGGCGGCCGCGTCCGGCTCGGCCTCGCGCGCGACGACGCGAGCGCCCGCCTCAGCGTCAGCGACAGCGGCCAGGGCATCGCCCCCCACCAGCTCTCCGCCGTCTTCGAGCGCTTCATGCAGGCCGACGTCGGCAGCGGCCGCGCCCACGGCGGCCTCGGCCTGGGGCTCGCCCTCACGCGGCACCTCGTCGAGCTGCACGGCGGCACCGTCGAGGCCCAGAGCGAGGGCGAGGGCAAGGGCGCGACCTTCGTCGTGCGGCTGCCCCTCGCCTGAGCGCCGGCGCGCCCCGGGGCCGGGCGCCCCCCGCGGCGCCGCCTCAACCCGCCGGCAGCAGCCCGACGGGGCGCCGGGCCTCGGCGTCGCGGCGCCTGCGACGAACGCCGGCGGCCGCCGCGAGGACGATGGCGCCGCTCATCTTCGTAAGCCGCCCCCGGGGCGCGGCGGCGGGTCGGGCTTTCTCGCGCCCCGCGGCGGTAGTAGAGGTCGCGCCCTCAATGCGAGCCGAAAGGTAACCCCCTATGCTCACGCTCTTTCACGCCCCGCAGTCGCGCTCGTCGCGCATCATCTGGCTCCTCGAAGAGCTCGGCGCGACGTACGAGATCGCCTACACCAACATCACGCGGATGGACGGCTCGGGCGCCGCCGACCCGGCGAACCCGCACCCCGACAAGAAGGTGCCCGCGCTCGCGCACGACGGCGCGCTCGTCACCGAGTCGATCGCCATCATTCTCTACCTGACCGACCTGCACCCCGAGGCGGGCCTCGGCCCCCGCGTCGGCGACCCGCGGCGCGGCGCCTACCTCTCGTGGCTGGCGTACTACGCCGGCGTCGTCGAGCCCGTCATCAACTTCGAGCACGCCAAGGTCGCCGACAACCCCGCGCTCGTCCGGACCTTCCGCGGGCGCGCCGAGCTCGACGCGCGCATCACGGGCGCGCTCGCCAAGAGCGAGTACCTGCTCGGCGACGGGTTTAGCGCGGTCGACCTGCTCTTCGCGAGCGTCGGGCAGTGGTACCGCTCGGGCCTGCCCCCGGGCGAGCGCGTCGACCGCTACCTCGCCGCGTGCTCGTCGCGCCCCGCCGCCGCGCGCGCGATGGCGAAAGACAAGCCGCCGGCCTGACCGGCCCCCGCCCGGCGCCGCGGCGGGCGGGCCGGCGTGGGCAGCGCGCCCCTTTAGTCGGCCGTCGGCGCGCCATTGCCCTCCGGTCGGCGCCCGCCGGGGCGGTGTCCGTCCGGTGAGTGCCCGCCGGGGCGGTGTCCGTCCGGCGGGTGCCCGTCGATGCGGTGCCCGCCGGGCGAGTGCCCGTCGGGGCGGCGCCCGTCGTGGCCCTGCCCCTCGTGCCGCGGCCGGTCGGAGCGCGGCCGCTCGGGCGCGCGCTCGCGGGCCGAGGCGCCCTCGGCGGGGCCGGGGTCGCGGCCGCGGGCGAGCAGGCGCACGAGCGTCTCGGGCTGCACGGGCTTGACGACGTGGGCGTCGAAGCCGGCCTCGATGGCGCGGGTGCGGTCACTGGGCTGTCCGTAGCCGGTGACGGCGATGAGGAAGGTGTGGCCGAGCTTGGGGTTGTGGCGGACGCGCCGCGCGACCTCGAAGCCGTCCATGCCCGGCAGGCCGACGTCGACGAGGGCGACGTCGGGGGCGGAGCGCTCGATGAGGGCGAGGCCCGAGGGGCCGTCGCCGGCCGACTCGCAGTCGAAGCCGGCGAGCTCGAGGAAGTGGCACATCATCTCGCGGCTGTCGGCGTTGTCCTCGACGATGGCGACGCGCCGGGCCCCGCCCCGGTCGGCCAGCGGCGGCATGTGGTCGGCGCCCTCGGCGGTCGGGGCCGGGGCGAGCGGCAGGCGCACGACGAACTCGGACCCCTTGCCCTCGCCCTCGCTGCGGGCGCTGACGGTGCCGCCGTGCATGGCGACGAGCGAGCGCACCAGGGTCAGGCCGACGCCGAGCCCGCCGTCGGAGCGGTCGAGGGTGCGGGCCGACTGGACGAAGAGGTCGAAGACGCTGCCGATCATGTCGGCGGGGATGCCGACGCCGTCGTCGACGACGCGGGCGAGCGCCTGGCCGCCCTCGCGCGTGACCTCGAGCCGGACGTGGCCGCCGCGGGGCGTGTACTTGGCGGCGTTGCTGAGCAGGTTGACGTGAATCTGCTGCAGCCTGACCGGGTCGCCGTCGACGTAGAGCGGGCGGGGCCCGAGCTCGACGGAGAAGTTGACGCCGCGCGCGTCCATCAGGCTCCGGGCCGCGTCGCAGGCGTCGCGCACGACGGCGCGCAGGTCGAGCACGCGGCGCCGCAGCTCGATCTTGTTCTGCGTGACGCGGCTCGCGTCGAGCAGGTCGTCGAGCAGGCGGGCCATCTGCTGCGACTGGCGCTCGAAGATGTCGAGCACCTTGCGCCGCTGCTCGGGCCGCTCGGGCCCGGCCTTGAGCAGGGCCGTGGCGGTGACGATGGCGCCGAGGGGGTTTCGGAGCTCGTGCGAGAGCATCGCGAGGAACTGGTCGCGCCGCCGCACCGCCGCGCGGATCTCTTCTTCGGCGCGCTTCTGCTCGGTGACGTCGCGGTAGATGCCGATGACGCCCACCGTCGCGCCGGCGGCGTCGACCAGCGGCAGGCGGCTCACCAGGTCCCAGCCCTCGGCGTCGCCCCCGAGCGCGCGCCGCTCGAGCTTGTAGAGCTCGGCCTCGCCGCCGCGCAGGACGGCCTCGTCCTTGTGCTGCGCGGCGAGCGCCACCTCGCGCTCGGGCAGCTCGAAGGGCGTCTTGCCGGCGGCCTCGGCCGGGTCGTCGACGCCGAGCCGGTCGGCCATGGCGCCGTTGACCCGGATGAAGCGGCCGCGCACGTCCTTGAAGTAGATGGCGTCGGGCACGCCCGCGAGCAGGCTGTTCAGCAGGTAGCGCTCGTGGAAGAGCGCGTCCTCGGCCGCCTTCAGGCCGCTGACGTCGATGAGCGTGAGCACGACGCCGTCGACCTGGCCCTTGGCGCGGTAGGGCAAGACGCGCAAGAAGAACGAGCGCCCGCCGGTCAGCCGCACCTCGCGCTCGACCGGCTTGCCGGTCGCGAGCACCCGGCGCAAGTCTTCGCCGAGGCCGGGGTGCAGCATGCTGTGGGTGAAGTTCTCGATCGGCCGGCCCACGTCCTGCGGCAGCAGGCGGAAGACGTCGGCGACGCGCGGCGTGAACTTGCGAATGCGCAGCTCGGCGTCGAGAAAGATGGCGCCGACGTCGGTGCTCGCCAGCAGGTTGTCCATGTCGTTGGTCAGCTCGACGAGCTCCGAGAGCTTGCGCTGGTACTCGGCGTTGACCGTGTAAAGCTCCTCGTTGACGCTCTGCAGCTCTTCGTTCGTGCTCTGCAGCTCCTCGTTCGAGGCGAGCAGCTCTTCGTTGGCCGCCTGCAGCTCCTCGTTGCTGGTCTCGAGCTCCTCGATGGCGGCCTGCAGGTTCTCCTTCGTGGCGCTCAGCTCCGACTCGAGCGCCCCGATCTGCTCGCGCGACGCGTCGCCGGCGTCGATCTCGGCCTCGGGCGCGCGCGGCGCGGCCGGCCCCGCGGACGGGGTCAGCGTGACGAGCAGGTGCGCGCCCCCGCCGCGGCCGAGCACGGGCCGCACCGAGACCTCGTAGCGCGCCTCGTCGCCGACGCGCACGCCGCGGTAGACGACGGGCGCCCCCTCCTTGCGCGCCCGCTGCAGCCCCCCGACGAGCACCGCCTTGAGGTCGGGGTCGACGAGCTCGAGCACGTCGAGCCCCTGGCGCCCGTCGTGCGGGCGCAGAAGGCGGCTCGCCCCCGCGAAGGCGTGCAGGAGCTCGCCGCGCTCGTTGACGAGCAGCCCGGGGGGCATGAACTCGTCGAGCAGCGCGTCGTACGTGCCGATCAGGCTCGTGAGCGAGGGGCGCCCGGCCGGCTGCACGAGCGACGCGCCGAGGGCGCGGCCCTCCGGCGCGCGCGCGGGGCGGCGGCCGACGTCGACGGGCGAGAAGCGGGCGTTGCTGAACTTGCGGTAGATGCGCCAGTGCCCGTCGATCGCCTCGAAGTCGCGCGCCATGCCGCCCTGGCTCTCGCTCGGGCCGAGGAAGAGCACGCCGCCGCGGTTGAGCGCGAAGTGGAACAGGCTCAACACCTTCTGCTGCGCCGGGGGCTGCAGGTAGATGAGCAGGTTGCGACAGCTGACGAGGTCGACGCGCGTGAAGGGCGCGTCGCGCACCACGTTGTGCGGCGCGAAGACCACCATCTGCCGCAGCTCGGGCACGACCTGGAAGCCCGGCCCCCGGCGCACGAAGTAGCGCTCGCGCCGCTCGGCGTCGACCGCCGCCACCGACTCCTCGTCGTAGAGCGCCCGGGCCGCGAACTCGAGCGAGCCCGGGTGCACGTCGGTGGCGAAGATCTTGACCGGCCGCGGCCCGAGCTTCGTCGTCAGCTCGTGCAGCACGATGGCGAGCGAGTAGGCCTCCTCGCCCGTCGCGCAGCCCGCCACCCAGACCCGGAACGGCGCCTCCGGCGGCCCCGCCCGCAGCATGTCGGGCAGCACGCGCCGCTCGAGCACCGCGAAGGCCTCGTCGTTGCGGAAGAAGCGCGTCACCCCGATGAGCAGGTCGCGGTAGAGCACGTCGAGCTCGTCGCGCTCGGTCCGCAGCCGCTCGACGTAGCCCTTGAGGTCGCCCGCCCGCGCGAGCCGCAGCCGCCGCTCGATGCGCCGCGTGACCGTGCTCGGCTTGTAGTGGGTGAAGTCGAGGCCGAACTCCTCCTCGAGCATCCGGTAGATGGCCGAGAGCCCCTGCGGCGGCAGCGCCGCGTCGGGCCGCTTCGAGGCGTCGCGGCCGAAGCGCAGGTGCTCGGCCAAGAGCGCCGGCATCTCCTCCGGCGGCAGCACCGCGTCGGCCACCCCCGCGTCGAACGCGGCCTTCGGCATGCCGGCGAACTGCGCGCTCTCGAGCGACTGCACGAACACCGTGCCGCCCGCCTCGTGCACGTCGCGGATGCCCCGCGAGCCGTCGCTGCCGCCGCCCGAGAGCACCACCGCCACCGCGCGGGCGCCGCAGTCCTGCGCGAGCGACCGGAAGAACACGTCGATCGGCAGCGAGAGCTCTTGCTGCCGGTCGCGCTCGCTCAGCAAGAGCTTGCCCCCCGAGATGATCATCTCGGTCTTGGGCGGTATCAGGTAAACGTGGTCCGCCTCGACCGGCATCCCGTCTTCGACCAGCCGGATGGGCAGGTCGGTGCGCCGCGCCAAGAGCTCGTCCATCATGCTCTTGAAGTCGGGCGACAGGTGCTGCACGACCACGAAGGCCATGCCGCTGTCGAGGGGCACGTGGCTAAAGAAGCGCTCGAGGGCCTCGAGCCCGCCGGCCGACGCGCCGATGCCGACGACGTAAAGATCATGGTTCGGTGTTTGGAACGGGGAGCCTTCGTTTGCAGGCGCCATGCCCCGGCGCTCGAGCAGAAACTGTGCCTTGGGTCGCCGGAGCTACGGCGCAGGCTCAGGCAGAGTTCTCGGCGCTCACCGGGCGCACGGCGTGTGGCGAAATGCCACGGAAAAAACGTGCTAAAAGTGGCAGGTTGCCACAGGCCGAAAAGGGCGCGCCCAGCCCCCGCACGCCCCCACCTCGGCGCCTGGTGAATCACCCGGTACGAGGCGCCGAGCCGGCCATGGGTCGCGCCCGCCGCCGGCCCCCTCGTCACGGGCGGGCGCGCTCGGCGCCGGCTCACTCGTCGTCGGCGTCGTCGGCGTCGTCGGCGTCGTCGGCGGCGTTGCGTAGAGCGAGGGCGCTCGCGGACCTTTCGGCGAGCCGCTGGGCGTCGAGGGCGCAGGCGGGGGGGCTCGCGGCGAAGGGCGTGGCGAGCACGTCGCCGGCGACGCCGTCGCAGCCCTCGGCGCCGGGGCCCTCGGCGCAGGCCCAGAAGTTGGTGGTGGCGTCGAAGGGGCCCTCGGCGAGGGCGGTGGCGTCGACGCCGACGAGATCGTTCGCGGCGATGACGCTCTCGCGGACGGAGCTGCCGGCGATCGGGCCCGCCTCGGAGCCCGCGGCGAGGCCGGTGTCGTTGCCGACGAGGGCGCTGCAGGCGAGGTCGGCGTCGAGGGCGAAGCCCGAGAGCTGCTCGAGGTAGGCGCCGTAGGCGTTGTGCAGGAAGGCGTTGCCCGAGGCCTCGACGCTCGCGTCGCCGGCGCCGAAGCCGAGCTGGTCGTTGGTGGCGAGCAAGCCCACGCTGCCCTCGGCGCCCCAGCCGTCGACGACGTTGCCGGTGAAGGACGTGGTGACGGGGGCGCCCTGGCCGAAGGCGCCGAGGCCGACCGAGCAGCCGAGCACGAGGTTGTCGCGGAAGGCCGGGGCGACGTAGGGCAAGAGGGCCCAGACGCCGTAGCCGCCCTCGCGGCAGCCGACGACGGCGTTGCCCTCGACGAGGTCGGGCGACGAGCCGGCGGGGTCGCCGGCGTTGTCGGTGTGCACGCCGCTGCCCGAGCCGAGCACGAGGTTGCCCGCGGCGCGGGTGCCGCGCGAGTGGTTGGACGCGATGGCGTCGGCCGAGTCGGCGACGACGTTGTTCTCGATGAGGCCGCCGGCGCCGAAGTTGAAGATGGCGATCGAAAAGTCGGACCCTCGCACGTTGCTCACGCGGTTGCCGACGAAGGCGAAGGTGCCGCCGTTGCCGACCTGAATGCCGCGCAGGAACACGCTGCGGACGCGGACGCGCTCGACGCGCAGGTCGCCGAAGGAGCCGGCGAGGTTGTTGGTGATGACGCCGTTGCGCGCGTCGACGTCGGCCCCGCCGACGACCACGCCGCTCGTCAGGTCGGGGTTGTCGCCGTCGATGCTGAGGTCGCGCACCGTGACGTGGTCGGCCTCGACGAGCACGACGTTGCTCGCGGCGCCGCCGCAGAGCGAGCTCACCTCGCAGGGGTTGGGGGCCGAGACGGCGGGGCGCAGCACGGTCTTCTTGCCCTGGCCGGCGAGGGTGAGCGGCTTGCGCAGCGTGACGTTCTCGCGGTACTCGCCCTTGCCCACCGAGACCGTGTCGCCCGCGCAGGCGACGTCGGCCGCGTGCTGAATCGTGCGGCAGGGCGCGCCCGCCCGCCGGCAGTCGTTCGGCGCGCCGAGGGGCGCCTCGTCGCGGCCCCGCTTCTCGCTCACGTGCCGGGTGCCGCAGCCCGGGTCGGCCTTGGCGGCGAGCCCGAGCGCCCCCTCGGCGAGCGGGCCCTCGCCGCCCGGGCCGCCCGCGCAGCCGGCCGCCGCGAGGCCAACGATCAGAACCCACGCGCTCGACGCATACGACGTTCGAATCATTCTTTGGTCTCCTGCTGGTCGCGAGGCCCTTCGGCGGGCACGCGCCGCCCGGGCGGCCCCCGCCCGCGGCGTCGCCGGGGCTCTTTCGCGACGAAACGACGCCTTCGTACGACGCCGCGGGGGGCCCCGTCGTGACCCACCACGGTCACGGCGGCGACCACCCACGCGCGTGAGACATTTTGCGACAAGGCGCGCCGCTTTGCTAGCCAGACCCCACGGGCGCGGGGCCCAATTCGTATCGCATAGTTTGGTGGTTTCGTGCGCAAGCGGAGCCCGTGCCTGGGCGCGTATGTGGATGACACCGGGCGCAAGCGAACTTCGTGCCCGGGCCCCGATGTCGATCGATCGGGGGGCGGGCGAACCCCGTGCCGCGCGCCGAGGGGCCCGCCGGCAAGCGAAGTTCGTGCCCGGCCCGCGGCGCACGGGCGCGGGCGGGGGCGGGCAATGAATGTCCGTGCCGCGCCGGGCAACGGCGCGCCCCGCCGCCGCGTACCGGGCCCGGCCCGGGCGGTGGTCGAGGCCCGGCCCGGGCGCCGGGGGCCCGGCGCGCCCTTGGCCAAGCGCGCGCGCGTCTGGTACCCCACCGGCCATGGCCTCTGCCGCGAACCTCGAAGAGCACCGCAGCGCCCTCACCGGCCACTGCTACCGCATGCTCGGCTCGGCCGTCGACGCCGACGACGCCGTCCAAGAGACCATGGTGCGCGCCTGGAAGGGCCTCGAGCGCTTCGACGGCCGGGCCTCGCTGCGCACCTGGCTCTACCGCATCGCGACCAACGTCTGCCTCGACGCGCTCGCCGACCGCTCGCGCCGCGAGCGCCCGATCGAGGGCGGCCCCGCCAACACGACCGACGACCCCCTCGTCGAGCGCCCGCGCACGCACTGGCTCGAGCCCGTGCCCGACGCCCGCGTCCTGCCGGCCGACGCCGACGCCTCCGAGCTCGCGATGCTGCGCGAGAGCGTCCGCCTCGCCTTCGTGGCCGCCCTGCAGCACCTGCCCCCCAAGCAGCGCGCCGCGCTCCTGCTCACCGACGTGCTCGGCTGGTCGGCCGCCGAGGTCGCCGAGGCGATCGACACCTCCGTCGCCGCGGTCAACAGCGCCCTGCAGCGCGCCCGCGCCACGCTCGCCGCGCGCGACCTCGGCGGGCCCGGCCCCGCGCTGTCGGCCGACGAGGCGAGGCTGCTCGAGCGCTACGTCGCCGCCTTCGAGCGCTACGACGTCGACGAGCTCGCGTCGCTCCTGCGCGACGACGCCACGCTCTCGATGCCGCCCTACGCCTTCTGGCTCCGGGGCCCCGAGGCCATCGCGGCCTGGCTGCTCGGCCGGGGCTCGGGCTGCCGCGGCTCGCGGCTCGTGCCGACCGCCGCCAACGGCGTGCCCGCCTTCGCCCAGTACCGCCCGGGCCAAGACGGCGGCCCCCACCGGGCCTGGGCCCTCATCGTGCTCGAGCTCTCGGGCGGCCGCATCGCCGCGTGGAACGCCTTCCTCGACACCGAGACGCTCTTCCCCCGCTTCGGCCTGCCCCTCGAGCTGCCCGCCTAGAGAGGGGGCCGCCCGGCGACCGCGGCCGCCTCGCCCGAGCCGGCCGGCGGCCGCCGGGCGGGGGCCGCGGCCCGAAAGAAATCGTCGGCGGCGCCGATGACTTCGGGCGCCCCGGGGGGTCACTACGCTCGAGACCCGCACCGAGAGAGGCCCCCCATGGCAGCCAGCCGCGCCCGCAAGATCTTCGTGAACCTCGCCGTCCGCGACCTCAAGCGCTCGATGGAGTTCTTCAGCAAGCTCGGCTTCGAGTTCAACCGCCAGTTCACCGACGACAAGGCCGCCTGCATGGTCGTGAGCGACGAGGCCTTCGTCATGCTGCTCACCGAGCCCTTCTTCAAGACCTTCACGAAGCGCGAGGTCTGCGACACCGCGCGCCAGACCGAGGGCCTCTTCGCGCTCTCGTGCGAGAGCCGGGCCGAGGTCGACGCGATGGTACAGACCGCCCTGGCCGCCGGCGGCCAGCCCGCGATGGCCTCGACCGACCACGGCTTCATGTACGCCTGGAGCTTCTACGACCCCGACGGCCACCACTGGGAGGTCCTCTGGATGGACCCGAAGGCCGTCCAGAAGTAGCGGCCGCGCGCCCGGCGACCGACGGTGGGCACGTTCGCGCGGCCCGCGTCGGTTCGCGCGGCCGACGGCGCCTTCGCGCCCTTCGCGCCCCGCGCCCGGCCCCCGCCCGCCCGGCGCGGACGCGCTGGACACGCCGGCGCCGCCTGTGGCAGGCTCCCGCCGCCCTTGGGGGCGAGCGACCGCGCGCCTTCGCGCGTGCGCGCCGCCGTCGAGGCGATGGCATGCCGCGTCACGCGCGCAGAGAGGCCGGCCGCCGACGGGGCGGCCTGACGGAGGAAGACGAGTATGACTATGCCGAAGCTTCGGGGCGCCTCGTGGGGCCCGTTTCTGGCCGCGGCGGCGCTGGCGGCCGGCTGCACGCCGGCCAAGAGCGCGGCGGACGTCGAGCGCATCGGGTCGACCAAGGCCTTCGGGAACGCGACGTACTACGTCTCGGTCAACGACTCGCCCGACCTCAAGAAGAAGATCGACGACAGCTGCGCGCAGAAGCACGCCGAAGACCCGAACGCCCGGGCGGGCTGCGTGCAGACGGCCATGAAGGTCTCGGCGGGCGAGGGCATGCGCTTCGTCAAGGGCGCCGACGGCCGGTGGGCCTGGCTGAACTTCGGCACCGACGCTAACGGCAAAGAGCTCGTTTACAACAATATCACCTTCAACCTGGTGCCCGACGCCGACCCGGGCAAGCTCACCGCCCGGCCCGTCGGCGCCGACCGCGGCCTGCGCGCCGCCGCCGCGCTGCCGACCGAGATCGTCTTCGACCTGCCCGACGAGTGGACGGTCCTCTTGTTCGACACGAACAGCGGCGCCAAGGTCGTCTACAAGCGCAAGCCGCCCGAGTGAGGCGGCCCTTGCCGCCGGGCGGCGGGCCCCTATACCTGGCGCCATGCAGACCCTGCGCGACGTCCCCTCGGCCCCCGGCGCGAACCTGCTCGGCCACGCGCACCTCTTCCGGGGCTCGCGCCTCGCCTTCCTGCGCGCGGTGGGGCGCACGGGCGACCTCGTGCGGGCGCGCTTTCTCTACCGCGAGGTCCTCTTCGCCAACACGCCCGCCCTCGCGCACGAGATCCTCGTCGAGAAGGCCCGCGCGTTCGAGAAGTCGCCGGGCATCCGCCTTTTGTTGCACTACCTCGCCGGCCGCGGGCTCTTCACGGCCGAGGGCGAGCTGTGGCGGCGGCAGCGCCGGCTGATGGCGCCGCTCTTCGCGCCGAGCGCCGCGGCGCGCTACGCGCGGCAGATGTACGAGGTGGCCCAGACGGCGCTCGCGGGCTACCGCGACGGCGAGCCGGTCGACCTCGCGCGCGAGACGACGCGCATCACGATGGGCGTGGTCGGCCGGGCGCTCTTCGACAGCGACACCTTCGACGAGGCCGACGAGCTCGGCGCGGCGCTCACCACGGCCCTCGGCTGGGTCAACCAGAGCGCCGCCAGCGGCGCGCTCGTCGCCCACATCGCCGCGCTCGACGCGGTCGACGCGCTGCCCGCGAGGCTCGACGCCCTGCGCGGGCCGCTGCGCGCCAAGTTCGAAGAGCCCTTCCTGCTCCAGGGCGCCCGCTCGCCCGAGCTGCGCGCCGCGATCGACCGGCTCGACCGGCGCATCCAGCGCATGATCGACGAGCGGCGCGCCGCCCCCGGCGAGCGCGACGACCTGCTCGCGCGCCTGCTCTCCGCGCGCGACGCCGAAGACGCGTCGTTCGCCGGCATGAGCGACCGGCAGCTGCGCGACGAGGCCGTCACGCTCTTCGTCGCCGGCCACGAGACCACCGCCACCGCCCTCGCCTGGGCCTTCTACCTGCTCGCCCGGGACCCCGCCGCCCGCGACCGCGTGCAGGCCGAGGCCGACGCCCTGCCGCCGGGCCCCGTCACCTTCGAGGGGGCCGCCTCGCTCGGGGCCACGACGCGCGTCTTCAAAGAGGCCATGCGCCTCTACCCGCCGGTCGAGTTCCTCGCCCGCCGCGCGCTCGAGCCGGTGACCGTCGGCGACCTCGCCGTGCCCGCGGGCACCATCGTCTTCGTCAGCCCCTGGGTCGTGCACCGGCACGAGCCGACCTGGCCCGACCCCGAGCGCTTCGACCCCGACCGCTTCTCGCCCGAGGCCGAGGCGAAGCGGCCGAAGGGCGCGTGGCTGCCCTTCGGCGCCGGGCCCCGCGTCTGCATCGGCAACCACTTCGCCATGCTCGAGGGGCCCATCGTGCTCGCCACCCTGATGCGCGGGGCGCGCTTCGAGATCGACGCCTCGCGCACGATCGAGCCCGAGACCTTCGCCACCCTCCGGCCGAAGGGCGGCGTGCCCGCGGTCGTGCGCCTGCGATCGGCGCCGCCCGCCCGGGCCACCGCCTGAGCGCCGCCCGCCCGGGCCGCCGCCTGGGCGCCGCCCGCCCGGGTCGCCGCCGGAGCGCCCCCCCCGGGCCGCCGCCTGGGCGGCGCCCGCGCCATCGCCCGGGCGGCGCCCGCCGGCCGCTCAGGCGCCGGCGCCCCGCTCGGCCATCAGCTTCGCGATCGTCGCCCGGTCGTCGCCCGGCGGCAGGCCCCAGGCCGGCTCGTAGCCGAAGGCCTCGCGGGCGGGCTTGCGCGTGAGGCCGTCGACGATGTCGAGGCAGTCGAGCGGCACGAGCGCCGGGTGCGGCTTGCCGCAGGCGCGGGCGAGCGAGAGCAGGTCTTTGCGCAGCGCCACCAGGTAGTTGGCCAGGCGGGCGCTCTTCAGCTCGGGGTCGAGGCCGCGCATCAGCCAGCGGCTCTGGGTGGTCACGCCGGTCGGGCAGCGGCCCGTGTGGCAGAGCTGCGCCTGGATGCAGCCGATGGCGAGCATCGCCTCGCGCCCGACGGCGACGAGGTCGGCGCCCATCGCCAGCGCCAGGAGGGCGGTCTCGGGGAAGCCGAGCTTGCCCGAGCCGATGAAGACCACGTCCTCGTGGGCGCCCTCCTCGGCGAGCGCGCGGTAGGCCGACGAGAAGCCGAGCTTGAAGGGCAGGGCGACGTGGTCGCTGAACACGAGCGGCGCGGCGCCCGAGCCGCCCTCGCCGCCGTCGATGGTGATGAAGTCGGGCGCGCGCCCGCTCTGGCGGATCTGCCGGCCCAGCTCGTGCCAGAAGTCCAGCTCGCCGACCGCGCTCTTGATCCCGACGGGCAGGCCGGTCGCGTCGGCGAGCCGCTCGATGAAGTCGAGCAGCGACGAGACGTCGCCGAAGGCGCTGTGCGCGGCCGGGCTGATGACGTCCTTGCCCGCGGGCACGCCGCGCAGGCGCGCGATCTCGGGCGTCACCTTGGCCGCGGGCAAGAGGGCGCCGAAGCCCGAGTTGGCCCCCTGCGAGAGCTTGATCTCGACCGCGCGCACCTTGGCCGACTGCACGCCCTCGAGGAAGCGCTCCATCGAGAAGTTGCCGCGCCCGTCGCGGCAGCCGAAGTAGCCCGTGCCGATCTGCCAGACGAGCTCGCCGCCCTTGCGGTGGTGGTCCGAGATGCCGCCCTCTCCCGTGTTCTGCAGCGCGCCGGCCAGGGCGACCCCGCGGTTGATGGCCTCGACGGCCGGCCCCGAGAGCGCGCCGAAGCTCAGCCCCGAGACGTTGACGATCGACCCCGGGCGGAAGGCCTTCGCCCGCCCGCGCTTGCCCCCGAGCACCTTGGCGCAGGGCACGCGGTGCTCGGGGTCGTCGCCGGGCTCGCCCGGCGCCGGCGCGCGCAGCGGGAAGGCGGCGTGCCGGACGATGACGTAGCCCGGCTGCTGCTCGAGATCGTTGTCGGTGCCGTAGCCGAAGTAGCTGTTCTCTTGCTTCGACGAGGCGTACACCCAGCGCCGCTGGTCGCGCGAGAAGGGCCGCTCTTCGTTGTTGCCCGTCACGATGTACTGCCGCAGCTCGGGCCCGACCCGCTCGAAGATGAAGCGCAGGCGCCCGATCACGGGGAAGTTCCGCGTGACGGCGTGCCGCCGCTGCGTCAGGTCGTACGCCGCCAGCGCCAGCAGCGGCGCGAACACCCCGGCGAGCGCCCAGAGCCAGATCGGCATGGGCGCCGAGAATACCGCCCGCCCGCGCCCGGGCGCAAACGCGGCCGGCGCGCCGCCCCGCCCGGGCGCGAACGCGGCCGGCGCGCCGCCCTACTCGGGCGCGAACGCGGCCGACGCGCCGCCCCGCCCGGTTGCGCGCGGGGGCCCCGGCGGCCGGCGCGCCTCGCGCGCGCTCGCCCGGGTCAGTCCGCGCCGAAGCCCGGCGCGAACATGCGCGCGACGCGCCCGGGCGCCTCCGCCCCCGCCGCGCGCATCTCGCCCTCGGCCGCGCGCACCAGCTCGGCCCCCCGCGCGCCGCCCGAGAGCGCGCCGGCGCGGTAGCGCATCGCCGAGGCGTAGATGTACATCTCGGCCTCGTCGAACGATCGCGCCGCCGCCTCGAGCAGCCCGCGGGCGCCCTCGGCGTCGCCCCGCCAATGCGCCAGGACGGCCCGCAGCAGCGTCGCCCGGGCGCGGAAGCCGAGCGAGGGCGAGCGCGCGAGCTGCGCGGCGCTCTGCTCGATGACGCGCCGCCGCCGGCCGCCGTCGCCCCCGCCGCCGGGCGCGGCCGCGGCGGCCGCCGCGCGGTGGTGCAAGAACAGGTTGCGGAAGGTCGGCGAGCGCGAGAGCGAGTGCGTGCGGATGGTCTCCCACTGCCGCTCGAGCCGCTCGTGCGCGGCGCCGCCCTCGCCCTCGTAGAGGTCGATGTGCAGCTCGGCGTAGAGGGCGAGCGCGTGCTCGACGTGGAAGCCCTGGCGGCTCCAGGTGCCCATGGCGTCGCCGACCGCCCGCCGCGCGAGGTCGGGGCGGTCGACGGCGAGCCAGGCGAGGTTGACGTAGCCGATCGACAGGGTCGCCGCCGCGAGCAGGTCGTCGCGCTCGCGCGCCCGCCGCACGTACTCGGGCACGCAGCGCGCGAGCTCGCGCCAGTCGCCGCTCATCGCCCGGGCCCGGTGGGCGAAGAAGCGCACCGCCGTCAGCTCGAACTCGGTGCCCGCGCAGTGCCGCTCGAGCGCCCGCTCGGCCTCGGTCAGCTCGACGATCGCCCGCCGCAAGAGCCCCCGCTCGAAGGCCGCGACCCCGAGCATGCCCCGGCCGAGGGCCGCGACGTAGGGGTCGCCGAGCTCGCGCGCGAGCCCCTGCACCCGCTCGGAGAGCGCCAGCGACTCGTCCCAGGGGCGGCGGCCGACGTGCGCGCCCAGCGCCAGCTCGAGCGTCAGCGCCCGCGCCACGCGCTTCGGCTCGCCCGCGTCGAGCGAGAGCAGCACCCCCTCGGACTGGAAGAGCCAGCCGATGAGCGTCTCGATCATCACCAGCCCCGTCGCCCCCGACCAGCAGAGGTCGATCTTCTGCAGGGCCTTGGCGCTCACCTCCGACGCGGGCGTCGCGCGGTAGCCGAGCCCCCGCAGCGCGAGCCGCAGGCGGTTCCACAGCAGCGCGAGCAGCACCCCCCGCGGCGTCGTCGGCACCCTCAGCCCGACCGAGCGCACCACGCGGCGCAGCGCCGCCAGCCCGTCGTCGACGTGGCCGCTCTGCAGCAGGCACTCGGCCCCGAGCCGCTCGAGCTCGATCGACTCGGCCGGGCGCAGGGGCGCCGCCGCCAGGTACTCGCGGCCCGCCTCGGCCGCGAAGCCCGCGTTGCGCAGCGCCCGCGCGAGCGCGCGCCGCAGCGCCCCCCGCTCGTCGGGCGCGCGCGGGTCGAGCTCGAGGGCGAGCCGCAAGAGCTTCGCCTCCTGCGCGTAGGCGAGCAGCGAGCGGGCCTGCCCGGCGCCGATCTCGGCGTGCCGCGACGCGACCGCGCGGTCGCCCGCCCCCTGCCAGTGCTGCGCGAGCGCCTCGTGCTGCTCGGGCGCGAGCCGCTCGAGCGCCTCGGCGAGCGCCCGGTGCCGCCGCGCGCGGACCGCGGGCGCCATCGCGTCCTGCACCGCCTCGCGGATGCGATCGTGGTAGGGCTCGATCGGGTCGCCGCGCTGCGCCCCCGCCGCGTGCACGAGCTGCATCGCCCGCAGGGCCCGGGCGCGCGGGGTGTACTCGGCGAAGTCGAGCCCCGCGGCCGCCGCGAGCACCCCCTGCCCGAGCGGCGCGCCGTGCGCCGAGAGCAGCTCGACCAGCTCGCGCAGCGAAGGCGCGAGCGCCTCGACCCGCGCGCGCAGCGCCGCGTCGAGCTGCACGCCCGCGCGCGCCTGCTCGGGGTGCGCCGCCGCGTGCCGGCCCAGCTCGTGGATGAAGAGCGGGTGCCCCGCGCCCTCCTCCGAGATGGCCGGCGCGAGCGCCTGGGCCCCCGGCGGCAGCACCCGGCGGGCGAGCTCGCGCGCGTCCTCCGGCGTCAGCCGGTCGACCACGAGCCGCCGCGCCCGCTCGCCGAACGCCGCCGCCACCCGCGGCCCCGCCGGCGCGCGCAGCGTCGCGACCACCAGCACCCGCGCCGGCATCGGCTCGCGCACCAGCGCCGTCGTCAGCGCCAGGCTGTCCTCGTCCGACCAGTGCACGTCGTCGACCGCGAGCACCACCGGCCGCTCGGCCCCGAGCGCCGCGAGCAGCGCGCGCAGCCCCCCGAAGAGCCGGTCGCGCAGCGCGTGCGGGTCGAGCGCCATCAGCTCGGGCGCCGGCGCCTCGAAGCCCGGCGCCTGCCGCAGCACCGGGAACGCCCGCGCCAGCACCTGCGCCTCGCCCGGCACCCGCCCGGGCGGCGCCTCGGCGAGCCGCGCCGACAGCTCGTCCATCGCCGCGTCGTACGCCTTGTACGGCACCGCCTCGCGCTCGTAACACCTGCCCCGAATGACCAGCGCCTCGCCCCCCACCCGCCCGAGGAACTCGCGCACCAGCGCCGTCTTGCCCACCCCCGACGCGCCCTCGACCAGCACCGCCCCCGCGCCGCCCGCCCGCACCCGCTCGAACTCGCGCCAGAGCACCCCGAGCTCGGGCGCGCGCCCCACGAAGCGCACCGCCCGCGGCGGCGACGGCCCCGCCGCCCCCGCCCGCAGCGCCCCCAGCACCCGCTCGCCGTCCGGCCGCGCCGCCGGGTCGATCGCCAGCAGCGCGTCGCAGAGCGCCGCCAGGTCGTCGGGCGCCCGGGGGTTTCGATCGCGCACCGCCGTCGGCGCGAAGCGCTGCTTGAGCGAGAGGACCTGCGAGCTCGTCCCGCGGTAGGGCCGCTCGCCCGTCAGCGCCTCGTAGAGCAGCACGCCGACGCTGTACCAGTCGGCCGCGCTCGTCAGCGGCCGCCCCGCCGCCTGCTCCGGCGACATGTACGCCGCGGTGCCGATCACCTGGCGGCCGCGCACTGGCCGACCCCCCACCTCGGTCGCCAGCCCGAAGTCGAGCACCACCACGCGCCCCTCGGCGCTCACCAGAATGTTCGCCGGCTTCAGGTCGCAGTGCAGCTTGTCCGCCCGGTGCAGCACCCCGAGCGCCTCGGCGAGCTGCGCCAGGCACGCCCGCAGGCGCGGCTCGTCGAAGGGCGAGACCGCCGGCGCCGCCCGCGCGGGCTCGTCGGAGCCCTCCTCGGCCAGGGGCATCCGGCGCGTCGGCCCGCCCGTCTCCGCCGAGGGCGGCTCGGGCGCCGGGGGCTCGGGCGATCGGCCGCTCGACCCGCTCGCCGGCTCCGCGTCGAAGGGCAAGCCTCGCACGTAGCGCAGGAAGGTCTGGCCCCGCACGAACTCCATCGTAAAAAACCACTCGCCCCGCTCTTCGAAGAGCTCGCCCAGCGAGACCAGGTTCGGGTGCGAGAGGCCCTGCAGCGACCGGAACTCGTTCTTGAACCGCAGCAGCGCCTCCGGGCTCAGCGTCGGCAGCCGCTTGAGCGCCCAGCGCCCGCCGTGCGCCGCGTCCTCGACCTCGTAGACGACCCCCATGCCCCCGGCGCCGATCTGGCGCCGCACCGCGAAGCGGCCCCCCGCCAGAACCCTGCGTGCGTCGTCGTCCGGGCCCGTCATCCGCCGGGCGCCATTGTACCCGGGCTCGGCGACCCTCATGTTGGCGACGGACGCCTCGCGCTCGCGCCGCCCCCCGGCAGGCGCCCCGCCGCCCCCGAAAACGGCCCCGCCCCCCGCCCGAAGCCGCCCCGCCGCCCCCGCCCGGGCCCCCCGGCCCGGGCGCCGCTCAGCCGCCCGCCGCCTCCTTCGCGAAGGACGCCAGAATGCCGGCCCAGCCCCCCCCCATCTCCTCGCGCAGCTTGGCCGCCATCGGCCCGAAGCGCTCGATGTCGCGGTGCTCGAAGTCGACCCGCGTCCGCTTCGGCCCGAGCGCCGTGAAGCGCACCTCGACCTCCGTCACGAAGGACGGGTCGTAGGCGAACTGGGCGTTGAGCTGCCAGGCGAGCACGAGGCGCGTCGGCGGCTCCCACGCGAGGACCTTGCCCCAGTCGCACGACTCGCCGTCTTCGGTCACCTCGTACCAGCGCCCGCCCACCCTCGGCTCGATCACGCAGTCTTTGAGCGCGCTCTTGCCGATGTGGTGCTCCCTCGGCCACCACGCCCCCATGTTCGCCGTAAACACCCGGAACGCCCGCTCGGCCGGCGCCTCGACGGTGATCTGCTTGACGATCGACAACGCCGAACCAACCGCCACCTCAGTGTTCATGAATCGGTCTCCTTCTCGGCGGCCTCTTTGAACGCCGCCAGCGCTCGGTCCCAGAAACGGTCGAGGTAACTGCGCATCGCCCCGAGCCCCCGCGGGTCGAGCCGGTAGACGTGGCGCGTGCCCTCGCGCTCTTCGGTCACCAGCCCCGCCCCCTTCAACACCTTCAGATGCTGCGAGACCGCCGGCCGCGAGACCGGCAGCCCCTCGGCCAGCTCGCCCACCGACGACGGACGCCGCGCCAGGCGCTCGAACACCTGCCGCCGCGTCGGGTCGGCCAGCGCCGCGAACCCGGAAAGGTTAGCCATGACTTACGGTAAGTCATAGCTTACCAACCGAAGCCCCGTCAACCGTTCGCCAAGGGCCCGGGGGGGGCCCGAAGGCCTTGCGCCGGCCGTCCGACCGTATGCGGAAGCTTCGCCGAGCTCAGAACGTAGGCCCGATCGTGGCGGACTCCCATCACGTGGCCCTCTCGGGCCCGGGCGAGATCGTGGTCATCGGCGCCGGCTCGATCGCTTCGTCGCGCACGGTATTGAGGCTCGAGCCGAGGGGGGGCGGCGACTTGGGCGTAACGGTGCACGTGCGGGGCGGGCACCTCGACGGATCGTGGTCGGGCGAGCTCGGGCGCAACGAGGCGGCTCGCTTCCTGGCCGCGCTCGTCGCCCACGCGCGCGACGAGCACCGCGAGCAGGGGCCGACCTTCGGCGACGCCGACACGGTCCCGGCCTGTAGCGACACCTGGCCGCGCCGCCGCCCGAGCGACGGCAGCGTCCAGGTGCGTTTGCCCCTGCACCTCGGCCGGCTCGAGGCGCGCATCGACAGCAACTTCGATCATCTGCGCCGCATCTCCGCCTGGGTGCTCCGCTTCGCCACGGTGCTCGGCGCGCCGCGCGATCGGCGGCTGCACCCGCTCTGCGAAGCCTGGTAGGGCGCGCCGGCCCGCCCGGGGGGCCGCCCCGGCTCGACGCCGGTCCGCCCGGGGCCGCCCCGGCTCTACGCCGGCCCGCCCGTGTGGTAGAGCCGGGCGATGGCCGACCAGGTGACCTTCCGTGACTTCGCGGGCGCGCTGATGCAGGGCGACAACGAGGCCGCGCGCGGCGTGCTCGCGACGCTGCTCGCGCTCGAGCCGCCCGCGGCCGCCGCCGCGACCGAGCACTTTCGCACGCAGATGGCGGCCGACCCCGGCTTCATGATGAAGGCGATGGGCATGCGCTCGGCGGTCGAGGCGCGCGACGGGGCGCAGCTCGAGGGCCTGCTGCGCGACTGCTTCGGCCTGGGCCCGGCCGAGGCCGCGGCGTCCGCGCGCGCCGTCCTCGCCCGCTGAGCCGCCGCCCGTTCCCCGCGCGTCGCGCTCGCCCGCTGAGCCGCCGCCCGTTCCCCGCGCGCGCCGCGCTCGCCCGCCGCGGCGCCACCCGGTGCCCCGGCACGGCGGGCGGGCCCCGCCTTCAGCCCCGCTCGAACCCCTCGCTCAGGGCCGCGAGCAGCGCCGTGACGGCCGCGTTGAGGGGCGTCGCGACGCCGTGTCGGGCCCCGGCGCGCACGACCGCGCCGTTGCGGGCGTCGTACTCGAGGGGCCGGCGGGCGAGGGCGTCCTGCACGATCGAGGGCCGGGCGTCGGCGCGGCCCCGGGCGATCGCGTCGACGATCGAGGCGGCGAGCGCGTCGTCGAGGCGGGCGCCTTCGGCGCGGCCGACGCGCGCCGCCTCTTCGACGAGGCCGCGCGCGAGCTCGGCGACGTCGGGCCGGCGCAGGACGCCCATCGACGAGCCGGTCAGCGCGGCGACCGCGGCCGGGACGTTGAAGCAGAGCTTCGCCCACGCCACGCTCGTGAAGTCTTCGGCGCACTCGATCTGCGCGACCGAGCCTTCGAAGAGGTCGCGAAAGGCCCGGCCCTCGGGCCCCTCGGGCACGCTCAGGCGCAGCGGGCCCCGCCGCCGCGCGTGGCCGGGGCCGAGCCGCTCGGCCGGGCAGGCGACGACGATCGGCACGACGGGCGCGCCCCCGACGTAGGGGCGGACGCGCGCCTCGTGCTCGACCCCGTTCTGGGCGACCGCGACGCGCGCCCCGCGGCCCGCGAGCTCGCGCAGCCAGGCCGCCGCGGCCGGCGTCTGGTGGGCCTTCGTCGCGAGCAGCACCCAGTCGACCTCGCCCGCCTCGCCCGGGCTCGTCGCGACGGGCAGGCGCGCGCGAAAGGTGCCCTCGTCGCTCTCGACCACGAGCTCGTCGAAGCGCGTGCGAGCGCCGAGCGTCACCCGCGCGCGGCCCGCCTGCGCGAGCGCGGCCGCGAGCGACGAGCCGATCGCGCCCGGGCCGACGACGGCGACGCGGCTCGGCGCCGTCATCGCGCGGCGGGCGGAGGGCAGGGGGGCGGCATGGCGGGCTCGTGGCGGCCGGGGGCCGCGCCGGCGAGCGTATACCCGGTGGCACGGCAGGCACAGCTCGCGGGCACAGCTTAGCGGTGCCGCCGCCGAAGCCCGGCCCCCCGGCGCCCGGCCCCGCGGCGCGCCCGCTCAGCGCTTGACGCACGCGCCGAAGTCGGCCGTGGCGCGCGGCTGCTTCGGCGGCACGGCCTTGCAGCGCCCCTCGGCCTTGCAGGCGGCCGAGCCCCGGCAGTCGGCGTCGCCCCCGACCACGCAGGTCGTGCCGTCGTAGGCGCAGACGCCCTCTCGCTCGCACTGCTCGGTGCGGCGGCAGTCGTCGGCCTTGGCGAGGTGGCACTCGCCCTCGACCAGCGTGCACGAGCCGAGGGCGCGGCAGAGCCGGCCCCGCCGGCAGTCGGCGTCGGACGCGATGACGCAGGTGCCCTCGCGCGCGCTGCAAGCCCCCGTCGCCGGGCACGACTCGCTGCCCGCGCAGTCGGCGTCGGACAGGGCGGCGCAGAAGCCCTGCTCGTTGACCGAGCACCAGCCGATCGCCTTGCACAGCTCGGAGGCGCGGCAGTGCTCGGCCGACGTCGCCCGGCACTGCCCGCCGGCCTCGCCGCAGCGGCCCGCGCGCCGGCACTCGGCCGCGCGGGCGCAGTCGTCGGCGGCCGCCCGGCAGGCGCCCTCGACCGCGCGGCAGGCGCCCTCGGACGCGCACGCCTCCGTCTTGCGGCAGCCCTCGTCGGTCGCGAGGCACGCGCCGCCCGCGCCCCGGCACAGCCCGCGCGCGCGGCAGGCCTCGGTCGCCTCGCAGGGCGCGCAGCGCAGGCCCTCGCAGGTGAGGTCGCCGCGGCAGTCTCGCTCGCTCTCGCAGGGCGCCCCCGCCGCGCCCCCGCAGCCGCCCGCGAGCGCGAGCGCGGCGATCGCCGCGGCGATTGGGGTTCGAAGGTTCATCGCGGCCATCCTAGTGCCAGCGCCCGCCCGCCGGGCAAGCCCGCGTCAGGCGCGCGCCCCGAGCTCGCTCGCGATCGCCGCGCGCACGTCGGCCATCAGCTCGGCCCGCCGCCCGGGGCCGTAGGCGCGGGGGTCGACCGGCTCGTGCACCGCCACCCGCACGTCGCCGCCCTTCTTGATGTTCGCCGTGTCGGCCTGCAAGAGCTCGAAGGTGCCCGCGATCGAGACGGGCAAGATGCGCAGGCCCGCGTCGAGCGCGAGGTGAAAGCCCCCGCTCTTGAAGGGGCCGAGCTCGCCGGTGCGCGAGCGCGTGCCCTCGGGCGCGATCCAGATGCTGACGCCCTCGTCTTGCATCTTCTGCTTGGCGACCGCCAAGCTCTCGATGGCCCGCCGGCGGTCGCTGCGGTCGATCGCGACGAAGCCCGAGTAGCGCATCGCCCGGCCCCAGACCGGCACGCGAAAGAGCTCTTGCTTGGCCACCATGCGCAGCGACATCGGCAGCGCCTGGAACAACACGGGAATGTCATAGACCGACTGGTGGTTGCTCATCACCACGAACACCTCGCGCCCGTCGCCGATCTTCTCGAGGCCCTCGGCGCGGACGCGGGCGCGCGCGTGCTCGAGCAGCTCTCTCGACCAAGAGCGCAGGCGCGCGTCGTACACCGACGCCGGCTGGCTGCGGCCGAGCACCGCCTCGGCCACGGTGGGCACGCTGATGCGCAAGGTCTCGACGACGGCGTGGGTGAGCGTTCGGGCGGCCTCGATCACGGCGCCCTCATAGCACGAGCGGGGCGCAGGCCCGCCCCCGCGCGCCCCCGCGCGCCCGCGGGGCAGGCGGCGACGCCCCGCGGGCGCGGGTTCGGGGGCCGGAAGGGGGGCGGGGCGTGACGCGTTCCGCGAGATCGCTTAGACCCGCCCGTTCCGCCCGTCCGAGACCCCGACCATGCCAAGGCCCGCCCGCCTCGCGCCCCTCGTCGCCCTCGCCTGCCTCGACGGCTGCGCCTCGACCCGCGCGACCTCGAGCTGCAGCGGCTGCCGCGCCGACGTCGTCATCGTCAGCGAGCCGCCCGCTTCGGGCCCCGCCCCCTCGACCGCGGCCCCCGGCGCCCAGGCGCGCGCCGCTTGCGAGGCCGTGCTCGCCCACAACCGCCGCGTCATCGCCGCCGCGCCCGAGTCGAGGCCCGAGGGCGAGCTCGACTTCGCCAAGGCCTGCTTCCCGGTGCGGGGCGGCGCCTGGGCCTTTCGGCTGCTCGAGTGGCGAGCCGACCCCGACGGCTGGGAGGGCGCGATGCACGGCCGCTACGAGCTCGTCTACGCCCGCGACGGCCTCGCGCCCGAAGCCGTCGCGCTGCCGAACGGCTACGACGGCCTCGTTCAGGGCATGAGCAGCGCCTCGCTCTCGCCGCCCGCCTTCTTCGACTTCGACGGCGACGGCGAGCCCGAGATCTTCGTGCGCCGCCAGAGCCACGAGCACGAGGGGCCCTCCGACGAAGAGGGGCTCTTGCTCACCTCCCGCGGCGGGCGGGTTCGCCCCTACCCGGGGCTGCCCGCCAAGTACAACCGGCTCGACGACGTCGACCAAGACGGCCGGCCCGACCTCGTCTACTACCCGTACGCCGAAGAGCGCGAGTCGCCCTGCTCGGGCTTCGGCTACCGGTGGCTCGGCCCCGCCTTCGTCGCGCACTCGCTGCCGGGCGGCGCCTTCTCGACCGACGACGCCTTCGCCCGCGACTTCGCCCGCCGCTCGTGCCCCGCGCGCCCGAAGGCCGGCGCCCCGCCGCACGACGACGGGGGCGACGCCGCCGAGGCCCCGCCCGAGCTCTGCGCCCGCATCTGGGGCGCGAGCGAGGCCGAGTCGCTCGCCCTGCTCAAGCGCCAATGCAAGGCGCCCGCCTCGCCCGATCTCGCCTGCCAAGACTCGCCCGGCGTCTGCTTCGACTTCGAGGACCGCGCGGCCTTGCTGAAGGCGCCCCCGCCCTTCGCCCTGCGCGAGTAGGCGCGGGCCCACCCCCCCTCGCGGGAAGCGACCGGGGCGCCCCGGGGTAGAATGCGGGCACATGATCTCCGACGAAGCGACGAAGACCGAAGCGAAAGGGGGCGCGGGGGCGCCCTGGCGTGCGCTCTTTGGCCACCGGGCCCGACCGGGCAGCGGCGGCGCCCCGGCCAAGGCGCGCCGGCGGTCGCCCGCCCTCGGGGCCGTCGCGTTCTACGTGGCCTGGGCCGTCAACCCGGCGCTCTTCGGCGGCTGCCGGGCCTTCTCGGGCTTCGGCTTCGGCGAGGCCGAGATGGTGCAGCTCCTCGGCGCCGCCAACCAGGCCGGGCCCTACCGCTTCACCAGCGCGAGCGGCCAGGCCTTCGAGGTGTCGCTGGCGCTGCGCCAAGTCCAAGGCGACGACAAGCTCTCGGCCGCCCCCGGCGCCGCGCCCTCGCTCGTCTCGCCCGCGCACGCCTGCGGCGATCGCACCTTCCTGCGTAGCGCCTCGGCGTGCGAAAGCACGACCTACCTGCCGGTCGAAGGCGATGTCACGGTCAGGGCCCTGGCGAACGGCGCGCTCGTCGTCGATCACGCGCCGGTGGCGGGCAAGCTCAGCGTGCTGGGCACGCACCTGACCAACGGCTCTCTCGAGCTGCAGGCCGGGGGCCACGGCTTCTTCCTCGAGAGCAAGGGCGACCGAACCTTCCGGCTCTCGCACGCCAAGATCGAGGGCGCCGGCGAGGGCGGCAGGGCGGTCGAGTACGTGGCCGACTGAGGCGGCCGGCGGGGGCGGCCCCCGACTCGAAGTCGGGGGCAGCGAACGCCCGCGGAAACGGCCCGCAAAGCCCCGCCCGGAGGCGGGGCTCCCGCGTCGCGAGCCGCTGGCGCGCGCTCGCCCGGAAGCCGGCGCCCGCGGGAGCCCGGCCCCCGGCGAGACGCCGCCCAGGTTGAACCCTGGGCTCCGCCAGCACCCGTCGAACGGAGAGCAAAGCCCGGCGCTTCCGCCGGGCTCGCCGAGACCTGACGATCCACGCGCGACGCCCATCGCGCCCGACGCGGGGGCCCGGCCCGAGTGCCGGGCTTTTCGGGCCGTTGCCGCGCTTCTGGCGGAGCCCAGGGTTCAACCTGGGCGGCGTCCGCCCGGCCGCTTCCTGGCCCCTTCACGCGCGCTTGGTATTACAGCCGGCCGTGCCACCGAAGGCGAATGGCTTGCGCCTCTTCGGGCGACTGGCCTCGAATGCTGACGATGCCGAGGTGGGGGCCGTCCAGCACCAGCGTGCCCCCGCGGGGCAGCGCTTCGACCCAGACGTTGCACTCACTTTCGACGCTGTCTTCTTCGGGGCCGGGTTCGAAGATCGTTCCGTATCGGTAAACGATCTGACGCGAGCCATCGCGCCAGACGACGGTCGTCGACGTGTACCAATTGACGTCGATGCTGAAGCGCGAGCTCACGCACACACTTTCCTTCGTGCTCTCTCCCTGCGGGGCCTCGGGCGTGAACGGCGCGTCGAGGGCCGCGAGCAAGATGCGAACGCGCCGTAAAACGTCGTCGGGCGCCGGGCACGAGGTCGGCCAAGGCGCCGTCAGCGGCGCGAGCGGGGGCTCCTGCGGCTCCGCCGCCGCAGGGGCCAATGGGTCGGGCGCCGGGGCCGGCGCCGCCGCAGGGGCCGGCGGGCCGGGCGCCGGGGCCGGCGCCGCCGCGACGGGCTCGAGCGCAGGGGGCGGAGAGAGCTCGACGCGGGCGCCCACCTCGCGCATCACGCGGGTAAGGTCAGCGACGAGCGATTCGGGGACTTCGACCGTGACCTCTTTGGCCGCCCCTTGCCAGAGGGTGTCCGTGCCCTGCGGCCGAGCGCCTTGCCGTCGCGCGCCGTGCACCCACTGCGTCAGCGCGCGCCGGGCCGGTGGCGAGTCGACGTGAACCTTCACGAGTTGGCGTTTGGTTGCCATGCCTTCGAGAAGCTAGCCGCCGAAGGCGGGCCCGAGGCCGTGCAAACACGCAACATCGTAACGCGCTCTTGCGCCTAGTTCGGCCGTCGCCACGTCGCTACGATCAGGGCGTTACGGGCGCTCTTCCCCCCGCCTTCAACCCCCTCGGGCGCGCCGCGGCCGCCGCCCGAACGCGGGCCCGTCGGGCCGCCTTCCCTCCGTGAGGTCTCATGTCGTCTCTGCGGTTTTGGTCCATCCTGGGCGTCTCCTCCGCGCTTCTTCTCGTCGGCGCCTGCTCCGACGACGACGACGACTCGCCGGCCCGGGCCGGCGCCGCCGGCGCCGCGCCGGGGGCGGGCGGGGCGGGCGGCGAGGCCGGCCGGCCGGCCGGGGCGAGCGGCGAGGCCGGCCGGCCGGCCGGGGCGGGCGGCGCGGCGGGCCCGGCGTACACCTTCAAGAAGGTCGACGGCTTCCGGGCGCCCGAGAGTTGTTACTGGGACGAAGAGCGTCAGGTTTGGTACGTGTCGAACATCGACGCGACGTCGGCGGACTTGACCCAGCCCGACGGCTCCGGGTGGATCAGCCGCCTCGACCCCGAGGGCAACGTGCTCGAGCCGAAGTGGGTCGAAGGCCTCGACACGCCGGCCGGTCTGCGGCTCTTGAACGGCAGGCTCTACGTCGCCAACATCGACGAGGTCGTCGGCATCGACGTCGCGACCGCGACCGTCGCCGAGCGGGTCGCCGCGCCCGGGGCGACTCTGCTCAACGACCCCGACACCGACGGCGAATACGTTTACGTGACGGACACCTTCGGGAACAAGATCTACCGCTTCCGGCCGGGAGGGGCGGCCGAGGTGTTCCTCGAGTCGCCCGACCTGAGGGGGCCGAACGGCCTGCTCGTCGACGGCGGCGGCCTGTTCGTCGCCAGCGTGGTCGACTTTACGTCGCCGGCGCAGGCCCCCTTTCTGCGCGTCGACCTGGCGACGAAGCGAATCGAGCCGTTCGGCTCGGCGTCGGGCAAGTTCGACGGCATCGAGAAAGACGGGGCCACGTACCTGCTCTCCGACAACCCGACCGGCCGCATCTTGCGCGTCGCGGCCGACGGCTCGTTCGAGGTCGAGTACGATCTCAAGGCCGACCAGGGCCTGCAAGCCATCAATGACATCGGCTTCGCCCCTTCGCGAAACGTCCTTTGCGTACCCGACTTGACGGGCAACTCGGTCTCGTTCCTCGCGAAGAAGTGAGCCCGGGCGGCGCCGGCCGGCGCGCGGGCCCCCCGATTGTTCGCCCGCTGATCCGAGCGGCGGGTGACGTTGCGGCGTCGCCCCGGACTCGAAGTCCGGGGCACGGCGTCACCAAACGCCCGCGCTACTTCGCCTTCGGGGCCGCTTCGGCCGCGGGCAGCATCACCGCCTCGTAGTAGTGCTTGCCGTCGAGGTAGTGCTTGGCGGCGGCCTTCACGCGCTCGCTCGTCATGCGGGCGAGCATGCCGCTCGGGTCGAGAATGATGGTCGGGTCGTCGTTGAAGCGGCGCGAGTTCGAGAGCCAGCTCGCCCAGACGCGGTTGGTCTTCAGCTGCGTCTCGCGCTCGCGCAAGAAGATCTGCCGGATCTTCTCGAGGTAGCCGTCGCCGATGCCGTTCGCGGCGATCGCGGCGATCTCGGCGTGGGTCGCCTTGATGAGCTCGCCGGCGCGGGCGGGGTCGCAGCCGAAGTTGATCGAGAACGAGCGCTCTTGGTGGGGCGCGCGCGCGATGCCGCCGCCGGCGCCGACGCCGTAGACGCCCCCGAGGTCTTCGCGCAGCACCTCGCGCAGGCGAATCGAGAGCACGCGGCCGAGCACGTAGAGGTCGCGCTCCTTGTCGCGCGCCCAGGGCTCGTCGCCGTGGTAGAGCATGGTGACGCGCGCCTTGGGCTCTTGGCCGAGCGCCCAGCTCTTCTTGACGACGCCGGCGACGCGGCGCGCGCCGACGTCCCTCTCTTTCTCGACGCGGCCCTTGGCCGGCAGGCTCGCGAGGTAGGTCTCGACGAGGGGCCGCAGCTTGGCGAGGTCGACGGCGCCGACGACGACGAAGGTGAAGTCGGTCGCGTCGGCGAAGCGCGCCCGGTAGAAGTCGAAGGCCTTGTTCGCGTCGAACTTCTGCACGTCGGCGGGCTGGGGGGGCAACCTCCGGGGGTTGTTCTTCCAGAGAACTTCGCCCGAGCGCAGCGAGAACTGCACCTCGGGCACGCGCAGCCGGTCGGCGAGGCGCTCGGCGGTGTTGGCCCGCCAGACCGCGATGGCGTCGTCGTCCTTGCGCGGGGCGGTCATGCGCAGGTAAATGAGCTGAAACATCGTCTCGACGTCGCGCGCCGAGCTCGCCGCTTCGATGCCGTCGGTCGTCTCGCCGATCGAGGCCGCGGCGGCGACGCGCTTGCCGGCCAGCACCTTGGCGAGCGCGTCGACGTCGAGCTCGCCGACGCCGCCGAGCGGCGCGACGTCGTCGGCGAACCTCGCGTCGGCGAACTGCGCCGCCGACGCCGTCGCCAGCCCCCCGGGCGAGCTGCCCTCGACCAGCACCGAGTCGGCCTCGAAGTCGGTGGGCTTGACGACGACGCGCACGCCGTTCGAGAGCGTCCACTCGGTCACGCCGATCGCCTCGATCTTGCCCTCTTTCACGATCGCGCCGGGCTTGGGCGGCTGCGCCAGCAGCGCGCCCGAGACCGCCTTGTCTTCCCAGGGCTCGAGCGCGGCCTTCGCCACCTCGTCGACGAGGGCGAGCACGCGCTCTTTGGTCGGCAGCGGCTTGCCGTCGGGGCCGGCGACGACGATGACGCGGTTGTCGGCCCCGCCGAAGCCCTTGGCGAGCGAGTTGAGCTCGTCGAGCGAGACCGTGGGCAAGAACTTGAGCGCGAAGTCGCGCTCGGCCGCGCGCCCGATCATGTACTCGGCCTCGAAGAAGTGGCGCGTGATCTCGTCCGAGAACTGGCGGCTGTCCATCGTCGCCTCCTCGGCCGCGTTCTGCTCGTAGGCCCGGGCGATGTTGGTGCGCGCCCGGTCGAGCTCGCTCTGGGTGACGCCGTGCCGCTCGACCCGCAGGACCTCGGCGAAGAGCGCCCGCAGGGCCTCGTCGACCTTGCCGCCCTTGGCCCGCGCGCTGCGCGCGAAGGCGTCGATCTCGCGCGTCATCGACTGCACCCCCGCCGAGGCCCCGGCGAAGGGCGCGTCCTTCTTGCGCGCGATGACCCCGAGCCGCTCGTTGAGCACCGTCTGGTAGACCTGCTCGACCAGCGCGCGCCGCAGATCGCGCGGGGTCGACTCGGGCCGGTGCGGCAGCATGTTGTAGACCGAGACGGTGGTGGTCGGCTGCTCGCGGTCGGTCTCGATCGAGACGCGCGTGCCCTCCGCCTTCGGCACCCCCGCGGCGGGCCGGGGCTTGGGCGCGGGCGGGCCCTTCAGGTCGCCGAAGCGGGCCGCGATCTCGCGCTCGACCGCGGCCTCGTCGGCGAAGTCGCCGACGGCGATGACGGCCGTCAGGTCGGGCCGGTACCAGTCTTGGTAGAAGCGCACGAGCGCCGCCCGCGGCGCCCCCTTCAAGACCTCGGGCTGGCCGATCGGCAGCCGCTCGGCGTAGCGCGACCCCTTGAAGAGCACCTTCGCCTGCTTGTCGAAGAGCCGCTGCGAGGCGCCGCGGCCGAGCCGCCACTCTTCGAGCACCACGCCGCGCTCTTTCTCGACCTCGGCCGGGTCGTATGTCACCTCGGACGCCCAGTCGCGCAAGATGTCGAAGCCCTTCGCCATGAAGGCCGGGTCGTCGGTCGGCACCTCGAGCTGGTAGACGGTCTGGTCGAAGCCCGTGTACGCGTTGAGGTCGGCGCCGAAGCGCATGCCGATCTTCTCGAGGTAATTGATGATCTCGGCCTTCGGAAAGCGCCTCGTGCCGTTGAAGGCCATGTGCTCGTCGAAGTGCGCGAGCCCCCGCTGGTCGTCGTCCTCGAGCACCGAGCCGGCGTTGACCGCGAGCCACAAGAAGGCCCGCTTCTCGGGCTTGTGGTGCTTGAGCACGTAGTAGGTGAGGCCGTTGGCGAGCTTGCCCGACCTCACCTCGGGCCAGAGCGGCAGCGGCTGGTCTTCGGGCGCCCTCGGCGCGGGCGGCGGGGCGGCGGCCGGCGGCCGCGGGGGCGCGGCCTCGGGCCGGGGCGCGGGGCCGCAGGCGGCGAGCGCGACGAGCAACGCGACGAGCGCGGCGAAGAAGGGGCGGGGCCTCATGGCGGCCCATACTGGCACGCCTCGGGCGGCGTTTGCCCCCGACTGAAGTCGGGGGCACCGTTTCACCCCTTCGTGTCGCGCGGCTTCGGGCCGGGCCGGCGCGCCAAGCCCGGCCTCCGTTGGGGCCGGGCTCCCGCGGGCTTTGGCCCCCGGGCGAGCGTGCGAAGCCGCTCGCGGCGCGCGAGCCCACCCCCAACGAGGGGTGGGCTTTGCGGTCCGTACGAACGGGGTACGCCGTGCCCCCGACTTCAGTCGGGGGCGCTCAGCCCCTCGGCCCCTGAACCCCCCAGCTCCCTCGGCCCCTGAACCCCCGAGCTCCCTCAGCCCCCCGCCTCGTCGCCCAGCGTCAGCTGCAGCTGCGCGCGCAGCTCGCGCAGCCGCGCGAGCGTCTCGGGCGCCTGCCCCGAGGCCTCGAGCCCCTTGATGATCGAGTCGAGCGTCGCCACCCGGTCGGCCTGCAGCGACTTGAGCGAGAGCGTCATCTGCAAGAAGGTCTCGAAGAGGTCGCCGAGCTCGTCGCCCCGGCGCAGCCGCTCGCGCACCACGAGCCGCCCCGAGCCGACCTGGCGCAAGAGCCGCTTCATCTTGAAGACCGGCCCGACGATGCGGTGCGTGATGAAGATGCCGATCGCGGTGAGCAAGACGAGCAGCGACAGGCCCGTGAAGGCGAGCGCGTTGAGCAGCCGCTCGCGGTCGCGCTCGACGGCGTCGCGGTGCGCCTTCACCTTGGCGAGGTTCTCTTCGGCCTGCCGGTCGGTCTGCGCGAGCTCGGCCTCGAGGGCCTTGACCAGGTCGGGGCTGTCGGCGGCGGCGGCGAGCGCGTTCATGCGCACGATGCGCGAGCTCGTGTGCGACTCTTTCAGGGCCATCTCGGCCTGCGTCGCGGCGAAGCGCGCGCCCTCGGCCGCCGCGTTGCCGAGCTGCCAGATGACGACGCCGAGCGCGGTCATCACGGCCAGCACGGCGCCGACCAGGAGCCCGGTATACTTGAGCTGGAAGCGCGGATCGAGCAGGTAATGCCGGACGCGCCGTTGCTTTCGGCCGCCCCCCCCGGCGCGGCGGCTGGTGGGAGGGGCGCTCATGCCTCGGCCCTCACGAGGCCCCCACCGAGGTGCGCACCTCGTCGATCAGCTCTTCGAGCCGCCCCGACGACACGCCCGCCGCGTTGGCGATCGACGCGATGAGCGCCCGCTCCGAGTCGGCGAGCCCCTCGCTCGCGAACGCGACCCCGAGCGCCACCGTCAGGCCCTCTTCGACCGCGTCGCAGTCGAGCAAGATCTCGGCGATGAGCCGGGCGCGCGCCTGCACGCCGACCTCGCCCATCACGTCGAGGCTCGAGCGCATCAGGTGCCGCACCGTGTCGGGGCCCATCTGCGAGCCCAGCAGCGCGTGGTAGAGGTAGCGCAGCATCTCGAGCTCGCTCTCGTCGACCTTGCCGTCGGCGTTCACGACGAGCGTGCCGAGGTCGATGACGGGCGTCAGCGAGTAGCCGCCCTCGGCGAAGAGACTGCAGAGCGACTCGACGGCGTCTCGAATGACCGGGTGTGGTGTCATGGCTTTCGGCGCGCGCGCGACGGCCCGGCCTCACGCCGTGCGTCTGGCCCCGCGCGAGGTCGACAAGCCTCGGCCATCTCTCCGGCCCGCGCAAGGTGGGCCTTGTCCCACCACGGGCGCGCCCGGCGCCTACCGCGAATTGTGAGGCGCGCCCCCGCCGCCCGCGCCTCCTTCGCGGGCACGCCCCCCGCCCGCGCCTCACGCGCAGGCGCGCCCCCGCCGCCCGCGCCTCACTCGAAGGCGCGCACCTTGATCGGCCGCGGCTCCTTGCGCGGCTCCCGCTCGCCGGAGATGGGCCAGCGTCCCCAGCAGTAAACCTCGCGCTTGGCCGTGATGGCGCACGAGATCGACCCGCCGACCACCAGATCGACCGCGGGCGGCAGCCCCCGCACCGCCTCGGGCCCGAGCGGCTCGTACCCCTCGGAGCTCGCCCCCCGCCCGAGCTCGCCGTTCGAGTTGAGCCCCCAGCACGAGACGCGCCCGTCGTCGTGCAGGGCGCAGGCGTGCAGCTGCCCGAGCCGCACGCGCTTGACGCGCGTCAACCCGAGCGGGTGCTGCGGCGTCTGCACCCCGTAGCGCCCCGCCAAGATCGGCCCGAGCTCGCCCCAGCAGAGCGCCTCGCCCTGCCGCACCCCGCAGAACCCCCCCTCGCCGGCCCCCAGATCGCTGAAGCCCGCCGTCTCGGCGAGCCGCCGCGGCGGCACGCCCCGCTTGCCCGGGCGCGGGGGCGGCCCCGACACCGGCAGCTCGCCCCAGCACACCAGATCGCCCGCGTCGACGAGGGCGCAGCTCGCCGAGCGGCTCAGCGCGATCTGCGAGGCCCCCTTGGCCGCCGCCACCTCGAAGGGGGCGACCAGCTCGCGCGCCGCGGCCTCGTAGCTGACGGGGCTGCCGACCTGCCCCGAGGCGTTGAAGCCCCAGCACTTGACCGGGCCTCCCTCGAGCAGGGCGCAGGCGTGCAGATCGCCCGCGACCACGCGCCGCGCGCCCGACAGGCCCGTGACCGGCACCGGCCGCTCGCTCTGCTCGGCCCGCAGGCCGGCGCCGAGCTGCCCCTGCGAGTTCTTGCCGAAGCAAGAGACCCCCCCCCGCCTCGTCGCCACGCACCCGAAGCCGCCCCCGTAGCCGCGCCCCAGCGCCACGCTCACCGCGTCGTCGAGGCCCGCGAGCGGGGGCTCGGCGGTCAGGGGTCGCTCGGGGTCGAGCGCCCCGCAATGAACCCGCCCGCTCACGCGGGCGCAGGCGAGCGTGACCCCGATGGCGAGCTCGTACGCCGCCTCAGCGAGCCCCTCGCCGGGCCCGGCCCCGCGCGCCCTCGGCGAAGGCTCGCCCGAGGCCGGCGGCGCCGCCGGCACCAGCACCGGTTGGCCCTCGCCCCCCGACCCGCCGCCCCCGCAGGCCGCGAGCGCCGCGCCGAGCGCGAGCGCGGCCCCGCGCGCCGCAACCACCACGCCCGGAGCGCCCGCCGCCCCGCGCGCCGCAACCACCACGCCCGAAGCGCCCGCCGCCCCGCGCGCCGCGACCGCCCCGCCCGGAGCGCCCGCCGCCCGCCTCAACGTCGTCGCCCCGCCATGTTGACCCGCACCCGGCGCAGCGGGCTCGCGTTGCCCGCCTCGTCGAGCGCCGCGATGCCGAGCCAGATCGGCCCGGCCTTGGGGAGCGGAAAGTCGTGCGGATCGCAGAGCGAGGTGCGCCCCACGTGGAGCACCCGGCGCGACGCCGAGACGATCGTCGTCGGCGGCTTCGAGGCGTCGATGCCGCCCGACGCGTCGCCCAGCCAGACCCCGAACGAGAGCTGCGCCCCGGCCCGGTCGGGGTCGTCCGCGCGGACGCCCTCGACGACCACCCAGGGGCCCGCGATCTGGCACGAGCCGCCGCCGGCCCGCTTGCTCCGGTGTGCGGACGCCGGGCCGAGCCGCCCGAGGCGCGGCGGCGTCGTGTCGGCCGCGCCGCCCGTGCGGAAGGTGCCGAACACGATCGTCGAGGGGTACTGCTCGGGGTCGACGAACGCGACCTCGTAGCGCGTCGAGGGCTCGAGCGACGCCCGGGGCACGAGCTCGACCACCTCGACCCGCCCGCCCGGCGCGAACGTGCGCATCGTCACCGCCACCTCGGCGCCCCCCACCGCCCTCAACACGAGCTTGTTCGCCGCACTGCCCGGCAACCGGCTCGCGGGCACCTCGGCGCGCACCCGCGCGTTGACCGGAGCGTTGTCGACCCGCTCGGGCGAGAGCAACGTCAGCCTCGGCCCCATGCACGAGCAGGCCCCCGCCTCGCGCTCGCCCGGACCGCCCGGCGCCGCTAGCGTGGTCGCCGCGGCAGCCAAGGCCGGGGCGAGCCTCGGGGCGAAGGCGGCGCGGCGCATTCGCATTTCATACCACGGCCCACGAGCCCGTTGACGCAGGCCGGCGGCCGCCACGTGCCCCCGCGCACGTCGGGTACGGTGCGAAGCTCGAGCCCTCGCCGTACTCGACGCGCTCGCCGTCGAAGCGAATGTCGCCCGGCACCCGACGAGGGAGCAGGCGGCGGGCTCGGCGCCCAAAGTCGGGGAGGCTTACGCTCGCGTCCGCGAACGCCCCGGCGCCCTCCCTCGGGCCCGCCCGGCGCTCTGCCGGGCCCCGCTACCGCCATGGAAGGCCACCCGCGGGGGCAGAAACTATCGCTTCTAACGCCATCGAGGCCCCACCATGCCGCCCAGAGGGCTGGTGTTCTGCCTCTGCTGTATCGGGCACCAAGAGCAGAGGCTTGCCGAGCGTGGCGTAAGCCTTCTCGAACGTGGCGTAAGCCTTCGAACAAATGGCGCGATGGCCACGACCCTGCGCATGTGGCCATGCGACGTGGCCGGGTGGCCATGGCGCTGCGCACGTGGCCATGGGCCGTGGCCGGGTGGCCATGGCCCTGCGCACGTGGCCATGGCCCTGCGCACATGGCCACGTGTTGATGCACGCGACCATGGCCCTGCGCACGCGGTCACTCCCCGGGGGTGCGGTCGGGGCCTGGCGCGGTGTGCTCCCCGCGCCTCGGGGTCAGGCTTGCTCCCCGCGCCTCGGGGTCAGGCCTCTCATCCGTATGTAATTTAAAGGAGGGCCCCCCCTTCGGTCGTGGGCGCCACTGCGGGCGGGCGAAGGCAGAAGACTGGCCGTTTCGAGCTTCGCCGAAGCCCCGGGGCAGGGGTGCGAGAGGGGGCAGGCGGCCGCGCCAAAAAAAAGTCGACCCGAGGGTCGGTCTCGAAGCAACCGGCCCGGGGGCTGGCCGAGGGGACAATTGAAACGAGTCGTTGCCGGTCGAGGGGGGCGCCCAGGGGGGCGTTCGGCCTCGGTGCTGGCCAGCCCGGCCGGCTCGTCGCTGACCACCGAGGAGAAAGGACCATGAAGAAAGAAGTTTCTTACGAAGTTCTCGAAGCGGCCCCCGTTCGTACGTTCCGTTTCTTGCGGGCCGTGGCCCAGCGCACCGAGATTCGTTCGGTGCTCGAGGCGCACGGCTACACGCCCGAGGTGCACGATCACGGCTGGCAACTGCTCGACAAGGTCTCGAAGGGCCGTCCGAGCAAGCCCGTGGCGTCGAACGACGCGGTCGTGCGCAAGGCCATCGCCGAACTCGACGCCTGGGACGAGCGGGGCTTCCGCATCGGCCACGCGGCGCTCGCGCACCTGCACCCCGAGCAAGACGCCTTCGTGTTCGAGGGCCTCGAGCCGGCGGCGGGCCCCGAGGCCGTCCTGACGGTCTCGACGCTGCTCGACCGGCTCGACGCGCTCGAGAGCGCGCCCGAGCGCGAGGGCACGCGCGAGGCCGACCACGCCGCGCTCGAGACGCTCGAGAAGCGCGGCATCACCCGGGCCGAGCGCCGGCGGCTGCGCGAGCTCGTGCGCGTCGCGCGGACGGCCGTGTCGACGCAAGGCGTGGGCGACTCGCCGAGCCAGGAGCAGCACAAGAGCGATCTCATCGCGCTGCACGCCTGGTTCGAAGACTGGTCCGAGATGGCGCGGGCGCTGATTCGCCGGCGCGATCTGCTGGTGCTGCTCGGCCTGGCCAGGCGCAAGCGCGCGCCGAAGCAGGGCGGGGCCGAGGCGCCGCCCGCGACGCCGCCCGCCGGCGCGCCGCCGGTCGTGTCGCCGCCCGCGGGGGCGCCGCCGGTCGGTTCGCCGCCCGCGGGGGCGCCGCCGGTCGTGGCGCAGCCCCCCGCGGGCACCTCGGCGTGAGGCGAGCATGGCGGCGAGGTCGCGCGGGGCGAGGGCGGGCGAGGCGCCCCGGCCGGCGAGGTCGCGCGGGCTGAGCGCGTAGCCCGAACGGCGCCGGCCCCGGGGCGCGGGGGCTGAGCGGGCTGCCCCGGACGTCGAGAGGGTGTTTCAAAATGCTGCCCCCGGCTGAAGCCCAATGCCGTTCACGTAGCGGCGTTCAAGCGGCTTCTTTCGGGCGTTCGCGCCCCACCGACTGCTCCCACATCCAGCGCTCGGGCGCCGTTCGCCGCAGCCGCTTGGGCGCGTAGCGACTTCG
>DASTPP010000203.1:0-4608 GCA_035762175.1 Polyangiaceae bacterium | reverse complement strand
CACCGGGCTTGGGTCGGGGCAGCCGGCGAGCAGGGAGCAAAGGGCGGTAAGAAGGAAGGCGGTCGGTCGCATGGTCGGCATTCGATTCGGTTTCATGGTCAGGGGGGCACGGGCAGAACGGTCGCGCTGCGCGGGCCGATCGATTCGAGCGAGGTGAGCTCGACGTAGATTCGTTGACTGGGCGAGGCGGCGCGGGTCTCGCCCAGCGTGATGGTAAAGGGCGTGACGTCGCCATCGTCGATGCCGTCGGCGAAGCAGCGCTCTCGGGCGTCGATGAACCCGCCGAGGCTACCGACCGGGGGGTCGCCGGCAGCGCCGCCCGCCCCCGCAGCGCCCCCCGCCTCCGCAGCGCCGCCCGCCCCCGCGGTGCCGCCCGCCCCCGCGGCGCCGGCGCCACCGCCGGCCCCCGCGTCGATGCTCTCGAGCCACGACGCGCGGACGCAGAGGGCCGCCTCTTGCGGGCCGCCCGCGTTACGGATGACCCCGCGCACCTCGACGCGACCGTCGCCGTCGCGCAGGGCCGAGACGTCTTCGAGCGAGAACTCGGGCGAGGGCTGAGGGACGCAGCCGAGTGAGAAAAGGCCGAGAAGAACGAGGTATCGAAGTCGTGACACGGTGCGCCCGCTCAGTCCAAGAAGCGTGCCGACGCCCCCCGGCCGCGGCCCCAAGGCCCCGCGCGGTCGGGGGGGCAGCGCCGCGCCCTCGTCGCAGGTATGGCAGCCCGATCGCGAGGCCGTGAACGCCGGCGCAAAGCCCGGGGCCGCAACCACCCCTCGTTCGCCCCGGCCTTGGGCTTCTGCCACCGGCTCACGCCCGGTGTCAATTCGGCCGGGGGGCGCGCCGGCCCGGCCCGAAGACGGCGCGGGCGCGCGGCGACGCGCTACACTGCGGCCCCTGCGAGAACCAGGAGAGACCGCTTGAACGGCCCCGACCCGCGCGACCCCCACCCGATGAAGGGCTTCCCCCAGGTGTGCTTCATCAAGAACACCGTCAAGAGCCCGAACATCTCGATCGGTGATTACACCTATTACGACGACCCCGACGCCCCGGAGGACTTCGAGCGCAACGTCCTGTACCACTTCCCCTTTGTGGGCGACCGCCTGATAATCGGCAAGTTCTGCGCGCTCGCGCGCGGCGTGACGTTCATCATGAACGGGGCCAACCACAAACTGTCCGGCGTGTCGACGTACCCGTTTCAGATCTTCGGCAACGGCTGGGAGAAGGTGATGCCCGCCCCGGGCGACCTGCCGTACAAGGGCGACACCGTGGTCGGCAACGACGTCTGGCTCGGCTACGACAGCCTGCTGATGCCGGGCGTGCGCGTCGGCGACGGCGCCATCGTCTCGTCGCGCGCGGTGGTCACCGGCGACGTGGCGCCGTACACCATCGTCGGGGGCAACCCGGCCCGCACGATCAAAGAGCGCTTCGACCGGGCGACGGCCGCCCGCCTGCAGGCGCTCGCCTGGTGGGACTGGCCGATCGACAAGATCACCCGCCACCTGCCGGCCATCGTCTCGGCCGACGTCGAGGCCTTGCTCGCGCTCGGGGGCGGGTAGCACCTAGTGCCGCCCGCCCGAAGTCCGGGCAGGTTTGCGGTCCCAGGACTTCGGGCGGTAGGTCCAGTGGAAGGGCCGGCCGTGCTCGTTGTACCAGAGCATGTCGGCTTCCAGGGCGAGGCGAAGCTCCTCCTTCGAGCGGAACGAGCCGCGGCGTACCACGTGCCGGGCTACGAGCGAGAAGGCGCACTCGATTTGGTTGAGCCACGAGGCGTGCTTGGGCGTGGTGTGCAGCGTCCAGCGCGGGTGCTCTTCGAGCCACTCGGCCACCTCGTCGCTGACGTGCTCGGCCAGGTTGTCGCAGACCAGGTGCCCGTTGCCCTCGGGGTAGCAGGCGTCGACGTGCTCGAGCAGCGCGAGGAAGGCCTCGGTGCCGCGCTTGTCGGCCACGAAGCCGAAGAGCTTGCCGCGCCGAACGTCGTAGGCCCCCATCAGGCACTGCGTGCCGTGTCGCACGTATTCGAACTCGCGCCGCACGGGCCGGCCGGGCTCCATCGGCAGGTCGGGGTGGGCCCGCTCGAGCGCCTGGATGCCCGTCATCTCGTCCAGGCAGATCACGTGCTCGCGTGCGGGCGTGTGGTAATAGACGCGCAAGACGTCGTCGCGCTTGTCGCGGAAGTCGTCATCCTGCGAGGTCATCCACATCGCCTGCCGGTGCGGCTGCAGGTCCGCCTCGCGCAAGATGCGCCCGACCGACCGGTCGCTCACCAGCAGCCCGTCGGCCCGCAGCACCGCGCCCAAGAGCGCGGCCGACCCCTGGGTGACCGGGACGCTCAGGTCCGACGGGGGGCGGCAGGCGGCGGCGACGACGCGGGCGCAGGCCTCGTCGGAAAAAGAGAGACCGGCCGTCCGCTGCGGCGGGCGTCCGTCAGGCGCGAGACGGGGCGGTCGGTGCCGAAGCGCACGCGCCACTTGAACACCGTGCGCTCGTTGACGCCGAGCAGGCGGGCGATGTCGGCCGCGGGCACGCCGTCGGCCATCAAGAGAAGGGCCTGGGCTCGCTGGGCGACGCGCTGCGGACAAGACGGCCAGGCGAGCGTGGCTTCGACTTCGGCGCGCTGGTCAGGCGTGAGCGGCAAGGCCACGGTCGGGCGGCCCGGGTGGGGGCGGCCGGCCCAGGGCGTCGGATCGATCATGCCCGGTCTACGCCGGGGGGCGACGAAACCTGCCCAGATTTTGGGCGGGCGGCACTAGGCGCGGGGCCGTCCGCGCGGGCGCTCACGTTTCTGGCGGGCGCGCTCTCAGGAGGCCCACGCGCTCCTGATGGCGACGGAGCCGGGCTTGCGCGCCGCGGGCGCCGAGGGGCCGGACCGCGCCGCGCTCGACCGCGCGCTCCAGTCCCACGATGTGTTGCGCCAACGCTTGGGGCGGCTGGCGGCGTTCGCGGCGGCCGCGCCCTCCCTCAAGGGCGCGGCGGAGGCCGAGCGGCTGTTGCGGCTCGATGCCCTGGTCTCAGCCTGGCGGGGCGAGGACGCCCCCTACGCGCCGCTGGCGGAGCTCTTCTAAACCGCGCTCGTCGGCTCGCCGGTAAATTGCAGGATTTCGGTGGAGTGCGTCTGGGCCTCGGCCAGCACGCGCCCGATCTCGGCCACCTCCGGCGTCTGCCCGTGGCGGACGAAATCGGCCGCCTCTTTCCAGCGCTCGGTGAGGCGCAGGATGGTCGGGTCTTCCACGTCGACGCTGAAGCGATACTCGATGCAGCCCGCGTGCAGCCGGCGCACGGCCTCGGCCAAGGCGCCCAGCCGCGCCTGCATGGCGGCGTCGATTGCGGCGGGGAATTGCGTCCGCCCGTTCACCAGAAACATCGCGTCCTCCGAGGTTGAGGGGCGCTGTCCGCGCCCGACCAGCGCTCACTATAGCGGGCCTATGTAGCGAGCGCTACATGGCGGTGCACAGGGGCAAAGAGGCCCCGCCCCCCTCATCCTGAGGTGCGAGGCCTGAGCTCGTCGAAGGCCGAGCCTCGAAGGATGGCGCGTGGGCCCGTCCTTCGAGGGGCCTGCGGCCCACCTCAAGACGAGGCTAAAGCCCTTCTCCCCTTATGGGAGAAGGTGGCCTGAGCTTGCGAAGGCCGGATAGAGGGGTGTCTGCAGCCCGTCGGACGTGTGTGCCTTGGGCCGAAGAGAACGCTTGCGTCGCGGGGCGCGTTTCCTAGGGTGGGGGGCACGCGCGACTCGGAGGCCCGCGTTCGGGAGACGCCTCACCCGGGGGCGTGCTGCGCGCATCGCGCGTCGGGAGGACCATGTCCGTCAGCCATCGGCTGCTTCTCGTGACGTCGGACGCCGACGTCGAACGGGCCCTCGCCGGGGCCTTCGGCGATGCGTTCGACGTCACGGCCTGCCCCTCGGCCGAAGACGCGCTCACGCACCTCGGCGCGCGCTACTACCCCCTCGTGGTCGCCGACTACGCCTTGCCGGGGCGCGACGGCGCGTGGCTGCTCGGCGAGGTGCGGCGCCTGATGCCCTCGACGCGACGGGTGCTCGTGAGCGCGACGTCCGTGCGCGACCTGTTCGACCTGCGCGCCGAGGGCGTCGTCGAGCTCTTCCTGCCCAAGCCGCTCGACCCGGAGGACCTGCGCGCCTACCTCGTGCCGCCGCCCCGGCCGTAGCGCCAGGGGCGCGCGACGAGGGCGCGATAGCGGCGGCGTTGCTCCTCCCAGTCAAGCGCGTGCACGACCTCGCGAAGCCCCCGCTCCGTCAGCGGCCGCTCGCCTGGTCCCTCGACGCGGAAGAGCACCTCTTCTTGGAGTTCGGGGGCGAGCAGCAAGAGGTCCATGAGCTGTGTGATGCGAGCCCGCGACAGGCCCGCCTGCCGGGCGAGGTCGGCGAGGTCCCCCGCGAGCCCGCGGGCGAGCCTGTCCTCGAAGGCGTGCGCGAGCGCGAGGGCGTAGGCGGCGCGCGCGGCGCGCCCGGTGGGCAGGGCGGGCGGCGCCTCGGCGACCACCGCCAAGGCCCGCCCCCGGCGGACCACGGACAGCGGAGTCTGCAGGCAGAGCGCCCCGCCGTCTGCCTCGACGAGGGTCGCCGCCGAGCGCGTCACGGCGCGCCCTCGGCCG
>DASTPP010000202.1:0-5136 GCA_035762175.1 Polyangiaceae bacterium | reverse complement strand
CCGCTTCCGGAACCGCCTCATGTTCGCCGTCGTCGACGTGCAGGGCCGGGTCGTCGCCTTCAGCGGCCGCGTGCTGCCCGACCCGCAGACGGGCCAGGTCGACAAAGAGACGGGCAAGTACATCAACAGCCCCGAGAGCCCGATCTACCGCAAGGGCGAGACGGTGTTCGGGCTCTTCCAGGCGCGCCAGGCCCTGCGCGAGCGCCAGGAGGCGGTGGTGGTCGAGGGCAACTTCGACGTCGTTTCGCTGCACGCCCGGGGCCTGACCAACGTCGTCGCCCCCCTCGGCACCGCCTTCACGGCCGAGCAGGCGACGCTCATCAAGCGCTTCGCGCCGACCGCCGTGCTGCTCTTCGACGGCGACGCGGCCGGCCGCAAGGCGACGCGCGCCGCGCGCGAGCCTTGCAAGAAGGCCGGGCTGGCGGTGAAGGTGGCCGTGCTGCCCCAGGGCAAAGACCCCGACGACCTCGCCCGCGAGAAGGGCGTCGAGGCGGTCGAGCGGGTGATAAGGGCCGCGCGCGGCATGCTCGAGCACCTCATCTCGACCGCGCTGGGCGAGTCGTTCGTGCGCGCCGACGCGGCCGAGCGGGCCGCGCGCGTGCGCGAGGTGGCCGAGCTCTTGCGGGGCGAAGACGACCCGATGGTGCGCGATATGGCGCGCACGTACGTCGACGACATCGTCGGGCAATTGGCGCTGGTCGGCCGCGAGCACGACGCGAGCGATCTCGACGCGACGACCTTCCAGGCGCTGGCCCGGCAGGTCGAGCAGGCCCTGCGCCGCCCCTCCGGCCCCGGGGGCGACCCCGAAGGGGGTGAGGCGGCCCCCCCCAGGGCGGCCCCCCCCTCGCCGCCCGACCGGCTGGCCGAGCGGGTTTTGGGGGCTTTGCTTGACTTTCCGGCCCTTTTGACCGAGGCCGACGTGTGTGACGCGCTCGGACACCTGAACGGCGATTCAGTGCTGGCGGTAGCCGCCATCCGCCGAAAGGTGGTAAAAGACCCCGATTTGGGGCTAGACGCCGACGAGTTCCTTGCGCATTTGCCCCCATCGTTGCATGCCTTCGCCCGAAAGCGCCTTGCCGCCCCCGTGCACCAAGACCTCGCCGCCGCGCGCGATGAGCTCATGGCCAACGCCGAGAAGATAAGGAGGCGGGCGCTGACGCAAGAGAACCGGCTCGACGCCCGCGAGACCGCCCGGGTCGGGGCGAGCGGCGCCGACGACGAGGCGTTCGCGCTCTTGCGCGACATAAGTGAGAGGGCCCGGCTCAAGCGCCAGAGGTCGCCCTCGAGCGGGGGCCCCGGGGCCTAACGTATCGAACCGAGCGCGTGGCTAGCGACCGAACACAGTCCCTTTGACCAGGTGAGATGACCAACATGGCAGTTCGTCCGAACAAGGCCGGCCCGAGCGGCGGCGGCAGCGGGGCCAACCAGGGCGGCGGCCGGGGCGGCGGCGCCTCGAGCGGCGGCAAGGGCAAGGACCGCAAAGAGGTTCAGGCTCTCATCGAGGTCGGGAAGAGCAAGGGCTTTCTGACCTACGACGAGGTCAACGACGCCCTGCCGCACGACCTCGCCTCGTCGGCCGACCAGCTCGACGACGTCATCGGCGCGCTCGGCGACGAGGACATCGAGATCGTCGACGCGACGACCCAGGTCAAGATCGCCCCCAAGCGCATCGCCGACGAGGAGGCCGAGAGCCACAAGAAGGTGGCGCCGCGCGGCCCCGAGGAGATCGACGACTCGGACGGGCTCTATTCGAAGTCGAACGACCCGGTGCGCATGTACCTGCGCAAGATGGGCACCGTGTCGCTGCTCACGCGCGAGGGCGAGGTCGAGATCGCCAAGCGCATCGAGGAGGGCGAGCAGAAGGTGCTCTCGGCGATCTTGTCGTCGCCGATCGCGGTGCGCGAGATCATCGACATCGGCGAGAAGCTGAAGAAGCACAAGATCCGGGTGAAGGAGATCATCCGCGACGCGGAGGAGACCGAGGACGGCCAGCAGTTCGACGAGGAGGAGGCCGACCGGCGCATCATCCGGCTGATCGACAAGGTCAAGAGCCGCAACAAGAAGATCGAAGAGCTGCGCGACGAGCTGCGCGAGGCGACGGGCCCGCGCAAGAAGGCCATCGGCGAGGAGATGGAGGGCACGCACCAGGAGATGGTGCAGCTGCTCGGCGAGATGCGCCTGAACAAGAAGACGATCGACAAGATCGTCGGCGTCTTGAAGAAGCTCATCGAGCGGGTCGAGCGGGCCGAGGCGCAGGCGACCGAGCTCGAGCGGCGGGTCGGCATCCCCAAGGAAGAGATCAAGAAGCGCATCCGCGAGTCGAAGGGCGACCCGCGAAAGGAGCGCGCGCTGGCGAAGCAGCTCGGCCTCGAGCGCGCCGAGCTCGCCGACGCCGACGAGGCCCTGCGGGCGGCGCAGAAGGGGCTGAAGAAGCTCGAAGAAGAGCTGCAGCTCGACATCGACCAGGTGAAGGAGACCTACCGGGCGATCCGCGACGGCGAGCGCATGGCCGACCGGGCGAAGGCCGAGCTCGTCGAGGCGAACCTGCGCCTCGTCGTCTCGATCGCCAAGAAGTACACCAACCGCGGCCTGCAGTTTCTCGACCTCATCCAGGAGGGCAACATCGGCCTGATGAAGGCGGTCGAGAAGTTCGAGTACAAGCGCGGCTACAAGTTCTCGACCTACGCGACGTGGTGGATCAGGCAGGCCATCACCCGCGCGATCGCCGACCAGGCGCGCACGATTCGCATCCCCGTGCACATGATCGAGACGATCAACAAGCTCATTCGCACCTCGCGCTACCTGGTGCAAGAGTACGGGCGCGAGCCGACGCCCGAAGAGATCGCCGAGAAGATGGAGCTGCCGCTCGACAAGGTGCGGAAGGTGCTCAAGATCGCGAAGGAGCCGATCAGCCTCGAGACCCCCATCGGCGAGGAAGAAGACTCGCACTTGGGCGACTTCATCGAGGACAAGAGCGTCGTGTCGCCGAGCGAGGCGGTCATCAGCATGAACCTCTCGGAGCAGACCCGGAAGGTGCTGAAGACGCTGACGCCGCGCGAAGAGAAGGTCCTGCGGATGCGCTTCGGCATCGGCGAGAAGAGCGACCACACGCTCGAAGAGGTCGGCCAGGACTTCGAGGTGACGCGCGAGCGCATCCGCCAGATCGAGGCGAAGGCGCTGCGCAAGCTGCGCCACCCCTCGCGCAGCAAGCAGCTGAAGAGCTTCATCGAGAGCTGAGCGCCGAGCTGCGCTCCCTCCGGCCCGGGCAGCCCCGAGAGGCGGCCCGGGCCGTTGCGTTTCGTGGGCGGAGTGAGGGCCCTCTGAGGCGTGCGCCCGGATGCCCGCCCCGGCGCGCTCTGCGGGCACCCGGAACTCGCCCTCCTCAAGAGGAGGGCTCAGACAGCAGGGGACCCGCCCTGCGAGCGCGCCGGGGCGGGCATCCGGGCGCACGCCTCAGGGGGCGGCGCCGCCCAGCACGAGGAGGTTCGTCAGGGGGCGGCGCGGTAGATGCCGACGGTCTTGGGCGGCATGGTGACCGAGATGGCGCCGCTCTCGATGCGGAGGGTCGGGGGGGCGCCGTCGCCGAGCAGATCGACGAGCTCGGTGCCGTCGGGCAGGGCGTCGCGGTCGTTGGGGGCGAGGCCGGGGTTCGAGCGGAAGGGCAGGGTGAGGGGGCCGGTGGCGGCGGGGGCGTTGTTGACGACGACGACGACCGAGCGGCGCGCCCAGCCCCGGAAGAAGGCGTAGAGGTCGGCGGCGCCGTTGGGGCGCCAGAGCTCGGCGTAGGGGCCGGCGAAGAGCGCGGGGTTCGAGCCGCGCAGGGCGACGAGCTTCTGCAGGTAGGCGAAGGCCTGCTGCGAGTCGCCGACGTAGCCGGGGTGCGCGCCCGCGCGCCCCTCGGGCGTGAAGGCCCAGGGGGGCATCGAGCGGCGGTTCTCGTGCGTCGAGCCCTCGTTGGTGCCCTCGGCGGCGAGCTCGGTGCCGTAATACACCTGGGGGGTGCCCGGCAGCGTGAAGAGCGCGGCGAGCGCGAGGCGAAAGCGGCGCAGCCGGTCGCCCGGGTCGACGCCGGCGGGCACCTCGCTCAAGAAGCGCGGCACGTCGTGGTTGTCGAGGAACGAGACGAGGCGCGCCGCGCGCTCGCCGCCGAGGGCGCCCTGGGTCGCGGCGACGGCGGAGGCGACGAGGTCGGTCGACTCGCCGAGCGCGAACGAGCGGCGCAGCGCCGCGCGCAGGGCAAAGTCGAAGGTCGCGTCGAAGCCCGCGTCGAGGAAGGGCCGGTAGGCCTCGGGGCTGCTCTCGTCGAAGACCTCGGCGAGCAAGAACAGGCCCGGCCGCGCGGCGCGCGCGGCGGGCACCCAGGCCCCGCTCAGGTAGCCCCGCTCGATGTGCTTGGCCGTGTCGAGCCGGATGCCGTCGACCGCGAAGCGCGAGAGCCACCAGGTCGACACGCCGTTCAGGTACGAGGCGACCTCGGGGCGCCGCTGGTCGAAGTCGGGCAGGCCCGAGAGCGGACAGAATATGTCAGCGGGGCCCAGGGCCTCGCAGGCGGGGCGCCCCGGGTTGAACCAGTCGGGGTGGTTGGTCAGCTCGGGGAAGGCGTCGGGCTCTTGGCGGGTGATGGTGGCGTCGTAGCCGGCGTGGTTGACAACCACGTCGAGCAGGAAGGCGATGCCGGCGCCGTGCAGGCCCTCGAGCAGCGCGTCGAACTCGGCCTCGGTGCCGAGCCTCGGCTCGATCTTCGGCCCGGGCGCGCCCGCGTAGGGGTCGGTGAAGTCGGCCCAGTAGCCGTGGTAGCCGCACTGATCGAAGCGCCGACCGATCTGCTTGTAGAGGGGCGTCGACCAGAGGGCGCCGACGCCGAGCGCGCGCAGGTGGTCGATCTTGGCCGAGAAGCCCGCGAGGTCGCCCCCGTGAAAGAGCAGGGGGGCGGCGGGGTCGAAGCAGTCGGGGGGGCCGGCGGCGTTGTTGCTCGGGTCGCCGTCGAAGAAGCGGTCGGCGAGGGCGAGGTAGATGGTCTTGCGGCGCCAGTCGTCGGCGGCGGGCTCGGGCGGCTCGATCACGGGCCCCGAGCCGCCGGCCCCCGCCGCCGCGGGGCCGCCCGAGCCCCCCGCGCCGGCCCCGGCGGGGGCGCCG
>DASTPP010000201.1:0-111062 GCA_035762175.1 Polyangiaceae bacterium | reverse complement strand
GGTGGTCGAGGGCCGCGAGGGCGTCGGCCTCGACGAGCGCGCGGGCGCGCAGCGACGGGGCGTCGCTGGCCACGAGCTTGAGGGCGACGACCGCGCCGCTGTGCCGGTCGAGGGCGCGGTAGACCATGCCCATGCCGCCCGAGCCGGCGGGCCGCTCGAGGACGAAGCGATCAGCGACCAGCGGAGCGGGCAGCATGGGGCGCAGGCAGTAGCGTGCCGGCGAGGGCGCCCGGGATCAAGCGCCCCCCCCACGCCCAGGTCCTAGGGTTTTGTCCTAGGTCGAAGGCACGTGCCCCCGGCATGGCGAGCCTGCGCGGGGGCGAAGGGCGCCCACGGACGGCAGCCGGTTGGGATGGTCCGAGTGGCAGGACTTGGACATCAAGCCTCGGCCCCCCGAGCAAGGCCAGGAACGACCTCGAACGAATCGCAACCCTCGGTGTTGACGTCCTTCGTGATCTCGAAACGACGTTCTGCGCTTGGTGCGACGTCGTGGAGGACCCCCGCTCGAACTCACCGAGGTTCGCCCCAGGTGGTTGATGCCTTGCGTTCGAACCCCCGAGCGTCTCCCGAGGTCGTCGGTGTCCTCTGGCCGGCGCCTGGGGGTTGACCGAACGTCGTCGGTACCCTTCCACCGGGCCTGCGGGCTTGGCCCGAACCCGTCGATGGCCCCGGGCCTAAGTACTACCCAGCCCCGCCCTCGAAGGGCTTTTCTGGGCCGAGGTTTCGTCGCGACGGGGGCGGCTGCGGCGGCACCGCGTTCTCTCGCCGGCGCGTCGGGCAGCAAGGCCAGGCGTACCGGGCGAGAGCGGCTGCGACTCGGGCGGCGAGGGCGAACGTCGTCTCCGTCGACGCGCGGGGGCCCATCGCCCCCGACCCACGCGGCTCAGGGGGGGAAGGCCGCGGACGGGGCCGCGGCCGCATGCTCCGGGGCGGTTGCCGCGTCGTCGGGGCCGCCGGCGCGCTCGGCCGTGAGGAACTGGTGGGCGACGACGGCGAGCGCGACGTGGTGGTGCAGCCCCGGCCACGTGCGCCCCTCGTCGTGGTCGAGGCCGAGGCCCCGCTTGGGCAAGGCGGTGTCGTCGAGCATGATGGCTTTCCAGGTAGAGATCGCGCGGAGCAAGCGATGTATGGTTTACGGTCTCGCGAGGTCGCGGCTCGCCCAAGGCCTCCGAACGCCTGCTCGACGCTCGGACTGTCGCCGCGTAAGACCACGCCGTCTGCATAAGAGTGCGAAACCCGACCCGGTCACCCGTCCGCCCGTGCGAAAGGTTTCTCGACCCTTTCGCGCGACTCGTCCGCGGCCCGAGCGGGTTGCTCGAGGGTCGTTCCGAGGCCGCCGAGGACATCGGTCGATTCGACGAGGGTTGCTTCGAAGCCGCGGGCGGGCCGAGACGAGCGCTCGAGGGTTGGTTCGAAGCCGCGGGCGCACCGGGGGCGTTGCTCCGGGTTCGTTTCGGAGTCGCCGGCGCACCGAGCGGGGGCCTCGACCCTTGCGACGAAGCCGCCGGGCGTGAGACGTCGTTGCTCGAGGGTGCCTTCGAGGCCATCGGCGCGACCGAATCGTTGCTCGAGGGTTGCGCCAAGCTCGTCGGCGGCTCGGGCGAGAACCTTGATGGTTGCTCCGAAGCGCTCGGTGGGTGAGGTAGATTCGTCGATCAAGGCCCCGAGGTCGCGGGCACCATCGGAGGATTCATCCAGGAATGCCCCGAGGTCGTGGGCGACATCGGGGGATTCATCCAGGAATGCTCCGAGGTCGTGGGCGACATCGGAGGATTCGTCCAGGAATGCCCGAGGTCGTGGGCGACGTCGGGGGGGTTGCTCGAGGAATGCCCCGAGGTCGTCGGCGACGTCGGGGGGGTTGCTCGAGGAATGCTTCGAGGTCATGGGCGACGTCGGGGGGGTTGCTCGAGGAATGCCCCGAGGTCGTGGGCGACGTCGGGGGGGTTGCTCGAGGAATGCTTCGAGGTCGTCGGGACACTGGGGGGCAAACCCCGAGGGTTGTTTCGAGGTCGTCGGCGTAGTGCGAGGGTTCCTCGAGGGTTGTGGCAGAGCCGCGGGCCTGTGCCAGGGGGCTCCCGAGCGTCGCCAGGGGCGCCGGTGCGCGTGGCGGACGAGGCGGTCGGGAGGGTGCGCGGTAAAAAACTACCGTGGTAAAAGGGCTTTGAAGCGGGGGTGAAGAGCCCGTCGCGGATTCGGTAAATCGCGGCGTTTTCCAGTCGCGGCGGAAGGCGACGCAGCCCCGCCACCCCGCCTCGCTGGCGCGCGTTGACGAGTTCGCGCGCCGTGACGCGCCGCGGCCGACGCGCGCCAACCCCGCGCGGCGTCACGTTACCGCCGTGAAAGGCGCGGCGTGGCCGGCATACGGACATGGTCAGCGCCCGCTTTTGTTGGCATACGCGCCCGCCGGGCGGCGTTCGCGTGGTTCGCGCGGCGTCGCTCGGCGCCGGGGCTCGCACCGGGCGTGAACCGGGCGTGAACTGGGCGTGAACCGGGGGGCCGGGCGACGTCCGGGCGCGGGCGTCTCGTTCGCGCGGGGGGCGCGCAAAGATGATCCGATGGGCGGCGTTGCGGTTAAGCTTGGTCGAATGGCGGTGTTCGATGGGTGGCGGTGGTGGCACGCCATTGCGCGAGCGGTGCGGTGGGGGGGCGCGACCGTCGACGCGACGACCGACGCGACGACCGACGCGGCGACCGACGCGACGGCCGATGCGACGACCGGCGCGACCGTCGACGCCACGACCGATGCGACGACCGGCGCGACGCGCTCGCCGACGGGGCCCGGCGGGGCGGGCGCGGCGGCGCGCGACCGGCGCGGCGAGCGGCTGGGTCGGTACGTGGTCGTCGACCTGCTGGGCCAGGGGGGCATGAGTACGGTCTACAAGGCGTTCGACCCGGAGCTCGATCGCCTCGTGGCGCTCAAGCTCGTGAGCGGGGGTGGTGAAGAGGGGCACGTGGGTCGCGAGCGGTTGCTGCGCGAGGCGCGTGCGCTGGCGAAGCTGGCGCACCCGAACGTCGTCGCCGTGCACGACGTGGGGGTGCTCGACGGCCAGGTGTTCTTGGCGCTCGAGTACGTCGAGGGGCGTACGCTGCGCGCGTGGCTGGGCGAGGCGCCGCGCCGGCCGGCCGAGGTGCTCGACGTGTACGCCGAGGTGGGGCGGGGCCTTTCGGCAGCGCACGAGGCGGGGCTGGTGCACCGCGACGTCAAGCCCGACAACGTCATCGTTTCGGCCGACGGGCGCGTGCGGGTGCTCGATTTCGGGCTCGTGCGGTGGGACGGGCGCGCCGACGACCTCGGGCCGCCGGCCGCGCGCGAGTCCGCGCCGCGGGGCGCGTCGCCGGCGAGCGAGCGCCCGGCGCCCGCGCGCCCGTGCTGGTCGTCGTCGCCGCCGCCGCCCGACGCGGGGGCCGCCCCGGCGGCCGGCGAGCTCACGTCGTACGGCGAGGCGGTCGGCACCTTGCGCTACATCGCGCCCGAGCAGTTCTTGGGCGAAGCGGTCGACGCGCGGTGCGACCAGTTCAGCTTTTGCGTGGCGCTCTACGAGGCGCTCTACGGCGAGCACCCGTTCCCCGGGGCGACGCTCGATGAGCGCCTCGAGTCGATGTTGCACGGGCGGCTGCGACCGCCGCCGGCGCGCTCGCGCGCGCCGGCGGCGGTCGGCCGCGTGCTGGCGCGGGGCCTGTCCGACGACCCCAACCGGCGCTGGCCGTCGATGGCGGCGCTGCTCGACGCGCTCGCGCGCGCCCGGCGGCCGCCGCTGTGGCGCAACGCCCGGGTCGCGGCGCCGGTCGTCCCCGCGCTCGCCGTCGCCGCCGCGCTCGCCGCGCGCGCCGCCGGCCGGGCCGACCCGTGCGGCGGGGCGGGCGCGCGGGTCGGGGGCGCTTGGGGCGAGGGGCGGCGCGCCGAGGTCCGGCGCGCCTTTCTTGCCTCGGGCCGCCCCTACGCGGCCGAGAGCCTGCGCACGGTCGAGGCGCAGCTCGACCGGTACGCCGGCGCCTGGGCGCAGATGCGGGTCGAGGCGTGCGAGGCGACGCGGGTGCGCGGCGAGCAGTCGGAAGAGCTCTTCGACCTGCGCGTGCGCTGCCTCGACACGCGCCTCGCCGGGCTCGCCTCGCTCGCCGAAGGGCTCGCCGCCGCCGACGCCGACGCCGTCGAGCGCGCCGTCGAGGCCGCCTCGGGCCTCGAGCCGCTCGCCGCGTGCGCCGACGCCGAGGCGCTGCGGGCGCCGCTGCGGCCCCCCGACGACCCGGCGGCGCGCCGGCGCGTCCAGTCGGCGCGCGACGAGCTCGAGCGCGCCGGCACCCTGCGCCGCATCGGCCGCTACGACGAGAGCCTGCGCCGCTCCGACGCCGTGCTCGCCGACGCGCGCGCGCTCGGCTACGGGCCGCTCGTCGCCGAGGCGCTCGTCGCCTCGGCCGAGACGCGGCTCGAGCTCGGGCGCTACGACGAGGCCGGGCGCGGGCTGCGCGCCGCCTGGCTCGAGGCCGAGACCGCCCGCCACGACGACGTGCGGCTCGCCGCCTGGGAGGGGCAGGCCTGGCTCGAGTCGGTCGTCGCCGGGCGCCCCGACGCGTCGCTCGCGTGGGCCGAGCTCGGCCGCGCCGTGCTCGCCTCGCGCCCGGGCTACGAGCGGCGCCGCCGCGGCGTCGACCTGCGGCTCATGATCGCCCTCGCCCGCCTCGGCCGCTTTGCCGAGGCGTTGCCCGTCGCCGAGGCCTTCGCGCGGCGCCACGCGCCCGGCGCGACCGACTCGATCGACGACGTCGCCCAGATGGTCAAAGAGCTGCACGGCGCCAGCTACGTGTTCCGCCTCGGGGGCGACGTCGACCGGGCGCTCGCCCTCGCCCGCCGCGAGTACGAGCTGGCGGTCGCCCACTTCGGCCGCGAGCACCGCGCCGCCACCGGCGGCCGCACCGGCCTGACGTACGCGCTCGCCCTCGCCGACCGCTGCCACGAAGCGCTCGCCTACGCCCAAGAGGCCCACGCCGCGCTCGACGCGGGCGAGGCGCGCGCGTCCATTCAGGCCTTCATGGCGACGCAGAACCTGGGCGAGATGCTGCTCTGGCTCGACCGGCCCCTCGAGGCCAAGCCGTACCTCGAGCGCGCCGCGGCCGAGGCGCGCGCCCGCTTCGGCCCCCACCACATCGACGTGCTCTACCCCTCGGTGCTGCTCGCCCGCGCGTACGCCGGCGCCGGCCTCGACGCGCTCGCCCGCGAGGCCTTCGGGCGGCTGCGCCCCGCGGCCGACTTGGTCAGCTCCGCCCCCGCCGACGACGACGAACGCTACGTCTTCGCCCTCTTCGCTCACGATCTGGCCGCCGCCGGCTTCCTCGACGAGGCCGAGCGCGTGCTCGCCCGCCTCGAGGCGGTCGACCCGGCGCCCCCCGGCCCCGCCGGCGCCGACGTGCTCGTCGCCCGCGCCCGCCTCGAGGCCGAGCGCGGGCGCCCCGACGCGGCCGCCGCCGCCGTCGAGCGCGCCCGCGCCCTGTACGGCCCCGGACGAAACCTGCCCCGCCGCCGCGTCGACGAGGCCCACGCCCTCTACGCCCTCGCCCGCGCCTTCGCCCGCCTCGACCCGCCCCGCGCCCGCGCCCTGACGCTCGAGGCGCGCCGCCTCCTCGAGCGCGCCGATTGCTCCGACCCCGCCCTGCGTCGCGCCCTCGACGGCGCGCTCGCCGCGCCGCCCCCGCCCTGACGGGCGCCCGGCCACGGCCTGCGCGACCGGGTGGCCCGAACGGCGCGGGGCCGGTCTCACGCGGGCGCGGCCGGGCGGCTGGCCTCCGCGCAGACGAGCGGCGCGAGCGCGAGGAAGTCGTCCCAGTAGCCCTCGGGCATCGCCGCCACCCCTTCTGGGGTGACGGCCAGGGGCTCGCACCGCACGCCCCGGAAGCCGGCCTCTTCGAGCGCGGCCCGGTAGGTGGCCCAGGCGTAGTGGTACATGGTGACGGTGAAGGCGTCGTCCGCGCCGACGTAGCCCGTCACCGGGGTGCCGTCGGTGCAAGGGGACGCCTGCGAGACGAAATAGAAGTTGTACTTCTTCAGCTTGGAGGTCGGGCCACCGGGCTCGGGGGTGAGGTCGCCGTTGGGAATCAGCGTGACGAAGCGGCCGCCCGGGCGCAGGTTTTCGTACGCGGTGCGGCACATCCGGACGAGCGCCGGCCGGTCGGGGGCGTAGTTCAACAGGTAGCTGGCCGTCACCCGATCGAACGAGCCGAGCTTGCCGAGCCCGGCGCCGTCGCCGACGAGGTACTCGACCCCGAGGGGGTGCTGCCGCTCTTGGTCGCGGGCCAGCGCGATCATGCCTTCGGAGAGGTCGACGCCGACCACGCGCGCGGCCCCCCGGGCCTTGATCCGCCGGGTGTAGTGCCCCTCGCCGCAGGCCAGGTCGAGCACGGCCTCGCCCGACAAGTCGCCGATGTGCCGGAAGTAGGTTGGCTCCTCGGCGTAGCGGCAAAAGGGCGATTCTTTGAAGCGCTTGTACTGGGCGGCAACGTGATCGTAGTCGGCCATGGTCGTGGGCTCCGCTCGGGGGGCTCGCCCGCAGGCCGCCCCCCTGGGCCGCAGTTCAGGCAAAAACCGTCCGACGGTCAATGGCCCGGCGCGGCCCTGGCGAAGCGAGCGGTCGCCTCGGCCGAGGGCGCCCGAAACGACGCGAGGGCGGCCCGGGCGTGACGCGACGTGGCGGCCGCGCCCGCGCCTCGCCGCGCGAAAATGTCTCAGTTCGGCGCGTCGGCGCCCGGGGGGCTCGGGCGGGTCACGCCGAGGTGTCGAAGAGCTGCCGCAGGCTCAGATCGAGCTGGCTCTCGAGCAGGCGCAGCAGGCTGTCGAGGTCGCTGCCGCGCAGCTTGAGGGAGGCGCCGAGGCGCTTGCGGGTGCCCTCGAGGAAGGCGGCGCGCGCGTCGCGCAGGCGGCGGTACACGGTCACGGGGTGGACGTGGTAGAGGGCGGCGATCTGCTCGGCGCTCAGGCCGTCGAGCAGGTGCTGGCGCAGGACGAGGCGGGCCTTGGGGTCGAGCGCGCCGAAGGCGGCTCGGGCGGCCTGGCGGAAGGCCTGGCCGCTCGAGCGCTTGAGCATGGCGAGCTCGGCGTCGTCGTCGGGCGAGGGCCAGGTGAGCCAGTCTTCGTGCTCGCTGACGGGGGACGACTCGCGGGCCTGGCGGGCGTTGAGGGCGAGGCGCGTGACCACGATCTGCAACCAGCCGTCGAGCGGGCCGCGCCCGGCGTAGGTCGCCAGGCGGGGCGGCTGGTCGCTCTCGGCGACGAGCAGGCGCTGGAGCACCTGTTGCGTCAGCTCGGCGCGGTCGCTGCGCGACAGGCCGAAGCGGGCGAGCGTGGGCTCGGCGACCAGGGCCAGGCGCCGCTCGAGGTGGGCGAGGGCGACCCGGTCGCCTTCGAGGCAAGCGAGGGCGAGGTAAATGTCTTCGGGGTGCAGGCGGGCGGGCTCGGCGCCGGCGCTCAGCTCGAGCAGGCGGGCGGCGAGGCGCTCGGGGGGCACCCGGAACGCGGGGTGAGCGGCGAGGGCGCGTCGGGCGAGGTCGGCCAGCGGGGTTGGGAGCGGGGTTGGGGGGGGGGCGGCGGGGAGGTCGAGCATCGAGAAAATTTCTGTCAGGAAGGAAAGTCGTGGGGCAGAAGGGAAAACCGGGCGGAGGGGCCTTCGATTGGGCGACGATGGGCCGGCGGCGCGTTCGCGCCGAGGAGGCGGGACGTGCCCGGAATGATGTTAGCATGAGAGCGGGTAGCATGACGGGCAACCCCCCTCTCGGCTGGCAGGGCTGCTTCGACGAGAATGACGTGCTCGATTACGTCGCGGGCGCGGTCGACGGCGAGCGCGCGGCGGCGGTCGAGCGGCACGCCGAAGGGTGCGCGTCGTGCCGCCGCGTGCTGTCCGAGCTCGGGCGCGGGCTCGCCGACGATACCGCGTCGCTGCGCCCCGGCGGCCGGGTCGGGCGCTACCTGCTGCGCCAGCCCGTCGGCGCCGGCGCGATGGGCGTGGTCTTTCTGGCCTACGACCCGGAGCTCGATCGGAACGTGGCGCTCAAGGTGCTGGCCGAGCGGTCGGCGGGCGGGGCGCACGCGCCGGCCGGGCGGCTGCGGGCCGAGGCGCAGGCGATGGCCCAGGTCTCGCACCCGAACCTGATCGCCGTCTTCGACGTCGGCACCTGGCGGGGCCGGGTCTTTCTGGCGATGGAGTACGTCGACGGCGAGCCGCTCTCGGCCTGGCTGCGCGCGCGCCGCCGCCCCTGGCGCGACGTCGTGCGCGTGTTCGTGGCGGCGGGGCAGGGGCTCGCGGCCGCGCACCGGGCGGGCATCGTGCACCGCGACTTCAAACCCGACAACGTCCTGGTCGACCGCGAGGGCCGGCCGCGGGTCGGCGACTTCGGCCTCGCCTGGGTGGCGCCGCGGCGCGCGGCGCCGGGGCCGGGGGCGGCGGCGCCGGGGGGCGAGCTGCTCGGCACCCCCGCCTTCATGGCGCCCGAGCAGCGGCGCGGGGCCCCCACCGACGCGCGCAGCGACCAGTACAGCTTCTGCCTCGCCCTGCACGAGGCGCTCTACGGCCCCGCGCGCGGCCGGCTCGGCCTCGCCGCCGGCTCGGGCCCGCTCACGCCGGCCGAGCCCGCCGAGCCCGCCGAGCCCGCCGCCGGCGCGGCCGCCCGCCGCTCGCGCTTCGAGCGGCCGCCGCGCTGGCTGCGCCGGGTGCTCCTGCGCGGGCTGAGCGAGCGGCCCGAGGCGCGCTACCCGTCGATGGACGCCCTGCTGCGGGCGCTGGCCCCGCGGCGCCGCACCGGCCTCGCGCTCGCGGCCTCGTCGGCGGCGTCGGCCCTGATCATGGCCGGCTTGATGCTGGCCGCCCGCCCGCGCGAGGCGCCCTGCGCCGAGGCCGACCGCACGCTCGGCGGCGCCTGGGACGCCACGCACAAGGCCGCCATGCGCGACGCCATGCTGGCCTCGGGGGCGCCGTTCGCCCGCGACGCCTGGCGCGAGGTCGAGCGCCGGCTCGACCGCTACGCCGGCGAGTGGGCGGCCCAGCGCGGCGAGCTGTGCCGGGCCTCGGCCGCCGGCGCGGCCCCGCCCGAGGCCCGGGCGCGCGGGCAGCTCGAGTGCCTCGAGAGCAAGCTCACGGACGCGCGCGCCCTCGTCGTCGAGCTGACCAGCTCCGACCCCAAGCGGCTGGTCTCCAGCCCGTTCGGCATCGACGCCCTGCCGAACCTGTCCGAATGCCGCGACGAGGCGGCCGCGGCCCGCTACGCGCGGCCGGCCGCCGACGGCGCCGGGCGCGACCGCGCCGCCGACCTGCGCCGAGGCCTGGCCGAGGCGCGGGCCGCGGCCGCCACCGGGCGCCCCGCCGAGGCCGTGGCCATGACCGAGCGCGCCCTCGCCGGCGCGCGCGCCGCCGGCGCCCCCGAGCTCGAGGTCGAGGCCCTCGCGCAGCTCGGCTCGCAGCACCTGCAGCTCGACGCCGACCCGGCCGCGGCCGCGGCCGCGCTGCACGAGGGCTACGAGCTCGCCGAGGCCCGGCAGATGGACATCGTCAAGGCGCAGGTCGCCTGCGACCTGGCCTGGCTCTGGGGCTGCCAGCGCCACGACGTCGACGCGGGGCTCACCTGGGCCCGGCTGGCCCTCGCCATCGATCGCCGGCTCGGCGGCAGCGAGCTGCGCGAGGCCGCCATCGACCGCACGACGGGCAGCGTGCTCGACTGCGCGCAGCGCTACGACGAGGCCGCCCGCTACTACGAGCAGGCGATCGCCCGGCAAGAGCGCCTCGGGCTGCCCGGCGCGCGCCGCGGCCTGACCCTGCTCAACCTGGCCCTGCTGCGGCGCGAGCAGGGGCGGCGCGACCAGGCGCGCGCCCTCTACGACCAGGCCGGCACGGTGCTCGCGGACGCCGTCGGCACGTCGCACCCCTGGTTCGGGCACGTGCTGCGCGAGCGGGGCATGTTCCTGCTCGGCGAGGGGCACTACGAGGAGGCGGGCGGGCTGTTCGAGCGGGCCCTCGCCATCTACGCGCCGATCTACCCGCCGACGGCCTCGCTGCACGCGGCGGCGCGCCAGGGCGCGTGCATCGTGCGGGTGCGCCTCGGCCACGCGGCCGAGGCGCTCGACTGCCAGCGGGCGCAGCTCGACGCGCTCGCGGCCGTCGCCGAGCCCGACCCGTCGACCCTGGCCAACGCGCTGTGGGGCATGGCCCTGCTGCTCGTCGAGGCCGGGCGCGCGGCCGAGGCGCTGCCCGCGGTCGACCGGTCGCTGGCCGTGCTCGCGCAGAGCGGGCAGCCGCCCGACCTCGCGAGCGCGCTGGCCGAGGCCGTCCGGGGGCGGGCGCTGCTCGCGCTCGGGCGCCGCCGCCAGGCCGTCGCCCCGCTCGAGCGCGCCCTCGCCCTGCACGAGCGCGTGCGCCTGCCGGCCACCGAGCTGCCCCGGGCGCAGTTCGATCTGGCCCGCGCCCTCGGCCGCCGCGACCCCCGCGCCCGCGACCTCGCCGCCCGGGCCAGCGACGGCTTCGCCGCGCTGCCCTCGGCGCTCGACCGCCGCCACGCGGCCGCCGCCGCCGCCTGGGCCGGGGGGCGCGGCCGCTGAGCGCGCCCGCTCAGAACTTGTCGGCGATGAACGAGCGGTGCCAGCGCGTGCGGGTCGCGCACGCCGAGCCGCCGCCGTTGGCCAGGCAGACGTCGACCTCGGCCTTGGTGAAGGGGCCGTACAAGTTCTCGCCCTCGGCGCAGTAGCCCTTGCGCGCGTCGGGCGCGGTGCCGGGGGGGCAGGCGCCGGTGCCGCGCAGGTCGCGCGCGAACTGCGCCGCCCAGCGGTCGTTCGGGCAGCCGTCGCCGCCGCCGAACTGCCGGCACGTCTCGACCATCGCGGGCGGGAAGGGCCCGGCCGCCTCGGTGGCGCTCACGCAGAGGCGCGACGCCGCCTCGTAGGCGAAGCCCGCCGGGCAGAAGAGGTCGGCGGCCGGGGGCGGCGGGGGCGGCGGGGGCGGCGGGGGCGGCGGCGAGCCCGAGCAGTCGGGGTCGGGCGTGACGCACGCGGGCGAGCAGAGGCCGTCGGCGGCGCAGTGCGCGGCGGCGCAGTCGGGGTCGAACACCTGGCCGCCCGTGTTGCACGACTCGGTGCAGACGCCGTCCGAGCGGCAGGCGTCGCGGCCCTCGAACTCGTCGATGACGCCCTGCAAGAACGCCTCGAGCACGCCCTGGTCGACCTTCTGCTGCACGCCCCAGTCGCCGCAGTTGGGGTGGCCGAACGAGGTCACCCCCGCCTGCACCTCGACCCCGCCACGCACGACGAACGAGGGCCCGCCGCTGTCGCCCTGGCAGGCGCTCCGGCCCGGGGTGCGGTAGTAGACCTGCGTCGGCCCGACCTGCCGCCCGTCGGGCGCCCTCGCCGGGCCGACCGCCGCGACCGGCAGCGAGACCTGCCGCTTGGTGCCGTAGTCTTGCTGGCCGCCGCCGGTGCGGCCGAAGCCGACGAAGGTCCAGGCGGGGCCGACGAAGGTCGGGGTGTTGGTCAGCACCTCGCGCAAGACCGGCGCGGGCGCCACGGGCGCGGGCGAGTCGAGCTGCAAGACGAGCATGTCGTTGGTCATGCCGACGCCGCCGGGGCCGCCGCCGCCGTTGCGGAAGCCGGGGTGCTTCACCGCGCGCGTCACCCGCCGCCGCACGTTCGACGGGTCGCCCTGGCGGGCGCCGAACTCGACCGTGGTGATGTTGATGGGCTCACAGTGCGCCGCCGTCAGCACCGTGCGCTTCGAGATGAGCGTGCCGGTGCAGCCGGCCCGCTGGCCGTCGCCCACCATGACGACGTAGGGGCGGCCCGAGGCGATCGTCCCGCCTACGATGTCGTCGCGGGCGGTGTCGGCCCCGTCGTCGTCGGCGGTCTGCGCGCAGGCGACGGGCAGCGCGGCCAGGGCGGTAAGGGCGGTAAGGGCAAAGAACTTCTTCATGGGGGAACTCCTGAGGTCTTTCAAGGGGGGGGCGACGGGGCCGGGCGCGCGGGCCGCGCCGGCCCCGCGCGAAGGGGCCGGTCGAAAAGGGGCGAACGTCAGGGGTAGGGCGTCACGCCCTGGGCCGAGAGCGAGGCGGCGTAGGCCTGCAGCCGGCGGAGCTGATCTTGGCGGCCGCGGGTGCCGTTGAACGACCCGGTGTCGGGGTCGGTCCATTGCATCACGCCGTTGACCGTCCACGACCGCACGAGCAAATCGAGCAGCTTCGCCTCGGTGACGGGCGCGCTGAGCTGGCCGCGGGCGAGCAGGTTGATGAAGGCGAGGTCGTCGGCGTCGGCGTCCTCGAGCGCGGCGGACGGGCTCTGCACGAGCAGCCCGAAGAAGGCCGCGGCCACCATCGGGTGGTTGGCCAGCGCGCCGGCGGCCTGCGTGTAGCGGCCGACCTCCGGCTTGATGAACGTGTCGTAATAATACTGGTCGGCCGCCGACGCCGACCGGTTGCCGCAGACCACGCAGCTCCAGAGGCCGATGTTGTGCAGGCCCGAGTCGCCGTGGCCGAAGTAGGCCTGCAGCTTGCCGCCGGTGGCCGACAGGGTGCCCTCGGCGTGCCCGACGGCGATGACGAGCTTGCCCCAGGAGGCCCCGTTGACGGCGATCTCGCCCGCGGCGTTGAAGCCGCCCGGGCCGGGGCCGGGGCCGGGGCCCGGGCCGGGGCCGGGGGTCTTGGGCTTGGCCATGCCGACGGCGATGCGGTTGGTCTCGCAGGCCGAGCCGCCGCCGCCGACGTTCTTGCAGAAGGCCACGTCGTCCTTGGTGAACGGGCCGTACAGGTTCGCCCCGTCCGAGCAGTAGCCCTGGCCGGCGTTGAACGTCGTGCCCTTGGGGCAGCCGTCGGCTTGCAGCGTGGCCAGACGCGCGTCGACCGCGAGCGAGCGCGCCCAGCGCGTGTTGGGGCGGCCGGCGTCGTCGGTGGCGCAGGAGTTGGAGCCGTCGGGGCGGTTGGGCACCCACTGACGGCAGAAGGCGACCATGCTGGGGGCGAAGGGGCCGGCGGCCTCGGTGGCGCTCAGGCAGAGCTTGCTCGAGGCGTCGAAGGCGAAGCCGGCGGGGCAGAAGGCGGTCTGGGCGGTGGCGGTCAGCGCCTCGTCGCCCTCGAGCTGGCCGTCGGGCGCCGGCGACTCGGCGGCGCACCCGGCCAAGGATAGGGACAGGATCGAAAACGAAAAGATAGGCTGACGAAAGCGTGATGACATGGTTGCCTCCTTGCAGGTCGAACGGAGGGCACCACCCGGCCCAGGCCCGACGTCGGCGCGCGCGGTGGCCCCCAAAGCCGTCCGCGCGAGCGAAACCCCGGGCGTGGGGCGCGCCCCCCCGAGGCCACCAGCTTGGGCCGTTCGCTGCCCTCGCCCCTATCGACAGGGGGCCTGAGCGGCAGTTGCAGAAATTCGTTCGACCCCCCCCCTGGGACCAGTTCAAGGCGGAGCGACCCGTCCCGGGGTAGGGTCGTCGCAGGTTGAATCGACCCCCCGGCCGGGCGGCAGTGAACCTTCGGACGCAAGGGGGCGCGTCCCGGGGTCGGGAGGGCAGGCGTGTTCAGGGCCGAGAGGGGGTGAAGCGCGCCCCGAGCCCAGAAGGGGAGGTTGGGCGATCTCGAACCGCCCCGCCAAGGGCGGGCGGCCGCCAGGCCCCTTGAAGGAGAGCCAAATTCGACCGACGACGTCGCCAGCGCGCACAAGCAGGGCATCGAGCTGCTGCGCTGGCTCGGCCGGCGCAAGGTGGGCCACGAGGGGGCGGGGGCGTCGGGCACGTACGAGTAGGCGCGGGCGCGGGCGTTGCGGTTGATGGTGCGGGCGTACGAGTCGACGCGCACGGCGGTGGCGTACGTGCGCCGGCGCGAGGGCGACGTCGACGCGCGGATGCCCTCGCTCTTCGGGGGGCGCCCGCGGCGGCGGAGCGCGCTCGAGCCCGAGGCGTCGGTCGATCCGAGCGCGCCGACCGACCCGAGCACGCCGACCGACCCGAGCGCGCCGACCGACTCGAGCACGCCGACCGACCCGGACGCGACGGGTACGCGGTAACCCGACCCGGGTCACGGTTCGTGAACCACGGGGCGGCGCTGCGAGCGGTGGTGCTCTCGGGGCGTAGAATTACCTACCAATTGTGAAAAAATCTGCTCGTAAAGCGATGCTCAATTCAATTGAGTGAGCGCGGGCGCGCCCCTGCGCGGGGCCCGAGCGCGGCCCCGTCGGGCGGTCGTGTCCGTTCGCACCCCGACACACGTCTCTCAATCAATTTTGAAATAGTGCTTGCCCGATCGGGGGCTCGGTTTTACAAGTTACTGACGCCTCGAGGAGACAACCATGCAGCCGAGCGACGTGATTCAGCGGCTCGACGAGCGGCTTCAACAGCACGAACAATTCGGTCAGTCGCCGAAAATCATCGCCCGCGTGGCGGAGCGCTACCGGTTCGCCCTCGACGTCCTGGCGGGTCGAGACGCTCGGCTGCGCGGGCTCGCCGACCGGGTCGAAGGGCTCGACGGCGCGTCTGCGGACGCGCTGTTCGGCGACCTCTTGGTGCGGGCCGAGCTCGAGGCGGCGATCGGCCGGCTCGAGTCTTCGGGCCCGCTCGACGCCTCGATCGAGTCGCTCGGCTGGCTGCTCGGCGAGGCGCTCGGCGCGCCGGGGGGCGGGCGCCTTCCGGGCGTCGCGCGGCGAGCGATGGGGCGCGACTTCGCGGTCGGGCCCGCCCGGCGCACGTGGGTCTGGGACTTGCCGGAGGGCCCCACGCCGACGCTCGACCGGCTGCGCGAGAGCATCCGCACGGGGTTCATGCCGGGCGCCGAGAGCGGCGTCGAGATCATCCGCCCCACGCCGCGCATGGTCGAGCGGCTCGATCGGGCGTGCTCGCTCTTGGGCCGGCTCGTGCCGCGGGTGGCCGAGAGCGTCTTTCTGCACCTGCACTCGATCGCCGTCGCCAACATCCGCGGCCCGCGCGGCCGGATGCTCACCGGCTCCGGCGGCGACGGCACCCCTTGCATGATCTTCATCGACCCCGACGAGCTCGAGAACCCCTGGGACACCGCGGGCCATATTCTGCACGAGGGGGTGCACCTCAAGCTCTCCGACCTCATCCGCACCGGCGCCATCGTCACGGACGAGGGGCCGGTCGAGCTGCCCTGGGGGCGCCGGACGGCGCTCTCGAACTGCGTCTTCGCCTACCACGCGTACGCGCACATGCGGGCGTTCCGCGCCGCGGTCGAGCACCTCGGGCCCGCCCTTCATGCCGAGTTCGGCGCGCCGCACGACTACCAAGCGCCGGCCCACGCGATGTCCGTCGTGAACAACGCCTCCACCGCGCCCTTCTCGCAGGCCCACGAGCGCTTGAACCACCTGCACGAGCAGCTCGGGGGGCCCCTGGCCCCGCGGCTGACGCCCGTCGGGCGCTCGCTCGTCGCCTGGCTCTGGGACGCGATCGACCCTGCGGGCGAGCTCGGCCCGCCCCCGCCGGCGGCCGGGGCGGCGGCGCGGGCCCCGGCCCCCGCGCCCCTGGGGCCCTCCTCCGCGCGCTATCGGCATAACCGCGGCGTCCCGCTGCGCCGCTCGCCCTCGGCCGAGGCGCTCTTCGCCCTCGAGCCCGGCTCGCAAAAGATCGTCACCCTGAACCTCGCCGCCTGGCTCGCCTTCGAGCTCTGCGACGGCAAGACCGAGCGCGAAGTGCTCTCGGCGTACGCGGCCGCGACGGGGCTCGGGGCCGATCGGGCCTGGGTCGAGCTCGCCCCTGCGCTCGGCGAGCTGCGGGCGAGTGGCATGATTGTACCGGCTTCCGAAGGGGCCCGAGCCCGCGAAGAGGTGTCGCCATGACGAACGATGCGAGCGTCGTACGCGCCGCCGACCTGGCGCTGTCGGCCCACCCCAGCTTCGGGGACTCGGCGAGAATTCTCGCGAAGGTGCTGGCCCGCTATCGCTTCGGCGTCGAGCTCTTCGCCGAGCGCCTGCCCGCGGTCGAGCGCGTCGCGCGGGCCGTCGAGCGGCTGAGCGACGAGGGCGCCCGCCGCGTCTTCTTCGACCCGCTGGTGCGGCTCGCGCTCGAGCGGGCCTTCTCCGACCTCGAGGCGGGCACGCTCGCCCCGCCCCACCGGCTCGAAGAGCTCTTGCCGCTGGCCCTCGAGGCGCTGCCGCGCGGCCTCTGCGAATCGCGCTTGTCGGCGCACGAACGCGTCGGCCCCGAAGAGCCGAAGTGGCTCTGGGACGTGGGCCGCCCCGGCGACCCCTACGCCGACGCGCTCCGCGCGACGTTCGACGGCATCTTCGCCGACGGGGCCAAGGGCGGCGGGGCCCTGCTGACGCCGGACGCCCGCTCGCGGGGGGTGCTCGCCGACTCGATCGAGCTACTCTCGACGCTCTTGCCGCACTCGGGCGCGTCGGCGCTGCGGCACGTCGACGCCATCGCGCTGCTCAGCGCCCGCCTCGAGGGGGGTACGGTCTTGTCGGCCGCCGGCGGCGACTTGACGCCTTCGACGGTCTTTCTGTCCCTCGACGACCTCGGCAACCCCTGGGACGTCGCCGGGTGCCTGCTGCACGAGGGGCTGCACATGAAGCTCTTCGACGCCGCGCGCTCGGTCGCCCTGGCGGCCGAGCCGGCCGAGACGGTTCAGGTGCCCTGGCGCGACGTCCGCTGGTCCATCGTCCGCGCCGTCTTCGCGTATCACGTCTACGTCCACCTTTCGCTCTTCAAGGCCGCGGCGCTCTCGGCCGAGCCCCGGCTGGTCGAGCGCTTCGGTGATCCGGCGAGCTACGTGACGCGCCCGCACGCGATGTCGGTCGTCAACAACGAAGGCGCGTCGCGCTTCGGGCGCTCGGTCGACCGCGCGCGCTACCTCGGGGGGCGGCTGCGGGGCGCGTGGTCTCACCTGCTCTCGCCCGAGGGCCGCGACCTCGTGCGCTGGCTGGGCGCTTCGCTCGAGCCCGTCGACCGCGAGGTCTTCGGCGGGCCGGAGCCGCCGCCCCGCCACCACGACGGCGCGAGGTACCAGAAGGCCGCCGGCCTGCGCACGCGGCCCGTCGAGCGGGGCGAATGCCTGATGGTGTTCGCGCCCTCGGCGCGAAAGGTCCATTGGCTCGATCTGAACGCTTGGCTCATTTTCGAGCTCAGCGACGGCCGCACGCCCGCCGAGCTCGAGCAGGCCTACCTCGACGTCGTCGGCGGTCGGGTAAACCCCGACGAAGCGCGCCGCCAGCTGGGCTCCGGGCTCGACAGTCTTGTTCGCAGTAACCTCGTCGAACAACCCCAACACCCTCGATCGGAGGACCATCATGAGCAAAGAGTCGAACTGGTTGGAGACGGTGAAGACCCTGGTGGCCGAGAAGCAGACGCTGCAGGCGCCGAACGTGACCTGCGGCTCGAGCGACGAGCGCAAGTGGTGGCCCCCTTACGTCGTCTCGGCCGCGCCGAAGAAGCAGGGGTGAGCCCGACGCCTTCGGCCCGCTGAACCGCCCGCCGCGCCCCGCCTCCGACGGGCCGTCGAAGGGGAGGGCGCGGCGGGCCCCCCGAGGCACCGTCCCATGTCCGACTCTTGCGAACCGCCGAGGCCGGGCGAGATCTGGCGCCCGAAGCGCGACGCCGGCAAGGCCGCCGTCGTCCTCGACTGCCGGCAGGGCGGCGTCTCCTATGCCTGGCTCGACGCCGGGCCCGAAGACGTCGGCGTCTCGCCGCTCGACGAATGGCATTCAGAGTTCGAATTCGTCTTCGAAAAGCAAGACCACGCCGACGCCACGCCCGCGCGAAGGGGGCGCCTGATCGACGACTTCGAGGCGCACTTCCGCGGCCGCGCGGTGCTCGAGCTCGGGGCCCACACGGGGGGGCTGACCCGGTCGATCGGCCGGTACGCGAGGTCGACCACGGTCGTCGAGAACAACCCGCGCTGCCTCCCGGCCCTGCGGGCCGTGCTCCCGGGCGCGGTCGAGGTGGTGCACGACGACATGCACCGCGCCCTCTTTCGCCTGCCCCCGGGCACGTTCGACGTCATCGTCTGCGCCGGCGTCCTCTACCACTCGGCGCACCCCTTCTCGCTGCTCGAGGGCATGGCGTACCTCGAGCCCCGGCTCGTCCTCGTCGACACGATGAACGACGGGGTGGACGGCGCGCGCGTCGTCCCCGCCGTCATGACGAACAGCCTCAACTATCGCTACAACCGGTACCCCGACTGCGGCTTCTCCGTGGTGTTGGGGGCCGACCTCATCGAGCGGGCGATGGCCAACCTCGGCTACGTGGCGTCGCGCATCCGCAAAGACGACGTGGCGATCGCGCCGGAGCACGACAGCGACTACTTTCGGGCGTGGCGGCGGGGCTACGCCGCTTGGTTCCGCCGCGACGCGTGAGGCCCCTTCGGGCCGAGCCGGCCGGGCGGCGCGAGACGTGGTGGCGGGGCCGGGCCGCCGCGCCCGAGACCGCCCGCGGGAGGAGCATATGAGCACCTATGACGTCGTGGTCGCCGGAAACGGCGTGCTGGGCCTGTCGACCGCGTGGGCCCTTTCGTTGCGCGACCCCCGCCTGCGGGTCGCCGTCGTCGGCCCCTCGGGGCGCCCCGGCGGCGCGTCCGGGGCGGCCGGGGCGATGCTGGGCTGCTACGGCGAAGTGACCGCGCCGCTGCTGCGCACCGAGGCGGGGCGGGCCAAGCTGGCGAAGGCCGCCCTCGCCGCGCGCCTCTGGCCCGCCTGGCTCGAGGGCATCAACGCCGAGCTGCCCGCTGGCGACCGGGTCGACATCACCCCGGGCACGGTCGTGTTCAGCAACGCGAAGTCCGGCACGATCGAAGACGAGAATTACGCCGCGATCCGGCAGGCGCTGCGCGAGGCCGACGAGCCCTTCGAAGAGCTCGATCCGAACCGCGTGCCCGGCCTGAACCCGGCCGAAGACTGCCGCCCGTCGCGAGCGCTCTTCCTGCCCCGCGAGGGGTCGGTCGACGCCGGCCGGCTCTTGAGCGCGCTCGCCTCGCTGGTCGAGCGGTCTGCCGCGCTCTCGCTCGTCGACGGCACGACGAAGGCGCTCGACGTCCGCGGCGGGCGCGTCGCCGGGGTCCGGCTCGCGGACGGGCGCACGATCGAGGCCCCGCAGATCGTGCTCGCCGCGGGCGTCGGGACGCAAGCGATCCTCGACGAGGTCCCCGACCTCGCCCGCCGCATCCCGCGCATCTTCTCGGGCGGCGGGACCTCTCTGCTGCTCGAGGCGCCGAGGCCCTCGCTGCAGCACGTCGTGCGGACGCCGAACCGCGCCTTCGCCTGCGGCCTGCACGGGGTGCCGCGCGGGGGCAACCTGCTCTACTTCGGCGCGACGAACACGCTCTTCGCCCGGCCGATGCTGCGCACTTCGCCCGCCGACATGTACTTCCTCCTCGAGTGCGTCCTCGAGCAGCTCGACCAAGACCTCTGCGCGGCCCAGCTCGTCGCGTGGCAGACGGGCAACCGGCCCGTCACCGTCGACACCTGCCCGCTGATCGGCCCGACCTCCCTCGAAGGCCTGTGGCTGCTCACCGGCACGTACCGCGACGGCCTCTTTCTCTCCCCCCTCCTCGGCCGACACCTGGCCGAGCGCCTCGCCGGCGGGCCGGGCCTCTTCGAGGACCGCTTCCTGCCCGAGCGCAAGCCCATCTCGCTCTACACCCTCGAAGAAGCGCGCTCGGAGGCGCTCAAGCACTACATGGCGATGGGCTGGGAGCACGGCATCGGGCTGCCGAAGATCGGTTGGCACCGCGCCTTCCCGAGGTTTTATAAGCAGATGCTCGATTCTCTCTACGAGGCGCTCGGCGAAGAAGAGTTCATCTTGCCGCCCGAGCTCTTGGCGATCGTCGAGAGCGATCGCGCGACGATGGTGCCCTTCTTCCGCAGCTACTACGCCGACGTCCGTCGGGCCTGGGCCTGACCTGCGCTCGAGGCCTGGCGGAGCCCTCGATTCGCTGGCTAGCCTCGGTGCGCCGGCGGCGAGCCGACGAGAACCCCCTGGCACGACTCGAGCCGGCGACCGCCCTCGCCGTCGACGGGACGTTCCCGCGGCACGAAAAGTCGTGGTTTTGGGCACGATATCTCGTGATGCCACGAAAATTCGTGCTCGGCCCCGCCGCCTGAGACTCAAGAATCGGCTTGAATGGGCCACGTTCTCGCGCCGAGGCCGCGTGGCACGAAGCTCGCTTAAGGGGGGCGTAGCAGCCACGATTCAAGGCTGCCACGCCGACCGCTTCTCGCCGCGCCCGAACTCTTTCGAGAAGGCCTTCGAACGAGCACCGCTCGACTCGAGAAGGCCTCTGGGGGCCCGCCCCGGTCGGCGTACCAGCGAGCGAGGCCGCGCCCTTGGTTGCTTTGACCGTACCTTACCCCGAAGTACCGCTTGGCTTTCTTTTCTTCCGCGAACGTTGACGCGTCGACTTCGCCCGCCGAGCTCTCTCTCAACCATCGCAATGGCGGCAGAGGCGGCGGGCGTCGCGCGGGCCGACGTAAACCCGAGCGCGGCCGAGCATCACGCTTCGACGAATCGACCCCCCTAGCGAGCCATCGGCGCTCTTTTTTTCGACCGGAGAGACTACCATGAAACGAAGAGAACTCATCGCCTCCTTGGCCTTGGCGGCGTGCGCCGACACCCGCGGCGACGACGGCACGGAGACCCCCTCGGACGACGGCTCGGTGCTGCCTCCGACGGCTCGCCCCCCCCTGCCTCCCTTCACGGCCGAGAGCGCGGCCCAAAAAGCCCGCCTCGCCGAAGACGCTTGGAACAGCCGCGACCCCGCCCGCGTCGCGCTCGCGTACACCCCCGACAGCCGCTGGCGAAACCGCTCCGAGTTTTTCGAGGGGCGGGCGATGATCGAGGCCTTCTTGACCCGCAAGTGGCAGGCGGAGCTCGACTATCGACTCATCAAAGAGGTGTGGGGGTTCACCGGAAACCACATCGCGGTGCGCTTCGTTTACGAGTCGCACAACCTGGCGGGCGATTGGTTTCGCTCGCACGGCAACGAGCAGTGGGAGTTCGACGAGCTCGGCCTGATGCGCCGCCGGGAGGCGAGCATCAACGACGTACCGATTCGCGAGGCCGATCGCCTCTTTCGTTGGCCGCTCGGGCGCAGGCCCGACGATCACCCCGGCCTCACGGCGCTGGGGCTGTAGAGCGGGCGTCGGGCCCCTTGGGTACGGCCGCACGCGTCGTTTTTTCGACAGGCCGAGGTGCGCACGTGTGTGACCGTGGCCGGGGTGCTTCACAAGACCAACAAGCCAAAAGCGCAAAGCGCGCCTTGGTTGCTACTCTGATTCGAGCTCGGCCGTTCGGTCGTATAGATGTTGCATCTAGGAATTATGACTAGAGATTGATTTTCTCGTTGGCGCGATCTTTCTGGCCTTGCTACCCCATGGCTCGACGGTTCGAGTGAGGGGCGGGGGCCCACGCGGGGTCGCATGCGTCGTTGCGAGCGCGGTGCGCGCCCGCTGGCGCGTTCGCTCCTGGCACGAGGGGCGGGCCCGAGGCGGCGGGCGGGCCCCTCGGGGGGGGGGGGTCGCGCCATGGCATGGTTTCGTCCGATTGATCGTCCGATTGATCAAGGTTGGGTGCCCGGGGTCAGTCGCGCCCCTTCCCCGTCCCGCATCAAGCATTTGCTCGCGGCAGGGGCCTTGCTCGCGCCGTTCGGTGCCTGTGCCGGCGGGCACGAAGTGGCGGGTGGGGCCGATGCTGCGGGGGCGCAAGGGCCGGCGGGGGCGGGCGGGCGAGGCGTCCCCGTGCAAGGGGGGGCCGGTGGGGCCGGTGGCTCGAACGCGGCCGGGGCAGCGGGCGCGGCCGGCGCGGCCGGCGCGACGTGTACGCCGAGCGCCGCGCCGGACGAACCCGACGACGCCTTCGAGGACACGAACTGTGACGGTATCGACGGCGACAAGGGCGAGGCGATCTTCGTCGCCGGGCCCAGCGGCGATGACACCCAGAGTGGCGCCTTCGGCGAGCCCGTCCAGACCATTCAGCGGGGCATCGAGCTCGCCCAGGGGGCGGGTAAGAAGGCCGTCTATGTCTGTAGCGGCGTCTACGAAGAGGCCGTTGTTCTCGATGGCGAGAAGGGTGCCGTCTCGCTCTACGGCGGCTACAACTGCCTCGGCGAGAGCCACCCCTGGCGTCGAAATGACGGCGACAACGTTCTCGTGCAGCCGCCGGGCGGCGTGCCGTTGCTCGTTCAGAATGTTGTCGAGCCCGTTACGATTGACCGCTTCAACTTCCAAGGGCCCGACCTGGCGGGCGGTGGCGCGGTCGCCGCGAGCTCGTACGCGGTGCACGTCGTCGGCTCGACGCTCGTCCGCCTTCGGCATACCGATCTCGCCGCCGGCGCGGGCGCCGAGGGCAACGACGGCGCCAAGGGCGACGATGCGGCCGGGCCCCTCGCGTGCAACGGCCTGAGCGATTGCAGCAGCGGTGCGTCGGGGGGTGACGGCCTATCGGGCGCGCCGACGGGCCAGGGTAGCTTTCACGCCGCCGGCTTCACGCCGGGCCTCGCGCCCTCGGGCGGCGACGGCGCCGTGGGCAGCCATGGCACCGCCCCCCCGACCACTGCCCAGGCGCCCCAGAGCAAGTGTACGATCTCGGGCGGCGACTCGTGCAGCGTCACCACGGGCCCGGTCGCCGTGCCGCCCGGTCGTTGCGGCTGCGGCGGCGGGCGGGGCCGGGGCGGGCGCGGGGGCAGGGGCGGCGGCGCGTCCGTCGGCCTGTTCGCCTCGGGGCCCTCGACGTCCGTCGTGCTCGAGGCGAGCCAGATTCGCGGGGGCGTCGGGGGCAAGGGTGGTTCGGGCGGCCCGGGCGGGGTCGGTACCGATGGCACGTTCGGGGCCCAGGGGCTGGATACTCCATACACGAAGCGTGTATGCAAACCGCCGGTCTGCCCGCCGGATGACCCGGGCTGCGGGCCGCCGACCTGCGGGACGTCGGGCAGCGGCGTCGCCCACGGGGCGCCCGGCGGAAAGGGCGGAACGGGCGGGAGGGGCGGAAAGGGCGGCAGCGGCGCCGGTGGCATGGCGTACGCCGTCGTGACCGTCGGCGGGGCGACGGTCGACCTGTCGGACGCGGTGATTTTGCCGGGGACGGGCGGGCTCGGCGGCGTGGGCGCGCCGAGCGGGGACGCGGGCACCGTGCGCGCGTTTTGAAGGGAGGCGGACCATGCGGAACGGACGACACGCCTTTGGCTTCGTCGGCTTCACCCTCGCCCTCGGGGCGTGCGGCGGGGGCGGCAGCGACGACAGAGACCGATCCGCTGGGCCCGCCGTGCCCGCCGACCCGCCCCCGCCGCTCGAGAGCGGGGGCGCGTGTCGGCTCTCGGTCGATTGCCCCGCGGGTACGTACTGCGATTTGGGCGAATGCCGCCAAGATTGCAACACGGCTCGCCCCTGCGCTTCGCCTGACGAGGCGTGTGGGCCGCGCGCCCGCTGTCTGCCGCCGAGCGCGACCGATGGTGACCCCGCGCCGACGACCGACAAGGTTGGCACGCTCGCCGTCCGCTCGGCCCCCGCCGTGCTCGGCGCCCGCGACAAGGCGCTGACGCTCACGCTGCGCTCGGACGCGCCGTCGGTGCCCGTGCGCTACCGTCTCGTCGCGTCGGGGCCGCACCTCTCGGTGCCCACGCCCCGCGGCGAGTTTCAGGGCGAGACGACGCTCACGCTGCCGGTCGACGCCTCCAAGGTCTCGGGGCGCGAGGCGGCGGGGGCCGTCCGCGTCGTCACGACGCTCGGCGACGCCGTCGTCAACGCGCCCCTCGTCCGCTCGTGGTCGGGCGCCTACGCCGGCGCCCTGCGCTACGAGGGGGCCGACGATCTTGTGGCGCTCGGCCCGGCGCGCTTCGCCCTCGATCTCGACGAGGACGGGCCCAAGGTCCGCGTGCGCGTGCGGGCCGGCGAGTCGCTGCTCTTTCCGGCCTCGGCCGGCGAGGTGGGCGCCGAGGGCGCGCTCAGCGCCGACAAGCAACGCATTGACGTGACGCTCGCCCAGCGCGTCGCGACGTCCGTCGGTGACGATCGCAACGCCTTCGGGCGCGACCTCGGGCGCGTGCTCCGCCTCGCGCTCAACGCGGGCGAAGGGGGTAGCTTTTCGGGCACGTTCGACGAGACCGTCCACGGGCTCTTCGACGAGCCTGTGACGCTCCGGGGCTCGGTCGTGCTCGCCCCGGCGCGGGGCGGCGGCGAGCCCGAGCGCTTCAACGTCGCGCCCGCGCCCTCGATGCCCTCGTACGCGCCGGGCCCGCTGCTCGACGCGCAGGCGGTGTACGCCGTCTCGCTCGGTGCCACGAACTGCGCGGCGACCACGACCCTGAAGGGCAGCTTCTACGCTCTGCTCGTGCAGGCGATGCAGGCGAAGGTCGCCGCCGGCCCGGGCGCCACGCCGCCCTTCGAGCCCGTGGCCGAGGGGTGCCGCGCTGCCTCGACCATCAAAAGCGCGAGCGAGTACCTCGCGCAGCGCCCGGCCTGCTCGTACACCCCGGCGCTGGCGTGCGGGCTCGCCGCGCTCGCGATCTCACCCGAGCCGCCCGACTCGCTCGCCGGCCGGCCCAAGGCGCTCGCGTTCCACGATCTCGTGCAGAAGACGTTGGCGGCCCCGTTGCTCCTCGCCAAAGATGGCCTCATCGAGGCGCTCGCCCGCGGCGTCAGCGGCGGCCTGCTCGGCGAGCGTAGCGCCTACGAAGATGCGCTCGCCGCCCTACGCCCTTCGGCCCGCTTCGTCCTGCAGCCCGCTGTCCTATCCTACGCGCGCCGTACGCCGGCCAGCGTCGCTGCGAGCGCCCCCGTCGATGCGAGCCCCGACGGCACCGAAGGCCTGCCTCATCCGGGGGCGCGCGCCCTCGCCGACCTGATGCAGACGCTCAGCACCGTCGACGGCGAGCGAGCGCGCCTCCTGTTCGCCGAACCCGGCCTGAGCGACGCGGTGCGCCGCGAGAAGGCGCAAAGCCGGGCGCTCGTCGGCTACTTCGAGGCCGTCGCGCTCGCGCACCTGCTCAAGGCTTGGGGCTCGTCCGGCGAGCTCGCCGGCATCGGTCTCGCCGGCGCTCTCGCCCCGCTCGACGAGGGCTTCGGCCGCCTGCTCGAGGGCGCAGGGGCGTTCGGCGTCCCCGATGGCTTCGTGCCCTTCGTCTACCGAGCCGAAGACGCGGCCAAGGCGCCGACCAACGTTGAGCAGATGGCCGCCATTGCCGCGCCCCTGGTCGAGGCGGCCGAGAAGGCCGAGGCAGCGCTCGTGGCGAACAAGCGCCAGTACGAGGCGAGCGAGTTTGCTCTGGCCGAGGCCGTGCGCACGACCGAGGCCCACGATGACGCCAAGATCGCCGCCCTCTGCGGCGAGGGTTTCGAGCCCGACGCGCCCGGCGGCCCCGACTGGGCCCGGTGCGGCGCGAGCGGGGGCGCCGTCGCCGAGCTCGGGGCGGCCGTCGACACGGCCCTTCAGCGGTGGCTCAACGCCCAGAGCCGGATCGAGGGCGAGCGCCAGAAGATTGTCATCGAACAGACGGCGCTCGCGCGAAAAAAGGGCGTGCGGGCCGAGACCATTCGCTTCGTCCGGCAAACCGGTGACGAGCTCGAGGCGATGGCCTGGGCCGACGCGGTCATCCGCGCCCAGCAAGCCGTGCTTCAGGGCGTCTCGGGCGCGGTCGTGAGCGCCGGCGCGAGCGTGGCGGCCGGGGCCATGACGGGCCTGCTCGAGCTGCAACGTGGGGCGCTCGAGGCGCGCCGGGCCGACCTGCAAACGGCGCAGACGGTGCGCTTTGAAAAGCAGGCCCAAGAGCTCGAGCAGATCGAGGGCCAGGCGGCCATCCAGAAGGGTATGATCGATCTGGCGCAGCTCCAGCTCGAGATGCAGACCGACGTGCTCGCGGCCGTCGAGGCCGGGCAGCGGCGCTCGAACGCGCTCGCCGAGGCGCGCCGCGCGTACGAAGACCGAAACCGGGCGGCGGCCCTCCAGGGTAAGAACCCCATTCTCGACCCGAGCTATCGCATCGTGCGCGATCAGGCGGCCGAGGCCTTCCTCGAGGCGCGTGCCCGGGCGCAGCGGGCGCTCTTTCTGGCCGGCCGGGCGCTCGAGTACGAGCTGAACGCGTCGCTGCCCGTCGGCCAGGCCGTGCTGACGGCGACGAGCGGCACGGCGCTCGGTGCGCGCCTCGGCTGCTTTCTGAGCGTCCACAACGAGGGGCGCCTCGCGTACGGCTCGCCCCAGGACTACGCGACGACGGTCTCGGTGCGGGCGATGTTGGGCGTGCGCGGCCCCCGCGCCGACGAGGCGACGGGCGCGACCCTCTCGGAGGGCGAGCAGTTTCGACTGTTGCTGCTCCGTAACGAAAACGTCGACGGCAAGGGCGGGGTCGAGGCAGTCTTCTCGACCGATCTCGGGCCGGACAACGCGCTCTGGGGCTCAGATCTGTGCGCCGACCGCATCAGTACCGTACAGGCCCAGCTCGTCGGCGACTTTCAGGGCGACAACCAGGCGACCGTGCAAGTGGGGCTCGAAGGGGGCGCGACGCTGCGGGCGTGCGACCGGACGGGCGAGGTGCGGGTCTGGTCGCTCGGGGGCGAGGGGGGCGAGCCGACGGGGCGCCGGGCGTCGGTGCAGGCGGGGGTCAACTCGTTCGGCGATGCACCGCCGAACGGGTCGCTCTACGGGCAGTCGGTGGCGCGAGCGACGTGGCGCGTGCGCATACCTGGGGGGGCGGAGGCCCCGGCGAACCGCGACCTCGATCTGACTCGGCTCGAAGATATCGTGCTCAAGGTGAGCCACAAAGCGCTCCCTCGGCAAGATAGAACCCCAAGCCTCGACGTGTCGTGCCTGACCGACTGAGCGGGGGGGGCCCATGCGGAAGCGGAAAGCGGGGGCGCTCGGCGCCCCGGCGTGGGAAGGCTTTGTGGTCCGCGCGGCGGCGCTCGCGGCCCTTGGCGCGGCCTTCTTCGGGGTACGCCCCGCCCGGGCCGATGGGCTCAGCCCGACGCGCCTGAGCGTACCGAAAGGGCCGGGCTCGATCGAAGGCCTCGGCCAATCGTTCGAACCGTCCCTCTCTTCTGGCACGGCGAGCTACCGCGTCGATCTTGCCGTGCCCCCGGGCGCGGGCGGCTTCGGGCCACGTCTCTCGCTCGCCTACGACGGCGGCGGCGGCGAGACCGAGCTCGGCCGAGGTTGGCGCCTCGCGGGGGTACCACGCCTGCGCCCTCGCACCGCCGACGGGCTGCCCCGCTTCGACGGCTCGGACGCGTGGGAGCTCGACGGCCTCGGAATGCTCGCGCCGCTCGTGCCGGTCGCGGACGGCTATTTTCGACCCCTTCACGAAGACGGCTCGTTCGTTCGTGTACAAAAGGGGCAAAATGGCCAATGGGAAGCGCGCGACAAAGCCGGCATAACGTACCGCTTCGGCGGTGAGGGCTACGGGGAGCGCGAAGGCGCCCAAGTCGTCTCGGCCCTCTTGCGCGAAGCGCTCGATTTGCACGGCCATGCCATACACTACGAGTGGAAGACGGACGGCGGCTACGCCCGACTCGCGCGCGTCGTGTGGAATGACTACGCGGACGACCTCCGGCACGAGGTGCTCTTCGCCTACGAGGCGCGGCCCGACCCCCTCACGCGCTACTCGGCCGGCATTCGACAAGATCTGACCGAGCGCCTCGTGACCATCACGGTGCAGCACGGCGGCCGGCTCGTGCGCCGCTACGCGCTCGGGTATGGGGGGGGCCGAGAGAGCCGCCTCTCGTCGGTGACGATGACGGGCACGGACGGGGTGACGGCCGCGCCGGTGCTCACCTTCGCCTATACCGAGCTACGCCTTCGCGCCGACGGGCAGGTGGTCACGATGCAGTCGCCGCCGGGGCGCTCGCCGGCCGACCCGAACAACGAGCTTTGTGATCTCGATGGCGACGGGCTGCCCGATTTGCTCGTCACCCGGGCGGGTCAGTACCAAAGTTACCTGAACCACGACGGCGTTCGCTGGCAAGCGCCGCAAGACTGGGCACCATCAGGCAGCCCCTCGCTCGCTCTCTCGTCGTCCGATGCCGAGCTTGCCGACGTCGATGGCGATGGTGCGCTCGACTTGCTCGTGAAGAGCGGCGTCGATGCCTTCCGTTACTTCCCGGGCGAAGACGCGACGCACTTTGCCGCGCCCGTTCCGCTCGCGGGCGCGCTGAACGTGCCGCTCGACGGCCCCGACGTGCGCCTCGCCGACCTCGACGGCGACCGGCGCGCCGACGTCGTCGTCACGACCCCTGCGGGCCTCGCGGTGGCCTACAACCAGGGCGGTACCGGGTGGGCCGAGCCCGCCTTCGTCGGCAGCATCGACCCGGCACAGCCGCTACGCTTCTCCGACGGTCGTACCTCGCTCTGCGAGATGAACGGTGACCGGGTGGCCGATCTCTGCCACCTGAACCCGGGGCGCCTCGTCTTCTGGCTCGGGCGAGGGCGCGGCCAATTCGAGCCCGCCCGCGAGGCGACGGGGGTGCCTCCGTTCGACGCCTCCGACCCCTGGCAACTCGTCGATCTCGACGGCGACGGGCGGGCCGACCTCGTTCACGTCGGCGTGACGGGCGTCGAACTCGCGCTCGCGGAGGGCGAGGGGGCGTTCGGCGCGCCGACGCGTATCGAGGAGACACCGACGAAGGGCCCGAGCGCCACGGTGCGCTTCGCCGACATGAACGGCTCGGGCACGACCGACATCGTGTGGGTCGACGTCGCGAGCGCGCCCGAGCGCGCGTGGCAGTACCTCGAGCTCTTCCCCGAGGGGCGCGGGGGCCTCTTGCGGCGCATCGACAACGGCCTCGGCAAGGTCACGACCATCGAGTATGCCCCCGCCTCGCTCGGGGCCGCGGCCGCGAGAGGCGAGGGCCGGCCCTGGGCGACGCGCATGAACGTGGCGATGCCGATCGTCGCGCGCATCGCCGTCGACAGCTCGCTCGGCGACCCGCCGCTCGTCACCGACTACGCCTACCACGACGGTGCCTTCGCGCCGGCCGAGCGCACCTTCGCGGGCTTCGGCCGCGGGGTCGAGACCGACTGGGGTGACGAGCCCTCGACGACCCTCGTCACCGAGAGCACCTTCGACGTCGGCCTCGGGCACCGGGTGCTGCGGGGCATGGTTCGTACGACCGAGACGCGCGACGGCGCCGGCAAGATCTTCGCGCGCACGGCGAGAGACTACGCGGTTCGTGCGGTGGCGAGCGCGGTGGGCGGCGTGCCCATCGAGTACGCGTTCGCCCGCGCCGAGCGCGTCGAGCACGTCGAAGGCTCGGCCTCGCCCCGGGTGACGCGAACCGAGTGGGAGCAGGACGCCTTCGGCAACGTGATCGAAGAACGATGCTGGGGCGAAGTCGTGGGGGACGACAACCTCGCCGGCCACGACGAGGCCATCACGCGGCGCACGTTCGCCCAGAACGAAGGCGACTGGCTGCTCGGCCGCGTCGCGACCGAAGAGCTACTCGACGGCGCGGGCAGGCGCGTGGCCTTGATGCGCTATTACTACGACGGCGAGCCGTTCGTCGGGCTACCCCTCGGGCACGTCGCGCGCGGCGATCGGAGCCGGCGCGAAGCGTGGGTAGGGCCGGGCCCCGACACCTTCGAGCTCGAGCTTAGCACCTCGTACAACACCGACGGGCAACCGCTCGAGACGCGCGACGGCCGGGGCGGCGGGCGCCTCTTCGAATGGGACGGGCGCGACCATACGACGCTCCTGGCCGAGTCGGTCAAATTCGACGGCTACACGCTCACCGAGCGGGCTAAGACCGATCGGGCGTTCGGCCACCTGACCTCGGTCACCGGTTACGCCGGCGAGAGCACCACCTTTGCGTACGACGCGCTCGGGCGCCTCACGTCGATCGTTCGCCCCGGCGACCGCGAGGCGAGCCCGACGCTGCGGTACTCTTACGTTCAAAGCGCGCCCCTCTCGCGCATCGTGACGGAGGCCCGCGTTTGGCAAGGGCGCGAGGTGTTCGAACGGAGCGAGCTGCTCGTCGACGGCCTCGGCCGTACTCGTGGCACGCTCACGGCCGACGAGGGGGGGCGCTGGGTGCTCGCCGGCGTCAAGCTCTTCGACGCCCGGGGCCTGCCGCGGCGTTCGCTGCGCGCCCGCTTCGTGCCTTCGTCCGAGCGCCCCCCTCTGCTCGACGATGCGCCTGGCAGTACTCTGACGCACGACGCGCTCGGCCGCACCGTGACCACGCGCTCGCCGCTCGGGCTCGAAGCGCGCACGGCCTACGAGCCCCTCGTGACAAAGGTCTGGGACGGCGCCCAGGCCGACCCGAGCTCGCCCTACGAGCACACCCCACGCGTTCACGGGGCCGACGGCCTGGGGCGCCTCGTTTCTGTCTCCGAAACGCTCTCAGGCAAGGTGCTCACCCTGCGCGCGGCGTACGATGCCGCGGGCCGCCTGGTCGAAAAGACCGACCCCGAGGGCAACGTCGGCCGCTACACCTACGACGGGCGGGGCCGGCGCACGCTCGCGCGCGACCCCGACCACGGAGAGCACGCCTTCGCCTACGACGCCGCCGGCAACCTCACCGGGCACCGCCGGCCAGACGGCTCGGTGCGGCACTGGACGTACGATCTCGCCGGACGCGAGACGAGCCAAGATTGGGACGGCGACGGGACCCCGGAGGTCGTAAAGACGTGGGGCGACGCCCCGGGCTCGGGGGCTGAGCCTCTCGGCGCGGGCAAGCTCGTGCGCGTGCGTGACCCGAGTGGGTCAGTCGAGAATGAGTACGACGAGCGGGGGCGCGTGACCCTCACGCGTACCACTATCGAGGGCGCAGTCTACGAGACCGAGAGCGGCTACGACGACCAAGATCGCGAAGACTGGCATCGGTTCCCCGATGGTTCGTCCGTGCGTATCGACCGGAACCCCCGCGGCCAGCTCGCGGGCTACGGCGAGGGGGCGCTGCGCGTCGAGTACGACGGCGACGGCGTCGAGCTCGGCCGCGTGTATGCGACGGGCGTCACCGAGGCGCAAGGCTACGACGACGACCGACGGCGCACCGCCTACGCGGTACGGTCGGCCGACGGCACGCCCGTCGTGGCGCTGCGCTGGGGCTACGATGGGGCCGGCAACCTCACGTCGGTCGTCGACGAGCGGCCCGCGGTCGACCCGGCTCACGATCGCACGGCCTCGTACGCCTACGACAACCTCTACCGGCTGACCGAGATGCGCGTCGCCGCCGGCACGACGCGGTGGGCCTATTCGCCGAGCGGCAACCTCGTCGAGCGCACGAGCCAGGACCCGGCCCAGCACGCGGGCACGATGACCTACGGCGAGGGGGCGGGCCCGCACGCGCTCACTGGCCTGCAAGGCCGGCGCCTCAACTACGACGCGCTCGGCCGCCTGATCTCGGACGGCGCACGAGACTTTGCCTGGAACATGGCCGATCATCTCCTGCGCGTCACGCGCGCGGACGGCGCCTCGGTCGAAAGCGTCTACGACGGCGAGGGCGTGCGCCGCGTCCGCATCGAGCGGGCGGCCGACGGGAGTGAGCGACGCACGCACTTTCTCGACTTGTGGAGCGAGGTCGAAGACGGCCGGCTCGCGCGCTACCTCGTGCACGAAGGCCGGCGCGTCGTGCGGCTGGCGGAAACGAACGGCACCGCCGCCAAGGAAGGCTCGAGCGTACGGACCAAGAGCGATAGCGCCCTACCTTCGACGTCGCCCGATACGACCGTTCTCGCGAGGCAGGCGCCGACCGCCCTTCTCGCCACCCTGCTGCTCGTTGTGCTCGCCCTCCGAGAGCGCCGGCGCCTCCGGCGCTGGGCCCCGGCCATGGCCCTCGTCGCCCTCGCCCTGGGCTGCGGCGCGGAAAACGACCAGGGGGCGCCGCCCTTGCGCGAGGGCAGCGTCAAGACGCTGACGGAGGCCGACACGCTGCTCTTCAGCGACCAGGTCGGCTCGCTCACCGAGACGGCGTCCGGCTCGGGCCTGCCCCGTGGCTCGTTCGCGTCCCATCCGTTCGGGGGCGCCCGCTGGGACACGACGGGCGAGAGCCGCCCCTACGCGGGCGGAGTGCGCGATCGGGGCGTAGGTGTTGACGTGATGGGCCTGCGGGCGCTCGCCTCCGACCTGGGCGTTTGGACGAGCCCCGACCCCGAGGCCCTCGCCTCGCCGGAGCGAGGCCTGGGCGGTGCGTTCGCGTCGAACAACCCGTACGCGTACGCCAACCAGACGCCGCTCGTCGCGCGCGACGAAGACGGGCAGTGGGCGCAAATTGCAATCGGGGCCGGCATTGGCGCCGTCGTCGGGGGCGGGCTCGAGGCGTACCGACAATACAAAGAGCATGGCCACATCGAGAGCTGGGGTAAAGTCGCCGGACAGGCCGGGGTAGGGGCCGTCACCGGGGCGGTGACGGCGCTGGCCGGGCCGCAAGCGAACCTGGCGATCGTGGCCGCCCTCGGCGCGGGCACAGGCGCGGCCGCGGGCGCGGTAGGTCGGCTGATCGAGTCGGGAGGGGAGAGCGCGGGCACCGTCAACGATGCGCTCTCCGATGCGGCCGTCGGTGGCCTCACGGCGGGGCTTGGCTACGTCGCAGCGAAGGCTGCCAAGGCGGCCGTTCCGGCCGTGCGCCGAGCTCTCAGCGGGGCCGGTAGCAAGGCGGCCGGCGAGGGGTGCGCCGGCGGGTCGTGCTCGTGCTTCGTCGCCGGGACGCCAGTCTGGACGGTCGAGGGGCTTCGGCCCATCGAGCAGGTGCGTGTGGGCGACAGAGTTCTGGCGCGCGATGAGGCGTCTGGCGAACAAGCGTGGCGCGAGATCGTGCGCACCTACGAACGCTTCGACAAGCCGGTCCTGGCGCTCGAGCTCGATGACGACTCGGGGGCGCGCGAACGGCTCGAAGTGACGGCTGAGCACCCGTTCTGGGCGCGCGGGCGAGGGTGGGTGGCCGCCGGCGACTTGCTGCCCGGGCAGCAGACGCTGGCCGCGGGCGGGGCGTGGCTGCGGGTGGGCGCGGCCACCTGGGTGCAAGGGCGCCACGCCGTTTACAACCTCGAGGTCGCCGAAGACCACAGTTACGCCGTCGGCCGGCTCGGCGCCTGGGTTCACAATGCGACTTACGGCAGGGGCACCGGAGGCAACGGCAGGGGCGGGAAGAAAATCTCGAATGGCGAATTGCAGGCGCCCCCGCCGAAGCGCGGCAGCGCGCCCATCGGCAAGGACGGCAAACCTGTAGAACTTCACCACCGCGGCCAGTCGCCCGACAGCCCGCTCGATGAAATGACCAGGGCGGAGCACCGCGGGCCTGGGAATTTCTCTAAGAACCACTCGAACACCGGGCAAGAGCCGAGTAAGATCGATCGCCAACAATGGAAGAAAGAGCAGCGCGATTACTGGGCCAAGGAGTGGGACAGTGGCCGATTCGAGAGTGCCGAGTGACCTGCTTCTACGCTTCGACGCCCCCGACGGGCGGCGGGCGGTCGTCCTCGAGGACGACGGGCGAGTGGCCTACGCCTACCTGCTGCAAGAAGAGAGCGTCGTCGGCGACGTCTGGCTTTACAACGTCGCGGAAGCGCCCACCGCGGTCGACTGGAAAGATCGCAGCGCGATGCCTTTTCTCAACCCGAAGAAATTCTGCGCGCAGGCGAACGTGCCCCGCCTGAGCGAAACCTCGAAGGTCGAATGTCGGTGGCGCGAGAGCGGCGTCGACGTGTCGGTGAACGGCCTGCTCATCGCGCGCATCGACCGGGGTTCGAAGCCGGGCTGGTCGCGTGGCGCCGGCCTGGCGGGGCCGCTCGCGAAGCCCCTGGCCGATTGACCGCGCGCCGGCGCCCGCCCGGGGGCGAACGTCCCGGCGCGGCTCGCCCCGAGGCGCTGCGCCGAGGTCGGCCCGCGCGTCGGCCGCCTCGACGCTGCCGGGGCCGTCGTGCCTCCCCGGGCACCGAATTGGGTCTCCCGGGGGGGCCCGCGTGCCCTCCGGGCCCCGGTTTTGGGCATCGGAGGCAGACCGAAGGCCTCTCGGGGCACGAGGTTGGCTCCGCCGGCTGGCACACCCCGACAAAACGGCTCGGCGAACGCCGCCCGGGCAGAAAGAGCATGGGGAGACGCCCGGCGAACGCCGCTCGGGCAGAAGGGGGCGTGGGCGGACGCCTGGCAGGCGCCGCACCGCCGTTCGCCTGGGCGGCGCGGCCCGTTCGGCCGGTGCCGGGCCGTGGCTAGCAAGGGCGTTGCCAAGGCCCCGCCACCTCCTCTTTACTGCGGGGCCACGCCGCCGTCGAAGAAAGGGGGGGCGAGACCATGCGAAAGCCGCCCGACACCGACCACGACCCGACCTGGGCCCCGCAGTCGGTCATTCTGAACACGCCGTACATCGTCCGGGGCGAGCTCGGCCGCGGCGGCATGGGCTCGGTCTACGAGGTGCAGCACCGCGTCACCCGGCTCGTCTACGCGTTCAAGGTGCTCTCGACCCGCGTTGCCGAGCACCCCGCGCTGGCCGAGCGCGTCGTGCGCGAGGCCGAGTTCTTGGTCTTGGTCAAGGGCGCCCCGCACGTCGTGGTCGTGGTCGAGTGGGGCCGGCTGCGCGACGAACACCGCCGCCCCTTCTTGGTGATGGAGCGGCTCTACGGCGAGACGCTCGCCGCCCGCCTCCGGCGCGGCGCGCTGCCCCTGGCCGAGGCGCTCTCGTGCACCCGCCAGGTGCTCTGGGGCCTCGTGGCCGTCAATGGCGCCGGCGGGGTGCACCGCGACGTCAAGCCGAGCAATATCTTCGTGCGGCACGACGGCACCTGCACGCTGCTCGACTTCGGCGTGATGAAGGCGATGTCCGAGATCGGCCTGTCGCCGCGCCTGTTCCGCACGGACAAAGGCATGCGCATTGGCACGCCCTTGTACATGGCGCCCGAGGTGGCCAGCCACGGCGTGGTCGACCACCGCGCCGACCTCTTCTCGGTCGGCCTGGTGCTGGCCGAGTGCCTGCTGGGCGTTCGCCTCTTGTCCCACCTGAGCGAGCGCGAGTACCTGACCCGCCTCGTCAACCAGGGCGTGCCCGCGATCGAGGGGTCGGGCGGCGCGCACGTGCCCGCCGAGGTCCGTCAGTTGGTGCGCCGCGCCACGATGTTCAAGCCGGCCGAGCGCTTCGCCAACGCGCTGGCGTTCATCGCCGAGATCGACCGCGTCGCCGACGCGCTGGGCCTGTGGCTGCGCCCGATTCCGCCGAGCGACCACCTCGAGGGCGGCGCCGGGGGTCCGCCCCGCCTGTTCCACCCCGAGGCCCCGACGCGGAGCGCGGGCGCCCCGGCGGCCCCGAGCGCGGCGGCGGGCGCGGCGTTCGGGCCGCTCTCGCCGTCCGAGCTCGTCACGCCCGTGCGAGGCGCCGCCGCCGAGCTCGTCACGCCCGTGCGCGGCGCCCCCTCGGCGCTCTCGCCGTCCGAGCTCGTCACCCCCGTCCGAAGCGCCGCCGCCGAGCTCGCGGCGCTCGCGACGCCCTCGGCGTGGCCGACGCCGGTCGATTCGGTCTCGCCGACGCGGGTCAAGACGCCCCCGCCGGCGAGCGACGACGAGCGGACGCCCCCTCTCGCGTCGCAGCGACGGCTGCGCTGGCGGGTCCTGCTCTGGGGCCGACTCGGCCGGGCGCCGGGGAGCACGCCGACGCGGCCGGTCGGGCCGAGCGAGCCGCCGACGACCGTGCCGCTGCCGCCGCGGTCGGCCGTGGCGTGGCGCGGGCCGACGCTGCGCGACTGGCTGGCCCCCTTGCCGGGCCTCGAGGCGACCCCCGTCAACGATGTGCTCGAGGGGCCGGCGCCGGCCGAGGCGCTCGCCGCCCCCGCGCTCGAGCCGTCGGCCGAGCCGCAGCCGCCCGCGGAGGCCTTCGCGGCCGCCGGGCCGTGGTGGGCGCGGCGTATGTCGCTCGTGTCGGCTGCGGTCACGTTCGGGGCGGCGGGGGTCGCCGCGGGCGTCGTGGCGACGCTGGCGGTCTCGTCGTGGGTGCGCTCGCCGGCCGCCGTCGTGCGCGTGGGGCCCGAGCCGCGTCGGGCGGCGCCCGCGGGGGTGGCCGCGCCGGCGCCGAGCGCGCCCGAGGCGCCGCACGTGCCGTCGGCGGAGCCGCCGCCGCCCGAAGCGTTCCCCGCCGAGCCCGCCCCCCGCCCCGTCGCGAGCTCGCCCGACGAGAGGGCCGACCGGCACGCCCGGCTCAAGGCCAAGGTGCAAAGCGGCCGGGCCAGCGCGGACGAAGCGCGGCGGCTTTCGGCGATGTGCCACGAGGCGGGCGACGAGGCGTGCGTGAGGCTGGCGGAGGCGTTCCTCGAGCAGCTCGAGGGGGTGCGGTGACTCGGCTTCGGGCGGCCCCGGCGCTCGCGCTCGCCTCCGCCGTGGCGGCGGCGCCCGCGTGGGCGGCGCCCATGGGCCCCGGCGTGGAGGCGGCCCGCGTGCTAAGCTTTCACACCGATTCGGGGCTCGAAGTCGTCTCGAAGACCATGACCAACGTGCTCCGGCAGAGGGTGGTCGACGGCGACGAGTTTGCCCTCAACGCGCTCAGCGGCACGCTCGTCGAGACGGCGCTCGACGCGAAGTGCTCGCTCAAGGGGCTGAGCCGCTCGGTGGCTGCGGCCGACGAAAAGGCGTTCGACGCCGCCTGTTTGAAGCGCATGAGCGCCAAGCTTGGCGCCAAAAACTTCTTCTGGGGGCTTGTCTACGCCGAGGGCGGCACGACCTTCGTGCGGTTGCACTTCTGGCGCGATGGCCTCGACCGGGCGGCGACGCTGCCCTACGACGCCGAACAGCGCGACCGCATCGCCGACCGGCTCTATCGCAAGGTGGTCACCCCCAACGCCGTCGGCGATCTGAAGATCGTGGGGGCGAGCGCGGGCGAGCTCGTCGTCGATGGCCGGCCGGCCGGCCCTTACGTCTCTGGCGTCGAGCTCACCCTCGAGACGGGCGAGCATTTTCTCGAGGTGCGCGACGGCCAACGCACCCTCGCTCGGGGGCGAGCGCGCATCGAGCCGGGGGGGCGTTCCGAGGCGACGCTGATGGCGGTCGCCGAGCCGGCCCCGCCCGTCTCTTCGCCGCCGTCCCGACCTCGCGACCCGCCGCCCGTCGTCGTCAGCCCTCGCCCCTCGGCGTGGCCCTGGGTGCTCGGCGGCACCGCGGCGGCGGGGTTCGCCGGGGCGGGCGCGTTCTGGGTGCTTCGCTCGGGCGAGCGGCGCGATCTCGAAAAGAGTTGCATGGGTAAGGCGTGCCCGCCCGAGCAAGACGCCGCGACCGGGCGCGTCAACACCTACGCGACGCTCTCGGCCGTCTCGCTCGGCGTCGGCGTCGCCGCGGGCGCGGGGCTCGCGGCCTACCTGCTCGTCGCGAAGCGCGAGCCTCGCCTCGTCGGCGGGGTCGCGCCCGTCACCGGCGGCGCCGCCCTGAGCCTCGGGGGGCGCTTCTGAGCATGCGGGCGAGGGCGCTCGCGTGGGCCATCGTGCTCGTGGCGGCGTGTGACGAGGGGTTCTACGTCGACCCCGACTTTTGCAACCGCTGGCCCGACCACGCCTCGTGCCCCGGGCCCGCCGGCTCGTCGGGCGCGTCGGGCGGGGGCGGCGGCGGCAGCGCGGGCGCCTCGGGCGACGCCGGCGCGGGCGGTTCGGCGGGGCTCGGCGGCGGGGGCACGGGCGGGGCCGGGGGCCTGGTGTGCCAGGGGCCGAAGGTCGACTGCGGCGGGGCGTGCGTCGACCTCAAGGCCGACGATGCGACGAATTGCGGCGCCTGCGGCCGGAGCTGCCTCGGCGCGGCCACGTGTTCGGCCGGCGCGTGCGTGCCCGAAGCGCTGGCGACGAACGAGGTGGCGCCCTACGCGCTCGCCGACGACGGCACGCACCTGTACTGGGTCTCGCCGGCCATCAAAGAGGGCGCCTTTATCCCGCGGATGCGGCGCGTCGCGAAGGCGAGCGCGGGCGGTGCGGCCGAGAACGTCTTCTCGAGCGTCATCGTGCGCGCCCGCTCGCTGGCCTTCGCCGACGGCAAGCTCTTCTGGGGCGACCTTGGGGCGAGCCCTACCGACACCAACCAGAGGGTCGCTTCGGGCTTGGTCGGCAGCGCCGACGCCACCACGGTCGAAGCCGCCCAGCTCAACGTGCAGCACGTCGCCGTCGCGGGCGGCAAGGTCTACTGGACGGTGGCGAACAGCTCGGCCGTGCGGGGCAAGAACGCCGACGGCACCGGCACGGTCTCGCCGAACGTCGGATTGCAAGACAGCATCGGCTGGCTCGCGGTCGACGGCGAAGCGAGGCCGTACTGGCTGGCGGGCGTACCGCGCGAGGTGCGCCGGCTGGCGACGGCGCCGGCGAACACCGGCGAGACGGTGGCCGACAGCGCGAGCGGGCTCGCGGTCGAGCTCGCCGGCGACCGTCTCTACTGGGCCGACGCGGGCGCCGTTCGCTCGGCGCCCAAGTCGATGCCGGCGATGGTCAGGCAGGAGGTCGAGGGCCTGGGCACGATCGAGGGCTTCGCGGTCGTGGCGGCGGGCGAAGGCGGTGCGGCCGGCGGAGGCGGCGCCGGCGGGTCGGCAGGCCCTGGCGGGGGTGCGGGCGAGGCGACGCTCTACGTGCTGACGGCGCAGGGGCGGCAGCTCAAGGCCTGGCGCAAGGGGCCCGACGACGCCGAGCCGCTCTTGCTGGGCGAGGTCACGGCGAAGGCCGACCCCTACGAGGGCAACCCCTTCGGGGCGGCGTACGTGCGGGTCGACGCGCAGTACGTCTACTTCGCCGACGTCGGCACGGTCGCCGGCTTCAACCCCGACGCCGTGCAGTTGAGCAATGGTGACGGTGTCGTCTACCGAGTTGCGAAGTGAAGGTGTACCCGTTCAGCCAATTGTGGCCTGAACCGGCGTTCCCCTTGAGCACGGCGGGATAGTCCGTCACAACGGAGAGGTCGATATCGCGCCCGCCCTTGCCCGCCACGTTGCCCGAAGCGCACGCGCAGAACGAGGCGCTCTGGGCGCAGAACGAGGCGCTGCGGGCGCAGAGAGGCCCTGGCCGCGGGGGTGGTGGCGCTCGAAGCCAAGGTCGAAGACCTCGAGCGACGGCTCGGTCGCAATTCCACCAACTCTGCGAAGCCGCCATCGAGCGACGGGCCGAAGGTCGAGCGGCCGAAGCGCGTGCCGACGGGGCGCAAGCGCGGCGGGCAACCCGGTCACAAGGGCTCGACGCGCGCCTTGGTCGTCTATCCTCGCCCTGGCACGTCCTGACGGGATCGAGCACCTGCGGCACGCACGCGTAGGGCGGCGGGCTCGGGGCGGCAAGCGTTCGAGGGCCGCCGAGGGCCGATTCGGCGCGTCGAGGGCGGCGTGTGCCCCGTCGGAGTCGACGTCGTTTACGCGTCGGTCGCGGGCGGTGGGCCGCGTACGCCGTAGGCCGCCAGCACCGCCGGCGTCAGCTCGTGCGGCAAGAGCACCGGCTCGCGCCGGATCGCGCGCAGCGCCGCCACGCGCAGATAGGCCTCGGGGTTGATTCCGCTCAGGCGCGCGCTGCCGACCAGCGAGTAGAGCATCGCGGCCACCTGCGTGCCGCGCTTCGACCTCGACCCGTAGTGATTTTTACGGCCCAGGACCGCGTCGCGCGCCGCACGCTCGCTGCCATTGTTGTCCAGGGGGATTCGCGGGTCGTCGACGAAGCGCACCAGGCCCGGCCACAGCTTGACCATGTACGCGATCGCCTGCGCGAGCCCGCTGCCCGGCGGCACCGTGAGCGCCGTGGCGAACACCCACGCCACGATCTGATCGAGTACCTCGCGCGACTTCGTCGTGCGCACGCGCCGCCGCTCGTCGTCGCCTTCGGGCCCTTTCCGGATCCCGTCCTCGAGCGCATACAGCGACCGGATGAGGAGCAAGACTTCGCCGCACTCCTTGGGGAACGACGACTCGAGGTCGCGGAAGCCGCGCAAGACGTGCGCCCAACAGTGCGCCACGACCAGCGCGGGGCGCTTCTTGGCCAACGCGAGGTAGGCCGCGTAGCCGTCGCACATCACGACGCCCGCGTACTCGCCCAGCAACTCCGCGGCCGCTTCCTCGGAGCGATGCTTGTCGAGCCGGTAGACGACCGCCCGCTCGGCGTGCGCCAGCCAGACGTACCAGGTGCCCGCTTGCTTGCCCTTGCCCAGCAGGCGCCAGGTCGTCTCGTCCGCCCCGACCACCGGCTGCGCGAGCACGTACGCGCGCAGGGCGACGTAGGCGGGTCGGAGCCACACGCCCAGCTCGTCGAGCTGATCCCAGAGCGTCTGCGAGTCGACGACGAGCCCCTCGCGCGCCATCGTGCGCACCTGCCGCTCGAGCGGCTGATGATCGATGTACTTCGCCGTCGCCACCGCGACCGCGAAGTCGACCGAGTAGCGGCCGCCGGCGGTCAGCTTGTCGGGGCCCGGGGCCGTCTCGATGCAGGCGCCGCACCGGCAGCGATAGGCGCGACGGCGGTGCACGCGCTTGACGAAGCGGCGCGCCTCGACGTCGATCTCTTCGGCGACCTCGTCGGCCTCGGGGAAGGGCTCGAGCCCGCCGCCGCACGCGCGGCAGACGCGGTCGGCTTCGTCCAGGTCCCACGTCCGCTCGCGCGCTTCGAGCCCGGGCTGCGGCCGGGGGCCGTGGCCGACGTGCGGGGCCTTGCCGGGCGCGCTCGGCGCCGACGCGCTCGCCCCCGAGGCGCTCGGCGTCGGTCCGCTCGGCGCCTCGGCCGCGCCAGCCTTGGCGGCGCCCTTGCCCCCCTTGCCGCCCTTCTTCGTCTTGGCCGCCAGTTCGGCCTCGAGCGCTTGGATCCGAGCGCGCGCCTCGTCGAGTTCGCCCTCGACCGCCTTGTGCTTGTGCCACAAGGCGATCGCCGCCGGCTTCAGGCGGCGCAAATCGTTCTCGTCGTCGAAGGGGCACACCGCCCCTCGACCCGAGCGCGCCCGCGCCGCGGCGTCAACGGCCCACGACGACCGGCGCCGGCGTCCAGGGCTCGGGGCTCAGCCGCACGCGGCCGACCAACTCGCTGCCCTCGAGCAGCAGGGCGAGCTCGCTCGCCGTCACGACCAGCGGCCCACGCCCCGGTCGCGCCCAGGGGGCGACGAATTGGCCCTTGTCCAACCGTTTGCTCAACACGATCAGTCCCGTGCCATCCCAACGGAGCCTCCACAGTGCATCAAGGGTCTACATGCGTTCCATCAAAACGGGTCTTTCGACATTACTCGAGCGGTGGGCGCTTGCCGCGCGGGCGCAGGTGCGCCGCTCGCGTGCGCCGCAAGCGCACCAGCGTCGCGGCGTCGATTCGGAACCACCAAGCGTTGCCCGGCCCGCCCCGCTCCTCGCCGACGAGCCATCCCTGCTTGATCCAATACCGCAACGTCGGCTCCGTCACGCGCAGGAGCTTCGTCAGGCCGCGCAAGGAGTATGCGCCATCCTCGCGCCGATCCGGGACCGCGCTCGACGTCGGGACCGGCTCGGGCCAGGTGACCTCGTGGTGGTAGCACCACTGATGCACGAGCGTCTTCGTCCAGCGGTTGCCCGCGCCCGTCGTCAGCCCCGCCTCGTTGAGGGCCCGGGCGATCGCCTGCGCGCGCGCCATGGCGGCGACCATCGTACGGATCATGGCTTGCGCTCGGGGCGGCGCCTCCCTGCCCCCGAAGCGAGGCTTCTCGGCGACGTGCTCGGTGATCGCGCCGGTCCGCCATTGCACCTTCACGCCGATGCCCGCGCCGGATTCGAGCGGCCGCAGGCAGACGTACTCGACGAGCACGCGGAGCATCGTCTTGCGCTGCGCCGGCGATGTCGTCGCCGCGCTCCAGAGGGCCGGCACGTCCGCGCTCAAGGCGTCGATGCGAGCGCGGTCGGCGTCGGTCAGCGTCAGGCGCAATCGTTCGAGCAAGGCCCGCTGCTCGGCCTCGAGCTCACGCAGCACGCGCAGTGCCTGCTCCCACTGCGCCTCGAGCGTCCGGGCGACCGTGCGGTTCTCGGGGTCGACGGCCTTGTAGCGACGTTCGGCGAGCGAGACGTCGAACCGCGCTCGCTCGAGGCGCAAGGCCCACTGGCGCTCGACCGACGCGGCCTCGCGCGTCGCCAGCTCGACGGCCGCGAGCGACAGCTCGAGGGCGGGCGGCGAGACCGCCGCGAGGAACTGGTCGGCGACGAGGGCGTCGATCCCACGCGCACGGACGGACCAGCAGACGCTCGTGCTCCGCCCTTGCTGGACCGGGCTCGAGCACGCGTACCGCGCGCCCTGTCGGCCGCCGAAGGCGACGTGCATCCGGTGGCCGCACTTGCCACAGAGCACGAGCCCTTGCAGCAGGGCGCCGCCCTTGCGCGGAGCGCCCCGCCGCTCGGTGCCCTCGCGGGATGGGCGGTTGGCGTCGAGAGCGCGTCGGTTGGCCAAGAACTCCTCCCAGCCAAGGTAGGCCGGATGGCGGTCGCGGTGAACGATCTCCCAGTCCTGGGGCGGCACGCGCGCCGACACGCGGGCGGGGGCGCCGTCGACGACCTCGACTCGGCAGGCCCGCCGGCCGTAGACGTAGACGCCCGCGTACGTCGGGTTGTGAAGGATGGCGAGCACGCGGCTCGGCCGCGGGTCGACCCACCGCAACGACGCGCCGCCCGGGCCGCGCGAAGGCAAGCGCAGGCCGTGGCGCACGAAGTACCGCATGACGGCGTGTGCACTCTGGTCGGCCCGCATCCGCTCGAAGACGAGCCGGATCGCGCTCTGCACTTGCTCGTCGGGGTCGAGCCGCAAGCGCGACGACGTCCGGTCCCACAGGTAGCCCGCCGGCGGCGGGATGCGGAACTCCCCGCGCCGCGCCTTGCTCATCCGGGCACCACGCAGCCGCAGTTGGATCCACGCGCGCTCGGCCTCGGACATGGTGCCCTTGATCCCGAGCAAGAGTCGGTCATTGGGGTCGGCGGGGTGGAAGACCGCTTGCTCGTCAATCAGAAGCACGTCGGTGACGCCGCACAGGTCGAGCAGCCGATACCAGTCGGCCGACGAGCGCGAGAGGCGCGAGACCTCGAGCGCGAAGATGGCGCCGACGTGGCCCCGGGCGACCTGGTCACAAAGGCGCCGAAAGCCGGTGCGCTGTGCCGCGTCCGTGCCGCTGCGACCCAAGTCTTCGTCAATGACGTCGATGGACGCCTCGGGCCACCCGAGCTGGCGCGCGCGCTCGCGCAGGTCGTACTGCCGGCGCGTCGACTCCGGGTGGTCGACGACTTGGCGGAGCGTCGACTGCCTCAGGTAGACGACCGCCGTGCGCTGGTGGTGGATGGGCAGGATCTTGGTCGTCATCGGCGCGCTCGCTTTCGACGCTCCTCGCGCGAACCGCCTGAAGCAGGGCCGTCGCCAGGTGGCGCAGGAGCGAGTGCCGGAGCTCGCTCGGGATCTGGTGCCACGGCGACGGGCGCGGTCGGGACGGTCGGTCGGGGGCCATGCTCAAGCGTGGCCGACGTCGGCGACATCGCGAGTGGCGTCGGCGGGGCGGCCTTCGCTGCATCGATCATCGAAGCCAACGCGCGCAACTCGTTGACGCCCGCGTGCAGCGCCGAGGCGACCGCCGGCGCGAGAGACGGGGGTGCCAGATCGGTCCACGCGTTCGGCACGCGTAGCGCGCGCCCGTCTGGGCCGCGGAGCTCGACCATGTCACCGAGCGTGCGTCCTCGGAAGGTCCGAAGCGTGCGGAGCCGCATGCCGCAGAAAGGGTGGACAGCGAGCGTGATGGTGACGAGTTCGGAATCGCTTACAGAAGGGGTCGCAGTCTGGTGGTTCTTTCCCACCAAAGGACCTTGGCCCGCCGACGGGTCTTGCCAATGAAGGCATAGAGGGCGCCGTCGAAGGGGCTGCGCCCGAGCGCCACGACCAAGCCCCACAAGCCGTCGTAATGCTTTCTCATGTCCACCGGCTCGCGGTGAACGAAGACCTCGACGCGACCGCCGGCGGGGATCACCGAAGCCTCCGGCACAGCTCGGCGGCTTGCTCGACGCTCAGCCCCTCGACCCGCACGCCGCCCGGCAGCACGACGGCGACGCCCGCAGGGGCCGCGCGCGCCGGCTCGGCGACGACGACGGGGCGAAAGCCGGGGGCCGCGGCCCGGCGCGGGCGCCCCCAACGAGCGAGCGTGATGGGCGCGAGGCCGAGTGCCTCGGCGACGTCGGCGCGTGGCCGCCCCGCGGCGTGCGCCCGCTCGGCGTAGGCGACGACGCGGGCGCGCAACGTCTTCGGATACCCACGGCCGACGCCGGAGCGATCGGCAGAGCGCAGGGCGTGGCGGAGTTGACTGGCCTCGGCATCGAACATGGGCGAACCTCCTGCGCGCGTGCTTGCGCGCGCTCGGTAGGCTCGCCCCCGGCGGCTACCCCGTCAGGACGGGGCAGGGCGAGGACAGACCCTTGGTCGACGACCCCGACGAGGTCGTCGACGGCAAGCCCTCGCGCTGCGACGGGTGCGGGGTGCGGTTGTTAGGATGCGACCCGGAGCCTTCGCGCCATCACGTCACCGACCTGCCGCCCGTCCGCCCTCAGATGGCCGAATACCGGACGTACTGCGCGACGTGCGCGGCCTGCGGATGGGTGGTGCCCGGCGCCTGGCCGCGGGGCATCGACGGGCGCGCCTTACGAAGCGAGACAGGCCCGAGAGCTACACCCGCGTCAGGGCAGCGTCCACCACTGATTGAGGTTACCGTTGCACGACCATAGGATCACTGGTGTGCCGTCAGAGGAGTCGGCGCTGAAGACGTCGAGGCATTTTCCGGACTGTGGATTGCGGAGACTCCCGTTGGGTCCGGGCACCCATTCTTGGGCTCCACCCTCGTTGCAAGGCCACAACTGGATCCCGGTGCCATCGGCGGTTCCGCCCCCGACGACGTCGAGACATTTTCCGAAGGCTTTGAGCGTAGATCCCTCTCGCGCCCAGCGTTGCGCCTCCGTGCCGTTGCACGAATGAATTTGGATCGGGGTCCCATCGGCGGGGTTACCGTTTCGAACGTCGAGGCATTTGGTCTCAAAGGCCAGAGCCGATCGAACCGGTCCGATGCCAGGGGCGGTCGCCATCGATGCTCCGTAGTTGGCGAGCGTCTGGCTGACGTCAGCATAGTAAATTCGCCAGGCGCACACGCGCCCCGCCCAATTTTCGCCCACACATGGCGTTTGGGTAAAGCCGTCGCCTCCGGTGATCGTGCCTTTGGCGATCACGTGGCTATGGTCGAAGGATAGCTCAAAGACTGGGCCCCCACTGTCGCCTTGCCCAGCCGCCGTAGTCTTGTCCATGTGTTCGGCCCGAACCATCGGAAACGTACCGGCGAAAGAAACATTTGTCGCCTTGACCTGAATATGGCACCGAGCGCCGGTTCGTGACCCGGAGGTGCAGATCCAATTGCCCACGTTACTAGGCGTGGCGCCAACGACCGGCTTGGTGAACGTCGAATTCTGCCAACCGCCATCCCACATTCGCGCCCCGCCACTGGCACCAATCATCTGGGTATCACGACTGTCGTTGTCGTTGAAGACCGTGGCCATGTTGTCGCCGCCTCCATCGCGCACCATGTCTCCGTTGTTGGCGCAGTGTCCCGCGGTCAGCAGCCGAGAGCTGCCGTTCCAGTTGATGGCCCAGCCGACGGTGCAAACCTCGGTTCGGGCGCCAGCCCAGTAGGCCGGTGTGTCATCTTCCCGGCAGTAACTTGCTCCGTCGGCGCAATCGAATAGCGTCGGAGCAACCTCGCCGTCAGCTGAGGTAACAAATACGGCCACGCTGGCCGAGGCGAGCAAGTCAGTAGCGGCGATGTCGGGTGCCGCCGACCGGCCCTTGGCCCATCGCACCTCGACGCCGCTGCCATCGATTCGGGGCCCCACCTCGCCGAAGTCGGGGTTCGCCGCCAACCGCTGAACTTCTGCCAACAGTTGACTCTGCGTGTATCGTGCCGACACGACACGCACTGGTACCAGCGCCTTTTGCTCATCGATGACCGCCTGAACATCGGGGGGCACCACGCCCTGCCAGTATACGATGAGCTCTTGGTTCTCGGGCGCAGCGATGACACCGGCGTAGCCGTTTCGTGGGCTGGCTTCGGCCGCCTGCTGGATTCTTGTCGCCGCGTCGTTGAGCTGGCTTTGCAGCCGCATGAGCTCGGCCCAGCTGGCGAAGCCGGCGGGAGGCCTCGCGTCGGGGGCCCACTCGGTAGAGCCGACGACGAGCTTCGGGCTCACTTCGGAGGTGGGGTCGCCCGCGTCGCTCTCGCCGTCCGTAGAGCTCGTCGACGCGTCATCGCACGCGGAGAAGGGGAGCCCGCTAGCACAAAATAGAAATGCGAGGGGAAAAATCTTCTTCATGGTCTTGCTCCTGTTCGTGCATGGTTGCCGTATGTGAGTCGCGGCCCGTTTGTCGCGCCTCATGGCTTGCTGCGAAAGAAATGCGCGAGGTCGAGTCAGCTCGCTTGCGGCAAAAATGGCATCTCTCACAGCCTGCGCGGTAAGGTTGTGACTGGCCTGTTAAGCTCAGCCCGTGCGACCGGGGTACCGGCGTACCCATTGGCAAAGGCGGGCCAAAGGCCCCTACTTCAGGGCTCACCCAGGTCAAGGAGGACGGGGCTGTTGCAGCACCAAGGCGAGCAACTTCCGTCGTCCCAGACGGGACACATGGCCAAGGCAGGGTTGGCGGGGAGGGCGGCGGCCGCCGTCAGCAGAAGGAATGGTAGCTTTCGCATCAACCGTCTCCTTGTTTGAAGCAGCGACGCCGAGCAAAGCGCCACGAGCACCCCCTCGGGTAGGTCGGCCCCTCCCTCGGATGCTGTTCGCGGCTCGGTTCGTGCGCGCTGCTGAGGTAAGGACGATCGAGCCTCGGACCTCACTGCAGAGAAACGATCAACTGTTCGCTTTTTTCTCGAAATGCCCTGACTGGCCGTCGTCCTTCGACGCGTACGGAGAAGCCCCCGAAGCCCGACATCGGCCCCCGTGTGCCTACGCCCGCTTGGGGCCACGTCAGAGCTCGCCGGCGCTACGGCCGCAAGCCCTCCGTTGTGCATCGGGCGCGGGCTGGGTCAGTGCTCGAACGCGAGGCGAATGACGGCGATGCCCTGGCCATCGGCCTGCGTCGCCTTCGAGCCGCTGCCGCCCTGGATGGTCGTGCCGCGGGCGGTATGGTCGATCGGCTCGGCGTTGGGCGCCGCCGAAGCGGGGCGCTCCGACTCTTGGCGAGACCAGGCCGGGGGGCTCGGGGCAGACGCGTCTTCGCCCGTCTCTTCGAGCGGAGATAGCGTGGAGTCGAAGGGCTTCGTCGTCGAGGGTGGGGCGGGCGTCTCGGTCCGAGGGCGCGGCCGCGCTCGTTCGGCGGTCATGGGCTCGGACGGCGATGCCGGCGGCACCTCGGAGGGGGGAATCGGCCGCGGTCGTGTCGGCCACGAGGGGGTGAACGGCGCGGCGCTAAGGAGCGGCAGGTCGGTTGCATTGCTCGGCGGGGCGGTGGGCACGTGGAAGGCCCCGCCCGCCAGGGCGTCTTCGAAGTGCGCTTCGCCGCAATCGGCGCTCGGCCCCCGCCCGCCGCGGGCCCGGTGGATGGCGGCGTCGAGCTGGGGGTCGGCGTGTTCGAGCGCGCGCTCGGACGCGACGATATAAATGACTTCTTTGCCGGGCTGCGCGTCGAGCACGAACCAGGTGTGGCGCGCCGGCGCGTCGTCGCGCTCGTTGGCGCGGAAGGGGAGCGATCCGACGTCGGGGTAGCGTTCGAGCGTGCGCTCGGCGGTGCAGTGCAGCACGTACAGGTGCGCGTCCTTCGAGACCCGGGCCTCGACGAAAATCTTGTCTCCCGCCTGCAGGCGCATGCCCTGGGCGAAGGGGCCTTGGCGCGAGCCCTCGGTGCGCGCCCACACCTCGACCTTCAGGGGGGCGTCGGGGGCGCAGCGTCCTTCGGGCGAGGGGGCGCAGGGCGGCTCGCGGGGGCCGAGGCACGAGGCAAGCGCGGTCGCAAGGCCGGCGGCGCGCAGCGCCCCGGCGACGAGACGCAGGGGGCGGGGCGGAGCGAAGGTCGGTCGTCGGTGCGGAGGTCGGAGCGCACGGGCCATGGTCGTCTCCCTTTCAAGGCAGGGTCACGCTGCGGGCGCAGCGAAACCCGACGTCGCTCAGGCCGACGTCCTGGGGCTCGTGGAAGGAGCAGCCCGAGCCGAGCAAGTGGCACGGGCCCTCGCTGTGCCAGCTGCCGCCGCGGGCGATGGGCTTGGTGCCGCCCTTGCCGTCGACCCACTCGGCGACGTTGCCCGAGAGGTCGAACACGCCTTCGGGCGTACGGTCTCGGTTCGACGATTGGACGCTGCGAGCCCCGGCCTTGAGGCTGTTTCGCCGTCCGAACGCGACGCTGTCGGCCGTGGGCAGCTCGGCCCCCCACGCGAAGGGGCGGCCGTCGTGGCCCTTGACCGCGTGCTCCCACTCTTCGTCGAGGGGCAGCCGTTTGCCGCGGGTCAGGCAATAGTCGTTGGCGCCATACCAGGACACGTACACCGCGGGGCGCTGCTCGAAGCCCGCGCGGGCGCGTACGCGGCCGCCCTTGTCGATCACGAGGCCGCCACGCCGGCAGGGCGCGCACGCGTTGCGCGTCTTGCAGGAGCGGGCGACCTCGCACACCCAAGCGAGGCGCAGGTCGGCGTTGGCCCTGGAGCTGACGACGCCGTATCGTGCGGGCTCGAGGCCCCAGCGGTCGGCGTTTTGGTCGAGCCAGAGGGCGAAGTCTTCGTTCGTCACCTCGGCCGCGTCGAGGTCGAAGGTGGCCACCTCGAGCTCGCGGGCACGCTCGGGGTGGGTCGCCTCGGTGCAGTCTTCGGCGGCCGCGAGCGTGGCGCACGCGGCGGGACGCTTGGCAAGGTCGAACTGACCGACCCGTACCTTGCCGCCAGCGATGCGGACCATGCCCGGCCAGGGCGGGGGCGGTGCCTTGGGCGGGGGGGGCGCTGGGGGCGGGAGCACCGGCGCCGAGGGCACCAGCGGCAGGGAAGGCGTCGAGAGCTCGTGGACCCAGCGGAGCGCGCCGAAGGCCCCAACGACGCCGAGGGCGACGGCGGCCGCCGCCAGCAGCTGGGGGCGAACGCCGCGGGCGGGCGCGAAGGCGACGGTGGCGGGGTCGAGGCCCTCGCGGGCGAGCAGGCGCGGCACGTGGTCTTGCGGCACAGGCCGAGCCGTCAACTGGGCGACGCCGACGTCGAATGCGTCTCGGACGGAGCTCCCCGAGAAGAGCGCTTGGTAGAGGGCATTGGCGAAGGCGACGGCGGCGTCATCGTCGATCGCCTCGCCCATGCCGACGGCGAGGCCGACACAGTTGCGGATGGCCTCGGCTTGCTCGGCCGAGAAGCACGCGTTGAGCACGACGAGCGAGGTAGCACCGCGCAGCGTGCCGAATAGGGACGCGAGGGCCTTGGCCGACACGGCGATCGGCTCGTCGTTCTCGTCCAACATCAGCAGCCCGGCGCCGGCCCCGCCGTGGCCGGCGAAGTGAACGATGTCGGGCCGGTACTCGAGCAGCGCTTGGCGCAGGTCGCCAAAGCGTGCAGCCCCCCTGGTCACGAGCTCGAAGTCGCTGCGATACTTGGCGGCGCGCAGACACTCATCGAGCACGCGGTGCTCTTTGCCGAGGCCGAGCGGTCGACCGTCGAGGGCGTTGGCGGTGAGAAAGAGAATTTTGACGCGCGCTTTGACCCAGCGCCGAGGCGGGTGGGCGAGCGGTAGGTGGCCCGTGGGGCCCGCGACGGGGCCGTTGCTGAGCGCGAGAGAGTGCAACAGGGGCTCGATGTCGCGGGACGATTCGGGGCGGACGTCCGGTGGGCTCACGGCGCGCCTCGGTGCGAGAGGGCTGCTCGCTGCGGGAGTGGAGCGGAGGCGAGTGGCTCGTCGGCGCGCCGTGCGTTGGAAGACGAGCGTCGAAGGGCAAACGGTTGCTGCGGGTCGCGGGGGCGCTTGCGGCGGGCGTAGGTCGCTCCCGCCGCGAGCGCCGCCAGTGCCAGGCCAGGCTCGCCGCCGGTGGCGCCCCCACCCGCTGTGCGACAACCGCACGTTCCGCCTGGCGCCACGCGCGGCACCGTCGCCCCATCCTCAAGTGGGCGCCAGTCGCCAGCCGGCACGAACGCTGCCCAGTAGTACGGGTGCGCCGTCGCGGGCTCGGCGAGCATCGAAAGCCGCGCCCGCCGCAGCGCCTCCGAGCGGCCGCGGCCTTCGGCCAGCCCGGCGTAGTAGTGTGCCATCAAGCGCCGCGTCGCCTCGTCACTCACGTTCCAGAGGCTGGTGACCTGCGAAGCCGCGCCGGCGATGACCAGCGCGCGCCGAAGCCCGTAGACGCCCTCGCCGGAGGCGACCTGGCCGACGCCCGACTCGCACGCCGAGAGCACGACCAGCTTGGTCCCCCATAGGTCGAGGCTCGCCAGCTCGCGCGCGCTCAGGATGGCGTCGGGTCTCTGGTTGGCGCCGGCGAAGGCCAGGCCCGCGGCGTCGAGCGTCTCGGCCGGGTCTTCGGCGGGCGCAGGGGCGGGTGTGCTGCTCTCGATCGTCGTGCCGCGCAGGTGGGCGACGGAGGTCGGGGGGCGAGCGGTCGGGCCGCGAAAGAAGCCGTGGGTGGCGACGTGCAGCAAGAGCGGGCCGTGCGCCTGCGCGAGCGCCTCTTTGGTCGCCGCCGTGCCCTGCAAAACGGCAGCGCGGGGGAACTGCCGGCGGACCTCAAGGGCTTCGGCTGAGGCGCCGGGCAGCGGCACGAAGGGCTCGCCCGGGCCGTAGTCGGGGCCGGCGACAACCAGCGGTCCCGAGCGTGGCACGGGCCGCTCGCGCAGGCGCAGCAAGTCGCGCCCGCTGGACAGGTACGTCACCAGCGTCGTTTCCAGCAGGTAGCGACCGCGCTCGTCGACGAGCGCCTCGAACGGCAGGAGGTTCAGCGCGCCGTCGGGCGAGATGAGTAGGTGGGGCGCGGGCCCGAGGGCTTCGCGCACGGGCGAAAGCACGAGCGCGCTGAGCGCGCGCAGTGGCCCCCGTACGTCGCCGCGCGTGTCGCGGCTGGTCAGCCCGGCGCGCGCGGCCCGAATCCACTCGTCAATCGGGCGGGCCTCGCCCAAGTCGACGAAGCGCGGAGGCCCCTCGCGGCGAAGCAGGTAGGCCACGTAGCGCTCTTCTCGCCATGGCTGCGGGCCGCCATCGAAATCGAAGCGCCGATACCGCAAGAATTCGACCAACGCCGCGTCCGAAGGCAGCGCCGCCTGCACCCGCCGGATCGTGACGGGCGCCGTTCGGGTGCGGAAGTCGACGCTCTTGCGGGCGAGCTCGCTCTCGCGCTCGTCGAGCTCTTCGCGGAGCGCTCGCACTGCCTCGGCCTGCTCCGGCCGAGTGCCACGGCGGAGAGACGAGAGTTCGGCCTGTTTCGCGGCCAGTGCATCGAACTCGGCCCGCAGCTCGGGCGTGAGGTGGCGTCGCAAGGACGCCCTTGCATCGGCCAGTTCGTCGAGTACGCGCCCCTTGCGCCGTAGCGCCGTCGCGAGCGCCAGGCGCAACGCCGTTTCGTCTCCGGGCGCCCGCTGGGCGTGGAGGGACGCAATCGCATCGTTCTCGCCCCGGAATGTCTGCAGCAGTTGACCTTTGCGCGAGGCGGGCAACCCGCTGAGTTGGGACGCGAGGTGCCGTTCGCGGGCGGCCGCGGCGCGAGCCGCAAGGTCGAGGGCGCCCGCGGGCCGGCCCTTCTCTTTCGCCGCGTACAGCAAGGCGAGGGCGTGATACGATGTCGCCACGGCCGGGTGGTCCGGGCCGAAAGCCTTTTGAAAACTGACTAGCGCTCGCCACCGAACCTGCTCGGACAGGGCGACGAAGTCGTTCTTCCGATCGATCTCGTACTTGTCGCAGGAGGGTTGCTCCGGGGCCAGCTCTGTGCCGTTGAACACGCTCATCGTCGGGTAGGCCCAGCCAGTGCTGCTGAGGCTCGGGGCCCCGAGCCGTGACTTCTGATAAGTGGGTTCGCTACACGAGTGGCCGTACACAACCGTGGGCGAATGACGCGCACTCTGCGCTAGATAGAGCGCAGCCAAGTTGTTGAGCGTCGTGGCCACGGCGGGGTGGTCCGGGCCGAGGGCGCGCTCGAAGATGGAAAGGGCTCGCAAGACCTTGGGCTCGGCCTTCTCGTATGCGCCCTGCGCCTGGTCGAGCACGGCCAGGTTGTTGAGCGAGGTGGCCACGGCGGGGTGATTCTTGCCGAGGACCTTCTCGCGAGTGGCCAGCGCGCGCACAAACAGCGGCTCGGCCTGCGCGTACGCGCCCTGCGCTCGGTATAGGTTGGCTAGGTTGTTGAGTGCGACGGCGACGGTGGGGTGGTCCGGGCCGAGCGCGCTTTCGAAGATGGAGATGGCGCGACGAAACAACGGTTCGGCCTTCGCATACGCGCCCTGCGCCTGATAGACCGCAGCCAGGTTGTTGAGTGAGTTCGCCACGGCCGGGTGATTCTTGCCAAGAGCTTTCTCGTGGAGGGCCAGCGCGCGCACAAACAGCGGCTCGGCCTGCGCGTACGCACCTCCCGTTTGGTAGAGTCCGGCTAGATTGTTGAGTGAGGTGGCCACGTCAGGGCGCTCGGGGCCAAGCGCCTTCTCGTAGAGGGCCAGCGCGCGTCGATGGCAGGATTCTGCGCGCGGGAGACGGCCCATAGAGTGATAGAGCTTCCCCACCTGCTGGAGGCTCGCCGCTACTTCGAGGTGCTCGCCCCCCAGCGCCCGCTCGCGCAGCCCGAGCGCCCTCTCTGCCAACGGCAGCGCCTCGGCGTACTTGCCCGCCTCGCCCAGCCGCTCCGCCTCCCTGGCCAGCCGCTCCGCCTCGGCCAACTCGCCGCGTTGAGCCGGCGTCAGCGAGGTCTTTGTGAGCGGCGGGGCAGCCTGCGCGGGGCCTGCAGCAAGCAGCCGCAGGGTCACAAGGGCCGCCAGCAGCGGTCCCAGGCAACGAGCGAATCGACCCATCGATCTTCTCCTTTCGATCGGGGCGTCGTGTGGAGAGGCCGGCAAACGGGCGCGGCCGGGTCAGATGCGGGCTTCGTAGTTCCTGAAAAACCTCACAAGTGGCCAGCTCATTCTGGACAGGAACGCCAATCTGGACGCCTGAACCCGCCGGTGGACGACAGGAATTCGGCGGTGCATACGTCTTTCGGCGAGAGCCTTTGGTGGGGAGAGGGAGAGCGCCCGGCGAGCGGCCCCACCGAAGCCCCGCCGGGCCAAGGCCCGTCCAGAGAGCCCCAGGCTACTTCGCGAAGTAACGTCGGCCCTCTCAGAGGCCCCGGGTTACTTCGCGAGATAACGTCGGCCCTCCCAGAGGCCCCGGGTTACTTCGCGAAGTAACGTCGGCCCGCCCCGAGGGCCTCGGGCTACTTCGCGAAGTAACCTCGGCCCGTCTGGAGGCTGCGCCTTATCTCGCGAAGTAACGTCGGCCCGTCTGGAGGCTGCACCTTATCTCGCGAAGTAACGTCGGCCCGTCCAGGGGCTCTGGGTTACTTCGCGAAGTAAAATCGGGGGGCGGCCACCTAATTTTCCTATCGGTCCTGGCTCCGACCCGCCCGGCGACCGACGCCGCCTACTCGATGGCACAAGGCGCATGGTGTAGGTGCGACCCGCCGTCGGGGGCGCTGAAAAAAAATCACTCGCCCGGGGTCGGGGCAAGCAACTGCCCCGGGGGCTGGCCGAGGGGAAGGTATCGGGAGCAATCGGGCTCCCGGTGTGGTGGAGCCCCAACCGGGGGATTGTGTGATGAAAAACGAAGCGATTTCGGTGGCGGTGATCGAGGGCGCGTCGGGTCCGGGGGTGGCCCGGGCGGGGGGTTGCATTCTCGTCGAAGACGAGCTCGGCGGGCGCCGGCCGGCGTCCGCTCGGGTGAGGTCGGGGCGGGCGAGGAAGATCGCGAACGCACGCGTGACCGACGAGCGCACGGCCGTGCCGGCTGCGGTCGTCGTGCACGCCAAGGCGATGAAAGGGCCGTAGTGCCTGGCGACCTCGCTGGCAGGACGCACGGCGCAGGAGGTCGTCGCGCTTTACGGCAAGCGCTTCTCGATCGCCGCCTGCTCCGCCGTAGTACATCAGCGCCATGGGCCTCTTGACCTTCGGACTCAACGTGACGCTGGACGGGTGCTACGACCATCGCGAGGGGGTCGCGGACGACGAGCTGCACGACTACTTCACGCAGCTGATGGAAGCAGCCGGGGCGATGCTGTGGGGGCGCGTCACGTACGAGCTCATGGAGAGCGCCTGGCCGGCGGTGGCGCGCGATGAGAACGCGCCACGCGCGATGCGGGAGTGGGCGCGCAAGCTGGAGGCCAAGCCGAAGTATGTGGTCTCGGCCTCGCGCCGCGACTTCCCGTGGAACAACACCTTCCGCGTCGAGGGGGATTTGCGTGAGGCCGTGACGCGGCTGAAGGAGAAGACCCCGCAAGGCGTGCTCGTGGGCAGTCCCACGCTCTCGGCGGCGCTCGAGCGGCTCGGGCTGATCGATGAGTACCGTCTCGTCGTCCACCCCGTCTTCACCGGCCACGGGCCAACCTTGTTTCAGGGCCTGGAGCCCTCGCGGCGCCTCGAGCTCGTCTCGACGACCCGCCTGAAGTCCGGCCAGGTCGCGCTGCATTACCGCCGCAAAGAGGGGTGACCCGATCAGGCCGGGCAGTCCTCGTCGTCGGAGTCGAAGTACTCGCAGACCTCGTTGAGGACACCCTGGATGATCTGGTCGACGATCGCGTTCTCTTCAGGCGTGTCGGTGTGCTTGGCGCTCAGGTGATCGAACCGTGGCTCGGCCGGGCGCCGGTGCGCGTCGGCCGGGCGCGCGGACGTCGGCCCGGGCACGGGGCGCTCGACGCGTCGAGCGCCCGCCCTCGGCCGGTAACCGATTCTCGCGAGCCACGTCCTTGCTTGGCATGAGCGCCACGCCCCCTGCCGTGAACATCCCGAGCGAACTTGCTCGTCTGCACCCCGCCCCGTGCGCGCTCGTCGTCGGGGCGCTGGTCGCCGCGCGGTCGAAGCTGACGTCGCGCACGTTCGCGCCCTGACGTCGCCGCGGGCGCGCGGCCGGCGGGGCCCCGCCGCGCGAGGGCGCGGCCGCAACGGCGCGAGCGGGGTGAGTGGCGGCCGAGCTCGACGGGGGGCTCGGCCCGGCGCTTCTTTGTTTCGGTCGCGGGCGCTACGAGGCTCGATCGGCGCGGCGCTTGACTTAGAATAGGGTATGAGGTTCGGCGGTTGCATGGCTACGGGCCGGCCGTTCGCCCCGCGGGCGGTCGCGGTCGCGGTCGCGGTCGCGGTCGCGGTCGCGGTCGCGGTCGCGGTCGCGGTCGCGGTCGCGGTCGCGGTCGCGGTCGCCCGGCCCGTGGCGCTTCGGCCGGCCTGCGGGCATCGGTCGGGCGGCTCCGAGGCCCTGCCCAAGGCGGACGAGGCGAGCGAGGCGAGCGAGGCGAGCGAGGTAGGCAAACGGGGCGCGCTGGGCGCGGCGTGAAGGGGGCCGTGCGAGGCCGGTCATGAAGCAAGACGAATTCATCGAACGCGTCCGGCGCTTGCTGGGCGCGCCGGAACACGACGATCTCGGCCGGCTGGTCTTCGCGGTGCTGCGCGCCCTCGCCGAGCGGTTCGGCGAAGACGGGCGCCCGGCGCTCGAGGTCGCGTTCGAGTACGCGCTCGCCGGCATCCCCGAGCACGTCGACGACGAACCGGCGCGCCCGCGGGCCGCGTTCGGCGCGCGGGTTTGCGAACTGACCGGCCTCTCGCACGCCCGCGGCCGAGAGCTCGCGCGGGCCGTTTGCATCGCCCTGACCGAGAGCGTCCCCGACGACGCGCTCGAGGCCCTCGTGGCCCACGCGCCGCCGTCCGAGCGGCCGCTCTTCGTGTCGCGTTCGGCGCGCGGGGGCGCGACGGGGGGGGCGCCACACCAGGCCGCCCGGCCGAATGAGACGATGGTGGCAGACCCCCCGGGCCAGGCGCTCGCGCCGAGCGACGACCCCCCGGGCGAACGGCGTTAACCTGCCAACCGCGCGGGGCGCGTCGGCCCGCCGCGTGATTGCCCGGTTCGTGACGAACCCGCGGGGGGCGAACGCGACGGGCGTGCGCGCGACGCGCGGGCGAGCTCGCCCCTGCCTCAGACCCGCTCGAACAAGACGTAGGTGAATGCCTGCTCGCTCTGCCAGGGCGTGCGGTGGAGCTCGGCCCGGGCCTCGATTGAGCACCAGCTCACGTCGGTCGGGCGCTTGGTGCCGTAGATGGTGGCGACCGTCGCTGCCTACTCGGTGGCACAAGGCGCATGGTGTAGGTGCGACCCGCCGCCGGGGGCGCTGAAAAAAAATCACTCGCCCGGGGTCGGGGCAAGCAACTGCCCCGGGGGCTGGCCGAGGGGAAGGTATCGGGAGCAATCGGGCTCCCGGTGTGGTGGAGCCCCAACCGGGGGATTGTGCGATGGAAAACGAAGCGATTTCGGTGGCGGTGGTCGAGGGTGCGTCGGGTCCGGCCGGGGTGGCCGGGGCGGGGGGGGTGAGGCCCGCCGGGTTGGTCGAGGGGGGCGCGACTGGTGAGGTGGCGCTATCCGAGGCGGGCGAGGCGGGCGAGGCGGGCGAGGCGGGCGAGGCGGGCGAGGCGGGCGAGGCGGGCGAGGCGGGCGAGGCGGGGGGGGAGGGGCAGACCGAGGGGGGGGCGAGGTTCTTCCCTGCGTTCGAGGCCCGGCGGTTGATCGTAACGATGCAGGGCGAGCTCGAGGCGCTGAGCGACGACGAGATTATCGTGCTGCGGGTCGACCCGCAGCGGGTGGCCGACATCGCGCTCGGCATCGCGCGGCGTGATTCGGCGCCCGAGCGGCGCGTGCTCTTCGAGCGCGCGGCCGAGAGCGGCCTCTATGACATCAGGCACCTCGAGAAGCTGCCCGACTATGCCCAGGTGGTGTGGCACGTGCGGCGCGAACAAGACCTCTTGGCCCGCGGCGAGTCGGGGGCGGCGCTGCCCGAAGACGAGGTGGCCGCGGCGTACGCGACGCGCGGGCGCATGACGCGGGTGCTCGACTACCAGCTCGGCGACCGGGCCGACATTCGAGAGCTGCTCACGCACTTGCGCGGGGGCACCAGGCACCTCGATGTCGCCAACGATCTGCACACCCTCGCCGCGACGTACCGGCGCGACGACGTCCGCCCCTTCCTCGAGAAAGACGGCAAGCACTACCGGGCGGCCGACGCCGACGAGGCCGTGCGGTCTGCCGAGCTGATTCGCGTCTCGCAGGGGCTCGCCCAGGCGGGCGAGCTCGAGCGGCTCGCCGGCCTCGCCCAGCGGTCGACCACGCTGCTTTTGCGCTCGTACAACGAGCACCGGCGGGCCGGGCAGTTTCTCTTCGGGTCGCGCGAGAACGTGGCGGCGACCTACCCGTCGCTCATCGGGGTGGTGCGCGCGCCTCGGCGCAAGCGCGCGGCGGGGGGCGAGGGCGGCGGCGAAGGGCCCGGCCCCGAGTCGCCGGGGGAGACGCCGGTCGACGGGCTCTGATCCTGGCGACGGGTGACCTTGCACGCGGCCCCGCACGGACGTGCAGGGCCGCGCCGGCCGAGTGAACGCAACCGCCGCGTGAAGGTTGCCCCGAGCCGGCTTCGCGCGGCGCCGCGCATGGGGGCACGTTGCCTTGGCAGCGGCGAGGCGAGCAGGGGCAAGCCGCCAGGGCCCCTCGCGGGGGCCTACCTATCCGGTTAACGGCGCGCCTCGGCTGGGCGCTTGGGCGGCGCGAAGAGCTCGGCCGTCACCTTGACCGTGACCGCCTTTCGCACCCGGCCCTCGAGCTGCTCGAGGTCGGTGCAGCCGAGCACCCGCTCGCGCTGCATTGCCGTCACCCGCCGCCGGTGGAGGCTCGAGCGCGGCGCGCTGGCACAACGCTCGCAGGCCCTCGACGCATGAGGTCCGACGGCTTCGAGGTCTGCCGCTGCGGCGGGCGCGCCCGATCGAGGCGGCTTTGGCTGGCAAAGGCCGTCGCGGTACGCTTTGCTTCGGCCCCCTGCCGGGGGGTAGGCTCGCCGGGCGGGCTCGCCTGCGCGGGGCGATTCGAGCCCCCGAGCCGTGGCAGTTCGAGGCCAGCGATGGGGCCACGGTCGCGGGTTCCAACGAACGGACGAGGTTGAGACGGTGGCTGCCCCCTCCTTGCCTTCGACGCCCGAGGTCGCGCCCGCGGCGCCCTTCGACGTGGTCGCGCTCGTCGCCTCGGCCGGCGGGCTCGACGCCGTCAGCGCCGTCTTGCGCGGCCTGCCGCGCGACCTGCCGGCGGCGGTGCTCGTGGTGCAGCACCTGGGCGGCGCCGCGAGCGCCCTGGTCGAGATCTTGAGCCGGCGCTGCGCGCTGCCCGTCGCGTGGGCCGACGAGGGCGCCCCCCTCGCGCCGGGCCGCGTTCTCGTCTGCCCCTCGCGCAAGCGCCTCGAGGCCTTGCCCGACGGCACCTGCGCCCTGCACGACCACGCGCGCGGCGCGCGCGACTACCCGCTCGACGCCTTCCTCTTCTCGCTCGCCGACAGCTTCGGCCCGCGCGCGCTCGCGGTCGTGCTCACCGGCATGGGCCGCGACGGCGCGGCCGGGGCGCGGGCGGTCAAGCAGGCGGGCGGCGTCGTGCTCGTGCAGAGCGAAGACACCGCCGAGCAGCCCGCGATGCCGCGCGCCGCGGTCGAAGCGGGCGGCGCCGACCTCGTCCTGCCCCTGCACGCCATCGGGGCGGTGGTGGCCGAGCTGGTGGCCGGCGGGCGGCTGCCGCCGCCGCGCAGCGAGCTCGAGGCGGTCGAGGCGCTCTTCGGGGGGCCGGGCGAGGCGCGGGCGCGCCTGCGCGCGGTCGACTGGGCCTCGACGCCGCTCGGGCCCGTCGAGGGCTGGTCGCCGAGCCTCCAGGCCATCACGCGCACGGTGCTCGACACCGACTTCCCCATGATCGTCTTCTGGGGCCGCGAGCACGTGCAGATCGGCAACGACGCCTTCGCCCCCTCGCTCGGCGACAAGGCGCAGCAGGGGCTGCCCGCGCGCGTCACGTGGGTCGAGCTTTGGGACTTCCTCCGCGAGCAGTTCGAGCAGATTGAGCGCACGAGGAGGCCCATCTACCGCGAAGACCAGCTCTTCGAGCCGATCCGGCGGGGCTTCCGCGAGGAGGCGTACTTCACCTTCTGCTACAGCCCGCTCTACGACGGCGGGGCGTTCGCGGGCGTCTTGAGCACGTCGCTCGAGACGACGGGCCGGGTCGTGGCCGAGCGGCGGCTCGCGACGCTGCGCGCGCTCGGCGAGGCGCTCTCCGGCGCGCGCACCGAGGCGCAGGCGGCGGCGGCGGCCGCGGCGGCGCTCGGCGGGGGCGCGCGCGACGTGCCCTTCTGCCTGCTCTACCTCGCCGACGGCTCGCCGCCGCGGGCGAGGCTGGCGACGGCGGCGGGCGTCGAGGCGGGCGCGCCGGCCGCGCCGCGCGTGCTCGAGCTGCGCCGCGGCCACCCCGTTTGGCCGCTGGCGCACGTGCTCGCCGACGGCGCGGCCCTGGTCGTCGACGACCTCGCGGCGCGCCTCCCGGGCTTCCATGCCGGGCCCTGGCCCGAGGCGCCGCGCGCCGCCTTCCTCGCCCCGCTGCGGCCCGTGGCCGACGAGCCGCCCGCCGGCGTGCTCGTTTTCGGGCTGAGCCCGCGGCTCGCCTTCGACCGGGCGTACCGGGCCTTCCTCGAGCTGGTGGCGGCGCGCGTCGGCGCGGGCCTCGGCGACGTGCGCGCGCGCGAGAAAGAGCGCGAGCGGCTCGAGCGGCTGGCCGAGCTCGACCGGGCCAAGACCGAGTTCTTCTCCAACGTCAGCCACGAGTTCCGCACGCCGCTCACCCTCGTGCTCGGCCCGCTCGACGAGCTCGCCCGCCGGCGCGCCGAGCTGCCCGCGGGGCTCGCGGGCGAGGTCGAGCCGGCCGCGCGCAACGCCCGGCGCCTGCTCAACCTCGTCAACACGCTGCTCGACGTCTCGCAGATCGAGGCCGGCCGGCTGCGCGCCCGCTTCGAGCCGGTCGACCTCGCGGCGCTCACGGCCGACGTCGCGAGCCTGTTCCGGAGCGCCGCCGAGCGCGCGGGGCTCTCGCTCCGGGTCGACTGCGCGACGCTGCCCGAGCCCGCCTGGGTCGACCCGGGCATGTGGGAAAAGATCGTGTCGAACCTGCTCGCGAACGCGCTCAAGTTCACGTTCGCGGGCGAGATCGCGGTCGAGCTGCGGGCGCGGCCGCAGCACGTCGAGCTCGCGGTGCGCGACACGGGCGTGGGCATCCCGCCGGACGAACAGCCGCACCTGTTCAAGCGCTTTCACCGGGTGCGCGGGGCCAAGGCGCGCACGTACGAGGGCTCGGGCATCGGCCTCGCGCTCGTCTACGAGCTGGTGCGCCAGCACCAGGGGCGCGTGCGGGTGCAGAGCAAGGAGGGCGAGGGCACCACCTTCACCGTGTGGCTGCCGCGCGGGCGCCGCCCGGATGGCGACGAGCCCGCGGTCGACGCACCGCCCCCCGCCAAGGCCACGGCGCTCGCCCTGGCCGAGGAGGCGGCCCGCTGGGCGGACGGCGGCGCGGACGCCCCCGCGAGCCCGGCCGGCGAGGCCGACGACCCGCTCGGCCCGCCCGAGGCCGCGCCGCTGCGCGCCCGGGCGCCCGGCGCGCGCGTCTTGGTGGTCGACGACAACGCCGACATGCGCGCCTACCTCACGCGCCTGCTCGCGCCGCACTGGCAGGTCGAGGCGGCGGCCGACGGCGAGGCGGCGCTCGCGGCGATGCGCCTTCGCCCGCCCGACCTGGTCGTCGCCGACGTGATGATGCCGAACCTCGACGGCTTCGGCCTGCTGCGCGCGATCCGCGGCGACGACGCGCTCCAGGCGACGCCGGTGCTGCTCGTGACGGCGCGGGCGGGCGAGGAGGCCGCCATCGAGGGGCTGCTCGCCGGGGCCGACGATTACCTGGCCAAGCCCTTCAGCGCCCGCGAGTTCGTCGCCCGCGTCGGCGCCCAGCTCGCGCTCGCGCGCGTGCGCCGGCACGCCGCCGAGCTCAACGCCTTCCTCGTCCGCTTCTCCGACGCGGCACGCGCCCTTTCCGACCCGTCGCCCATCGCCCTGACGGCGTGCCGCCTCCTGACCGAGCTGCTCGGCACCGAGCGCACGCTCTGGGCCGACGTCGACTGGGCGACCCGGGACTACGTCGCCGCGTGGGTGCACCCGGCGGACGGCACGCCCGGCGAGCCCTCGCGCTGGCCCCTCGACCCGCGGGAGCCGTTCGCGGCGGAGCACCTCGCCGGGCGCTCGGTCGCGTACGACGACGCCGAGGGCGACCCGCGCATCCCCGGCCCCGCGAAGGCGGCGATGGCCGCGCGCGGGATTCGAGCGGGCATTGCGGTGCCGGTCGTGGTCGCCGGGACGCTGCGCGCCGTCCTCAACACGAGCCAGGGCGCGCCGCGCCGTTGGACGCCCGAAGAGGTCGCCTCGGTCGAAGCGCTCGCGGGGCGGGCGTGGGCCGAGGTCGAGCGCGCCCGCGCCGAAACCGCCTTGCGCGCGAGCGAGGAGCGGCAGGCGTTCATGCTGAAGCTCAGCGACGCCCTGCGCCCGCTCGCCGACCCCATCGGGGTCGAGTCCGAGGCGGCGCGGCTGCTCGGCGAGCACCTCGGCGCCGGCCGCGCGTCCTACGCCGAGGTCGAGGCCGACGGCGAGCACTTCGCGGTCCACCGCGACGACACCGACGGCGTGCCGAGCTACGCCGGGCGCTACCGCCTCGAAAGCTTCGGCCTCGCGTTCGTCGGCGACCTCCGCGCCGGCCGTACGGTCACGTTGGCCGACGCGGAGCGCGACGCGCAGGTGAGCGAGGCGGTGCGGGCGGTGTTGGCCGCCGGCACGAGCGGCGCGTTCATCGGCGTCCCGCTCGTCAAGCGCGGGCGGCTCGCGGCCGTCTTCAGCCTCCACCACGCCGCGCCGCACGCGTGGTCCGCCGACGAGGTGGCGCTGGTCGAGGAGACGGCCGAGCGGACGTGGGCGGCGGTCGAACGCGCCCGCGCCGAGAAGGCACTGCGCGCGAGCGAGGCGCGCTTCCGGGCCCTCGCGAACACGGCCCCGTCGGTGCTCTACCGCATGAGCCCCGACTGGTCGGTGATGAACCGGTTCGACGGCCGGGGCTTTCTCTCCGACACGCCCGAGGCGCGCGAGGCCTGGCTCGAGGCGTACATTCACCCGGACGACCACCCCGCCGTGCTCGCCGCGATTCGCGAGGCGGTCCGCGAGAAGCGCGTGTTCGAGCTCGAGCACCGGGTGCGGCGCGCCGACGGCACCCTCGGCTGGACGCTCTCGCGCGCCGTGCCCGTGCTCGACGAGCAGGGCGCGATCGTCGAGTGGGTCGGGCAGGCCATCGACGTGACGGCGAAGAAGCGCGCCGAGGCCGGGCGGCGCCGGGCGGGCGGCGAGCTCGAGGCCCGCGTCGGCGCACGCACCGCCGAACTGCAAGCGAGCGAAGAGCGCTCCCGCGCCTCCGAAAGGGCGCGCTATGCCCCCCCCGCCCACGCGCCACGCGACCGGCGCCGAACGCCGCGGTCGCGCAAGCGCTGACCGACCGCCCCCATCGCCGTCGCCTCGGGCCGCGCGAGGTCCGGGCGGGCGCACGGCGCGGCTGGCGCGAGCGGCTCTTCGGGCCTCGTTGGGTCGTCGGCGCGTGGTAGAGTGCGAGGGCGGCAGGCGATGAAACCGAGCTACGACGACAAGACCCTGGCGGCGTACGTCCAGCGCCTCGAACGCTCGCTCTGGGGCGACCCGGTGCTCGGCCCGAGAGGCGAAGGCGGCTCGTCGAGCGCCTTGCGCGCCTTTGTCCGCGAGTGCCCCGGGGTGCGGCTCTCGGTTGACACGGCCCTGCGGCGCGAGTGGGCACTCGCGGGCCTGCTCGACGATCCCGAGCCGAACGTGCTCGGCTGCGGTGGCGCCCAGCGGCATGTGGCGCTCACGCCCGGGGGCGATGTCTACCCATGCTCGCACGCCCGCCGCGCCGGGTATGCCATGGGCAATCTACTGGTCGATGCCCCCTCGACCATCTGGGCGTCGGGCCAGGGGGTGGCCCGTTATTTGGCGACCTGCCAGGGCGGCCGGGTCAAAAGCCGAGCCGGCGCTTGACTTCGTCGTGATCGATGCCTCGGCCCGCGTCGAGCTGGGCGAGACCCTTCTCGGCCTTGGCGAGCAGGTAGAGGCGCTCGATCGCCTCTTCGACGTTGGCGTTCTCGTCGAGGTCGTTCAAGGTGGCCAAGATGCGCTGTTTGCTCGCCACGCTTTGCCTGCGAAGAGGTTCGCACACCTCGGCGGGCCGGCAAATCCCCGACGGGGGCATTCGTCGCGCTGACCCGAGCGCCAGCGCGCTCTCGTCGGCCGCCCTCGCGGGGGGCGGGAGCTTGTCGCCGGGCCCGTTGGCGTGGTGCGCCTTCGGGCCCGCTCACCAGGCGAGCTGCAGGCGCCCGTCGGCGCGGGTGAGGCCCCGGGCCTCGAGCCCGGTCGACTCGTCGCGGATCGCGGCGTACACGTTGGCGGGGGGGGCGGGGGGCGCGTCGCGCCCGCGCGCGAAGCGGCGGGTTCGGACGAGCACGAGGTAGGCCTTGTCGAGGGCGAGGGCGCGCTCGCGCGAGGGGGCGACGAGCGAGAGCAGATCGCGGTCGCCGCCGGGGGCGGCGCGCCGCAGGGCGGCTTCGTCGAGGCGGCCGCCCGGGAAGAAGCGGGCGAGCATCTCGCCGTTGCTGCGGAACTCGTCGCCGCCGCCCGCGCGCCGCAGGTACGTCAAGACCTCGGGGTCGCGGTGGCCGACCTGGGGCGCGTCGGCGATGCCGCGCAGATCTTGCGGGCGCCAGCCGCCCTCGCCCGGCACCTTGCGCGGCAGCGCGAAGGTCGTGTCGGCCGTCACGCCGAGGCCGCCGTGGCAGCCCACGCAGGCGCGGTGCTCTTCGTCGGTTTGCAGGCGCAGCCGGCCCCGGGCATCTTCGATGTAGCCCTGCAAGACCCAGCCGAACTTGTTGCGCAGGCCCACGAAGGCCGAGCCCTTGTACGCGGGCGGGCGGCCCTCGTCTTTCTCGTCGGCCTCGTGGTCGTAGGCGGCGCCGAGGGCCCAGTCGCTCAGCTCGACCTCTTTCTTCGAATAGCGTAGCTCTTTCATGCGCTCGGCCGCGAGCGAGGGCCGCGCGGGGTCGAGGTAGCGCACCGAGTGCAAGAACTCGACCCCCGCGGGGTAGAGCCCCTTGCGCACGCGCACGCCCGAGGCGGCGCCCAGGTAGCGCTCGGGCAGCCCCCGCAGGCGCGTCGCGGCCGGCCGCAGGGCGCCGTCGCGGTCGAGGTCGACGCCGAGGGCGCGCTCGTCGAGCGGCTCGATCGGCCAGTCGACCAGCGCGGGCGGCGTCGCGGGGTCGGACGCGAGGCTCGCCTCGAGGACGCTCAGGTTGGCGCGGTAGACGTCGCGCGAGGGCGCGCCGCTCGCGTCGCGCCGGAAGGGCTCGGGCAGGCGGACGAAGGCGTCGTCGGCGCCGCCGTTGGTGGGCCAGAAGGTGCCCGGGAAGGGCTTGTAGCGCAGCGCCCGCCAGCCGCTGCCGTCGCGGGCGAAGCCGAGCGCGTCGAAGCCCGCGCGCAGCGACAGGTCGGGGCGGTACCCCGGGAAGTCGGCCCGGCGGCGCATCGCCTCGCGCAGCGGCTCGTAGTTGTCTTCGCGCACGTAGGCGAGCACCTCGTCGTCGCCGATGGCGGCCGCGGCCGCGCGCCGGTCTTCGAAGAGGTTCGCCCAGCGGTTGGTGCGGCCCGCGGCCGAGAAGGCGTAGCGCGCCTGCTGCCCCCAGTCGGCGAGCGCGTTCGTGCCCTGCGCGGCCGTGTGGCAGACCCAGCAAGGGTTGTGGCGCCCTTCGGTCTTCGTGTAGCAAGCCGGCGGCACGCCCGCCTCGGGGTTGTCGACGCGCCCGGCCTCGCGCTCGGCCTCGGCGAGCGGGTCGTAGGGCGCGGCGGGGGGCGCGGCCCCGCCGAGCGGTGCGGGCGGGGCCTCGGCCCTCACCGCGGTAGGCGGGGCCGCGGCCCCCGCCGCGGCGGCACTCGGGCCGGGCGGGGCTTCGGCGCTCGCGGGGGCGGCACTCGAGGTGGGCAGGGCCGCGGCGCTCGTCGGGGCGGCCCCCGGGGCCTCGGCGAGGGCGGGCGGCGGCGAGGGCGGGCGGAGGGCGGCGAGCGCGGCGAGCGCGGCGAGCCCAGCGAGCGGCCGGGCGAGCGACGCGCCGAGCGGCCGGGCGAGCGACGCGGCGAGCGGCCGGGCGAAGCGGCGGGGCGGGGCGGCCTTCGGCATGGGCGCTCGGCCGGCGGGCTCGCCGGCGCGGGTCAGGGGCCCCCGAAGTAGAGGGCGATGACGCTCGAGCGGGGGGCGCCGCCGATCGGCCAGCTACTCGCGGCCTCTTCGCCGGGGTGCTGGACGCTGAGAAAGAGCGTGCGCGCGTCGGACGAGAGGGCCGGGCCGGTCGCTTCGGCGTCGCTCGGCATGGTGACGATGCGGAAGGCCTTGCCGTAGGTCGGGGTCGCGACGGCGCGGTGGGCGGGGTCGAGATCGAGGTAGTAGAGCGCGTCGGAGCGCCCGTTGACGGCGAAGTTGCCGTCGGTGCCGAACCAGACGCCGCCCTCGGGGTCGATGAGCAGGTTGTCGGGGTTGGCGGCGCCGAAGTCGTCGGCGCCGGCGGCGCCGCCGACGCCCGTCCAGGCCGCGTGGAAGCGGAACGTGGTCGAGGCGGCGGGGTCGGCCGGGTCGGCCTCGTCGATCGCGAAGACCGCGCCGAACGGGTCGTCGCGCCTGCAGGACGACAGCAGCTTGCCCTCGCCGTCGAGGCAGGCGGCCGGGGTGTTGAGCTTGCCGCCGGCGTCGAGCTGCAAGACGCGGTTGTTGTTGGTGAACGCGACGTAGAGCCGCGGCTTGCCCGAGGGGTCCTTGGGGTTCCACTCGAGGTCTTCGGGGCGGTTGAGCTCGCGGACGCCGATCTTGTTCGAGGCGGTGAAGAGCATGCGGCGCACGCCGTCGTCGTCGGCGAAGCCGCCGAGGCCGTTCCACGAGAGGTCGCGCAGCGCCGCGCCGACCTTGGTGCCGGGGGCGCCGAGGGCGGCGGCGTTGGGGGCGTCGTCGCTCGCGTTGTCGACGCTCAGGTGGACCCACGTGCCCGCGCCGGGCGTTTCTTCGGTCGGCACCTGGCCGCTCGCGAGCTTGATGCCCGTGGCGTTGTCGAGGTCGGCGAAGTGCGCGACGTAGAGGTCGCCGTCGTCGAGCAGCGCGCGCACCTGGGCCCGCGTCATGCCCTCGGCGTAGGCGCCGGCCGAGACGAACTTGTAGACGCGGCCGCCGCGGCGGTCGTCGCCGCTGTAGATGACGACGCGCTTGCCGGGCAGGAGCTTCCAGTCGGCGCCGACCACGATGGCGGCGTTCTCCCAGCGGGCGCGCCCGAGGTAGCCGATCTTCTTGTGCCCGCGGCCGGGGCCGCCGGCGTCGGGCCCGCCCTCGTAGGCGTCGGACGCGAGGCCCGGATCGATCTCGACGAGGTAGCCGTAGCCGTCGACGTTGTGGCGCGCCCGCGACGAGCGGCCGAACTCGGAGGCGGGGTCGGGCGCGACCGAGAGCAGCCCGGCGGCCGGGTCGGTCGGGCCCGGCGTGAAGGCGAACGCGTGCCCCGGGCCCAGGCCGAGGGTGGGGTTGAACACCGTCGACTCCGTCCAGCCGACCTCGACGTCGCCCCAGGAGAACTGCACGTTCTCTTCGGCCGTGATGACCGTGCCCCAGGGCGTCTGGCCGCCCGAGCAGTTGGCCATGATGCCCGTCACCACGCCCGGCGGCAGCACGTTGCCCTCGCCGTCGATGTCGGGCGCGACGAGCTGGTGCCCGGTCAGGCGGCTGAGCGTGGCCCCGGTCGCGTCGTAGCGCCGGTTCGGCGCCGACCGGTCGACCGACCAGCGCCCCTCGGCGTCGCGCACGACGCGCACCCACGAGCCGCCCACCTGGCGCTTCCAGCCGTAGACGTAGCCGTCGAGCTGCGAAGCGTCGGCGCCGTTGACCCACTGGGTCGAGCTGGCATCGTTGGTGATGACGCCCTGCTCGTTCAAGAAGGTGGCGAGCGTCGCGTGCTGGCCCAAGGGGGCGCCGGGCTGGGCCGTCGGCGCGACGTTCTTGGCCGAGTTGCTGATGTACTCGTGGTTGACCCAGAGCCAGGCCGCCTCGCCGCTGCCGTGCCACTGCGGCGGGTCGCCGGGGGTGGCGTCCCAGCCCTCGCCGAAGTAGGCGAGAAAGTCGTTGTTGCCGCCGAAGAAGGGCGCGCCGGCGGCGAAGCCCGCGTCGCCCGTCAGCGGGTCGAGCCACGAGACGACGAGGCTCTGCACGATGCCCGGCAGCGTGCGCACCTGGTCGGCCCCCTCGCTGCCGGCCACCGCCGGCTTCAGCGGGAACTCGACCCCGGCCGGCAGCGTGCCCTCGCCGAACTGCTCGACCAGCGTCTTGACGTACGCCGGCAGGCCCTGCGGCACCCCCATGCCGCCCCCGCCGCCCGCACCGCCCCCGCCGCTCGTGCCGCCCCCGCCGCTCGTGCCGCCCCCAGCGCCGCCCGCGCCTTGGGAGCCGCCGCCCGCGCCCTGGGAGCCGCCGCCCGCGCCCTGGGAGCTGCCGCCCGCGCCCGACCTGCCCCCCGAGCCTTGGGTGCCGCCCGAGCCTGGCGGCCCATCGTCGTCGTCGCCGCAGGCCGCGAGCGCGACCAGACTCGCGACCAACCCCCCCATCCCATACCGCCAAAGACGGAACGACGGAACGCTCATCGGAGCACCTCGTTGCACGAAGCCATCGCCCCGTCAGAGGGCAGGGCTCGGGCGCGGCTGAACGGTCGCGACTCTCGCAAACACCTTTGCCTTTGGCAATGACACCCGCGCCCGATTCGTGGGTTTGTCCGTTGGCTTCGTTAGTTGAGTTGTGATGTTCGGTTTCCGCCCCGAAGAAGCCGCTCGGCACCGGCCCGCGAGCCCGGCGCCCCCGGGAGCCCAGCCCCCGGGCGAGGGGGCGGGCTTGGCGCGCCGAATCGGTGTCGATGCGCGGGGGCGTCTGCCGAGAGCGGGCCCGCCGTCGGCGCCGCGCGCGGGCGTACGCCGACCTCGAAGAGGCGTGGCGGCGAGTCGCCGCGCTCGCCTTGACGGCCCAGCTCGAGGGCCGGTCGGCAGCAGAAGGCCGCCGACCCATGGCCCGACGGGGCGGTGGCGGCCCGTCGAGAACCAGGTGGGCAGGTTCGGCGAGGTGCTCATTGCGTCTCCGGTCAGCGACGAAGACGTGCAATCGTTCGCGAAGCACGCGCGGGCCGTCGTCGGGCAGGCGAAGCGGCCGCTGGTGTTCTGCACCGACCTGCGGCGGGCGCGGGTCTTTCCCCAGAGCGTGGCCGACGCGCTCGTGTGGGTGATGCGCATGGATAACCCCAACAGCGAGCGCAACGGCCTGCTCTTGGCTGACCGCTCGCTGTTCGCGCGCCAGGTCGAGCGCATGCGGCTCGAGGCCAAGGGGGCGAACCGCCGTGCGTTCTACCAGCGCGACGAGCTCGCGGCCTGGCTCGAGCCGCTGCTCGAGCAGCCCGAGCGCGAGCGACTCGCCCTGTTTCTGGCCGAGGGGGACGGCCCCCCCTCGCTGTCGCCGCCGGCGACCCCCGCTCAGTAACCGAGGGGTCAGGCCGAGCGCGGGCTCGCGTCCCGAGGCGGCCGAGGGCACTCGGCTCGCTGCCCGACCGCGATCTCGGCCGGGCGCAGGCGGCTTCTCGTGGCGCTCGCATCGGGCGCCGTCGTCGCCCGTGCGCTCGAACGCGAGGGCGTGGCCCCGAACGGCCGCTGCCTCGGCCTGCGGAAGGCGCCGTGCCGGGGGGCGCAGCGTTGCAGATTTACGGCCGCAACGGCACCGACCGGGCCTGGCGGTCGCTCGCGCGGGGGGCGGCGCGAGCGGCGGGGCCCGTGCGGGGGCCGAGCGGGAGCCGAGCGGGAGGCCGGTGGCGGGGACGAGGCCCCTGCGCCCCTGCGGGCGCCAATTGCCGCCGAACGTCGTGCCCTCGTTTGGGGCACGAGACATTTCGGGGTAAGCTCTGCGTCCGATGGCGGAGGCATCGAGGCGGCATGATTCGAACGAACGGGCGCGGCGCTCGCCCCCGAGCCGAGAGGTTCGGGGTGAGCGACCGGGCTTCGCGGGCGTGGCGTGTGCCGCTCGCCCCGCGAAAAATCGTGGTAGGCCCACGAGCGCCCCGGTCGTAAGCCGAGCCCGCCAAGCCAGGCCCCTACCATGAAGTTTTTCTGCGAGAACTGCCAGGCCAAGTATCAGATCGCCGACGAGAAGATCGCCGGGCGCAGCGTCCGCATGAAGTGCCGTACCTGCGGGCAGCCCATCGACATTCGGGCGCCGCCGGTCGACGCCTCGGCGACGTTGGTGTTTTCGGCCAACCTCTTGCGGTCTGGCGGCAAAGAGCCTTCGGGGGTCGGGCCCGCGGGCGGCGGGCGCGGCGGCCCGGGCGGGGCTCCGGCGGCGGGCCCCGGCGGCCGGGGGCGGGCGGCGAGGGCCGCGCCGGTGACGGGCACCGTCGTGCAGCCGGGGCTCGCGCCGGACGGCACCGTGGTGCCGGCGGGGCCGGCGCTGCTGGGCGCGCTCGCGCGCGGCGGGCCGACGCCGGCGGGCACCATGGTCGTGCAGGGCGGGCTCGCGTCGGCCTTTCAGCAGGCCGTGGCGGCCGAGGCGAAGGCGACGGGCGAGCGGGCGCCGTCGACCGGCGGCGACTGGTTCGTGGGCATCAACGGCTCGACCGCCGGCCCCCTCGATCTCGACGCGCTGCGGGCGCACGCCCGGTCGGGCGCGGTGCAAGAGAGCTCGCTGGTCTGGCGCGAGGGCTTTCGCGAGTGGTTGCCGCTCGGCAAGGTGCCCGAGTTGCGCGACGTCGCCGACCTCGTGCGGGCCGAGCGCCCGCCCCTCTCGTCGCGCGCGGGGGCGCTGGTCGGCCGCCTGGGCCTCGGGCCCCGCTCGGCGCGGCCGCCCTCGAGCGACGGGCAGGGGGCGCCTCCGCCCCGCGGCGGTGGGGGCGCCACCACGGCCGAGCCGCAGGTGCACGCGACGATGGTGCTCGGCGCGGGCGCGCTGCCGGGGGCGTTGCCCGGCATGTTCGGGCGTCCGACCTCGGGCAAGCCTTCGTCGGTCACGCGAAACCCCGCCGTCCCTTCGACGCCTGCGCCCGTCGTCTCGCCACGCCAGACCGGGCCTGCGCCCGTCGTTTCGCCACGCCAGACCGGGCCTGCGCCCATGTCGCTGCCCGCTCTGGGCGGGCCGGCGGGGGCGTGGGGCGGGGGCGCGCCGGGGGGCGGCCCCATGGGGGCGCCCGCGGCGGCCGCCGCGCCCGCGGCGCCCATGGCGCCGCAGGGGCTGCCCTTTCCGCAGCCTTACGGCGCGTCGGCGCCGGCCGCCCCGCCGGGCTTCGGCGCGGCCGCCTCGCCGAGCTTCGCCCCCGCCGCCGTGCCGGCTCGGGGCAAGGGGGGCATTCCGGTCGTGGGGTGGGTCGCGCTCGCGCTCGCCCCGGCCCTCACGCTTTGCACGGGCATTGTCGTCGGAACGAGGCTGATGCCTGGCGAAAAAACCGCCGTCGAGGTCGGCAAGGGCGGCGAGGTCACCGCCACCACCGCCGGCAGCCAAGGCGCCGCGGCCGACCCGAAGGGCGGCGTGGTGGGCGGGTCGAACGAGGGCACCCGTCCGGCCGGCGCGACCAAGGCCGAGGCGACCGGGTCGGGCGCGGCGAAGGCCGAGACGGGCAGCGCGGGCGGGTCGAGCGTGGCGAAGGCCGAGGCGAGCGGGGCGGGCGCGGCGCCGGCCGACAACGCCCCCGGCTCGGGCCGCATCGCCGCCGCGCCGACGGGCAAAAAGCCTCGTGAACGCGGCCAGAAGCAGCCGCCGCCCCCGGCGCAGCCGCCGCCCCCCGACAAGAACGTCGAGACGACGATCGTTTCGGACAAGGCCGCCCCGCCGCCCGCGCCGCCGCCCCCGCCGGCCCCGCCGCCCCAGCAGGGCGGGCAGCTGACGGCCGATCAGGTGCAAGGGGTGGTCGACCACGGTCGCGTCGCGTTGCGCCGCGTCTGCTGGGAGCCCGCGCTCGCGGCGAGCGGCGGGGGCAAGGCCTCGGCGCGCGTCACCCTGAGCTTGACCATCGGCCCCGACGGCAAAGTTCGGCAGGCGATCGCCTCGGGCGCCGACAACTTCCCCTCGCTCGGCAGCTGCGTCGCGGGCCGCGTCCGCTCGTGGATCTTCCCCTCGTCGGCGGAGGTTACCCAGACCTCGGTGCCGCTCAAGTTCACCTCGCAATAGGGTAAGCCTCGGCCGGCGTCGCCGTGCGGCCGGCCGCGCGCGCGAGCGGCGCGGGGGCCGGCCTCAGCCGGGCGATTCGCGGGCCGGCCCGTGCGGGGGCGCGTCGAAGTACACCCCGCGGACCCAGCGCGCGCCCCGGAAGGCGGTGCGCGCGTGGAGCATGCGCCAGTTGTCGTAGAGCAAGAAGTCGCCGGCGCCGAGCGCGAGGCGCACGGCGCGGGCGCGGACGAGCCGGGCGAAGCGGTCGTAGGCGCGGTAGTAGCCCTCGACCCGCTCGAAGGGCAGCCGGTGCGGCGCCATCGTGAAGTACGAGAAGCGCACGCGGAAGCCTTCGGGCGTCGACTCGAGGACGGGCGCGGCGTGGGCGCGCTCGAAGGCGCGCTGGCGGCGGTGGAAGACGATGGGCGTGCGGGCGAGCGCCTCGTGCGCGTCGGCGTCGACGGCCGCGAGGTGCTCGGCGGCGGCGCGCGCGTCGGCGATCTCGTTCTCGCCGCCCTCGTCGGCCGGCCGGATGCACTGCAGGAGCTGGTAGCGCGGCGGCCGCTCGAGGAAGGGCTGGTCGCTGTGCAGGCCGATGGCCGCGTCGGTGTAGCCGAGCTGGTCGGTGTTGGCGTTGGTCGTGTTGTCGGTGCGCAGATCTTCGACGCGGCCGAAGTGCGTGCCGATGACGCGCAGGCCCCGGGCCGCGAACGCGTCGATGATGGCCTCGGTCTCGGCCTCGGGCGCGGCGCCGCCCCGGCGCACGACGGCGGCGCCCTGGGCGGCGACGAGGGCGAGGGCGCGGGGCACCGACTCGCCGACGGGGCCGCCGCCGGCGGGCAGCTCGAAGCTCGCCGCGGCCGCGGGCGGGGGCGGCTCGGCCCGGTCTCTCGCGTAGGCGTGCTCGGCCAGCCAGCCCAGCCCGAAGACGCTCGTGCGCCCGTCGGGCGCCCACGTCACCGCGAGGCGGTCGCCGTCGACGGCCGCGCGCGCGACGGCGAGCCCCTCGGGCAGCTCGGACGAGCAGACGAGCCGCTCGCCCGTCGCCGGGTGCCGGTCGGCGTCGCAGTTGTGGCGCAGCCAGCGGGGGTGAAAGTCGGCGTGGCCGAGGCCGGCGCCGAAGTGGACGCGCAAGAAACCGTCGCGGAGCTCGACCCGGGGCGATGACACTGTGATGGAGGGATATCTATTCTAAGAGACGCGGTCAAGCCGGCCCCGAGCGCCGGGGCGGCGGCCCTCGGGGGCCCCGCGGCCGGGGCGCGGCGCCGGGGCCCCGCGCCGTCGCGCCGGGCGGGCATTGCGCCTTGGATTGCGCACAAGCCGCCGGCCGCCTCAGCCCCCGCCGACCCAGCGGTCGAGCCACGCCTGCGCCTGCGCCCAGAGGCGGCCGCTGCGGTCGGCGCCGATGCTGGCGTGGTCTTCGCCGTCGAGCAGCGCGAGCTCGGCGGGGCCGGCGGCGCGCGCGCGCAGCGCCTCGCTGTGCGAAGGCGGGATGTGCCGATCGTCGCGGCCGTGCACGAGCAGCACCGGCGCGCGCGTGCGGCCGATGGCGTCGAGCGGGCTCGCGGCGTCGGGGTCGAAGCCGGCGATGCTGCCGCCGCGGGCGATGGCGCGCCCGAGGAGGGCGTCGGGGACGAGGCGGCCGACGCCGGGGGCGAAGAGCGCGACGTAGCTCGGCACGACCGCGCGCAGCGACGCGAAGGGCGCGACGGCGACGACGGCGTCGACGCGCGCGTCGCGGCCCGCCCACTCGATCGCGGTGGCCGCGCCGTACGACACGCCCAGCGCGCCCACGCGCCCCGCCGCCAGGCCCTCGGCCCGCAGCGCGTCGAGGGCCTGGGCGAGGTCGCGCGCCTCGAGGACGCCGTAGGTGAGGTAGTCGCCCGACGAGGCGCCCTGGCCGCGGTGGTCGACGAGCACGGCGCGGTAGCCGTGCGCCGCGAGGCGCCCGCCCCAGCCGAGCATCGAGCGCTTGCGGTCGCGGATGCCGTGCAACAAGAAAACGGTGCCGCGGGCGGCCGGCGGCCCCAGCACCCAGAGCGCCAGCGACGCGCGGGGCGGGCCCACGGCGACGCGCAGGGCCCGGCCCTCGACGCCCGGCGGGAGCGGGTCGGGCTCGCCTTCGACCGCGCGGCCGGCGTTCGGCGCGTAGACGAGCACGCCGGCGCCGGCGAGCTCGAACGCGAGGTCGGCCGCGACGGCGGCGGCGACGCCGGCGCCGACGAGCAGGGTACGGCGCCGGAGGCGGGCGGCCACGCCGCCCAGCATACCCGAGCGCGGCCCCCGGGCGAAACGGCGCGCCGGTTCGTTCTGCTGCGATTGAAAACGTTTCGTCGAGCGCACCGAATGCGAATGCGCCGCCGGTGCGCGAGCTGAGCCGCGGGAGGGGCCGGGCGCGGCGGGCGCGCGGATCGCGGGCGCGGAGGCGAGGCGCGCGGATCGCGGGCGCGGAGGCGGAGGCGGGGCGCGCCGATCGCGGGCGCGGAGGCGGGGCGCGCGGGGCGGCGCGCTCGGCGGTTTTGGCCGGGGGCGGCGGCCGGCGGCGGTGCGCGGTCCGGGGGCCCCTTGGGCAGTTTCGCCTACCTCACGAGACGCCCCCGGGGCGGGTCAACATGTCGGAGCGCGCGGGCGCGCCGCGCACCCGGGGCGGGCGAAGGGGCTGAAGGGGCCTATCAGTTTTTCGCTTTGTGCGCGCGCGAGTCGCTTGCGATCGTGTCGAGAAGAGCGCACGCTGCACCGTGAGTGGTTCTTGCTCGGGTCGAGTCTGGCCTGAGCGTTGTCGGGGCGAGGGCCCAGCTCGTTCGCACGAGTTGGGCCCCGGCCCGGGGGTCGGGGCCGACCCGAGCGAGAATCGGGGCAGGGTCGTCGTCGCGCCCACCGAGGGTGAGAGCGGGGGCGACATCGCAGGCACCCGGAAGGGGTGCGAACGGGGCAACCCACATCCGATCGAGGGGCGGCGAGCGATATCTTATTGCAAGCGGGCCTCGAGTCGAAAGAACCTAGGGCGGGCACCATCAACCATGGAAAGAGTCATGGTCACTTCTCGACTGCGATCAAGGGCTTGGGTGCGCGTGGGCACCGTGGTGTGTGGCCTTCTGCCGGGGCTCTTCGCCGGGTGCGGCGACGAGCCGGGCTCGTCGTCGGCGGGGGTCGACCCCGCCGAGCCGCGCGAGGTCGAGCCGACGGCGGCCGTGCCGGTCGCGGGCACGCAGGTCGTCTTCGAGCCCGGGGCCGAGCTGTCGGGGCTCTCGTTTTACGACCTGCCCTACCCGTTCGACGTGCGGCTGAACGACCGCGGCGCGCCCGACCTGTCGGGCCTGCCGCACAGCGGCCGGCCCGGGGCGCTCAATCTGATTTCGGTCGCGGGCAAGCGCCCGGGGTTTCCGAGCGCGCCGGTGGGGTACTTCCGGCTGACCGGCGCGCCCTCGGCGCGCTCGCCGAACGACGTGATCGCGGCGGACAAGGCCTCGGACGTGCTGCTGCTGGACGTCGACCTGCGCTCGCCCGCGAGCGGCACGCTCTACCCGACGATCGCCGCGATCATCCCGCCCGGCGACTTCGCCCCCGAGAACCTGCTGGCGGTGGGGGCGGCGCCCGGCGTCGTCCTGCCGCCGGGGCGGCGGTACGCGTTCGTGGTGCGGCGAAGCTTCAAGGACGCGTCCGGCGCGCTGCTCGGCGTCCCGCCCGCGCTGGCCGACCTGTTGAACGGCCGCGAGCCGCCCGGGCCCCGCGGGCGCAGCCTGCGCGAGGCCTTCCGCAACCTCATCCGGGCGCTCGAGGTCGCCGGCGTGCCGCTCGGCGAGGTGGCCGGGGCGGCGGTCTTCACGGTCGGCGACGTGGTCGAGAACAACGAGCGGCTCTCGTCGGCGATCGTCGCCGCGCAGGACGTGAGCCTCGAAGGCCTGGCCATCGCCCCGGGCGACGGCGCGAGCCACGAGCGCTTCTGCGAGCTGAGCGCCTCGGTGTCCTTCCCTCAGTACCAGGCCGGCCAGCAGCCCTTCGACACCGAGGGCGGCTTCGTGCTCGACAAAGAGGGCCTGCCGGTGCCCCAGGGTACGATGCGCGTGCCGGTCGTCGTCACCCTGCCGAAGCAGCCCATGCCGTCCGAGGGTTACCCGCTCGTTCTCTACTTGCACGGCAGCGGTGGCCTGTCCTCGCAGGTCGTCGACCGGGGCCGCATCACCGCGCCCGAGGGCACCCCGACGGTCGGCGAGGGGCCGGCGCACGTGCTGGCCAAGCACGGCTTCGCCACCGTCGGCGTCGCCTTGCCGCTCAACCCCGAGCGGCTGCCGGGGGCCGGGCTCTTCGAGTACATCAACTTCAACAACCTCGGCGCGTTCCCCTCGACGTTCCGGCAGGGGGTCTTCGAGCAACGCCTGCTGATCGAGGCGCTCTCGAGCCTCGTGATCGACAAGGCCGTGCTCAACGACTGCTACGGCATCAGCCTGCCCGCCGGCGCCGCGGGCTACCGCTTCGACGTCCGCGAGCTCGGCCTGATGGGCCAGTCGATGGGGGCGCAGTACGCCACCCTGCTCGCGGCCGTCGAGCCCGCGGTGCGGGCGCTCGCGCCCTCGGGCTCGGGCGGCTTTTGGAACAAGATCCTGGTCGAGAGCAGCAAGGACGTCGACGGCGCCCGGATGGCCGACCTCGTGCAAATCCTGCTCGGGGTGCCCAAGCCAGAGCTCAGCCCGCTGCACCCGGCGCTCACGCTGCTCGAGACCGCCTGGGAGCCCGCCGACCCCGGCATGAGCGCCCCGCGGGTCGGGCGCCGCCCGCTCGTGGGCCACCCCGTGCGCGATCTGTACCAGCCGGTCGGCAAAGATGACGAGTACTTCCCCCCGACGGTCTTCGATGCCATGGCGCTCGCCTACGGCAACCGGCAGGCCGGCGAGCCGGTGTGGTCCTCGATGCAAGAATTGCTCTCGCTCGGGGGCCAGGAGGGCATGGTTGCGTACCCGGCCGCCCGCATCGCGCCGTCCGAGCGCGGCGAGCCCCGCACGTCCGTCACCGTGCAGTACCTGGGCGACGGCATCGCCGACCCGCACACCATCTTTTCGCAGCTCGACGCGGTGAAGTACCAGTACGGCTGCTTCTTCGCCTCGCGCGTACGGACGGGCCATGCCGTGGTGCCGGCCCCGGCGTCGCTCGACATGCCCTGCCCCGGCACCGAGTGAGCGCAGGGGGCGGGGCGCAGCCGGCGGCGCCTCGAGCGGGGCGTGGTCGGCACCGCCCGGCCCAGGCGGGCCCTGGCCGGTGTGGCCCCGGGGTGAGGCTCGGGGCGGGCATGGCCGGGCCAGCCCCGGGGGGAGGCTCGGGGCATGGCCGGGCTGGCCCCGGGGGGAGGCTCGGGGCATGGCCGGGCCGGCCCCGAGTGAGGCTCTGCCCGCGCCCGGTCGGGGCGTGACGGGCTCGGCCCCAGGGGCGCGGCGCGGCCGGCTTGGCCTCATCCGAGCGGCGGGTGACCTTGCACGCCCGGAGGGCGGGTGCCCTGCTGTCTGAGCCGGAGTCGAGTTCAGGGTGCCCGCAGGGCGTGCAAGGTCACCCGCCGCTCGGATCAGGGGCGCGGGCGGCCAGCTTGGCCCCAGGGGTGCGTCGCGGCCAGCTTGACCCGAGGGGTGCGCCCGGCTTGGTCGCGAGGGGCGCGCCGGGCTCCGCCCCGGGGCGGGGGCGGCCGGCCCCCTTGCTTCCCGCTCGGAGGGCTCGGGCTCGACGGCGCCGGGCTCCGCCCCGGGGCGGGGGCGGCCGGCCCGGCCCCGGGGGGAGGCGCGGTCGGCTCAGCCCCGCGCCGTGCGCGCGGTCGTCGACAGCTCGGTGAAGTACATCAAGAATACCTGGTAGTAGACGCCCAGGTGGTACAGAACGCGCTCTTCGTCGGTGGAGCTCTTGACCAGCGACATGAGCACGTTCCAAACGTCGGTGCCGTGGTCGTGGTCGTCGTCGAAGTTGACGTGCGCCTGCGAGCCCTTGACCGCCTGGTCGCCGAGCGACCGCTTGACGTTTTCGTTCCAGGCGCGCTGCGTGCGGTCGCTCATGTACTCGAGAAAGTAGGACTTGGTGAGCACGCCGCGGGGGCCCTCGTGCTCGAGGGTGTAATAGAGGTAGCCCTGCAGCAGCTTGGTGGCGGCGAAGGTGTCGGTGCCGTACACGTCCGCCTCGTTCAGGCCGAGGTTGACGAGGTCTTTCAAGAAGAGCCGGTCGTGGAGCATCTCTTCTTCGGTATACTTCGCCCACTTCTTCGCGGCGAAGGGGTCGGTCATGGCCAGGTGGGCGAGGCACTTCGAGTTGGCGACGCGCCCGAGCCGGATGCGCAAGATGGTCTCGATCGTGTGCCGGACGAAGAGCTCGCGGTCGACCTGCTTCGACGAAGCGAGCTCGCGCATCACGGGCGCGTCGCGGTATCCCTTTTCGAGCAACTCGTCGAGCCGGCGGTCGACGCGCTGACGGAACTCGGGGTTCAAGGTCTCGGCCATGGTGGGTCTCCGTGGTGTACGTCGCGAAAGAGCGCGAGTGCCTGGTGGTCGTGGGGCTCGACGAGGGCGAGCCGGTTGCGTTGGCGGTCGTGCAGAAAGGGGGTCACGCGGTAGGCGCAGACCCGGCCGCGCGAGGGGCCCTCGGCGGCGAGCTCGACCTCCCAGAGGGCGCCGAGCCGGCCCGCGGGCGAGCCGGCGGGCTCGCGGCCGCCGTGGAGGAAGTTGCCGGCGCCGTAGAGCACGTGGCACCCGCCGAGGATCTCGAGCGGCTGGATGACATGCTGGTGCGCCCCGGCCACGGCGTCGAAGCCGGCGGAGGCGAGACGGCGGGCCAGCGCGCGCGTGCGCCGGGCGGGGAAGTGCTGGTACTCGTAGTCCCAGTGGGGGAGGGCGACGCGCGCGTCGGCCGCGCCCGGGTCGAGCGGCGGGCGCCGGGCGACGCCGAAGCGATCGGGGGCGGAGAAGCCCCCGCCGGGCGGCCGGTTGAGCCATTCGGTCCAGGCGGCGACCTCGATCGCGAGGCCCGAGCCCTCGAGCACGCGCCGGCAGCCGAGGGGGCGGCCGTCGACGATCGCGCCGGCCGGCGCGACCCCGAGCCGGCGCAGGCAGGCGAGCGTCGAGCCGAGCCCGGCGTCGCCGGCGTCTTGCGCGTGGTTGTTCGCCACCGACAGCACCGTGCGCGAGGGCGCGGCCCCGAGCGCCGCCAGCACCGCCTCGAGGTAGCCGGCGCCGATGCGCTTCGACCACCAGGGCCCGCCGCCCGGCCCCTCGAGCACGGGGCCCTCGAGGTTGCCGAGCACGAGGTCGGCGCCGGCGAAGATGGCCGAGACCCGCGGGTCGACCGAGGGCGCGGCCGGCAGGTCGAAGAGGTCGCCGAAGAAGACGAGGCGCGCGGCCGCCCCGCCGCCGTAGCGGCCCGCGGTCGCGGCCGGCCGCAGGCCGGTGCGGTTTCGGAGCGAGGGGCGGCGCGCGAAGTACGGGTACGCGGCCGTGTACCACCAGGGGTAAGGGGAGGCGGTCACCCCGCCCCAGACTCGCTCGAGAACGCCCTTCACCTCGACCCCCTCATCTCGTTACGCCATCGTGCGAATGGGCAGAGAGCGCCCCCGGCCCCGCGCGCCGCGGCCGAACGGAAACGGCCGGACGAGCCGGCGCGCCGCGGGAAAGCGCCTCGGCCGCGCCCCCCTCACGCAACGATAGTCGCCTCGGGGCGCGCCGATTGTCAATTCGATTAATTGAATCTGCGCAATCTTCTCCGCCGAAGCGGCGGGGGCGACCTAGGCAAATCAACTACGTCGCGCCACTTCTCTTAGCCTCGGCGCGGCGGCGCCCGCCGGCCCACGCCCCCCGCCCGGGGGCGAAGGCCTGCGACCCGCGGGCAACCTTCGCCCCCGCGCCCCCCGTCGCGCGAAAGGTGGGGCCCGCGAACGGATGAGCTACGCGGGCCCGCGGGCCGGTCGTTCCAGCTGGATGAATACGATTCGATGATCCTGCTCTCGCCAATGCACGCCGCCGCCCCGGGGCGCGGGCTCCGTCGCCTTTCTGCTCTGGCCCCGCCGCTCCGTCGCCTGCGCCCATACGCTCGCCCCGCCCCCGCACGTGCCGAGCGTCACGCCCGGCCGGGCGGCGCTCGCGGACTTCATTCCGACCATCGGCCCCTCTCGCCCTTATGGCGACATGAGCCGGCCCTCGATCGCGATCGACCCGCTCGCCCCGCCCCGGCCGGCGCCCGCGCCCCCGACCCGGTCGGCGACGAGCGCTCGCCCGGCCGCCGGCCCGAAGCCGCGGCGCGCCGGCCCGAAGCCGCGGCGCGCCGGCCCGAAAGCGGCCCGCGGGCACCCGGTGGGCCTCCGGGCCGTGTGCGTAGCACGGCGGCTGGCCCGTCACGTTCCGACCGAGGCAAGACACGGGCTCGCCCGCTGCTCCGTCGGACGGATAAAGTTTCGTGTCTATGGCGAGAGCTTGGTCGTCTCCGGCCCACGCTCATCGCCGGTCGAGCGCGGCCTTCGCGACGTCGCGCGCGCTCGTCGTCCGGTCGATCTCGCTGCGCTCGCCCGAGCTCGCCCGCCGGCGCTCGGTGCCGCTGCCGCGGCCCTTTGGGCTGAGCACCGGCCGGCGCGCTCGGGGGCGCGTCAGGGCACAGCAACTCGGCGCCTGGTGGTGTGTAGGTAGCAGTGCGACAGTTTTGGCTGGCCCCGAGGGGGGGCAGATTCCGTCGTTTGCGACCTACCGGAAAGCGGTAATTTCAAAGTTTGAAAAATTAGTATAGTTATTTAAATTAGAAGAAATTGGTCGAGATGTGACCCCGTCGTTGATGTATCGAACCAGGTGGCGACGGCCGTTTGGCACGATGGTGTAGAAATTCAATCTCATGGTCTTATTATGCTGTGTTCGAGCTCGAGTTCTGGCCAAATGGCTGGGCGTCCCTTGGCGATGTCGTGGGCGGGGCGGGCGCTGAGGTAAGGGGCGAATGACGGCCGAGCGCACTTCTGTTCCTGTCGGCGCTGAGGCCGGCGAGGCGCCCGAGCCCCAACGCCCACGGCGCCCGTCGTGGGACCAGACGACGCTCGACGACGGGAAGCGAGGCGGGTCGGGGGGCGGGGCGCAGGGGCCCGGGCTGGGGCCGGCGGCCCGCATCGGCCGCTACAGCGTGCTGCGCGAGCTCGGGCGGGGGGGCATGGGCGTGACGTACGTGGCGTACGACGAGGAGCTCGGTCGCCGGGTGGTGATCAAGCTGGTGCGCTACGACATCATCGGCGAGCAGGCGCAGCGGCGGCTGCGGCGCGAGGCGCGGGCGCTGGCGCGGCTGCAGCACCCGAACGTCGTGGCCGTGCACGACGTGGGCCGGCACGAGTCGCAGACGTTCATCGCGATGGAGTTCGTCGCGGGCGACCCGCTGAGCGCGTGGCTGACCGACCGGCCGCGCTCGTGGCGCGAGGTGCTCGGGGTGTTCCGGCAGGTGGGCGAGGGGCTGCGCGCCGCGCACGCGGCGGGCATCGTGCATCGTGACGTCAAGCCCGACAACGTGCTGGTCGGCGACGACGGGCGGGTGCGGGTGCTCGACTTCGGCCTGGCGTGGTTCGGCGGGGCGGGCGAGAGGCGCGCGGGGCCGGCGACCGCGCCCCGGGCGGGCGGCGCGGCGGAGGGGCAGCTGACGCAGGCCGGGCAGCTCATGGGCACGCTCGCGTACATGGCGCCCGAGCAGCTCGCCCGCGAGCCGGCCGACGCGCGCAGCGATCAGTTCTCGCTCTGCGTGAGCCTCTTCACGGCCCTCTACCGCCGCGAGCCCTTCGCGGGGGCCACCGTGGGCGAGCGCCTCGCGGCGATGCGCCGGGGGGCGATCGCTCCGGCGCCCGAGGGCAGCCCGGTGCCGGCCTGGCTGCGCGCGGTGGTCGTGCGCGGGCTGGCGTTCGACCCCGCGGCGCGCTGGCCCTCGCTCGACGCGCTGCTGGCGGCGCTCTCCGATCGCCCGGCCCGGCCGCGGGCGCGCGCGTTCGCCGTGGCGGCGGCGCTCGCGCTCGCGGGCGGGGCGCTCGCCGCGCGCTACGCGGGCGCGCGCGACAGGGGCGCGGCGTGCGGCGGGGGGCGGGCCGAGATCGAGGAGGCGTGGGGGGCCGCGCAGCGCGAGGCGGTCGAGCGGGCCGTGCTGGCGACGGGCGTGTCGTACGCGGCCGAGACCTGGCAGCGCACGGCGGCGCTGCTCGACCGCTACGCGGACGACTGGGTCGTCGCCCGCGCCGAGGCGTGCGCGGTCGGGGCCGCGCGGGGCGAGCCGGGCGGCCCCTTCGACCGGCGCGTGGCGTGCCTCGCGCAGCGCCGCCGCAGCTTGCGCACGCTCGCGGGCGAGCTCGCGCGGGTCGACGCCGCCTCGATCGCCGGCGCCGCGGTGGCGGCCGGCAACCTGCCGCGCATCGCGTCCTGCGCCGACCCCGAGCCCGCCGGCGGCCGGGTCGCCCCGCCCGCCGACCCGCGCGCGGCCGCGCAGCTCGAGGCGCTCGACGCCGAGCTCGACCGGGCCGAGCAGCTGTTCGAGCTGGGCAAGTACGAGGAGGGGCAGGGCGCGGCCCGGGCGGCCGCCGAGGCGGTGGGGGCGCTCGGCTACCCGGCGCTCGAGGGCCGCGCCCGGGTGCAGCTCGGCCGGCTGCAGCTCGCGCTCGGCGCCCACGAGGCGGGCGAGGCCAGCCTCAAAGAGGGGCACATGCTCGCCCGGATCGCGGGCGATCACGAGGCGACGCTGCAGGCGGCGACGCAGCTCGTGCACCTGTTCGGCCAGCTCACGGCCCGGCCCGAGGGCGCCGACGACTGGGAGCGCCACGTCCGGGCCGAGCTGCCCTGGGTGAGCTCGGAGGCGCAGCAGGCGAGCGCGCTGAACACCCTCGGCGCCCTCGCGCTCGTGCAGGGCCGGCACGACCAGGCGCTCGCGCTCTGCGGCCGGGCGCTCGCGCTCTGGCAGCGGGCGCTGGGCCCCGACCACCCCGAAGGCGCCAAGGCGCTCACCAACCTCGGCCTGGTGTTCTACGCGCGAGGCGAGTACCGGCAGGCGGCCGAGCAGCACCGGCGCGTGGCGGAGGCGCGCGAGCGGGCGCTCGGCGGCGAGCACCCGGGCGTGGCCTTCGCGCTGGCGAACCTCGGCGGCGCGCTCTACCGCCAGGGCGAGTACGCCGAGGCGGCCCGGCAATTCGGCCGGGCGCTTGCGATCGCGGAGCGGGCGTGGGGCGCCGAGCACCCGTACGCGGCCGACCCGCCGCTGACGGGGCTCTCGCTGAGCTACGTCGGGGCCGGGCGCGCGGCCGAGGCGGTGGCGCTGGCCGAGCGCGGGCTGGCGATTCTAGCGAAGGGCGACGCGGGCCCGGGGGGCCTCGCCGAGGCCCGCTTCGCCCTCGCCCGCGCGCTCGCGGCGGCCGACCGCGAGCCGCGGCGCGCCCTCGCGCTGGCCCGCCAGGCGCGCGACGCCATGCGCGCGGCCCCCGCGGCGCTCAGCCTGGTCGCCCTCGACGACGTCGAAGCCTGGCTGCGCGAGCGCGAGGCGGGCCGATGAGGTGCGCCTCACAGGAGGAGCTTGGTGTAGGTCGTGATGGTGTGCTGCGGCGCGCCCGCGTCGTTCTTGCAACCGACGTAGGCGTCGCCGCTGCGGCCGTGGCACTCGTTCAGCAGGGCGCAGACCTCGACGAGGTTGCCGAAGCCGCAGGTCAGCGGCGAGGCCAGGCCGCAGAGGCGGGTTTGCAGCGCCGACAGCGCGCCGCCCAGGCCGAGGCACGCGTGCGCCTGCGGCGGGTCGAGAAAGAGGTTGCCGTGAAACCCCGCCTCTTCGAGCGGGTAGGCGAGGGGCCTGGTGCGCTTCGTGCCGATCGCGGGGTGGGCGGCGACGAGCTCGATCGCCACGCCCTTCCCGAGCGCGTTGGTGCGCGCGAGCAGGCAGGCCGAGACCCACTCTTGGCAGTCCGTGCCGCAGGCGCCGGCCTCCCACTCGGGGGCGAGCCCGGCGAAGCCGCCGAGGGCGAGCGTGCCGCCGTGCAGCGGGTCGTTCTTCGTGATCGAGCGGCCGGCCGGCAGGGCGCACTCGACGAGGTAGCGCGCGAAGGCCTGGCCGGGCTCGGAGGTGAGCAGCCCCGCGGTCGAGCTCAGCCCCTTTTCGGTGTCGAGGCCGTGCCCGACGTCGAGCCCGTGCCCGACGCCGAGACCGTGGCTCAGATCTTCGCCGCCGCGCAGCGAGAGCACCCCCTCGAAGCTCAGGCCGTTGTCGGCCTTCAGGCCGTTGTCGGCCTTCAGGCCGTTGCTCGCCTCGAGCCCGGCCCCGCTCGAGCCGGTGACCTCGGCGCCCCCGGCGGGCGCCGCGCACGCGGACGCGGCGGCGAGCAGAGCGATCGAGGCGCGGAGGGACGTGAGGTCAACCGAAGAACGCATGGGGGGGGGTCTCGTGGGGGTGCCGTTGCCGATAGGAGGGGGCGGCCCAACGTCGACCGCCAAAGGGGGATAAAGCACCGGCCGCGACAATCGTCAAAGCAAGACCGAGCCGCGCTCGGCGATTTTCTCGCGGGCAGACGCGCTGGCCCCCGGGCCGAACTGCGCCGCCCGGGGGCCGCGCAGGGGCGCCGTGTCTTGATTGAAATCGGGTATGGCGCGGCCGCCGGAAGGACGGGGCGCGGCGCCCGTTTCGCCCCGGTCGGTGATTGTTTCTTCGCCGGCGCCCCCTCGGACGCGGCGCCGGCGGGGGCCCCCTTCGGCGCGCCCTTGGCTGCCGTGCCCGCCGTCGGCGCGCCAGGTCGTCCGGGTCGAGCCGTAACGCCTGGGCCGGGTCGTTCGCGCGGAGCCCGCGAGAGGTGGGCCGCCCGGGGGCGGGGGCGAAGCGCCGGGGCGCCGCTCGGCTTCCCCCCGCCGCCCGCGGCCGTGGTAGCCTGCGCGCCCCTGCTGCCGCGCGGCGACGGCGTCGACGGGGGGCGGCCGAGGCGAAAGAGACGGCGAGGCGATGACCGCACTACCTTCGCGTGGCGTGCCCAGAGAGACGATCTTGGCCGAGCTGCGGGCGCTGCGGCGGGGCGACCTGCCCACGCACGGCGGGCGCCTCTTCGCGTACGTCTACGACCCCGGCCTCGAGGGGCTCGACGAGCTCGCCGCCGAGGCGCACCGGCTCGCCTCGCACCTCAACGGCCTGAACCCGACGGCGTTCCCGTCGCTCTTGGCGCTCGAGAACGATCTGGTCGCCGCCGCGGCCGGGCTGCTCGGCGGGGGCCCGGGGGGCGTCGAGACGGTGGTGGGCAGCGTCACCGGCGGCGGCACCGAGTCGCTCATCCTCGCGGTGAAGGCCGCCCGCGACGCGCGTCCCGACGTCGCGCGGCCCCGGCTGGTCATGCCCGTCAGCGCGCACGCCGCGCTCGCCAAGGCGGCCGCCTACCTGCGGGTCGGGCTCGACGTCGTGCCGATCGACCCCTCGTCGTTGCGGGTCGACCCCGCGGCGGTGGCGGCGGCGATCGGGCCCGACACGGTGCTGGTGGCGTGCTCGGCGCCCTCGTACGCGCACGGCCTCGTCGACCCGGTCGTCGAGATCGCGGCGGCCGCGCGGCGCGCCGGGGTGCGTTGCCACGTCGACGCCTGCTTCGGCGGCTTCACGCTGCCCTACCTGCGGCGCCTCGGCGAGCCGCTGCCGCCCTTCGACTTCTCGGTCGACGGCGTCACCAGCGTCTCGGTCGATCTGCACAAGTACGCCTACTGCCCGAAGGGCGTCTCGGTGCTCTTGCACCGCGACGAGCGGCTGCGCGCGCCGCAGTACTTCGGCTACGCCGACTGGCCCGGCTACACGATGGTCAACCCCGTCATCTCGTCGACGCGTTCCGGCGGGCCCATCGCCGCGGCCTGGGCGACCTTGCGCCATATCGGCGACGAGGGCTACCTCGAGCTCGCCCGCAAGACGCGCGACGCGGCGCGGGGCCTGGCGGCCGCCCTGGCGGGGGTGGGGGGCCTGCGGGTCTTGCCGATCGAGTCGACCGTCGTGGCGTGCGTGGCCGAGGGCGGGGGGCTCGACCTCTTCGTGCTCGCCGACGAGCTCGCCGCGCGCGGCTGGCACGCGCAGGTGCAGTTCCGCCACGGCGACGTGCCCGCGTCGCTGCACCTGACGGTGACCGCGTCGGTGGCCCCCCGGGTCGCCGAGTTCGAGGGCGACCTGCGGGCCGCGGCCGCCGCGACCCGGGCGGCCGGCCCCGCGGCTTTGCCGGCGGGCAGCGCCGAGATGCTCGCCGCCATCGAGCCCGAGGCGCTGACGGCCGAGCTGGTCGCCTCGCTCGCGGCCGGGCTGGGGCTCTCGGGCGGGGCTGGCGGCGGGCCGTTGCCCGAGCGCATGGCCGGGGTCAACGCGCTACTCGACGCCGCCCCGCCGAAGGCGCGCGAGCGGCTCCTGGTCGCGTTCCTGAGCCTGCTGCAGCGCCCGACCTGGTAGCGGTGACGCCCTGCCGGGCGCGCGTCACCCGGCGAGCGGCAGCGAGAGGGTCGAAGCCGCCCCCCGGCCGGGCCCCTCGCTCTCGGCGACGAGCGCGCCCGGATCTCGTTCACGTGCCGAGCCTCAACCGCCGCCGCTGGGCGTCGCGGCACCGCCCCCCGAGCCGCCGCCGACGGGCCCGCCCGCTTCGTTCTCGATCGCCTCGCCGACCGTCGTCGTCAGGCTCGGGGTGCCGCCAGGCCCTTCTTTCTCGCTCTCGACGGTGCCGATCCCAGCGTCGTCGCCGCCCTCGCCCTCGCTCGGCCCGCCGCCGCCGCTGCCGCCGTCGCTGCCGCCGCCCGGGCCGTGAGGCCTGTTCTCGGGGTGCCCCGCGGCCCCGCCGCCCGTGCCCCCGGCGGCGATCAAGGCCGAGACGCCCCCGCGGGCCGGCAGCCGCCAGCCGAAAGCGGTCGGGCCCGCGTCGGGCGCCCAGGCCGCGAGGGCCCGGGCGAGAGAATCGAGGCGGGTCGAATCATGGATCGAGTTGCTCGTGAACGTCATCGGCTGAGCCTCCTCGTGGAGTTCGCGCTGTCGGCAGCAGCGAGGGCGCACCCCGGGGGCGATCTCGGCGCTGCACGCAGCAGGCGCGGTCGAGCAATGCGCGTGCCGCGCGCCCTCGGGCGTCGGTCAGGAGCGAGCCACGAGCGTCAAGCTCAACGCTGACGAGCCGAGCGCGACGGCCACGCGGGCCCAGGTCTTGGCGCGGGCGCCGGGCTTCGACGCGCGCGCGATGAGCGCGGCGTCGAGCGCGTCGGACGCGGCGCGCGCGACGAGCCACGCCCGGCGCCGCCCGCCCCCGAGCAGCCCCGCGCCGATGGCGACGTCGCGGACGCCGAGCGCGCGCAGCAGCGAGGGCCGCGGGGGCAGGCCGAAGAGGCGCCCGAGCGGGCGCGGGGTGATGAGCAGAGCGATGCCCGAGGCGAGGCTGAGCTGGCCGAGGGCGCGGGCGAGGGAAGGGTCGTAGGGCATGGCGAGCTCGTTTCGGCCGCGGCGCTGCACGAATCGGGCGAGCGGCCCGCGAGCGATCGGGGCGGCCGTTGGGCTCGCGCGCGGGGCGGCGCGAGGGGCGAGGGCGCCAAGGTCGTGGCGGAATGCTACGGGCCCGCCGTCGCGGCCGCGTCCGCGCGCAAACTCGCGCTCGAGCGCCGCCCGGCGCCGCGGCAAGGGGGCGCGGCCCCCTCGCCGGCCCGCTCAGCGCGGCGGCGCGACGTAGCCGTTGCGCAGGAGGTTGCCGCGCCCGGTGGGCCAGAGCAGGCAGTTGTCGGCGGCGCCGGGCACGCGGTAGACGAGCACCTGGGGGGAGCCGCGGGCCGAGTCCTTCAGGCTCACGACGACGTCGAGCGTGCCGTCGCCGTCGGCGTCGGCGAGCGTCGGCACCGGCATGGCGCCGCGGCCGGGCAGCGCGAGGCGGTGCTTCAGGTTGCCGCCCGCGTCGAGCACGAAGAGCTCGCCGCGCCCCTGCTCGGTCGAGTAGGTGGCGAACGCGATCTCGGGCGCGCCGTCGCCCGACAGATCGCCGACGACCACGCCGCCCGTGGCCACCTCGTCGCTGCGGGTGTACTCGAAGCTCCAGAGCTCTTCGCGCCGCGCCGACGCCGCGTGAATACGCCCGTCGAAGCCGGCGAAGACGAGCTCGGGGCCCGGCCGGCCCGGGTCGAGGTCGGCCACGGTGACCTGGTTGGTCAGCGCGGCGATGTTCGTCTCGCCGTAGTCGCGCAGCCCGCTCAGGTAGCCCGGCACGTGCAGCGGCTCGGCCCAGGGCCCCGGGCGCGTGCCGTCGTGCTTCAGCACCCAGAGCGCCACGCCGAGCTCGCGCCGGTCCTGGGCGGCGTTCTGCACCGACGCGACGTAGACGAGCTCGGCCTCCCCGTCGCCGTCGACGTCGGCGATGGCCGGCGCCGTGTTCGTGTGGTGCGCCTGCAGCGCCGTCGCCTCGTCGTCGGCCCAGCCCTGCCGCGCCTCGGCGTAGGCGTGCAGCCCCCGCACCCCCATGAACTTCGTCTTGCCCTCGAAGACCGGCGCGCAGTCGAAGGCCCGGCCCGTGCCGTCGTGCAGCGAGTTGTACGCGTTGTCCTGCGTCGCGAAGACGTCGGCCCGGCCGTCGCCGTCGACGTCGCCCACCGCCACGTTCTGGTCGTAGCCGTTGTACACGTAGCAGGCGTCGTCGCAGCCCGAGGCCCGCGTCGTGTTCGGCGGAAAGCCCGCCACCGCCGTGCCGTCGGGGTTGACCGCGATGACGACGTCGCGCTGCCCGCCCGCCTCGAGGTTCTGCGTCGTCACGCTCACGAGCTCGATCGCGCCGTCGCCGTCGATGTCGCCCGCGCCGAGGCTGCGCAACTCGCCCCGGAACGGGTACGGAAACCCCGGCAGCGCCGCCCCGTCGGCCCCCCACGCGTAGATCTTGTCGGCCGAGGCCTGCGCGATCTCGAGGCCGGGCAGGTCCGGGCGCAGGTCGGCGACGACCGGAGACGCCCAGCAGCGCCCCTCGACGTCCCGGCGAAAGACCACGCCGCCGTCGGCGTGCCAGACGATCACCCGCCCGTGCCGCGCGGCGACGATCTCGGGCGTGCCGTCGCCGTCGAGATCGGCCACCGCGGGCGACGCGAGCCACGCCTCGTGCCACTCGTCGCCGAGCTCGGCGACGAGCTCGGGCGCCGCGACCTCGGCCCGGCCCCCCGAAGCCGACGCCTTGCACGAAGGCGGCGGCGGCGCGACCGCGCCCGGGCCCGCCGACCCGGGCGCCACATCATCGTCATCGCCCCCCGAGTCGTCGCCGCCCCCGCCGCAGCCCGGTGACAGACCGAGCGCGAGCCCCGAAGCGACCAGGGCGAGAGAAACAACCGAACGCGCAATTAGCGGCATCAGAAAAGTCCCCTTTGTTTGCAGAATAGGCCCTCGCGGGCGCGTCCGAACAGGCCTTCCTCGTGCCCCGACGCCGGCCCCTTCGCCTTCGCCCAGGCCGTACGCGGCGCGGAGCGCTCGAGGGCGGGTGTAGTCAGAGCGCGCGCCTTCTACCCCCCCGGAACCCTCTACCGCCCTCTCGTCCGCCTTCGTCGCGGCCCCGCCGTCGGGGCCGACCTGGCCGGCCGGGGTGCCAATTTTTCAGCGCTTCGTCGCCTGATGACGAAACGACTCAGCTGCTGTCCCGAGGCAGCAGCAGCCGGAGCGCCCCGAAGCGGCGAGGCGTCAAAATCTTGGCGGAATTCGAGCGCCGCCGGCATGGCCCGGTTCTTCCTAAGGGTGGCGGGGTCATGTCCAGGATGCGTCATCTCATTCGGGCCTGCTCCCTGTTGACCACGTTCCTCACCGTCCAGAGCGATGGTGACGTTTGGGCCCACACCAACGCCCCCGGCGTTCGTGAGGCGGCGAGCACCGAAGTCCAGAGCGCCCGCCCGGCCGAGGCGCCCGCCGGCCCCTCCGAGGCGAGCGGCGCGGCCGCGCCCGCGTCGCGTGACGAGTCGTCCGAAGCCGAGGCCGAGGCGCCGGTCGCGAGCCCGCTGCCCGCGAAGCTCGAGCCGGGCGAGTGCTCGCGCACCGGGCGGCGCCGGCAGATCCAGGGCAAGATCGATCCGGCCGTCATCCGCACGGCCTCCGAGCAGCTCGACTTGCCCTTGGGCGCCGGCCGCTACCTGTCGGTCAACGGGCAGAACTACCTTTTCTGCCTCGAGATGCACTACCGCGAGCCTGGCAGCGGCCCCGGCGCGCAGGGCTGGCACAAGGGCGTGACCGTCTTCGACGCGTCCTGACCTTCGCCCCACATCCGCAAGGTTCGCCGAGCGCCCGCGCCCCCGCGTCGGGCGCTTCGTCGTTTGTCAAGACGCGCCCGAGGCGAGGGGGGTACGCTCGCCGGCGCCGCGTCCTTCCTCGCGCTCAGTGCCGCGCGCACCCGCTCACCCCTCGCGGGAACTTCGGGCCCGATCGTGCTGTCTCGTCTGCCCGACTGCCGCCAGGAGGCCGCGTGCGAAAGAAACCCCTCTTCATCAGCCTCGCCCTCGCGGGCACCTTGGGCGTTGGCCTCGTCCTCATCTCGCGCACGCGCCCCGAGGGTGGCGGCGGCGACAGCAGCCGCGGCGACGACGTCGCCCGGCCCAGCCTCGACCGGGTGCGCATCGCCGAGAGCGGGTCGCTCTACCGCTTCGCGAGCGAGGCGGCCGAGAGGGGAGAGAGGGGCGAGAAGGGCGAGAAGAAGAAGGGCGACGAGCCGGCGGCCTCGATCGCGCTCACCGCGTCCGACGGCACGGGGCTCAAGCTCGCGGCGCTCGACTCGCGGGGCGTGATCGAGGGGCCGCTGGCCTTCACCGAGATTCGCCTCGCCTTCGACAACCCCGAAGACCGCACGCTCGAGGGCACCTTCCGCGTCACGCTGCCGCAAGGCGCGACCATCAGCCGCTTCGCCATGCGCCAGGGCGACCGCTGGCAGGAGGGCGAGGTGGTCGAGAAGCAGGCCGCGCGCCGGGCCTACGAAGACTTCTTGCACCGCCGGCAAGACCCGGCGCTGCTCGAGCAGGCGGCCGGCAACGAGTTCTCGGCGAGGGTGTTTCCCATCCCCGCGCGGGGGAGAAAAGAGCTCATCGTCAGCTACTCGCAAGAGATCACCCCCGAGGCTCCGTACGTGGTGCCGCTCCGGGGGTTGCCCCAGGTCGGCAAGCTCGACGCGGTCGTGGCGCGCGCGGGCGACGACGCGCCGCTGCTCGGTCAGGTGCACCTCGAGAACGCGGCGCCGGCGCACGATCTCGCGGTCGACGCGGCGAAGCTCGGGGCGGGCGACGGGGTGCGGGCCGGCGAGCTCGCGCTCCTGCGGGTGCGGCCCGCGGCCGAGGCCGGCCGCGACCCCGTCGAGTCGGCGCTGGTGCTGGTCGACACGAGCGCCTCGCGGGCGCTCGGCTTCGAGGCCGAGATCGGGCTGGTCGCGGCGGTGGCCTCGGGCCTCGGGCCGGCGCGCCTGCTGGTCGCGGCCTTCGATCAGGGCATCGACGTCGTGTACGAGGGCCCCGCCGCGGGCTTCGCGCAGGCGGGCGCGGCGGCGCTGCGCGAGCGGCAGGCGCTCGGCGCCTCCGACCTCGAGGCCGCGATCTCCTGGGCGAGGGGCCGGGCGCAGGCGAGCAAGAGCAGCCGGGTCATTCTGGTGAGCGACGGCGTGCCGACGCTGGGCGTGAGCGAGCCGGCCGAGCTGCGCAACGCGGCCGCGGCGCTGCGGGGGGCGGGCGTCGAGCGGCTCGACGTGCTGGCCGTCGGCGGCATCCGCGACGACGCGCAGCTCCGGGCGCTCTGCACCGCGGGGCTGCCGCGCGACGGCGTCGTCATCGACGGCGCGAAGGGGGCCGAGCAGGCGCTGCGGCGGCTCACGTCGGCGACGCGCAGCGTCGACGTCACGATCGCGGGGGCCGAGTGGCAGTGGCCCGAGCGGCTCGAGGGCTTGCAGCCCGGCGACGAGGCCCTCGTCTACGCGAAGCTGCCGGCCGCGAGCGTCGCCAAGCTCGCGGTGGGGGGGGCCTCGAGCGACGTGAAGCTCGTCGAGGTCGAGCGGCCGCTGCTCGAGCGCGCCTGGGTGAGCGCCAAGATCGCCCAGCTCGTGCAGAAGCCCCCCGCGGGGCAGAGCGAGGAGGCGACGCGCGCCGAGATCGTGCGGCTCTCGACGACCTTTCGGGTGCTGAGCCCGCACACCTCGCTGCTCGTGCTCGAGACCGAGCAAGACTACGAGCGGTACAAGATCGATCGCAAGGCGCTCGCCGACATCTTGACGGTGCAGGGCACCAAGCTCGCCCGGCAGCAGCGCCATGATGAGACGGCCGTGCTGCCGGTGAAGCCGGTCGAGGCGCGCCCCGCGCCCCCCAGCGACGGCGTGGTGCTCAGGGCGCCGCCCGCGGGGCCCGAGCCGGCAGCCGGCAGAGCCCCGCGGATGGCCGGCGGGCGCGAGGCGGACGATCGCGAAGGGGGCACGGGCACGCGGGCCAAGGGCGAAGAGGGCTCGCTCGGCCCGCCCGCCGCGAAGCCGGCCGAGAACCGGCCGCGGCCCCAGGTGGCGGCGACGGCCGCCCCGCCGCCGGCCCCCGCCCCGTCGGCGGCCCCGGGCTCCGACGCGCGCAACGCGGCGCTCGCCGACGCCGCCGAGTTCGGCACCATCGGCCTGCTCGGGGGCGACCCGGTCGCCGGCGGCCTCGGCCTCTCGGGCGTCGGCGAGGGCGGCGGCGGCCGCGGCGAGGGCATCGGCCTCGGCCGGGTCGGTACGATCGGCCATGGCTCGGGACAGGGCACGGGCCAGGGCTTTGGCTCGGGTCAGGGCCGGCTCGGCGGCGGGGGTCGGCTCGACGGCAGCCGCGCGGGCTCGCCGCAACTGCGCGGGGGCAACGCGCAGGTGAGCGGGCGCCTGTCGCCCGAGGTGATTCAGCGCATCGTGCGGCAGAACTTCGGCCGCTTCCGGCTCTGCTACGAGGCCGGCCTGCGGCAGAGCCCGGGCCTGAAGGGCCGGGTCAACGTGCGCTTCGTCATCGCGCGCGACGGGTCGGTGGCGAGCGTCGCGAACGGCGGCTCCGACCTGCCCGACTCGAGCGTCGTCTCGTGCGTGGTGCGGGCCTTTCAGGGGTTGAACTTCCCCCAGCCCGAGGGGGGCATCGTCACCGTCATCTACCCGCTCGCGTTCGCGGGCAGCGGCGACCAGCTGCCCGCGCTGCCCGAGCGCTCGGCCTCCGGCGAGCCGCGCGTGCCCGCCCTGCCGCCTTCGCCGCGCTTCGGCCCCTACGAGGGCAGGCTCGCCGCGGTGATGGAGGCGCTCTCGAAGGGTGACAAGCCCGAGGCGCTCCGCCAGGCGATCGCGTTCCGCGCCGCGTCGCCCGGCGACGTGATGGCCATGGTGGCGCTCGGCGAGGCCTTCGAGGCGGCGGGCGAGACGCGGAGCGCGGCGCGCGCCTACGGCTCGCTCATCGACCTCTTCTCGTCGCGGGCCGACCTGCGGCGCATGGCCGGCGAGCGGCTCGAGCGCCTGAACGCGCCCTACGCCCACGCGCTCGCGGCCGACAGCTACGCCAAGGCCGCCCAGCAGCGGCCCGACCACCCCTCGAGCCACCGGCTGCTCGCCTACGCGCGGCTGCGGGCGGGCGACTTCGCGGGCGCCTTCGACGCCATCGAGAAGGGGGCCGGGCGCAGCTACCCGGCCGGCCGCTTCCGCGGCGTCGAGCGCATCTTGCGCGAAGACGCCGCGCTCATCGGCGCCGCCTGGGCGAAGGCCGAGCCCCGCGAGGAGGCCTCGATCAACCGGCGGCTCGGCGCCCTCGGCGTCGCGCCCGAGAAAGAGCCCTCGCTGCGCTTCGTGCTCAATTGGGAGACCGACGCCAACGACGTCGACTTTCACATCCGCGATTCTCGGGGCGGCCACGCCTTCTACAGCAGCAAGTCGCTGCCGAGCGGCGGCGAGCTCTACGACGACGTGACCACGGGCTACGGCCCCGAGTGCTTCACCGTCCGCCAGGGCCCCGGCCAGCGCGCCGAGCCCTACCGCCTGCAGGCGCACTACTACTCGCGCGGCCCGATGGGCTACGGCATGGGCAAGCTCGAGATCATCGAGCACGACGGCAAGGGCGGCCTCACCTTCGAGCAGCGCCCCTTCGTCATCATGCAAGACCGCGCCTTCGTCGAGCTCGGCACCTACCCGGCCGGCGCCACGATCGAGAGCAGCGCGGGGGCCGAGCTGCCGCGGCCTTGATACCAGCTGTTCTTGCTCGGACCAGGAGTCGGGCCGGGCGCGGCGGGCGGCCCCCGACTCGACGTCGGGGGCAGCGGACGCCCGCTCGTGCCGCGCGGAATCGGCATCGATTCGGACCGCAAAGCCCGCCCCCTCGTCGGGGGCCGGGCTCCCAAGGGCTTTGGCTTCCGGGCGAGCGAGCGAAGCGGCTCGCGACGCGGGAGCCCTGCCTCCGGCAGGGCTTGGCACGCCGTCTCCAAGGGCGTTCGCTGCCCCCGACGTCGAGTCGGGGGCCGCCCGCCGCGCCCGGCCCGATTCCTGGCCGCATCAAACACGGTTGGTATGAGCCCCACCTTCGACTCGACCGAGTCGGCGGTTTGGCTTCGGCGCACTCGGCTCGACTCGAGCGGGTCGACCCTCGGCCGTGCCGCGCCCACGATTGACTACGATGAGTCGAAATTTAGCGCTGGAGGGCGCAAAATCGACTCGTTTGAGTCGACTTTCAGTGCCAGCGGATGGAAATCGACTCATTTGAGTCGACTTTCAGTAGGGGCGGATGGAAATCGACTCATTTGAGTCGACTTTCAGTGCCAACGGACAGAAATCGACTCATTTGAGTCGGTTTTCAGCGCCAGCGGACAAAAATCGACTCGTTTGAGTCGACTTTCAGTACCAGCGGACGAAAATCGACTCAACTGCGTCGATCGAGGCGACGGGCAGGCTAGATCGTCCACGTATCGTGCACGACGCCGACGAGGTAGATCTTGCCGCCCGAGGCCTCGAAGACGAGGCGAAGGCTCGCCCAGTCCATCCCGTTGTAGCGCGGGTCAGACCCCGGCACGTGGTACTCGACGAACGCGGCGCCCGGGTAGGTTTCGCAGATATTGCTCTTCGTGTTGCCGGTTCGAATCGTGCGGCCGCGCGCGTACTGGCCGGTGCGAACGAAGTCGCGGTCGTAGACGAACGTCTGAAAGTACTTGGCGAAGGTCAGCTTGATGGGGTCGCCCGACCCGTCGTGCGTGCCCCAGGTTCGCACCTTGGGGTCGGCCATGGCTGAACTTAGCTCGGCCGGCTTGAGCACGACGTCGCTGCCCTTGTCGACATGCGCATAGGGCGAGAAGCGCACGCCCTTCGCCGGGTGCGCCTGCGCCGCGAGCGACGCCATGTCGCGCTTCGCGAGGCCGTCGCCGACGGCCTTGAGCACGGGCGCGAGCGCCGCGTCGTCGATGCTCGACGCGCAGGCCTCGCCGCTCGGCGAGGCGGGGCCGCCCGCTGCGCCCGCCGTTCCGCCCGCGCCCGCCCTGCCTGCCGCGCCCGTGGCGCCCGCCACGCCTGCGCCGCCCGAAGTGCCTGGTAGGCCCGCAGCACCCGCAGCGCCCGGGGCGCCTGCGGTACCGGATAGGGCCGGTGGAGGTGACGTCGGCGGAGCGGCCGCATTGCCCGCGGTTGGCGATCCGGTCGGCGGGGCGTCCGAGCGCGGGCCGCAGGCGGCGAGGGCGGCGGTGAGCGCGGTGAGGGCGGCGAGCGAGGGCGAGGTCAATCGCGGGCGCGACCTCGAGGGCGAGGTCAATCGCGGGCGCGACCTCGGGGGCGAGAACGCCTGCGGGCGCAACCTCGAGGGCGAGGCCGAGCGCGCGGCAAAGGTCGAAGGGTAGGTCGGGTGCACGGATACGATCATGGCTCTGTTCGGCGCAAAGGCACGCCCGGCGAGACATCGGCGGTCGTACCGCGAGCTCGGGCGTGACGGCGCCTCACCGAGCGGGGCCCACCTCAAAACTCGACCATCAAGATGCGCCCCTCGGTGCCGACCAGCCAGCCCCGGTGCTCGTCGGCGAACGCCACGGCCCAGTAGTTGTCGACGCCTTCGAGCAGCGTCCAGGTGTCGCCCTCGTCGGCCGACCAGGCCGCGCCGCCGGGGCCGGTGGCGACGACGGCGGGTGCGAGCTGCTCGTGGCCGCCGGGCGCGCCTTCGCTGCCGGCCTGGCGGGCGCGATCGAGCGCGTAGCTCAGGCCGAAGATCGGGCCGGGGAAGGGGCTCTTCGTGGCAAGCTGCCAGGTCTTGCCCCCGTCGTTCGAGCGGGCGACGTTGTTCGAGGGCGCCTTCATGGCCTCGAGAACGCCGCCGCCGAGAAGGCCGTGGCTGCGATCGCGAAAGGCGATGGTCGCCGCGCCCGAGCTCTTGCTGCCTCCCACGATGGGCGCGTCGGCGGCGGCCCAGGTCTCGCCCCCGTCGCTCGTGGCCAGAACCCGCGGCCGCTCGGCGCCCGAGGTCGCGACCCAGGCGCGCCTCTCGCCCTGCGTGGCCACGCAGGTGCCGCTCGCCGCGAAGGCGCCCTCGTTGGGCAGGGCGGCGGGCGGGCGATCGCGCGGGCCGCGCCAGGTTTCGCCGTCGGCCGTGAGCAGCACCGGCAGGCGACCTTCGATCGAGTCGGCCACGACGAGGCCGCGGGCGGGCGCCCAGAAGGCGAAGCAATCGTAGAAGGCTTTGGGGTCTTGGTTCTGAAACTGGAGCTTCCACGTGTCGCCCCCGTCGGCCGTCTTGTAGACGCGCGACGCGGCGCCGGGGCCGGCCGCGAGCAGGTACGCGATCTTGTCGCTGACGCCCTGCACGTCGCGAAACTGCAGCTCCTCGGCGCCGGGCACGACGCGCGCGCGCCAGGTGGTGCCGCCGTCGGTGGTCAAGGCGTAGGTGCCGCCCAGGCCGCTCGCCCACGCGACGCGCGCGTCGACCGGGCTGATGGCCTGCAGCCGCTGGGTCGTGCCGCTCGTCCGAGGCGTGAGCCGGGGCCGGCCGGGGCCGGCCTTCGGGGGCGCCGGGGCGCCGGGGGGGCCGCCCGGCGGGGACGCGCGGCCGGCCTCGAGCTCGCGGGCTGCTTGCGCGGGGCGCGAAGGTGCGGGCTCGTTACGTCCCTTGCTGCAAGCCGGGGCGGTGATACCGGCGAGCGCGAGCGCGGCGAGCAGGTGGGCGTCCGGGCCCGGTCGGCAGAGGCGTCGTGGGGTAGGGCGAGCGAGGGCGGGCGCAGCGAGCAAGGGGCGGCGGGGGCCTGGCATCGGCCGCCGACCCTACCCCAGGCGCGCGACGCCGGGCGGGCTCAGGTGCGCGGAGGCTCGGGCGCGGCCGCGAGGCGCTCGCGAACGAGCTTGAGGTCGGCCCAGGCTTCGCGCTTCTTCTCGGGCACGCGCAGCAAGAAGGCGGGGTTGTACGAGGGCACCAGATCGATCGCGCGCCCGTTGAGCCGTAGCAGGTAGCGCCGCCCCCGCAGGTCGGAGATGCTTTGCCGCGAGCGCAAAAGCGTCTGGGCGGCCAGGGCGCCGGCGGCGAAGATGACCCGGGGCCCCACGGCCAAGATCTGCCGCAAGAGCAGCGGCCGGCAGGCCCCGATCTCGTCGACGGCGAAGGCCCGCTCGCCGGGCGGTATGCACTTGATGACGTTGCAGATGTACGTGCCCGGGCGGGGCGAGCCGATGGCGTCGAGCATGCGGGTCAAGAGCTGACCGGCGGGGCCCGAGAAGGGCAGGCCCGTGTGCGCGTCGTCGGGGGCGGGGCCCTCGCCGACGACCATCAGATCGGCGCGCGCGGGCCCCTCGCCGAAGATGACGGGCGTGCCGCCCGGGCAGGCGCCGCAGGCGTGGTTCGAGCGCAGATCGTCGAGCACCCGCCCGAGCGAGTCGTCGGGCGGCGCCTCGACCGACTCGCTGTGCTGAGGCAAGAGCGCCGCCGACCCCTCGCCGAAGAGCGTGGGCCCCTCGAGATCGGCCTTGCGGCGCGCGGCCATGGGGCGATCGTGGCATGCGCGGGCTCGGCGTCGCAAGGGCAGGGGGCCCGGCGTCGCGAGCGCGGGCCCTGCGCCCGGCGTCGCGAGCGCGGGCCTCGCGCCGGGCGCGGGCGCGGGCGGGAGGGGTTTGACCGCGCCCGCGGGCGCCTCTTACCCTTCTCGCGTGACGACGGCCGATCGCCCCCTGACCATTCTTTGCCTGTCGAGCTACTTCAAGGGCAACCGCTTTCTCGAGACGTGCAAGCGCGAGGGCGCCCGCGTCATTCTGCTGGTCCGCCAGGACGTGCTCGACAAGCCCTGGGCCCGCGACGCCTGCGACGAGGTGCACGCCATGCCCTCGCTCGCCGACCCGCGCGATCTGCAGAACGCCGTCTCGTACCTGGCGCGCACCCGCCCGATCGACCGCGTCGCGCCCCTCGACGACTACGACGTCATGGCGGCCGCCGGGCTGCGCCAGCACCTCTGCCTGCCCGGCACCGACGAGGGCGAGGCGCGGCGCTTTCGCGACAAGCTGACGATGCGCGTCGAGGCCCGGCGGGCGGGGGTGGCCGTGCCCGAGTTCGTGCCCATCTTTCACCACGCCGACGTCGCGCGCTTCCTCGACGAGGTGCCCCCCCCTTGGATGCTGAAGCCCCGCGCCGAGGCGGCCTCGATCGGCATCCGCAAGCTCGAGCGGGCGGCCGACGTCTGGCGCGCGATCGAGGCGCTCGGCGACCTCCAGTCGTATTACCTGCTCGAGCGCTTCGTCGAGGGCGACGTCTTCCACGTCGACGGCGTCGTCGAGGGCGGCGAGGTCGCCTTCGCCGAGGCGCACGGCTACCTGCGCCCGCTCTTCCAGATCGCGCACGAGGGCGGCGTGTTCGCCACCCGCACCCTGCCGCGCGACGACCCCTTCACGCTCGCCCTGCTCGAAGCGCACCGCCGCCTCGTCGGCGCGCTGCGCCTGCGCCGCGGCGTGACGCACACCGAGTTCATCCGCGGCAAGGCCGACGGCGCGATCTACTTCCTCGAGACGGCCGCGCGCGCCGGCGGCGCCCACATCACCGACCTCGTCGAAGAGGTGGCCGGCGTCGACCTCTGGGCCGAGTGGGCGCGCCTCGAGCTCTACCTCGGCGAGCGGCCCTTCCGGCCGCGCCCGCGGCGCGGCGGCTACGGCGGCCTGTTGCTCTCGCTCGCCCGCCAGGAGCGCCCCGACACCTCGGCCTACGCCGACCCCGAGATCGTGCGCCGCTTCGACGTGCCGAACCACGTCGGGTTCGTCCTGCGCGCCGACTCGGCCGCGCGCGTCGAAGACTTGATGCGGCAGTACGTGCCGCGCATCCAGGCCGACTTTCAGGCGACGCTGCCCCCGCTCGGCACCCAGCGCACCTGAGCCCGCGCCCCCCGGCGGGCCCCCGCGCCCTTCTGCTCGCGCCGGCCCCCGGGCCGGGGGCGGGGCCCGCGAACGGCTACTGGACGGTGTAGGCGACGGTGCCGGTGCAGCTCGTGTTGTTGAAGCACCCGGCGCGGATCTGGAAATTGCCGCTCACCGCCGCGGTGTGGCTGGCGAACGAGAGCGAGCCGCAGCTATCGTCGTTCGAGGCGACCTGCACGCCGCTCGGGTTGAAGAGGCGCAGGAAGGTATCGCCCGTGCCGGAGGCGCCGGGCACCGTGCAGGTGCCGAACTGAATGGTCTGGCCCGCCGTGAGCGCCACGGTCTGGTTCGTGGTGCTCTGCTGGGCGCTGTTGGTGTTGCTCTCGTTGAAGGCGAACGAGCCGCCGGCCGGGGGCGCGCCCGCCGTGATCTGAAAGACGACGGTGCCGGTGCAGCTCGTGCTGCCGAAGCACCCGGCGCGGATCTCGAAGTTGCCCGCCGCCGCGGCGGTGTGCGTGAGGCTCGAGCCCCGGCCGCCGCAGGCGTCGTCGTTCGAGGCGACCTGCGCGCCGGTGGGCCCGGCGAGGCGCAGGAAGGTGTCGCCGGTGAAGGCCGAGCCGCTCAGGCCGCAGGTGGCGACGGTGATCTTGTCGCCGGCCTTGAGGGCGACGACGCGGTTGGTCGTGTTCTGCTGGGCGCTGTTGGTGTTGCTGCCGCTGTAGCTGAAGCTGTTCTCGCCCGGGGGCGGCGGCGGCGGCGGCGGGGGCGGCGGCTGGCTCGAGCAGAGCCGCGCGCTCGTCGCCGTCGCGCAGTAGGCGTTGATGGCGGGCCGGACGTAGGTGATGTCTTCGCCCCGGCAGCCGGTCTCGCTGCAGACGTTGACGACGTTGCACGAGCCGTTCGACACGTAGTCGGTCTCGCCCCGCACCAAGATGCCGGCCACGGTGTTGTTCGCCGTCTCGTAGACGCCCGAGCCCGAGTTGCCGCCGAAGGTGTCGGTGCTGGCGACGAAGAAGTCGAGCACGCCCGCGCGCGGGTCGCGCACCGAGCCGCCGCTGTCGATCTTGAAGGGGATGCCGCTGCCGCTGCCGATGACGGCCACGTTCTGGCCGGCGGCCATGGCGCTGTTGCCCTCGCGCACGGGGGCCGGCACGAAGCGCGGGGTGGCGGCGCGGTCGAGCCGCACGATGGCGTAGTCGAGGTTCTGGCCGTTGACCGTGCCCTGCTGGCGCACGACGAGCGAGGCGCACGAGAAGATGTCTTGCGTCGTCACCGTCTGCAGCGTGCCGGCGCTCGGGCGGAAGAAGTTGAACACGAAGCGGGTGCCGTTGCAGGCGCTCTGGCTCGTGATGCAGTGGCCCGCGGTGAGCACCAGGTCGTCGTCGATGAGCGTGCCCGAGCAGAAGGCCGGCGTCGGGTCGCTCAAGAAGCGCTGGTTCGAGCAGAGGTTCTGCGAGGCCTGCAGCGTCTGGCCGTTGAACGTGACGTTGTTCGGGTTCGTGGCGTTGAAGCCGGAGGGCGACATCAGCGCCACCGTCGACTGCCGCGCGCGCGCGACCAGCGCCGCGTTGGGGTGGGCGAAGACGTCCTGCCGGTCGTCGGTGCCGTAGACGACCTCGTCGGCCTGGGCGCCCCCGTCGGGCGCCTGCCCCTCGTCGGGCCCGACGTCGGCGCAGGCCGCGGCCGAGGCGGCGGCGAGCCCGCCGGCCAGCACGAATCGAAGGAGGGAGCGTACGCGCTTGCTCATCGCTGCTACATCTTTCTCGGGGCGGCGCCCGCCCGCCTCGCGCGCGGCCCGCGCGCGGCGCGATCGAACCCCGCCCCGTCTTGTCGCCCGCAGGCGGTTGATAACCCCAACGCGACGCGCACTCTAACGGATGAGCCCGAGCAAACCAACGGCCTCTTTTCGCAATTGTCACTCGAGATAGCGCGCGGGCCGTTTCGTTTCTGAACCGCGCGCCCGGCGCAATCGCTTCGGTTCGATTTCTGAACGGGCGAAATGTAGCCACGGGTGCGTCCGCGCGCCGCGCCCGCCCGCGCGGCGGTGCGCCCTTCACGCCGGTACGCCGCGGACGTAGGCAAGCGCGCCATGAGCACCTCGGGCGACGAAGGCTCCGTACTCGAACAGCGCCGCGACCAGATGTCGAAGCTGGTGGCCAAGGGCTTCTTCAACGAGCTGGTCAACTACGGGGTCCGGAACGAAGAGATCGTGCGCGTGGCCTCGCACCTGCTGGGCAACCTGCTCGAGGGCCGGCGGCGGGTGACGGGCGAGCCCCGGCGCCGCCCCCGGGGCTCGCCGGCGCCGGGGGCCGGGGCGCGCGCCCTCAGGGCACGAGCTGCGCGGCGAGGCCGTTGATGTACTCTTCGATCGCGGTGTAGCCCGAGGGCATGAGCTTGACGTGGTCGGCGCCGTTGGCGGGGTCGAGGCCCTTCGACGCCTCCCACGCGTCGGCCATGCCGTCGTTGTCCTTGTCGGCGGGGGCCGCCGTCGCCGTCAGGCCGTTCATCAGGTCGGCCGGCACGCGGCGGCCGAAGGCGCCGGTGCGCGCCTTCAGCTCGTCGACCGCCCGGCGGGTGACGACGTCGCGGGGGAAGGCGCCGGCGCGCGCGGCGACGAGGTCGTAGGCCTCGGTCGAGCTCTGGGTGGTGATGCGCTTGAAGCCGGCGATCGACGAGAAGTCGAACTCGGCCGCCGCGCGCTTCGACGTCGGCGCGAGCAGGTTGGCGAAGGTCGGGTGCGCGTAGGGCGTCGCCCAGGGGTTGTCGATCGGGCCGACGAGATCGCCCGGGTCGTCGACGTAGTTGTCGCGCAGGTAGTACTTGAGGCCCGCGTCGGCGAAGCCGTTCTCGTCGTCGAAGAAGAAGGGCATGAGCGAGGCGCTCGGGCCCTGCTTGAAGTAGTTGCCGACGATGTCGAAGGCGCCCGACGCCGGGTTGTGGTGAATGAACCCGTGCTTGACGTTGTAGACGACGTTGTTGCGCACCTCGGCCGGCCCGTTGGCGATGGCGGGGTTGCGGTTCAGGTTGTGCGCGAAGAGGCTGTGGTGCACGGCGACGCGGCGGCCGTCGGGGCCGTTGATCATGCCGTAGTTGTGGTTCGAGCCGTCGGGGTGGCCGCAGTTGGTGGCGGCCTCCTCGATCGACGACCACTGCAGGGTCACGTCGGTCGCCTCGTAGAGGTCGAGCGTCTCGTCGCAGCCCCACCCGATCGAGACGTGGTCGAAGACGAAGCTGCCGCCCCGGCTGAACTGCAGCGCGTCGCCCTGGCTGCCGGTGAGGGCGGGGGGCCGGACGCGGACGAAGCGCATGACGACGTTCCGGAAGGACACGTCGTAGGCGGCGCTCACCTTGCCGGCGATGGTGATGCCGCCGCCGGGCGCGGTCTGGCCGGCGATGGTGAGGTCGCCGTGCGGGATGTGAATGTCGCCCTTGATGACGCCGCTGACGGCGAAGACCACGGTGCGCTTGCCCGGCTGCGAGACGGCCCACTGCAGGCTGCCGGTGCCGGTCGCGTTGAGGTTGGTGACCTTGAACACCTTGCCGCCGCGCCCGCCGGTGGTCGACTTCGCCCCGAAGCCCTCGGCGCCGGGGAAGGCCAGCACCTCGCCCGGCGCGGGCGCCGGGGCCGGCGCGGGCGAAGGCGCGGGCGCCGAGACGGGCCCGACCACGAAGTCGCAGGCGCTCAAGGTCCCGGTCGACTCGTAGCCCACGTGCACGACGGCGTTGTTGAGCGTCGTCGTGCTCACCCGGAAGGCGTAGTTGTCGGCCACCTTGACGGGCGAGCCGCCCGGGGGCGTGACGAAGGCCGAGTAGCGCTGGGCCGCCGGGTCCACCACCATCTTGACGTGGTAGGTCTGGCCCGCGGCGTACGCGAGGGGCGCGGCGGCCGCGTAGACCGCCCCGTTGCGCGCGTCGATCTGGCCCGCGGCGTTGAAGCGCACCGTCGCGGCGAAGCCCGCCCAAGCCGTCTGCGCCCCGTTCGAGAGGGCGACGGCGCCGTCGACGCTCGCCGCGCCGGGCACGACGCTCCACTCGGCGACGAAGGGCGCCGACTGGGCGGCGAACGAGGTGTTGCGCGTCCGCGTGCCGGTCGGCGACACGGCGAGGCAGGCGGTCAGCGCCTCCTCGCGCACGCCCTCGTCGGGGGCGTCGCTCGCGTCGCCGGGGGGCGCGCAGGCCGCCACGAGCGCGAGCGGCGCGAGCAGCGAACGGAGGGGACGGCGGGTCGGCTTCTGGGTGCGATGCTGCATCGTTTGGCACTTCCCGGTTCGCGGTGGCGAGGGCCGCCCTCGGGGCGGCGCGCGGGCGCACGTCGGCCCGGGGCGCGGCGGGCGCCCGGCACGCGAACCTTGGTCGGGTGCCCCCGGGCCGGAGCGGCGCGGGGCACGTCGTGGTGGACTCGAGGGTAGGAAAGCTTCTCGGGGTCGGGGCGCGGTGTGGACGCCCCCGGCCCCCCGCGGTGCAGGGCTAAAATCAAAATAGGAAAGCGGGGGCGGGCGAGCACCGGGGCGCACCTCGGCCGCCCGGACGCCCGTCCGCCATCGTGAAAAAACTACGAAACCCCCCGGGGCCGCGGCGCGCGGGCGCACCGCGGCCCCGCGCCGAACGATTCGTCACAACGCTGGGCCGTGGCGACCCCCCCCGCCCCGTATGCGGATCGCCGCCGGCGCCGACTCGATTCGAATGCCTAGCTGGAAAGCTCGTGCGGTGCCCGGGGCGCAGATCGCCCCCGGGGCGGTCGTTCGCCTCGACGGGTGGCCCGGCGGGTTGCCCGCGGCCGCGCGGCGGCCCCGGGCGACGCGCCGGCCCTACGGTAGCTCTACCGCGACGGATTGTCGCGTTTCGCCACGTTGGTGCGTCTCGCGTCAGGTGTGGCAACCTTGATACATCGACTGAAGGTCGAGACCAACCATTTTTTTTCGTTTCGGGTCGAAGCTCGTCCGTATAAGCCAGGCCGGCGGCGAGATTTTTTTGTTTTTACTCACGAAATTCTATTCGGCTAGCGCCCGCGCGCCCCGCCGCCCCCGCCCGGCCAGCGCGAGCCGCGTCAGCGGGCGCACGGGCGGGCACCCGAGCGCGGCGCCGAGCCCGCCGCGGGCGGCGACGAGCCCGACGGCGAGCGGGGCGGCGACGTCGGGCGCGGCGAAGGCGACGTCGAGCGCAACGAAGGCGACGTCGAGCGCGGCGAAGGCCCCGCCGAGCGCGTTGACGACGCCGGGCGAGCCGGGCAGCGCCGCGTCGGCGCGGGCCTTGGCGATCGCGTCGGGCGCGGCCGCGCTCAGCCCGAGCGCGAAGAGCGAGGGCGCGCGCCAGGCGAGCGAGAGCACGGCGATCGCGGCGGCGAGGGCGAGCGCGGACGCCGCCGCGCTCGCGGCGAGCAGGGCGCCGCGGTACGAGCGCCCGGCGCGCCGAGGGCGAGGGCGACGAGGGGCGGGGTGGCGACGTCGCCGAGCGCGGCAAAGAACGACCAGCGGGCCATCGCCCGCTCGGGTGAGCGCGGGCTCGCCTCGACGAGCGAGGCCTGCGCCGCGGCGCACGCGCAGCCGCCGGCGGCGCCGGCCGCGGCCAGCCCCAGCGAGGAGAGCCAGGGCCAGGGCGAGGCCGCGCCCGCGGCGAGCGAGAGGCTCAGCGCCAGCATTCCGCCGACCAAAAAGGCGCGGCGCGAGACCCGCTCGGAGGCGAGCGCCAGCGCCGACTCGATCAGGGCCGAGACCAGCGCGGGGCCGGCGAAGACGAAGAGCGGGTAGACGACGAAGGCCTGCGACACGTCGCCGAGCCCGACGTTGCCCCAGAGCGAGGTGGTGCCGGTCGGGCCGCTGACGCTCTGGCCCGCCTCGCGGCAGCGGACGTACACGCTCGCGCCGTCGGCGACCGAGCCGACCGAGGCGAAGCTCGTCGAGGGCCCCGAGCGCACGTTCAGGTTGGCGCCGCTCGTGTCGACCTTGCCGGAGACCTTGTTCTGGCCGGCGGCGGGTGCGCTTCGCTCGCTCTGCGGGCCCCCGCAACGGGCCTGCGGCTCACACCGCAGGGCACCCGCCCCGGCGCGCAAAGCGCACCCGCCGCCGGCATGGCGGGGGCGGGGCGCTTCGTTCGCCGAGGCAGGCAAAGGCTGGGGCCGACGCCGGACGCGGCGTCGCCCTGTCGATCGAGCCACCATCGCTCGGGGGCGCGCGGCGCGGCCCTCGTCGAGCGACCGGGCCGACGCCCGGGAGGCTCAAACCGTCGCGGGCGGGGCCTGCTTTCGCCCGCGCCCGCGCGCTATCGCGAGGCCCTCGTAACCCTTCGAACATTTCTTCGAAGGCGCGCCGCTTCTTGAGCGAAGGCTCGAGCAAGCGCAGGAGGAAGTCTTCGAGGCGCGATAGCCATGTGCTGCGATGTTTCATGGCGGGTCTTTGAGCTTAAGCTACTGGGCGATTAACGCAAGGAAAAATGGCTCTGGCGACGCCCGCAGGGCCGCGCCTACACCTGTGGCGTGCGTGTGGCGTTTCGCCCGCCTGTGAGCGGTAGCGGCGCGCCGCCGGGCCCGAGCTCGGCCACGAAACGGCCCAAAATACGAGGTGGCACGGGCCTTTCGACGATTTCGGTCGATTCGAGTCAGTGTGTCATGATTGAAATCATCCGCCCTCGGTGAGCGCCCGCGCGGGTGAGGCGCGCGGCGGGGCGGAGGGCGCGCGGGCGAGAGCGTGGCGCACTTGCCTACCCCCATCGGGGCCGGGGGCGGGCGAGTCCAGAGGCCAGGGCGCCCGCCGGCCGATGGCGTCGGGGGGATGCCGTGGCAAGCACCAGCCGGGGGCGCCCGGCTCAGCCATGGGGCGCCGCATTCTTGGCCCGGCTGCACGTTCGGGCCTACCCATCGCGCGGCGTCTCTTCTCGGCGCTGGACGCAACCCGCGCCACAGGGCCACGATACTCCCTCGGGGCGCTCGGTCGTGGCCGCGACCAACGCAGGGGCAACGGTGCCCGAGGGTCGTTGCCTGACCATCACGCTCGGGGCACCCCGAGGCGAAGGGGGCGATCATGGGTGGGTCGAGGCGGAGGGCATGGGCCCGCAGGGCGGTCGGGGGCGGTCGGGGGCGAGGTGGCGCGCGCTTCGCGGGCTTCTGCGCGCCCGCGCTCGCGCTCGGGTCGGGCTGTGGCCTCCAGATCGGCGCCGGCGTGGCGGCCACCGCGCGCGGCGACGCCCGGGCGACGACGAGCGTCTCGGCGTCCCTGAACGCGGGCCGAGAGCACCGCGGCATCGTCGGGGCGCGGCTGACGGGGGCGTACGACGACGGGCTCGCGATCCGGGCGGGCGCGCTGCGCGGCGGCTACGACTTCGTCGTCGTGCCGGGCTGGCTCACGCTCGAGCCCGCGATCGAGCTCGGCGCGGGGGGGCCCGCCAACCGCCTTTATTCGGGGACGGGCGCGTACGGGGGGCTCGCAGGCACGGCGCGGCTCCGGCCGCTGCCCAACTCGGACCGGGGCCCGGCCTTCAACGTTCTCTACTTCACGCCCGAGCTCGTGCTCGCGCCGCGGGCCGGCTTCTGGATGGCGCCCGAAGGCCAAGGCCGCGGGTTCGACGTCGAGTACGCCGGCGAGCTCGCCTTGCGGCTGGTCTTCGGCAGCGATCTCGCGGGCCCGCCCCAGGGCCGTCCGGGCAACGATCGCCAGGCGCCCGAGGGCGCCGAGGGGGTGCGGCCGTGACGCGCCCGCGCGCGCCCCTCGCGCTGGCGCTCTTGATCGCGCTCGGCGCCCTGCTCGCCTGCCACGGCCGGGGGCCCGATACGCCCCCCGCCCCGCCGGCGCCCCCGGCGCTCGAGGGCGAGGGGTACCACGCCGGCGTCGCGCGCGCGGACATCACGCCCCCGCCGCACCTCGCGCTCTTCGGCCACGGCCCCGAGGGGCGCATCGCCACGGGCTTCCGGCTGCGCCTGCGCTGCGCCGCCTTCGTGCTCGCGCAGGGACGCGAGCTCGTCGCGCTCGTGCCCTGCGATCTCGCCGCGCCCTCGCTCGCGCTGCACCGCGAGGTCGGCGAGCAGCTCGCCCGGCGGGGGGTGCCGGTGCCCCTCGACCGGCTGCTGCTGATGGCGACGCACACGCACGCGGGGCCCGCGCACTACTTCGAGGCCCGGCGCTACAGCGGCAGCTTCAGCTCGTACGCGCCGGGCTACGATCCGCGGGTCGTCGAGTTCCTCGGCGAGCGCATCGCCGCCGCCGTCGCCGAGGCGTACGGGCGGCTCGCGCCCGCGTGCCTGTCGTGGCGGCGCGACGAGCTCGCGGGCCTCACCTTCAACCGCAGCTACGCCGCGTTCGCGCGGAACCGCGGGGCGGGCGGCGGCGAGGCGCCCGCGCTCGCCCGGGCCGCCGAGCAAGAGCGAGCCCTCTCGCGCGGCGGCGGGCCGGCGACGCCCGCGGCCGCCGAGCGCGCCGTCGACGCCGAGATCAGCGTGCTGCGCGTCGACGCCCGCGCGCCCGGGGCGGCGTCGTGCGGGCCGGGGGCGGCGCGGCCGCTCGGCGCGTTCGCGGTGTTCGGAATGCACCCGACCGCGATCCCGAACACCAACGAGCTCTACCACGGCGACGTCTTCGGCTTCGCCGCCCGCGCGGCCGAGGCCTGCCTCGTCGAGGGCGAGGCGCGGCCGGAGGGGGCGCCCTGGCGCTGCGAGGCGAGGGGCCCGCGCGAGGGCGAGCCCGTCGTGGGCATCGCCAACGGCGTCGAGGGCGATCTGTCGCCCAAGGCGGCGTTCCAGTCGGTGGCCGAGGCGCGGCGGCTCGGGCGGCTGCTCGGGCGCAAGATCGTCGAGCTCGTCGAGGACCGCGAAGGGCGCTTCCCGGCGCTCGCCCGGGGGCCGCTCGACCGCGCCTACTGGGAGCTGCGCCTGCCCGGCGCGAGGCTCGGCGCGGGCGCGCGCGAGGCGCTCTGCCCGACCGCCGAGCTCGGCGTCGCGGCCGGGGGGGGCGCGCGCGACGGCCCGACGCGGCTGCGCCTCCTCACCGAGGCCAACGCCGGCTACCGCCTCGCGAGGCCCCATGGCTGCCACGGCGTGAAGCTGCCGCTGACCTCGTACGGCGCCGACGCCGAGCACGACTTCCCGCGGCTCGGGCCCGTCGCGCTCGTCCGCGTCGCCGGCGGCGCCATCGCGACGGCCCCCGGCGAGCTGACGACGGTGACCGGGCAGCGCGTCCGCGAGGCCGTGCGGGCGCGGCTCGGCGAGGCCCCCGCCGCGCTGCCGGTCGTCGGGCTGACGAACAGCTACCTGCAGTACTTCGCCACCGGCGCCGAGTACGAGCTGCAGCTCTACGAGGGCGCGTCGACGCTCTACGGCCCGCGCTCGTCCGACTTCTTGGTCAACCACTTCGGTTGTTTGACGAATTACCTCGTGCGCGGCGACCGCGGCGGCTGCGACAACCCCGCCCGGCCCGACGCCGCCGAGCCCCTGCGCGCGGACCCGGCGCCCGTCGTCGCGCGCCTGCCGGGCGACGAGCCCGACGAGGCGCCCCGCGGGCGCGCGCCGATCGCCGCCCGGGCCGCGGTCGACGGCGAGGGGGCCTTCGTCATCGAGGCCCACCTCGGGCGGCGGCCGCTGCGCGCGCTCTCCGACCGCCGGCGCTTCTGGGTCGAGATCCGGCGGGGGGGCGAGGTGGTCGACGACGACCGCGGATCGAACGTCGAGGTGCGCGAGGTGGGCGAGGGCGAGCGGTGGCGCGTGCGCTGGCAGCCCGACGTCGTCGACGACGCGGGGGGCTGTGACCCGCGCTGCGGGGGGAGGTTTCGCTTCGTCATCGGGGTCGGGGGCGGGGCCCAGCTCGAGAGCAACGAGGTCGAGCTCGCCTGCCAGCGCTGCCCGAAGGGGGCGCCGTGAGCGCGCCGGCCGGCGGGGGCCTCGGGGGCGCCGGGGGCGGCCAGCGCCCCGGCGAGGCGCGGCGGGGCAGGGGCGGGCGGGCCTGGCGGGCGGGGTCCCTGGCGCTGCTCTCGGCGGGGTGCGCCGCCGATCTCGGGGGCGGGGCGGGGGCCGAGGTGGCGAGGGGCCACGTGCTCGGGTTCGGGCGCGTCGCCGCGTCGACCCGACTGGGGTCGCCGCTCAACGATCACGGCCTGCTGGTCGGCGCCGCGGTCGAGAGCCGGGCCGAGGCGCCGGGGGGCTCGCGCTTCACCGGCGGCGTCCTGGTCGGCGCCGGCTACGGGCCGGAGTCGATCGGGGGTAGCCGCTGGGGCCTCGAGGGCTTCGCCGAGGCGGGCACGCCGCTGCGCTCGACGCTCTTTCGCGGCGGCGACTTCTACGCGGGCGTCGGGGTGAACCGGCCCTTGCGCCTGTTCGAGGCGCGCCAGATCGCCGAGCTCAACGACTCGACCTGGGTCTTGATGACCCGCTTCGAGCTCGTGCCGATGGGCCGCTACCGTCTTCACGTTGACCACCCCGGGCCAGGGGGGGCCCGGCTGCGTCACGACGTCGGCGTCGGCCTCGCCTTGCGGCTGCGCACCTTCAGCGACCTGTTCTGATCGGGCGGCAGGGGGGCGGGCGGCCCCTTCGGACGCGCCGGAGCGCGCATCAGGTGGGCGGCCCCTTCGGACGCGCCGGGGCACGCATCAGGCGGACGGCCCCTTCGGATGCTCCGGAGCACGCATCAGGCGGCCCCTTCGGACGCGCCGGGGCACGCATCAGGCGGCCCCTTCGGACGCGCCGGGGCGCGCCTTCGGCTCGGGCGGGCGGGCGCCCCGCCTGCGAGAGCGCAGCCGCCCGCGCGGGGGGTGCGACGCCCGGGCCTTCGTCGGACGCTTACGAGGCGGCGGCCCGGTCGGAGACGAGGTAGGCGCCGCTCTCGGCGAGGGCCGGGGGCTTCAGGGTGCGGCCACGGACCGCGGCGACCGTGGCGGCGTCGCGCTCGTCGCGGCGCCGGAGGTCGGAGAAGTCGACCTCGGTCACGGCCTGCCACTCGTCGGCGGTCGTGGCCCGGGCCTCGGTGACCTCTCGCCAGTCGTTCTGCGCCGCGGCGGCGCCGAACTGGTGCTCGAGCTCGAGCCGCTTTTGCGCGAGGGTCGCTTTGTACGCCTCGAGCGCCCTCGCGTCGGCCTCGCACTGCTCGCGGAAGTCGCGCTCGGCCGCCTCGCGGCGCAGGGCCAGATCGCGCGCGTAGGCGTTGAACTCTTGGCTGGCCTTCGCCCGCCGCAGGGCCAGCTGGTTGCATTCGGCCTCGAGCCGCTTCACCTCGTTCGAGAAGGCCCGCAGGTGCTCGGCGCGCCGCTCGACGTCGCCGAGCTGCCGGACCAGCCCGGCGACCTGCTGCGCGAGCACTTGACGCTCGGCGTCGAGCTTCAGGGCCCACCAGCCGAGGCCCGCGAGGCCGGCGATGAGCAGCAAGCACACGATCACGAAAGAGTCTGCCATTGCTAACCTTTCACGTACGTTGCAGACGCCTTGCCTACACTAGCCCCCGGGGTCGCCGACCCCCGCCGCGCCACCGGCCCCGCCCCGGCGCGGCGGCCGCGGGCCCGCCCCCCGGCAGGAGGGCCCACGCGCGCGCCCGCGGCGCCGACCCACCCCTTGGCGCGTTCGCGAGACGAAACCCCCATGACGTAATAGTAGGAAACGCGACGCGAGCGTCTACGAAATTCGGCGAGGCGGCGCCATTTGTACGGATACGACATAAGCGTATGACGATTTGCTTCGACGCCCTTCTCGCCCGCCCGGCGCCGCCCACCTACCAGGCCCCCCCACCTGCCGGGCCCCGCGCGCGCCGGCGGCGCCCTTTCGCCGGCGCGTCAGCGCCGCGGCGTCGCCCCGGGGCCCGGCGCCGGCCGCGGCTTACGACGGGGTGCGGGCGCCCGCGGCGAGGCGGGCGGTGCGCCCATCGCCGCAGGCGGGCGCCCTCGGGGCGCGTCGAAGATTCGACGCGCCGTCTAAGGTTCGACGGGGGCGCCGTTGCGTTTGTAAACGACGCCGCCCTTCATCACGAAGCGGACGCGCTCAAGCTCAGTGATGTCGGCTAGTGGGTTACCGGCGACCGCGACGAGGTCGGCGAGCTTGCCCGCCTCGACCGTGCCCAGCTCGCGCTGCCGGTCGAGCAGCTGCGCGGCGACGGCGGTGGCCGAGCGGAGGGCGGCCGCGGGGGCCATGCCGTAGCGGACCATGATGGCGAGCTCTTGGGCCTGGTTTTGGGTCCACGAGTAGCCGCCCGCGTCGGTGCCGTAGGCGATGAGCACGTTCTTCTTCAGCGCCTCGGCGAAGGCGGCCTTCTCGGCCTCGACGAGGCGAGGCCAGACGCCGCCGCGACCGGGGGCGACCTCGATGCCGACGCGGATGGTGGGGCACCAATACGTCTTCTGGCGCACCATGCGGTCGATGAGCTCGCCCTCGAGCCCGTCGCCGTGCTCGATCGAGTCGACGCCGGCGCGCAGCGCCGAGTCGATGCCGTCGTAGCCGATGGCGTGGGCGGCCACCTTCTTGCCGAGCCGGTGGGCCTCGGTCACGATGGCCTTCGCCTCCTCGTCGCTGAAGTTGACGAGCGAGCAGACGCGGTGCGTGCAGGGGGCTTCGGCGGAGGTGAAGTAGCGCCGGTCCGAGTAGTATTTGATCCAGTCGGCGCCGTACTTTACCTGCTCGCGCACGGCCTTGGTGACCCCGTCGACGCCGTCGGCGATCTGCACGCCCTCGGGCATCTTGAGCTCCCACGAGTAGCCGAGCACGGGGTACATGCCGGTCGG
>DASTPP010000200.1:0-36883 GCA_035762175.1 Polyangiaceae bacterium | reverse complement strand
GGCCCTCGTGCGCCGCGAGCTCGGCGAGGCCCGCTTCGCCGAGGGGCGCTTCGACGAGGCGACCGAGCTCTTCGTCGCGCTCGCCACCGCGCCCGAGTTCGGCGAGTTCCTGACGCTGCCCGCCTACGAGCGGCTCGTCGCCGAGGGCTCGTAGGGGCCCGGGGCGCGCCGGCGCCGCGCGCGCCCCGCCGCGCGCTCGAAGTTTCATTTTTCGAAACGTCCGTTGTCCAAACTATCGCGTTCCGAAACGTCGGTCGGTTAGAGTTTCATTTTTCGAAACGTCCGCCAGGCCCTAGGTTTCATTTTTCGAAACATCTGCCAGGCGAGGTTTCATTTTTTTTGAAACGTCTGCCCGCCAAAGTGTCCCTTTTAGCAAGAGAGAGAGTCGCCATGGCCCAGTCTTCCGTCCTCCCGAGCAAGTCGAACGGCAACGGTCACCCCAACGGCAACGGCCATTCCCACGGCAACGGCCAGGCGAACGGCCACGTCGTCGCCGACGGCTTCTACGAGGACGGCCGGCGCTCGAGCCCGCCGCCCGCGGCGCGGGCGCCCGAGTCGTCGCCGAGCGCGCGCGTCGCGCCCGGCCGCTTCGAGGGCGTCGTGCGCCCCTACGGCCGCGCCGACGTCGAGCGGCTGCGCGGCTCGGTCAAGATCGCCTACACGCTGGCCGAGCGGGGCGCCGACAAGCTCTGGCGCCTCTTGCACGACGAAGACTACGTCGCCGCGCTCGGCGCCCTCACCGGCAACCAGGCCGTGCAGATGGTGCGCGCGGGGCTCAAGGCCATCTACGTGAGCGGCTGGCAGGTCGCCGCGGACGCCAACACCTCGGGCCAGATGTACCCCGACCAGAGCCTCTACCCGGTCGACAGCGTGCCGAACGTGGTGCGCCGCATCAACAGCTCGCTCCGGCGCGCCGACCAGATCGAGCACGCCGAGGGCGCGGGCTCGCGCGACTGGCTCGTGCCCCTCATCGCCGACGCCGAGGCCGGCTTCGGCGGCCCGCTCAACGCCTTCGAGCTGATGAAGTCCATGATCGAGGCGGGCGCCGCCGGCGTGCACTTCGAAGACCAGCTCGCGTCCGAGAAGAAGTGCGGGCACATGGGCGGCAAGGTGCTCGTGCCGACCTCGCAGTTCGTCCGCACCCTGGTCGCCGCCCGCCTCGCCGCCGACGTCTGTGACGTGCCGACCCTCGTCGTCGCCCGCACCGACGCCGACAGCGCCAAGCTCATCACCAGCGACGTCGACGAGCGCGACCGGCCCTTCATCGAGCCGAACTCGCGCACCGCCGAGGGCTTCTTCCGGCTGAAGGGCGGCCTCGAGTGCGCCCTCGCCCGCGGCCTCGCCTACGCCCCCTACGCCGACCTCGTCTGGTGCGAGACCTCGACGCCCAACCTCGAAGAGGCCAAGCGCTTCGCCGAGGGCATTCGCGCCAAGTTCCCCCACAAGCTGCTCGCGTACAACTGCTCGCCCTCCTTCAACTGGAAGAAGAACCTCGACGACGCGACGATCGCGAAGTTTCAGCGCGAGCTCGGCGCGATGGGCTACAAATTCCAGTTCGTCACGCTCGCGGGCTTCCACTCGCTCAGCTTCGCCACCTTCGAGCTCGCCCGCCGCTACCGCGACCGGGGCATGGCCGCGTACTCCGAGCTGCAGCAGGCCGAGTTCGCCGCCGAGGCCGAGGGCTACACCGCCACGCGCCACCAGCGCGAGGTCGGCACCGGCTACTTCGACAAGGTCGCCGAGGTCATCTCGGCCGGCCAGGCCTCGACCCTCGCCCTGACCGAGTCGACCGAGGCGGCGCAGTTCTGAGCCGCCGCCCGGCCCCGGCGGGCGACCGCGCCGCCGGGGCCCGCAGGCGCGAGACGGCCCCGGCGGCGACCTCGCTGCCAGGCCCCGCAGGCGCGACGCGGCCCCGGCGGGCGACCGCGCCGCCGGGGCCTGCAGGCGCGAGACGGCCCCGGCGGGCGACCACGGCGCCGGGGCCGCGGCCGTTGGTCGGCGCGATTCGGCCGGGGTGGCCGCCGCGCCCCGCCGATGCGGGGCCCGTCGGGGGCCGGTCGTCGAAAGCGGCTTCAGTCGACCAGGCGGAAGTCGAAGCAGTTGGCCGCGACGCCCGTGAGGGTGAGCTCGATCTCGGGGCTCGTGCCCCGGTGCTCACGCGTGTCAAACCGAATGGCTTGTTTGAAGAGGTAGGGGGACTCGGTCGAGAAATTCTCGACCTCGCGGCCGCCGATCGCGAAGCGAATCTGGCCCTTGCCTTGCTTGGGCGCGTCGTATTCGCCGGCGATGAACGAGCCGAGCGTGAGCGGGGCGCGCAGCGTCAGGGGCCCGACGGGCGGGGCGCTCATGCAGAGGTGGGTGCCCCACACCTGCGACGAGACGAGATCGGCCTGGAGGGTATGGGGGCCGCAGCGAAAGAAGAGGTCGCGCTCTTTCTGGCACGCCTGCCCGGCCAGGGTGAGCTCGGGGCCGGTCAAGTGGTGAAAGATCGAGCTCTTCGGCAGCAGGCGCGCGCGCGTCTGGGTGCGGGCGGCGATCGCCACCGCGGCGCCGCCGACGAGGGCGAGCGCGGCCCACCCGAGCGGGCGCGAGTGGCCCTCGAGCCATTCGGCCGCGCGCGACGCCCGGCCCGCGCCGCGGCGCGCGAGCCAAAGGGCGAGCCAGAAGCCCGGCAGCGCGGCGAGCGATAGCAAGGCCCCGGCCCACTCGGCGGGGCGGCGTACGTACGCGAACACGAGCTCGCCGTCGCCCGCGGGGACCTGCATCAAGAACGGGTATTTGTAGCGGTAGACGGGCACCGTCGTGATCGGCAGCGCGCGCCCGCCTTGCTCGGCCTGCCAGCGCGGGTAGCTCGCCACGTGCAGGGTGAGGCGCGTGTCGGGGCCGGTGCCCTGCAGCGCGACCCGGACCCGCTCCGGGGAGAATTCGAGCAGCTCGGCCCGGCCCGGGCCGAGCAGGGTGAAGGGCTCCGGCCGGTAGTCGGTGAACTCGTAGACGTAGAGCTTGCCGAAGCGCTGCGCGAGCCTCAGCTTGGGCGCCTGCTTGGGCGTGGCGGTGACGACGTACTTGACCGAGAGCGGCCCGTAGAGCTCGGGGTCGTTCGCCATCGGCAGCTTGTCGAAGATCTGCGCCGGCGTCGTGCCGGTCTTGTACATCGGGGTGCCGTCGTAGACGGGCATCGCGGTCGGCAGGTGGTCGCTGCGCCAGAAGTCGTAGACGATTCGGTAGTGCTCGCGCGACCGCGCGCGCTCGGCCCGCGACCAGCGCGTGAACGCCCGGAGGTCTTGCCAGTGTTCGAGATCGTTCTTGCCCGTGACGGGGAAGGACAGCACCTTCACGAGGAGCCGCCTCGAGCCCGGCGTGAGCAGGCTCGCCGCGAAGGCCGCCGCGACGAGGGCGTGCAGCGCGCGCCGCGCCCGGACCGAACGAGCCCGGCGCCGCAAGAGGGCGAAGAGCTCGACGAGCGCGTAGCCGGCGAGCGGGTAGAAGAAGATCTTCGCGACGACGAGCAGCCGGTTCACCTCGAGCTTGACCAGCGTCGGCATCGCCCGCTCGAGGTGCAGCACCCGGAACATGGCGTCGGACGCGAGCAGCACCGAGGCGAGCGTCGCCGTCGCGAAGAAGAGGCCGCCCGGCGGGCGCCGCCGGAGCGCCACCAGGGCGCCGACCAGGCCGAGGGCGTGCACCGCGTAGAACTGGTGCTGAAACGTACCGCCCGAGAGCAGGCGGCGCGCGATGACCGGCAAGGGCTCGTGGAGCCAGCCAAGATCCATCGTTTCGGCGGTCAGCGTGAAGAACGGAATCAGATAAAAGCCGGCGAGGGCGGCCCCGAACGCGAGCGCGCCGAGGGCGCGCGCGTAGGCGAGCAGGGGCGGGGGGCGCTCGCGCAGCCGGTGGTCCAAGAAGAGGAGCGGCACGGTGACCGCGAAGGCGACCAGCGGCAGCGCGTGCGAGAGCAGCGCCGCGGCGAACCACACGCCGCCGAGGGCCAGGTCGCGCGCTCGGCCCAGCGCGAGGACGCGCTCGAGCCGCACGAGCGAGAGCTGGGCGAAGGCCATCGAGAGCGTGACGGGCCAGACGCCCCAGTAGGTGTGCCACTCCCAGCCGCCCTCGAGCATGCCGCCGCGGTCGAGCAGCGTCAGGTACGCGGCGATGACGCCCACGCGGGGGCCGAAGAAGCACCGCGCGAGGCGGTAGGCCGCGTAGCACTTGAACACCATCAGCCCGGCGAACGCGACCCCGTAGGTCTGCGTCCACGAGAGTTGCCCGAGCGTGAGGGCCCGGAAGAGCCCCACCCACACCTCGCCGCCGCAGGGCACGAGCTCGTCGGAGGGGAAGCCGAAGCCCCAGAAGTGGCTCCAGCCGCGCAGCCGGCCGCTCGGCACGAGCTCCGTCCAGAAGTGCCAGGCCTTGAACAGGTGCGTCGCGTGATCGTGGCTGAGCGGCACCTTGGCGATCAGCCACGGCGCGACCAGCAGAGAGGGCAAGAGCGCGAGCAACAGCGTCGCCGCTTCGCGCCGGCGCGCCGAGGCGAGCGCGCGCTGCCACTCGGCGCGCGCGATGGCGATGACGGAGCGGGCCCGCGGAGACGGCATGGGGGCCCGAACCCTACTGCGTTTTCGCCCGGCGTTGAACGCAGCCTGCGCCGCTCGACGGCGGGCGGCCCCCCGGGACCCGAAAAGGCAGGCGGGGGGTCTCAGCCCTTTGGGTCGAGTCCGGTCTCAGGCCCCCGGGGCGGTGGCGTCTTCGGGGGCGCGTGCCGTGCGGAAAAGCGTTCTGGCGGACGCCGACGGTTGGGCGGGCGCTCGTGTCGCCCGGCGCGTGCGCTCTCGGCCTGGCGGGCGCTCGCGTCGCCCGGCGGGCGCGCGCTACGTGTTTCGATGCGCCTCTGGGCGGCGCGCGGCGCCCCGGCCCCGTCGATCGACGCGCGGCGCGCGGGCGAGCGCCTCTCGACCGGCGCGCGGGCGACCGGCGCGCGGTCGAGCGCCTCGTGACCGGCGCGCGGGCGAGCGCCCCGCGACCGGCGCGCGGGGCGCGGGCGGGTCAGCGCGCGGGCGGGGCGGGGGGCGGCGGCGCCGTGGCGCTGGCGCTCGCGGCCGGCGAGGGCCCGTCGCCCGAGGTCGAGCACTTGCGCGCCAGGGTCATGGTGAGCGTGGCCGAGACGAAGGACGCCACGAAGACGATGGCCACGGTGCGGGCCGCGTCGAACTTGCCCGGCGGCTTGTGGGCGGCGCCCGCGCCGCGGGGCGAGTTTCTCGGTGGCGGCAAGATGAGCACCGGGACCGACGCGGGCACGGGGGTGATCTTCGGCTCGCTGTCAGGGCCGCCCGGCAGGGGGATGGGCTGAGTCGCCGGGGGGCCCGAGGGCGGGTGCGAGCGCTGGCTCGCGAGGCGGACCGTCTCTTGTACCTGCGCGAGCCGCTCGCCGCGGATGGCGATGGGGGGCGTCGGCACGACGTCGAGGCGCGGCGGGGCCTCGGGCGGGCCGGGCGGGGCGGGCAGCCCGAGGATCGGCGGCAGGGCGGGGCCCCCGGCCGCGGCCGCGTCGTCGAAGCGGGGCGGATCGCGCAGCGTCGCCGCGATGATGGTATCCATCTGCGAGGAGGGCGGCGGCTCTTCGTACTGGCCCGGGAGCGTGCGCAGCGGGTCGAGGTCTTGCGTGCCGTAGATGAGCTCTCGTGAGGCGACGAGGGGGCCGAGCGTCGACTCGCCGGGCTCCGCGTCGCCGCCCCCGGGGGGCGGGTGGGTGCGGCGGGTCTCGGGGGCGCGCAGCGACGAGAGCGCGCGCGCGAGCGCGTCGACGTTGCGGAAGCGCCGCTCGCGATCTTTCTCGAGGCAGCACTCGACGATGGCCACGAGCTCGATGGGCACGCCCGGGCGCAGGGCGGGCAGCGAGGGCGGGGGCGACTTCAGCACGCGGCTGATCGTCTCGGGCAGGCTCGCGCCGTCGAAGGGGCGCTGCGCCGCGAGCAGCTCGAAGAGAATGACGCCGAGCGACCAGATGTCGGCGCGCGCGTCGACCCTGCTCGGATCGGAGATCTGCTCGGGCGCCATGTAGCCCGGCGAGCCGACGGGCGAGCCGTCGCCGGTCGTGTCGAACGACCAGCTGACCCCCTGCCCGCTCTGCGAGGCGGGCGCGCCTGCGAAGCGCTTGGCGAGGCCGAAGTCGAGCACCTTGACGACGCGCGAGCCGTCGGGGCGCGCGACGAGCAGCAGGTTCTCGGGCTTCAGGTCGCGGTGCATGATGCCGAGGGCGTGCGCCTCGGCCACGGCCTCGCAGGCCTGCAGCACCCAGCCGACGGCCTCGGAGGGCGGCAGCGGCCCCCGCGCGCGCAGGTGGCGGAGCAGGCTGACGCCGTCGAGGTACTCCATCACGAGGTAGGGGGTGTGGTCGTCGAGGGCGCCGACGTCGTAGACGCGCGCGACGTGCTCGCCCTTGAGCTTGGCCGTGGCGCGCCCCTCGCGCAGGAAGCGCCGCACCGTGCGCTCGTCGTGCGCGCGCCCCGGCGAGAGGAACTTGACGGCCACCCGCTCGCGGTCGGTCACGCGCTCGGCGGCCCAGACCACGCCCATGCCCCCGGAGCCCAGCACGCGCTCGAGCCGGTACTTGTTGTGCAGAAGCACGCCCGCCCGCAGGGCCCCGCTCGGTACGCTCATCGTGGTGCCGGTTTCGGTCGTGGGCCGGCGCGCGCCGCGCGTCGTTCGGGCGCCCGGGGGCCGCGGGCCGCGTCGGCGTGCCCGGCATGGTAAACGCAACGAGCGCGCCGCAGCAAGGGCGCCCGGGGCCGCCCCGGCGGCGGGCCCGAACGCCTCAGCCCGAGACGGCCAGCGACTCGCGGTGGTAGAGTCGGGCCGCGAGCGCCCAGACGAGCGCGGCGAGGGCGACGCCCGAGCCCAGGCAGAGCGCCCACTCGGCCGCCGAGACGGCCTCGCCGCGCAGGATCTTCACGATGAGCTGGTTCGGCCCGAAGAAGGGCAGGGCCATCGCCCAGAGCTTGGCCTTGGCGGGCGAGACCATCAGAAAGAGCGAAGGCAGCATGGGCAGGAGCATGAGCGAGGCGAGGTAGCTCTGCGCCTCGCGGGCGCTCTCGGCGAAGGCGGCGAGCGAGGTGAGCACGCCGGCGCCGAGCAGCGTGACGGGCGTGATGGCGAGCCAGAGCCGGGGCAGCGCGGCGAGCGGCAGCTGAAAGGACGCCTCACCCCCGGCGAGCGGCAGGGCGGCGAAGACGAGCTTGAAGGCGGCGAGCATGACGACGAGGGTGAGCTGCGCGAAGGCCGCGGTCGCGAGCAGCTTGCCGCTCAGGATGGCCTCGCGCCGGGCGGGGGTGGCGAGCAGGGGCTCGAGCGACTGGCGCTCGCGCTCGCCGGCGGTGGCGTCGATGGCGATCTGCATGCCGCCGATGAAGCCGTAGAGCATGAGCAGGTAGGGCACGAACTGCCGGGCGAAGTCGAAGCGCGAGCCGGGCGGGGCGAGGTCGCGCTCGGCGAGGCGGAGCGGCTTCGCGGCGGCGGGGTTGACGCCCCGGGCGACGAGGCGCAAGGCCCCGACCTGCTCGCCGTAGGCCTCGAGCAGGCGGCGGACGCGGGCGACGGGCGCGCCCGACTCGAGCGGGCGCGAGGCGTCGTAGACGAGCTCGACGGGCGCCGGCTCGGAGGCGCGCCACTTGCTTTCGAACGAGGGGTCGATGCGCACGAAGAGGTCGGCGTCGTGCTCGCGCACCAGCCGCTCGGGGTCGGCCGGCGCGGGCTCGGCCTCGACGCCGCCCTCGCGCAGGAAGGCGACGAGGTTCGGCGCGCGCTCGGCGTGCTCGACCGGCACGCGCAGCGGGCCCTCGAGCTTGCGCGCCTGCGCCCGCGCCCCGACGACGCCGAGGCCCCCGAAGAGCGCCGGCAGCGCGAGCGGCATGACGACGAGGGCGGTGACGACGGTGCGCCGGTCGCGGAAGGCGTCGACCAGCTCTTTGCGCAGGACGGCGGCGAGCGCGCTCACGCGAAGAGCCCCTCGGCGGAGCCGATGGCGGCGACGAACGCGTCCTCGAGGCTCGCCTTGCCCGTGCGCGCCCGGAGCTCGTCGGCCGTGCCCTGGGCGACGACGCGCCCCTTGGCCACCACGACGACGCGGTCGCAGAGGGCGGCCACCTCTTGCATGACGTGGCTCGAGAAGACGACGCAGCGCCCCTCGCGCCGGAGGCCGAGCAAGAACTCGCGCAGCGCGCGCGTCGTCATCACGTCGAGGCCGTTGGTCGGCTCGTCGAGGATCACGTTCTTCGGGCCGTGCACGAGCGCCCGGGCGATGGCCGTCTTGGTGCGCTGGCCCTGCGAGAAGCCCTCGGCGCGCCGGTCGAGAAAGTCGCCCATGCCGAGCGCGCCCGCGAGCTCGCCCGCGCGCCGCGCGATCTCGGCCTCGCCGAGGCCGTGCAGGCGGCCGAAGTAGGCGACGTTCTCGCGCGCCGTCAGGCGCTTGTAGATGCCGCGCGCGTCGGGCAAGACGCCGAGCCGGCGGCGCACCTCGTCGGGGCGCTCGGACGCGTCGACCCCGTCGACCCGGACGCGCCCCCGCTCGGGCCGGAGGGCCGCGTAGAGCATGCGCAACGTCGTCGTCTTGCCCGAGCCGTTCGGCCCGAGCAGCCCCGTGATCTCGCCGTCTCGGGCGGCGAAGCTGACGCCGTCGACGGCCTTGAGGGCCCCCGCCTTGGTCGCGAACGACTTGTGGAGGTCTTCGGCCTCGATCATCGCGCTCCGCCCCCCGGGCCCTCAGGGCCCCCAGCCGTGGTAGCCCTCGAAGGGCGGCGTCGGGCCGAGCCGGTCGAGGCACGAGGCGTCGAGGCCCTTCGCGTCGCCCCGGCGCAGGAACTCGGCCACGAGCTTGGGCAGGCAGCCGGCGGCGATCACGTTGTGGCCCTGGCCCCGGGCGACGAGGTGGCGGCCGCGGGGCAGCGTCGCGAGCACGCGCTCGCCGTAGCGGGGCGGGGTGACCGGGTCGAGCTCGCCCGAGAGCAGGAGGGCGGGCACTTCGGCGGCGAGCGGGGCGTGAAAGTCGGGCGCCCGCCGGCCCCGCGGCCAGGCCTCGCACTGCGCCTTGATGGCGCGCACGAACGCGCCGCCGAGCGCCGTCGCCTCGTCGCCGGGGTCGGGGGCGAGCAGGTCTTCGTCTTCGCTGCAGATGACCGAGAGCTGCATGCCGATGGCGATCTCTTCGCCGATCAGGCCCTCGATCATCGACGACTGCGCGACGAGCGCCTCGGGCCGCCCGGCGAGCGCCTCGTCGACCGCGAGGGGCAAGAGCGCGGCGAGCTTCGGGTGGTACGAGAAGAGTCGCGCGACGGACGCGACGCGCCCCTCGTCGAGCTTCGCCTCGCGCGGGGCGTGGGTGAGCGGGTCGCGGAAGCGCACCGCCTCGGGCGCCTGCCTCGCCCGCTCGAGCAGGCGCGAGAGCGCGGCGCGCGGGGCGCCGTAGCGCGCCCGGCAGGCGGGGTCGGCCTCGCAGCGCGCCGAGGCCGCGGCGAGCGCCTCGTCGAGGGTCTTTCCGAACTCGGCGCCGAGCACGAGCCCCGGCGGCGCGACGCCGTCGAGCACGAGGGCGCGCACCCGGCCCGGGTGGCGCCGGGCGTACTCTTGCGCGACGCGGGTGCCGTACGAGACGCCCACGAGATCGACCGCGGGGGCCGAGAGCGCCGCGCGCACCGCCTCGAGGTCGGCCACGGCGTCGGCGGTCGTGTAAAAGCGGAGGTCGGCGCCGCCCTCGAGGCCGGCGCGGCACGCCCCGGCGAACGCGCGCATCGCCCCGGGGCTCATGTCGCCCGACTCGGCGACGGCCTTCGCGCCCGGGGCGCCCTGGCAGCCGAGCGGGTTCGAGCCGCCCGTGCCCCGCTGGTCGACGAGCACCACGTGCCGGCGCTCGAGCACCTCGCGGAAGGCGGGGGCGAGGCCGACGAACGCGTCGCGCGCCGACTGCCCCGGCCCGCCGGCGAGGAAGAAGACCGGGTCGGGCTCGGGCCGCTCGGCCTCGGAGGGCACGAGCGCGACGGCGAGGCGGAGCGTTCGACCCGCCGGGTTCGAGCGGTCTTCGGGCACCTCGAACGAGGCGCAGCGGGCGGCGAGCGCCCTCGGCGCCGCCCCCGACGCGAGGGTGCAGGGCTCGAAGCGCAACCCGCCCGCGGCGGCCGGGGCGCCCGCGGGCGAGCAGGCGGCGAGGGCGAGGGCGAGGGCGAGGGCGAGGGCGGGCGGCGGGGGGCGCACCGCTCAGCGCCCGCCGCCGAGGCCCGCCCGCAGCTCGCGCACGTAGTCGCGCACGCGCGCCGCGATGGCGTCCGGCCCGCCGCCCTCGGCGACGCGCGCGACGATGGCGCTGCCGACGACGACGCCGTCGGCGCGGCGCCCGACCTCGGCGACCTGCGCGGCGGTCGAGAGGCCGAAGCCGGCGATGACCGGCACGGGGCTCTTCTCGCGGACGAGCGCGAGCCGCTCGGCGAGGTCGGCCGGCAGCTCGGCGCGGGCGCCGGTGACGCCGGTGACCGAGACGTAATAGACGAAGCCCGTGGCGGCGGCCGAGACCGAGGCGATGCGCTCGTCGGTCGAGGTCGGCGAGAGCAAGAAGGGCAGGTGCACGCCCTCGGCGCGGGCGTGCGGCCAGAGGGGCCCGGCGTGCTCGGGCGGCAGGTCGGGCACGAGCACGGCGTCGACGCCCGCGCGGGCGCAAGCCGTGAAGAAAGCCCCCTCGCCGAAGGCCAAGATCGGGTTCAGGTACCCCATCAGCACGACGGGCACCCGGGCGCGCTCGCGCACGCGGCGGGCGACGTCGAGGCAGGTCGCGACCGTGGCGCCGGCCTGGAGCGCGCGCAACGCCGCCTTCTGAATGGTCGGCCCGTCCGCGATGGGGTCGGAGAAGGGCACGCCGAGCTCGAGCAGGTCGGCGCCGCCCTCGACGCAGGCGAGCGCCGCCGCGACCGAGGCGTCGGGGTCGGGGTCGCCCGCCATCACGTACGCGACGAAGGCCGCGCGCCCCTCGGCGCGGCAGGCCGCGAAGGCGTCTTTCACGCGGTCTTGGCGGGTCACGGCCGCCCCCCGCGCGCCTCGAGCGCCGCCGAGAGGGTCGCGAGGTCTTTGTCGCCGCGGCCCGAGAGGTTGACGAGCACGAGGGCCTTCGGGCCGAGCCGCGCGGCCACGCGCCGCGCCTCGAAGATGGCGTGGGCGCTCTCGAGCGCGGGCAAGATGCCCTCGGTGCGGGCGAGGTAGAAGGCGGCGTCGAGCGCCTCGTCGTCGCGCGCCTGCGCGAGCGTCAGTCGGCCCGCGTCGCGCAGGAACGAGAGCTCGGGCCCGACGCCGGGGTAGTCGAGGCCGGCGCTGATCGAGTGCGCCTCGACGACCTGGCCGTCGCCGTCTTGCAGCACGTAGCTGCGCGAGCCGTGCAAGACGCCGGGCCGCCCCCGGGCGAGCGAGGCGCCGTGGCGGCCCGAGTCGAGCCCCTCGCCGGCCGCCTCGACCGCCACGAGCTCGACGCCGGGGTCGGCGACGAAGGCCGAGAACATGCCGATGGCGTTCGAGCCGCCGCCGACGCAGGCGACGACCGCGTCGGGCAGGCGCCCGTAGTCGCGCAGGCACTGCGCCCGGGCCTCGCGGCCGATGACCGACTGGAAGGTGCGCACGATCTCGGGGAAGGGGTGGGGCCCGGCCGCGCTGCCGAGCACGTAGTGCGTTTCGCGCACGTTCGCGACCCAGTCGCGCAGGGCCTCGTTCATGGCGTCTTTCAGGGTCTTCGACCCCGACCCGACGGGGATGACCCGGGCGCCGAAGGCGCGCATTCTGAGGAGGTTGGGCGCCTGCCGCTCGGTGTCGAGCTGGCCCATGTACACCTCGCAGGGCAGCCCGAAGAGCGCGCAGGCGCAGGCGGTAGCGACGCCGTGCTGGCCGGCGCCCGTCTCGGCGATGATGCGCCGCTTGCCCATGCGGCGGGCGAGCAGCACCTGGCCGAGCGTGTTGTTGATCTTGTGCGCGCCGGTGTGGCAGAGGTCTTCGCGCTTGAGCGCCACCGTCGCGCCGCCCGACTCGGCGCCGAGCCGCTTCGCCTCGAAGAGCGGCGTCGGGCGGCCGGCGAAGCGCTGCCAGAGCGCGTCGAGCTCGTCGACGAAGGCGCGGTCGGCCATGGCCTCGCGAAAGGCGCGGTCGAGCTCGTCGAGCGCGTAGACCAGGGTCTCGGGCACGTAGCGGCCGCCGTAGGGGCCGAAGTGTCCGGGGGCGGGCGGGGTGGGTTGGCTCATGCGCTGGCTTGCCTCAGGGCGTCGAAGAACCGCTCGAGCTTGCCGGGGTCTTTGGCCCCGGGGGCCGACTCGACGCCGCTCGAGACGTCGACGCCGTAGGGGGCGAGGCGCCGGACGGCCTCGCCGACGTTGTCGGGCGTGAGCCCGCCGGCCACGAAGAAGGGCGCGCGCGGGCGCCGCCGCTCGACGATCGACCAGTCGAAGGCGCGGCCCGAGCCGCCGCCCCCCGGCGCGTCGAGCACCAGGCCCGAGACCTCGTACTCGTCGGCGCGCGCGATCGAGGCCTCGCCCTCGACCCCGAGCGCCTTGAGCACCGGCCAGGGCAGCGCGCGGCAGTCGGACGGCGCCTCGCGCCCGTGCAGCTGCAGCGCCCGCACCCCCGCCGCGCGCGCCGCGGCCTCGATCGCCCCGGGCGCCTCGTCGACGAAGAGGCCGACCGGCGTGACGAAGGGCGGCAGGGCCTCGACGATGTCGCGCGCCCGCGCCGGCTCGAGGTAGCGCCGCGAGCCCCGCACGAAGACGAAGCCGACCGCGTCGGCGCCGAGGCGGGCGGCGAGCAGCGCGTCTTCGCGCCGGGTGACGCCGCACACCTTGACGCGCGCCCTCACGGCAGCGCCCCGATGGCGCCGAGGAGCGCCGCCGGGTCGGCCGCGCGCACCAGGGCCTCGCCCACCAGGAAGTTCGCGGCCCCCGCGGCCCGCAGCCGCGCCGCGTCTTCGACCGTGCGCACGCCGCTCTCGACCACGACGCGCACGCCCGCCGGCGCCCGGGGCAAGAGCCGCTCGCTGACGCCGAGGTCGACCCGGAACGAGCGCAGGTCGCGGTTGTTGATGCCGACGAGCCGCGCGCCGGCCGCGAGCGCCGCGTCGAACTCGGCCTCGTCGTGGCACTCGACGAGCGCCTCGAGCCCGAGCGCCGCCGCCTCGGCCGCGAGCCGCGCGAGCTCGGCGGGCGAGAGCGCCGCGACGATGAGCAGCGCCGCGTCGGCCCCCCAGGCCCGCGCCTCGAGCAGCTGGTAGCGCTCGAGCACGAAGTCTTTGCGCAGGAGCGGCGCCGAGACCGCCTCGCGACACGCCTCGAGGTCGGCGAGCGAGCCGCCGAAGCCCGGCCCGTCGGTCAGCACCGAGATGGCCACCGCGCCCCCCTCGGCGTAGCGCCGCGCCTGCGTGACCGCGTCGAGGTCGGCCCGGATGGCGCCCGCCGACGGCGAGGCGCGCTTGACCTCGGCGATGACGCGCGCGGGGCCCCCGGGCGGCGAGAGGCGCTCGAAGAGGCCTTGCGGCGTCGGGGCCCGGGCCGCGCGCGCCTCGAGCTCGGCCTCGCCGACCTCGCGCCGCCGCTCGGCCACCTCGTCGCGCTTTCGGCGCAAAATGTCGTCGAGAAAGCTCATGCCCCGACCTCGTTGGTGACGCGCACGAAGGCCTCGAGTCGTTCGAGCGCCCCGCCGCCGTCGAGCGCCTCGGCGCCCCGCCTCGCCCCCTCGCGCGGCGAGTCGGCCGCCCCCGCCGCCACCAGCGCGAGCGCCGCCGACGCCAGCACCGCGTCGCGCGGCGCGCCCTTCTGCCCGCCCAGCACCTCGCGCAGGATGCGCGCGTTCGTCGCCGCGTCGCCCCCCTTGAGCTCGCCCTGGGCCCAGCGCCCGAGCCCCAGGTCTTCGGGCCCGAGCGTGTACTCGCGGGTCGCGCCGCCGCCCGCCTCGCACACGCGCGTCTCGCCCGTCACCGAGACCTCGTCGGCGCCGCCGCCGTGCACCACGAAGGCGCGCTCGGCGCCGAGCTCGCAGAGGGCGCGGCCCAGCACCGGCACCCACTCGGGCGCGTAGACGCCGACCACCTGATGGCGCGGCCGCGCCGGGTTCACGAGCGGCCCGAGCAGGTTGAAGAGCGTGCGCGCGCCGAGCTCGCGCCGCGCGCCCGCCACCGCCTTGAAGGCCGGGTGCAGGCGGGGCGCGAAGAGAAAGCCGATGCCCGCCCGCTCGAGGCAGGCCTCGACCGCCTCTTTCGGCAGATCGACCTTCGCGCCGAGCGCCGCCAGCACGTCGGCCGAGCCGCAGGCCGACGAGGCCGCGCGGTTGCCGTGCTTGGCGACGACGACGCCGGCCGCCGCCACGACGAAGGCCGCCGCGGTCGAGATGTTGAAGGTGTGCAGCCCGTCGCCCCCGGTGCCGCAGGTGTCGACGAAGACGGGCGCCCGCACCCGCACCGGCTCGGCCCGCTCGCGCAGGAGCGCCGCCGCGCCCGCGATCTCGTCGGCCGTCTCGCCCTTGACCCGCAGCGCCCCCAAGAACGCCCCGATCTGCGCCGGCGTCGCGCGCCCGTCGACGATGTCGGCGAGGGCGGCGGCGCACTCGTCGCGCGTCAAGTCGGCGCGCGCGAAGAGCTTGTGGAGCGCGTCCGTGATCACGTGAGACCTCCCGCGAGGCGGCGCCCTCGGGGGCCCCTCAGGCGCCGGCCGGCGTCAAGGGGCGCGGCGCCAAAGCCACCTCCCCGCCGCTTCGCGGCGTGGCAGGATCTGACGCAGGGCGCGACACCTGACCATAACGCACGTAGCTAACGCCCGAAGAACACGGGTGTCAAGCGAAGCCCAGACCCGTCGGGGCGGTCGCGCGAAAGGCCCGGGCGGCGCCTCGGCGGCCCGGGCCTTTCGCGCGCCCCCCGGCGGCAGCGGCGGGGCCCTCGCCTCGGGCTTCGGCCGCCCGGGCGGCGGCGTGTCAGCCGCCGGGGCGGGTGCGCGCGGCGACGCGGCCCACGCGGCGTGTCAGCCGCCGGGGCGGGTGCGCGCGGCGACGTGGCCCACGAAGAAGGGGCCCATCTGCGAGATGTACATCGAGGTCTGCTGCGTCTTGCGCATCGTCTGCACGAGGTGCGAGAGCGGGTGCAGCTCGCGGCCCACCAGGCCGATGACGAACTCGTTGTCTTTCGGGTCGAGCCCGTGGCAGGCGAGGCGAATGTCGTGCGCGAGCTCTTGCTGGCCGTACGCCATGCCGATCGACGCGTGCTCGCGCAAGATGATCGACTGCTCGTGCGGGTCGAGGCGCGCGAACTCGCCGTTTCTGCGCAGCGGGTACCAGACGTGCCAGGGGTAGGCCTCGTTCAGCACGTTGTTGACCGAGCGCTCGAGCAGCACGAACGCGAGGTCGGGCTCGTGGCCGGTGCTGTAGGTGCGGCCCAGCATGGCGTAGTCGGTCCGCAGCTCGACCCGCGAGAGCGCCTCGTGGGCGAAGAGCGGGCGCACGTTCTGCACGAAGTGCGCGGGGTCCTCGGACCAGGTGAGCAGGCCGATGCCGCGCGGGTCCATCGCGTCGGCGTAGACGACCGAGGCGACGCCCCGCTCGCGCGCCAGGCCCGCCGTGCGCGCCGCGATCTCGTCGCCGCTCGAGCCGGGCGGCGCGTTGAAGACCAGCAGCTGCATGAAGAGGCGCCGGTTGAGCACCTGCCGCTCGCCCTGGCGCTTGCCGCCGTATTCGTTAACGTCGATCTGGGGCAGCCCGGGCTGCCGCTCTTGACCCCCGCCGGCCGGGGCGTCGGGGCGTTCGTGTGCGCTCATGCCCGAATACAAGCAGCCTCCGGGCGCCGCGTCGACCCGGACCGGGCGCCCCGCCGCCCCGCCCGCCGCCGCGGCCCCGGCAGCGCCCCGCCGCCCCGCCCGCCGCCGCGGCCCCGCCGGGGCCCGCAGGCGGGGGCGCCTGGCCTCCCGCAGTGACGCCCGCCCGTATGCGGCGGCTCCCGCGGGGCATGGCCTTTCCGGGCCGCCGGCCGCGGGCTAGAGGGGGCCCATGACCGGCCGGACCGCCCCCGCGAGCCCCGAACCCCCGCCGCCGCCCGCCGATCGCGGCGCGGAGCGGGGCGACGCCCCGCGAGAGGGCGACCGCCCCGACGAAGGGGCGGGGGGCGGAGGCGGGCGCCCCGACGAAGGGGCGGGGGGCGAAGGCGGGCGCCCTGACGAAGGGACAGCGCGCGAGGGGCGGCGCCTCGACGAAGGGGCAAGGCGCGAGGGCCGGCGGCAGGCGCTCGCCCGGCTCGGGCTCCTGGCGGCCTCGTGCGTGGCCGCGCCGGGCTGCTCGCCGTTCGAGATGCGCCCCGCCTCGCGCCGGGTGAGCGGCGGCCGCGGGGGGCGCGCCGATCTGGCCCTGGCGGGCGCCACGGTCTTCGCGGCGCCCGGCGTGCCGCCCTTCGCCAACGCCATCGTCGTGATCGAGCGGGGCCGGGTCGTCGCCGTCGGCGAGCGCGACCGCACCCCCCTCGACGCCGAGCGCGTGATCAATGTGCGCGGCGCCTTCGTGACCGCCGGCCTCTGGAACTGCCACGTCCATTTCACCGGCCCCGAGTGGGCCGGCGCGGCCAAGCGCCCGGCGGCCGAGCTCGACGGCGCGATGCGGGCGATGCTCACCCGCCGCGGCTTCACCAGCGTCATCGACCTCGGCTCCGACCCCGAGGGCACGCTGCCGCTGCGCGAGCGCGTGCGGCGGGGCGAGGTGAGGGGGCCCGCGATCTTGAGCGCCGGGCCTTCGTTCTTCCCGCCCGCCGGCCGGCCCTTCTACCTCAGGCCCCCCTCCGAGCGGCCGGGCGCGCCGCCGCCCGAGCTGCGCACGCCCGCCGAGGCCGAGGCCGCCGTGCGCGAGTGCGCGCGGCTCGGCACCGACGTCGTCAAGATCTTCACCGGCTCGCCCGTCGGCGATCGCAAGGTCGCGCACATGCCCGAGGAGGTGGTGCGCGCCGTCTGCGCCGAGGCGCGGCGCCAGGGCAAGCCCGTCTTCGCCCACCCGCAGGACGCCGAGGGGCTGCGTCGGGCGGTCGCGGGCGGCGTCGACGTCGTCGCGCACACCGCCCCGGCCGCCGGGCCCCTGCCGCCCGCCCTGCTCGCCGAGATGCGGCGGGCGGGCACCGCGGTCGTGCCCACGCTGACGCTCTGGCACCGGGGCCTCGTGCAGGAGGGCGAGGCCGAGGCGTTCGCGCTCGAGTGGCAGGGGCGCGGCGTCGAGCAGCTGCGGGGGCTCGTCGCCGCCGGGGTCGAGGTGCTCTTCGGCACCGACGTCGGCTACCTGCGGCACGACGACACGGCCGACGAGCTCGGCCTGATGGCGGGCGCGGGCATGGGCTTCGACCGGCTGCTCGAGGCGCTGACGGCGGGCCCGGCGCGGCGCTTCGGCCGGCCCGGCCGCTCGGGCCGCGTCGCCCCCGGCTACGACGCCGACCTCGTCGTGCTCGCGGACGACCCCCGCCAGGACCCCCGGGCCTTCGCCGCGCCGCGCCTGAGCCTGCGCTCGGGCCGCGTGCTCTACGACGCCGCGGGCCGGGCCGAGAAGGGCCGCTGAGGGCCGGGGGCCGGGGGCGGCGGCGGGGCGCCCGGCGCGCGGGGGCGCCGCCGGGGCGCGCGGGCCGGCCGCCCGTGGCGAAGCCTTCGGCGGGCGCCGCCGGGGGGCGCGGGCCGGAAGCGGACGGCGATTCGTCCCGAGGGCGCCACCATGCTAGGTGGCGGGGCCATGCCGCGCCGCGAAGACCTCCGCAAGATCGTGCTCATCGGCTCCGGGCCCATCGTCATCGGGCAGGCCTGTGAGTTCGACTATTCGGGCGTGCAGGGGGCCAAGGCCCTGCGCGAAGAGGGCTACGAGGTGGTGCTGGTCAACTCGAACCCGGCCACCATCATGACCGACCCCGAGTTCGCCGAGCGCACGTACATCGAGCCGCTCGACCCGGCGGTGCTGGCGCAGGTGCTCGAGCGCGAGCGGCCCGACGCCCTCCTGCCCACGCTCGGCGGCCAGACCGCGCTCAACCTCGCGCTCGCGCTCGTCGAGGACGGCACGCTCGAGCGGCTCGGCGTCGAGCTGCTCGGGGCGAACGCGGGCTCGATCCGCAAGGCCGAAGACCGGCGCCTCTTCAAGGAGGCGATGGAGCGCATCGGCCTGCCCTCGCCCCGCTCGGGCTACGCCAAGACGGTCGCGGAGGCGCGCGCGCTCATCGAGGGCACGACGGGGCTGCCGGCCATCTTGCGGCCGAGCTTCACGCTGGGCGGCGCCGGCGGCGGCATCGTGCGGCACGCGGGCGAGATCGAGGCGAAGGTCGCCTGGGCGCTCGCCTGCTCGCCGACGCACGAGGTGCTCGTCGAAGAGAGCCTGCTCGGCTGGAAGGAGTTCGAGCTCGAGGTCATTCGCGACCGGGCCGACAACTTCCTCGTCGTCTGCACGATCGAGAACGTCGACCCGATGGGCGTGCACACGGGCGACAGCGTCACCGTCGCGCCCGCGATGACGCTGACCGACCGCGAGTACCAGCGGCTGCGCGACGCGGCGCGCGCGATCATGACCGAGGTGGGGGTCGAGACCGGCGGCTCGAACGTGCAGTTCGCGGTCGACCCGAAGGACGGGCGCTTCGTCGTCATCGAGATGAACCCGCGCGTCTCGCGCTCGAGCGCCCTCGCCTCGAAGGCCACCGGCTACCCCATCGCCAAGGTGGCCGCCAAGCTCGCGGTCGGCTACCGCCTCGACGAGCTCCGGAACGACATCACCCTGACGAGCGCCGCCTTCGAGCCGGTCATCGACTACGTCGTCGTCAAGTGGCCGCGCTTCACGTTCGAGAAGTTCCCCGGCGCCGACGCGCGGCTCGGCACGCAGATGAAGAGCGTCGGCGAGGTCATGGCCATCGGCCGCACCTTCCCCGAGGCCCTGCAGAAGGCGGCGCGCAGCCTCGAGACGGGCAAAGACGGCCTGGTCTCGCTCGCCGACCGGGTCGACTACGTCGCGCTCGCCGAGCGGCCCGCCGGCCAGCGCGACCTGACGATGGAGGCGCCCGAGTCGCCCGCCCTGCCGCGCGCCCGCACCCAGGCCACCGGCGAGCAGACCGCCGACGCCCTGCGCCAGCTCGTCGCCGAGCCCGGCGCCGACCGCCTCTTCTACGTCGCCGACGCCCTGCGCTTCGGCGTGCCCGCCGACGAGCTCGCCCGCCGCACCGGCATCGACCCCTGGTTCTTGCGCCAGATCGAGCGCCTCGTCGCCGCCGAGCGCCGCGCCGCCGGCCTCGCCCCGGCCGCGGGCGACGCCGCCCTCGCGGGCGAGCTGCGCGCGCTCAAGCGCCTCGGCTTCAGCGACCGGCAGCTCGCGCGCGCCGCCGGCGGCGCCCTCGGGGGCGAGGCCGAGGTGCGGGCGCTGCGCGGGCGGCTCGGCGTCGTGCCCTCGTTCGCGCGCGTCGACACCTGCGCCGCCGAGTTCGTCGCCCACACGCCCTACCTCTACGCCACCTACGAGAGCGAGAGCGAGGCGGCGCCCACCGCGCGCCGCAAGATCGTCATCCTGGGCGGCGGCCCGAACCGCATCGGCCAGGGCATCGAGTTCGACTACTGCTGCGTGCACGCCGTCGCCGCCCTGCGCGAGATCGGGGTCGAGACCATCATGGTCAACTGCAACCCCGAGACCGTCTCGACCGACTACGACACCGCCGACCGGCTCTACTTCGAGCCCCTCACCCTCGAAGACGTCCTCGCCATCTGCGCCGAAGAAAAGCCCGAGGGCGTCATCGTCCAGTTCGGCGGCCAGACCCCGCTCAAGCTCGCCGTGCCGCTCGCCCGGGCCGGCGTGCGCATCCTCGGCACCGGCGCCGACGCCATCGACCGCGCCGAAGACCGAGAGCGCTTCGACGCCCTGCTCGGCAAGCTCGGCATGCACCGGCCCCGCGGCGGCATCGCCACCGGCCCCAAGGACGCCCGCCGCGTCGCCGAGGCCATCGGCTTCCCCGTGCTCGTGCGCCCGAGCTACGTGCTCGGCGGCCGCGCCATGATGATCTGCCACGACCGCGCCGAGCTCGACGCCTACATGCACGCGGCCGAAGAGGCCGCGCGCGAGGCCGGCTCGAACGCCATCCTGGTCGACGAGTTCTTGAAGGACGCCATCGAGGTCGACGTCGACTGCCTCGCCGACGGGCGCCGCGTCGTCATCGGCGGCGTCATGCAGCACATCGAGGAGGCCGGCGTGCACTCGGGCGACTCGACCAGCGTCCTGCCCCCGCACACGCTGCCCGTGCCGGTCATCGACCGCATCGAAGACTGGACGCGCAAGCTCGCCCTCGAGCTCGGCGTCGCGGGCCTGATGAACGTGCAGTTCGCCGTCAAGGGCGACGAGGTCTACGTGCTCGAGGTCAACCCCCGCGCCTCGCGCACCGTGCCCTTCGTCTCGAAGGCCACGGGCCGCCCGCTCGCCAAGCTCGCCGCCAAGATCGTGGCCGGCATGACCCTCGACGACCTCGGCGCCCACGACCTGCCCTGGCCCCGGCACGTCGCGGTCAAAGAGAGCGTCTTCCCCTTCGCCAAGTTCCCCGGCGTCGACACCATCTTGGGCCCCGAGATGCGCTCGACCGGCGAGGTGATGGGCATCGCCCCCACCATCGCCCGCGCCTACGGCAAGTCGCTGCTCGCCGCCGGCATCGCGCTGCCCGCCGGGGGCCGCGTCTTCGTCAGCGTCAAGGACGACGACAAGCCGCTCGCCGTCGTGCTCGCCCGCCGCCTGCGCAACCTCGGCTTCGACGTCGTCGCCACCGCCGGCACCGCCGACTACCTGCGGCGCGCCCGCGTGCAGGCCGAGCCGATTCGCAAGGTGGCCGAGGGCTCGCCCCACATCGTCGACGCCATCCGGCAGGGCACGATCGCGCTCGTCATCAACACCACCGTCGGCGCCAAGTCGATTCGCGACAGCTACGCCATTCGCCGCCAGACCCTGCTCGCCAACATACCCTACTTCACCACCATGAGCGCCGCGCTCGAGGGCGTCGCCGCCCTCGAGGCGGGCGGCGCGCTCGGCGAGGTGCGCTCGATTCAAGAGTGGCACGCCCGCGCCTGAGCGGCGACCCCCCCGCCCGGGCCGCGCGCCGGGGCCCCGCCGGCCGCCGGGCGCGCCGGGCCCGCGCTCAGCCGTGGAAGACCGGGAAGCGGCAGACGGTCTCGAAGCCCATCGTCTCGAGCAAGGGCGCCGACGTCTCTTCGCGCGCGTGCGACGTGGCGAGCGCGAGGCCGCGGGCGCGCGCGTCGGCGAGCCGCGCCCCGACCAGCGCCCGGTACAGGCCCCGCCCCCGGAAGCGCGGCAGCACGACGCCGCCCAGCAGGTACGCCGAGCGCGGGAAGGCGACGTAGGCCGCCGTCGCCGCCGGCTCGCCCCCGAGGCGCGCGAGGTAGAGCCGGTGCCGCCCCCCCTCGGCCGCGAGCGCGGCCTCGTTCACCCGCGCGAGCGGCCCGGGGTCGACGCCCCAGCCCTCGGCCATCACCCGCGTGAAGGCCTCGAGCGTCGTGGCGCCGACCTCTTCGACGCCCACCGCGGGGTCGACCTCGGCCGAGAAGCCCCCGGTCGAGCGGGCCATGCCGCGCGTCCAGCCCCGCTCGAGGCCGCGGCGCTCGAGCCGCTCGGCGAGGTCGGCGGGCGCGCTGCCCGGACCCACCGCCCAGCGGAATCGCACCCCGAGCGCCCGGTACTCGGCGAGCGCGACGTCGATGACGGCGTCGGCGTGGCGCTCGTCGAGCGCGGCGAAGGCGATCTCGTTGAGCCCGCCATCCTTGAGCGAGGGCGTCACGAGCTGCAGCCAGCCCGGCCGCTCGACGACGCGCAGGTCGGGCAGGGGCACGTAGGCCCCGCGCGGGGTGACGACCACCTCTTCGAAGATCTCGTCGGCGGGCAGATCGGGCAGCACGCCGCGACGCTATCACGCGCCGGGGGGCGCCGGGGCCCCCCGCGCGAGCGCCGGGCTCGCCCAGGCGAGGAAGGCGGCGCCGGTGACGATGAGCGCCATCGGCAGCGCGGTGCCGTCGTGGGCGGCGCTCACGGCCGAGGACGACCCCGCGGCCGCCCCGTGCAGCAGCGTGCCGAGCACGGCCGAGGCCGTGCCGACGCGGCCGACCTGGTGCTCGAGCGAGAGCGCCGTGGCGTTCGGCACGATGAAGCCCAAGCTGCAAAGGAACACGAAGAGCGGGGCCCAGACGCCCCAGACCCCGCCCGCCCCCGTCGCGGCGCCGGCGACGAGCAAAAGGCCCGCGAGGGCGGCGGCGCGCAGCGCGCCCCGCAGCACGCGCTCGGGCGGGCGGCGCGCGAGCAGGCGGCGGTTGACCTGCGCCGAGGCCACGAAGCCGGCCGCGTTGGCGCCGAAGAACCAGCCGAACGACTGCGCCGGCACGCCGTGGAGCGTGATGAAGACGAACGACGAGCCCGCGATGTACGCGAACATGCCGGCCTGCGCGCACGCCGCCGTCAGCGCGTACCCGAGGAAGCCCGGCGCCCGCAGCACCTCGCCGAGGGGCAGGCGCAGCCGGGCCCCCCCGGGCTGGGGCGGCGCCGTCTCGGGCAGCGCCGCCACCGACGCCGCCAGCGTCAGCGCGCCGACGGCCGCGAGCACGACGAAGATCGCGCGCCAGCCGGCGACCTTCAGCATCAGCCCGCCCACGAGCGGCGCGACGATCGGCGCGACGCCCATCACGAGGGCGAGGCGCGAGAGCATCCGGGCGGCGGCCGCCCCCGAGTGCAGATCGCGCACGACCGCGCGCGCGACGACGAGCGCGACCGCGCCGCCCACCGCCTGCGCGACCCGGAACGCCGTCAGCGCCGCGATCGAGGGGCTGAGCGCGCACCCGAGCGAGGCGGCCACGTAGAGCGCGAGGCCGGCGTAGAGCGGGCGCGTCCGGCCGAAGCGGTCGATGAAGGGCCCGGTCACGAACTGCCCGAGCGACAGGCCCACGAAGAACGACGCGAGCGTCAGCTGCACCCGGGCGGGGCCGGCCCCCAGCTCGCGCCCGATGCTCGGGAACGCCGGCAAGTACATGTCGACCGACAGCGGCGCGAAGGCCGTGAGCGTGCCGAGCAAGAGCTCGAGCGCCGGGCCCTGCCGCGGCGGCGCGGCCGGCCGCGCCGCGGGGGCCGAGGCCCCGGGGCCCGCGCTCATCGGCCGGCGCCCGCGGCGTGCGTCACGTTCGCAGCCTTCACCTGTGTCGCCCTCTCGACCGCCGCCGCGCGGGCCCCGCCGTGCCGACGCCGGCCGGACTACCTAACCCGAGATGCGAAGCCCGTCCATGCCCTGCCGTCGGCCGCGCCCGGCCGCCCCCGCCCCGCAGCCCCCCGCGCCCGGGGCGGCCCGCAGGGCCCAGTGCAGCGAGTCGATCATCACGCCCGCAGCCCCCCGCGCCCGGGGCGGCCCCGCGCCTGGCCCGAAACTCGCGCGCTTGACGGGAGCCTGAACGTCGGAACGCTTGCGCTCGTGCCCCCGCCCTTCGCCCCAACGCTCGGGCGGAGCGGTGTTCGAGGGCAGCCCGGGGCAACGCCGAGGCTGCGGGCGTCGCGCTCACGCGGCGGGGCTGGGCTTGCCGCTCACTCGGCCGGGCTGGGGTGGGCCGCGTGGGCCACGTGGGCCGCGTGGGCCGCGTGGGCCACGGGGGCCCAGGCCTGCTCGGCGGGCTCGTAGGTCTCGGCAGACCCACCCACAAAGACTTCGACGAGACGCGTCAAGGCCCGGACGCCGGCTTGGTAGAGCCAAACCAGCGTCACAAGAGCCATCAGGACGACAAGAGCGGGCAAAACGAACGCGGGCATAGTTGGTACAAATGTCCAGCTTGGGTGAATAATATCCGTTACCATGTTCTTGCCCCGAAGCACAAGCACCCACTTGAGCTCACCATTTGGTAGCCATGCGCCTGCGGTCCTTCGGTAAAAAGACGCCTTGCCTAAACCAAACCGGGGTCTGGTCGGCGAGGCGGGCGAAAACCCGCAGGTTTTGGGGCGACACGCCTCACTCCGAAGGGGGCGTGGGCGCCGCCTTCAGGGTACCAGCACGGGACATGCCGATGTTGCGTTGGGCCCCGAAACGCACGAATCCCTCGTTTGCGAGCCGAAACGCCCTCCGCGAAGGTAACTCTCGTGGCGTTCCGCCCCAGACGGATGGGTGCAGCGTGACAGGCCGCCCCGACGGCGTTCGCGAGCGTTGCGCGTCCGAGCGAAAACCGGCGCAACGCTGCGTCCGGGAGCTCAAACGAGGGCCCGCGTCGCACGACGGCGGCGGGGGGGCGACGTCGACCCCCGATGCGCGCTCTGATCTCCGCGACGCGCGGGCCTCGCCCGGTTTTCTTCAGTCGGTCGAAATCGCGTCGGGGAAGTCGCGCACGATGGACTCGCCGGGCCCCTTCGCCGTCGTCGCCTTCGGGGTCGCCTGCGCGACTGTCGTCGCGGGCGCCGACGCCCTGCGCTGCGCCCGCCTGGTCAGGGCGGGCGGCCGTTGCGCGCCTGCCTTGTCGGCCTCGGCCGCCTTGTCGGCCACAGCCCTGTCAGCCATCGCCTTCTCGGCCGCCGCCTTCTCGGCCGCTGCCCTCTCGGCCATCGCTTTCTCAGCCGCTGCCTTGTCGGCCACCGCTCTGTCGGCCGCCGCCTTCTCGGCCGCTTTGTCGGCCGCCGCCTTCTCTTCGGCCGCCTGGTCGGCCGGCGCGCCGCCGCCAGGCGTGGCGCTCTCGGCCCCGGGCTGCGACGCTGCGGCCTGGGCGCCCGCCTCATCGTGCGCAGCGCCACGCGAGAACGCGAACGCGCCGCCGCCGAGCGCCGCGACCGAGGCGATGGCCAGCCACGCGGACAACCGCCGGTGGGGCTTCGCGGCGCGACGCCCTTCGAGCGCGGCGTCGCGAACGGCGACGTGAGCGCGCCCGTACGAGGGTAGCGCGGCCCTCGGCTGCGGGGGCAGCGGGGCCGTCTCCCGCAGGTGGCTCGGGGCCTGCGGCGGGCCGAAGCCCATCGGCCCGAAGGGCATCGCCCGAGGCGGCGAGGCGAACGACGGCGATGGCGGGTAGGGGGGGAGGGCGGCCTGCGAAAGCAGCGGACCAGCTTGCGCCGGTGCTTGCGGCACGAGCGCAGTCGTTTGCGGCAGCGGCGGAGCTTGCGCCGGCGCTTGCGCCCAGAGCGCGTTGGTTTGCGGCGGCGGCGGGGCCGCGTGCGGCGGGGGGGCGGCGGCAGGTGGGGCGCTCGGCTGCGCGGACGCCGGCCCGGCCTGGGGCGAGAGCGCCACTTGCAGAAGCGAGGCGAGGTGCGTCAATGCCTCGCCCGAGGCCTGCGCCGCCGCGGGCGCGGGGGTCAGGGGCAAGGGGGGCGGCAGGCGCGGCGAGGCGATGAGCGAGAGGTTGACGGGGGGGCCGGCGGGCTCGGGCGGGGCCCGATCTTCCCAGAGGGGGAGGAAGCGCGAGGCGAGCAGCTCGGCTTGTTCGGCGCTCAAGCGCGGAAGCGCCACGGGCAGGGCGGGGGGCAACTTCGGATCGTGGTCGGGCCGGGAAGAGGGCATGAAGCTCTTGGGTTGTGGGGCGCCGCGCGAAGAGGGCCGTTTGACCCCTACGTCGTACGAGACGAGCGCCTACCCTGTTCCGTGGCGCGGGCGCGGCCGGGGCGCCCGCAGCAGGCGCGACGCGGCGCCCCGCGCGCCCTTCGATTTTCGAGGCCCCCGCGGGCCCGGGGCGTGGGTAGTCTCGACGGGCCGGCCATGCAGGTGACGCTCCCTCTCGAAGGCCCCTTCGGCGCCGGCGGCCTCGCGCGACCCTCGCCCGACGAGGCTCGCCTCTGGCCCGCCGAGGCGATCGGCCCGGCGGCGTACGCGATGCGCGTCGCCGCCTGCCGGCCCGGGGCGCCGCTCCGCGTCGGCGTGATCGTCAACCCGCGGGCGCGCGCGGTGCGCGAGGCCGGCCCCGCGCTCGTCGCGGCGGTCGCGCAGGCGTGCGGGGGGCTCGCGCACGAGACGAGCGATCTCGGCTCGCTCCGGGCGGCGCTCGGGCGGCTGGTCGCCCGCGAGGGCGTCAACGTGCTGGCCACGCTGGGGGGCGACGGCACCTTGCACGCGGCGGTCAACGAGCTGCTCGCGCTCACGCGCGCGACGGGCGAGGCGTGCGGGGCCCCGCCGCCCCTGCCGCGGCTGCTGGTCTTGCGGGGCGGCACGCTCAACATCGTCGGCCGCACGCTCGGCACCTCGGGCCCGGCGGCGCGCACGCTGGGGCGCCTCGCCCGCGCCTACCGCGGCGCCCCCCTCGCGGCGCTGCCCTCGCGCCCGCTGCCGCTCTTGCGCGTCGAGAGCGGCGCCTTCGGCCGGCGCTTCGGCTTCGTCTTCGGCTCCGAGATGGTGCGCCACGCGCTCGAGCTCTACGACGAGTTCGGCGGCGGCCACGGCGGCCTGTCGCGGCTGCTCTTCGAGGCCTTTCGGGGGTATGCGCTCGAGACCGAGCGGTGGCGGCGCGAGCGCTGGCGCCTCGAGCCGCCCGAGGGGCCCCTCGTGGTCGCGCACGCGGGGGGGCGGGCCGAGCTCGCGCGCTACGCCGCGGCCGTCGCGAGCACCGTCGACCTGGCCATCGCCGGCGGGGCCTTGCGGGCGCTCGGGCCGCCCGAGGGCGCGCACGCCTTCTCGGTCCGCGTCATCACCGAGACCCGCGCGGGCGCCCTCGTGAAGATGGCCCCCGGGCTGATGCTCGGGCGCCCCCTCGCCGGCACGCTCGACGTCGCGGCGGCGACGGCGATGCGGCTCGAGGGCAGCTTCACCCTCGACGGCGAGGTCTTCCCGCGCGCGGCGAAGGGCGCGGCGGTCTCGGTCGAGATCGCCCCCCCGCTCGAGGCCGCCCTGCCCTGAGGGGGGCGAGCGCGCGGGCCGCCCCGGGGCCGCGGCGCCCGCTCAGGGCGGGCCCTGGAAGCCGCCGAGGCGGTAGGTGAGCACCAGCGTGTCGCGGTGGCCGTACTCGCCCTCGCCCTCGGGCTGAATGGGCGTCGACTCGTGGATGACGCGCTCGTCGTCGAGCAAGAGCGCCGACCAGGGCTCGCTCATCGTGAAGCGCACGCCGCCCGGCCCCTCGGCGTCGAACACGCGCGTCTCGCCGCCCTTGACCCCGACCCGGCGCACCATCAGCACGGCGACGAAGTCGACCCCGTCGCGGTGCGCGCCCTCGGGCGTGGGGCGGCCGATGCCCTCGGTGGTGTCGATGCGAAACTGGTGCGCCTCGACGAACCAGGGCCCCTCGTTCTTGAGCGCCGAGAACGCGACGCCGAGGCCCGAGAGCAGCCGCGCGAAGACCGGGCCGCGCGCGACGGCGGGGTCGACGGGCTCGAACCAGCGCTCGATGCCGCCGTGCAGCGCGTTGTACTCGCGCGGCTGCCAGTGCGCCCGGTGCGGCGCCTGCTCGACCCGCTCGCCCGCGACGACGAAGCACGAGTGGCGGCGGCGCCGGTAGCGCCCGCCGTCGCGCAGGTGCTCGTCGGGCGGCAGGTCGGCCCAGCTCGGGCCGAGCGCCTCGAGCGCCCCTGGTTCGACGCCCAGCCGCTCGGCGAGCGCCCGCGGGCTCAGCGCGGCGTAGCCGCGGGCGCGCAGGGCCTGGGCGAGGGCGTCGGGGGCGACATAGGGGGGGGCGAACTGGCGGGGCATCGCGCGCGCCAAGATCTAGCACCGGCCCCGCGCGCCGCCGACCCCCCCCGGCGCCGAACCCTCACTTCACCGAGACGCCGAAGCCCACCTTCGCCTTCGCCTTCGCCGAGCCGCCCGCGCCGGCGCCCGCGCCCGCGCCGGCCTTGGCCGAGGCCTTGACCTCGGGGGGCTTGATCGTGATGTCGGGCCCCTTGACCTTGAGGTCCGCCTTCGCCTTGGCGCCGGGCCCATCAATCTTGACGTCGGGCCCCGCGATCTTGACGTCGGCCTTGCCCTTCGCCTTGGCGCGCAGGTCGACGTCGGGCGCGTCGAAGGCGCCCTTGACCTTGATCTTCAGCCGCGGCGCCTTCGCGCCCACCGCGAGGTGCGCGTTCGGCGCGAGCCCGACGAGCGCGACGCGGGCCTTGCCGCCGAGGTGCACCGCGATGGTCACCCGCACCGGGTCGACCGCCGCCTTGAGCGCGCCCTTGAGGTAGAGGCCCTTCGCGTCCGGCACGAGCACCACGACCTCGGGGGCGGTCGCCTCGGCGTTGACCGCGAGCGTCACCTTGCGCTCGCCGACGGCGACGACCTTGAGCTCGGGGTCGAGCAGGTACACCCGCACCTCGCCGCTCGCCTCGTCGACGACGAGCTCGAGGCGGTCCTCGCCGACGATCTGAATGACCCCGCCGTGCGGGCCTACCTTGCCCTGCAGCGACGCGCCCGCCTCGGCCGAGGCCCGCGCCGACGCGACGAGCTCGGCCGTGCCGCCGGCCGGCAGGTGCAGCGTGCCCGACCAGGGCTTGCCGTTGACGTTGAGCGTGTAGCCGACCTCGGTGAGGTCGGCGTCGAGCCGGGGGCCGGCCGCGATCAGGAGGCCCGTCTTCTGGTCGAGCGCGAGGGGCACGGTCTTGACCTCGGCCTTGGCGTTGGCCGCCGGGCTCTTCCAGGCGAGCGTGCCGCTCAGGTTCTCTTTGATCTGCTTGCCGCCCTCGCCGCTGACCCGCGCCTTGACGGCGCCGTCGGCGCCCACCGTCCAGGCGATCGAGCCCGCGTCGTGATCTTCGACGAGGGCGTCGGCGTCGAGGGGCGCGTCCGCGCTCGCCTCCGCGCTCGCCTCCGCGCCGCCCTTGCACGCGCCCAGGGCCAGCGCCCAGAGGGCGAACGCGACCGAGAGCAAACTACCGAGTCGATTGATGCTAGGCATGACAGCCTCCTCGCTTCGAGTTGGGGCGTCGTCCGATTGGAGGCGTGATAGTACGTCAGGGCCGGGCGCCCGGTCGCTGCGAAGATCGCGCCCCGGGCGCCCGCCCGGGGCCGCCGGGGCGTGAAAACCTACATTCGGCCGGGCGCGCCCGAAGGTTCTCGACGCCGGGGCTACTCAGGCGGGCGCGGCCCTCGCGGGCTCGGCAGGCTGCCATGCCCCCTACACGATCGTACGTTCTGCCCCTCGCGTACTGGTGTGCCGCGTGGCCATTGCTATCTGCTTGCTCGTTGACGATGAACTTCGACACCCTTCGTGCCGAAGACGAACCGACGGGCGAGGGGGGCGGCGGCGGCAGCAAGGCGGGCGCAGGCGGCTCGAACCCCACCGGCGGCCCGGGCACCGGGGGCGCGGGCTCGAGCGCGACCGGTGGCTCGGGCGGCGCGGGCGGCGCGGGCTCGGGCGGCGCGGGTTCGGGCGGCGTGGGCACGACCGGCGGCTCGGGCGGCGCCGGCTCGGGGGGCAACCAGCTGCCGGGGCACCGCTGCGGCGACGGGCGCCTCGACCCGGGCGAGGCCTGCGACAGCGGCTCGCCCACGGGCGACGAGACCTGCTCGCCCTTCTGCGAGATTCGCTGCCAGGCCGCGGGCGCCCAGGCGTTCTTCGACCAGGGCACCGAGCACTGCTACCTGCTCTTCCGCGAGCCGATCGCCTGGCCGGACGCCCGCGCGCGCTGCGGCGGCCTGCCCGGCGGCGCGCACCTCGCCACGTATAGCGATCAATCCGAGTTCGACGTCCTCGCCCAGACGCTCGGCGAGTCGTTCGGCGTCGCCGAGCCCGTCTGGACGGGCGCCCAGGACATCGACGTCAACCTCTCGTACGCCTGGGAGAACGGCGAGCCCCTCGGGCCCTCCGGCTTCCCGTGGAACGCGCCCGCCGGCGAGCCCAGCGACGGCGTCGACGAGGACTGCGGCGCGGCCATCAACACCTCGGGCTTTCTGCTGCACGACCGCGTCTGCACCAACGCCTACATCTTCCTCTGCGAGCGGCCGCCGCCGGGCCCGTAGGCGCGCCCGGCGGCCCCGCACTGAAAGTACGGGGCACGGCGTACCCCGTTCGGACGGAGAGCAAAGCCCGCCCCTCGTTGGGGGCGGGCTCGCGCGCCGCGCGCCGCTGCGCCCGCTCGCCCGGCAAGCCGAAGCCCGCGGGAGCCCGGCCCCAGCGAGGGCCGGGCTTTGCTCTCCGGATCGGGTCGAAGCCGCGCGGCACGAGGTGGGGACGCCGTGCCCCGGACTTCCAGTCCGGGCCGCCGGCCGCCGCTCAGTGCCGCACGAGGGTGTTCACGACCTCGAACAAGATGAGCAGCACGATGACGATCTCGAGCGCGGTGCTGCGGCCGATGTCGACGTCGCCCTTCAAGAGCTCGTAGGCCTGCCGCACGAGCTCTTTCTTCTCGTTCAGGCTCGCCTGCCAGGCGGGAATGCGGAACCGCCGCACCGCCGCCTGGTAGACGTGGGCGAGGTAGAAGTCGCCGATGACCTTGAGGGCGTTGTCGACGCGCTCGGTGAACTCCCAGAGCTCGACGAGGCGCCGCAGCACCTCGCGGGCGAGCGCGGCGTAGGGGCTGCGCAAGAGCCGGAAGCGCGGGCGCGCCCGGGCGACCTCGTCGTGGATGCGCAGCAACTCGCGGTCGAGGATGCTGTCGTAGTAGCGGTGCTCGAGCAGCTGCGAGGTCGCAAACTCCAAAATCTCGGGGATCTGGCGCCCCCCGCCCGGCTCGAGCACGAAGGCGCTGTTCCAGTCGATGATGACGAGGTCGTCGTCGAAGTACGAGAGCGCCGTCCCGAGCACGTCCCGGCGCCGGTCCTCGCTGAGGCCCTTGTCGGCCCGCTCGCCGAGCAAGAGCTTGGCGAGCGCGTCCGAAGAGCGGAGGCGGGCGGGCATCGGCGCGCCCTCGAGGGCCTCGACGAAGATGACCGTGTACGTCTCGACGCCGCCCCAGACCCGCGGCGACTCGGCCGCGTCGCCGACCAGGGCGAGCAGCTCGGCGGCCTCGCGGCGCCCGGCCTCTTCGAGGGCGGGCGCCTCGTAGATCTCGGCGCAGAGCGGCGTCAGCGCGGCGAAGGTCGTGCCGGGCTCGACGTCGAACTCGAACGCGATCGAGATCGCGCCGTACTCGAAGACGCGCGCGAAGAGATCGGCCTCGAGCTCGCGCCCCTGCAGCCGCACCGGGCGCCGGCCGAGCCCCACCTCGAGCGGGAGCGAGGTGAAGACCAGCGCCTCGGCCGCGCCCTCCTTGCCGAGCCGCATGCGGCGCTTGACCTTCTGCCCCGCGAGCCGGCGCTCGGCGGCGTCGAGGGCGATCTCGTTTGCCACGTCGAACACGCGGTAGGCGAGCACCTTGCCGCGCTCGATCGTGGCGTCGCTCACGGCCGCGCCCCCCGCCCGCCCCGCGCCGCCGCGCCGGCGCGCGCCCCGGCCCCGCGCGACGGCCCCGCCGCGCGTCGATCCGTCCGCCTACCTTGCGCGCCGCTCCTCACGAGGCGCCGAAGGTAGCGGGGGCGCGGGGCCCGGTCGAGCGGCGACTCGGGGGCGGGCCGGGGCCGCGGGGGTTGCTGCCCGCCCTCACCCCGCGGGCGCGCGGGCCCGCGGGGGTGCAGGCGCGCTCGCAGACGACCTCGCCGCCCTATCCCGCGGGCGCGCGGGCCCGCGCGGAGATGATGCGGGCTCGCGCGGACCTTCGACCGACCCGGCTGATGCGCCGCGTCGCGGGTCTCCTTCGCCCTTGGCGCTGCGAGAAGTGTGATACGGTCGGCGCCGTTGTAAGCGGAGGCCGCACGATGAGCATGACGACGACACCCGCGGCCGAGGCCGCCGACGGCGGCGCCGCCGCCGGGGCCGAAGGCGCCAAGCAGGCCGAGGCGCGCGACGACCGGATGCCCGCGGGCATACCGTACATCGTGGCGAACGAGTTCGCCGAGCGCTTCTGCTATTACGGCATCAACGCGATTCTGACCGTCTACATGACGCGCTTTCTGCGCATGGGCGACGCGGACGCGACGACATTTCATTCGCTCTTCAAGTCGGGCGCGTACTTCTTCCCGCTCGTCGGCGCGATCGTGTCCGACGTCTTCTGGGGCAAGTTCCGCACGATCATCACGTTCTCGATGGCGTACACGCTCGGCTGCGCCCTGCTCGCGCTGGTGCCCGGCACCCTCGGCCTGTACGCCGGCCTGACGCTCATCGCCTTCGGCACCGGCGGCATCAAGCCCTGCGTGTCGACGAACGTCGGCGACCAGTTCACGAGCAAGAACCAGCACCTCATCGAGCGCGCGTTCAGCTACTTCTACCTCGCGATCAACGCGGGGTCGTCGATCTCGATCTGGTTCTGCCCCGTCCTGCTCGACAAGTACGGCCCGGGGCTGGCCTTCGGCCTGCCGGCGGCGGCCATGTTCGTCGCCACGATCGCCTTCTGGCTGGGGCGCCACAAGTTCGCCGTGGTGCCGCCCGCGGGCAAGAAGTGGCTCGACGACGTGCTCTCGAAGGAGGGCCTGCGCACCATCGGCAGCCTGCTCGTCATCTACTTCTTCGTCGCCTGCTTCTGGGCCCTGTGGGACCAGTCGAACGGCCAGACCTGGACGCTGCAGGCGCAGTCGTCGCTGATGGACAAGGACCTGGGCTTCGGCTTCACCATTCTGCCCGCCCAGATTCAGGTCGTGAACGGCCTCTTCATTCTCGGCATGGTGCCGGTCTTCACCTTCGGCGTCTACCCGCTGATGTCGAAGTTCTTCGTCGTCACGCCCCTGCGCAAGATCGGCATCGGGCTCTTCCTGGTGGCCGCGTCCTTCCTCATCGTCGCGTGGATCGAGGCGCAGATTCAGGCCGGGCACGTGGTCAGCGCGTGGTGGCAGATCGCCGCCTACCTCGTGCTCACCGCGTCCGAAGTGCTGGTGTCGATCACGGCGCTCGAGTTCAGCTACAAGCAGGCGCCCCTGCGCATGAAGAGCTTCATCATGTCGCTCTTCCTGCTCTCGACCAGCGTCGGCAACATGATGACCGCCGCCGTCAACACCGCGATGGTGCGCCCCCTCCGCGCCCCGGCCGCCGAGGCGGGGGCCGAGACGTGGGTCAAGCTCGAGGGGGCCGAGGGCTTCGCCGTCGGCCAGAAGATCGACTTCGCGGGCGAGACGGGCCTCGAGGTGAAGAAGGCCGACGGCAAACAAGAGAAGCTCGCCGGCACCTTCCTCGTGGCCGCGACCGACCCGGCCCGGGGCGTCAAGCTGATGGACAGCGTCGACCGCCGCCCCGTCGCCACCGTCGGCCGCTTCGACGCGGCCAAGGCGCAGGTCTCGACCTACAAGCTCGTCGGCCCGCAGTACTTCAACTTCTTCGCCATGGCGATGGCGGCCGTCGGCCTCGTCTTCATCGTGGTCGCCGTGCTCTACAAAGAGAAGACGCACCTGCGCCAAGACGAAGAGCCCGCCAAGGCCTGAGCGGGTCGCACGCCGGCGGCGCGCGCCCGGGGGGGCGCGGCTCGATCACGAATCGGCACCGAGGGCCGGTACGAGCTCTCCTGCCCGTCGGGGCGCCTCGGCGCATGGGGGCCGGCTTCGTTCAGCCCCCGGGCCAACCGCCATCGCTGCCGGAAGAGGCCACCCGGCGTGCAGCACGGCCGCACAAATCCTGGTTCAGCGCTCAGCCGAGGAGGGTTGAACCCTCAGCCGGTGAGGGTTGAACCCTCAGGCGGTCAGGGTTGAACCCTCAGGCGGTCAGGGTTGAACCCTCAGGCGGTCAAGGTTCAACCCTCAGGCGGTCAAGGTTCAACCCTCAGGCGGTCAGGGTTGAACCCTCAGCTCGTGAGGGTTCGACCCTCAGGCGGGGAGGGGTCGACCCTCAGGCGGGGAGGGTTGAACCCTCAGCCGGTGATACCAAGCGCGCGTGATGGGGCCAGAAAGCGGCCGGGCGGACGCCGCCCAGGACGGCGCCCAGGTTGAAGAGGGTGTTTCGAAACGCGCTCGCGGGCTGCCCCCGACTCACGTCGGGGGCAGCGGACGCCCCTTCGTGCCGCGCGGAATCGGCGCCGATTCGGAGCGCAAAGCCCGCCCCCTCGCCGGGGGCCGGGCTCCCAAGGGCTCCGTCTTGCGGGCGAGCGCGCGACGCGGCGCGCGGCGCGAGAGCCCTGCCTCCGGGCAGGGCTTGGAGGGCCGTTTCCGCGGGCGTTCGCTGCCCCCGGCTTCAGCCGGGGGCGGCGCTTTGAAACACCCTCTGAAACCTGGGCTACGCCAGAAGCGCGGCAACGGCCCTGCAAGCCCGGCGCTCGGGCCGGGCTCCCGCGTCGGGTGCGACAGGCGTCGCGCGCGGGTCGAAGCGTCTCGGAGAGCCCGGCCGAAGCGCCGGGCTTTGCTCTCCGTTCGAGGGGTGCTGGCGTAGCCCAGGTTTCAACCTGGGCGGCTGGGCGGCTGGGCGGCTGGGCGGCACCGCCAGGCTGCGTCCCTGGCCGCAGCAAGCGTGGTCGGTATCAGCCGGTCAGGGGTCGACCCTCAGCCGGTGAGGGTTCGACCCTCCCTTCGCCGGACCGAGCCTAGCGCGGCGGGTTCGGCTGGGGCGCGCCCGGGCCGAGCTTCTGCGGATCGCCGTCGGCGAGTTGGCGCAAGAGCTCGTCGTAGAGGTAATCGAACTTCGCCCTCACCTCTTCGGGGACGCGCTGGCGGTAGTTCTCGAGCGACAGGTCGATGGCCTCTTTGAGGCGCGGGTAGAGGTCGCCGCGCTTGCGCCCTTCGGCGACGCCCTCTTCGTTGTAGAGCTTGATCTCGTTGACGAGCAGTCGCGCGAGCCGGCGCGCCTTCTGGTGGCGGGGGTCTTGCGTCTCGAGCTCGTTTGCGGGGGCCGCGGCGGGGCGGGCTGGGGCGGCCGCGGCTGGCGCGGCCGGGGCCGGGGTCGGGGCCGCCGGGGCCTCGGCTTGGGGCCGCTCGCTCGGGGCGCGCGCCGGCGTTTCGAGGGGGGGCGGGGGCTCGGTCGAGGTCTCTCGGCCCCTCGCGGCCGCCGGCAACTCGCCCGTGGCGGGGTTCGCGTCGGGCACCGTCGGCTGCTCGAAGCGGGCGTCTTGCTCGACGGCGGGCGGCTCGGGCGTAGGCTGCTCGCGCGCGGCCGGGGGGGCGGCGAAGGGCGCGCGCGTGCTCGCCGGGGTCGGGCGCTCGCGCGCCGCGGGGGCGGCGAAGGGCTCGCGGGCGCTCGCGGGCGTCGGGCGCTCGCGGGCGCTCGCGGGGCTGGGGCGCTCGCGCGCGCTCGCCGGCGCCGGGCGCTCGCGCGCGGCGGTCGGGAAGGGGCTCGGCCCGCGCGTCGACGAAGGCACGGCCTCGGCGGCGCCCGCGAGGGCGGCGGGGGGCTCGGCTTGCTGGCGTGGCGGCACCTTGAAGGGGCTGTCGACGCTGCTCTTCGGCCGCTCGGGCGCGGCCGCGGCGGGCGCGGGCGAGCGCGGCGAGTCGGCCAGCGCCTTCGCCGCGGGCGGCGCGACGGCGCCGGGCAGCGGGGTCGGCGAGGGGGCGAGATCGCGGCCGTCTGACGCGGCGGGGGGCGCGGCGGCCGCGGGCGGCGCGACGGGCGAGGCGGCGGGGCCGAAGGGCGAGGCCGGCCTCGGCGCGATCGGCTGCGGCGCGACCGGCTGCGGGGCGGCGAGCGCGGTGCGGTGCGGGGTGAGGGGCGAAGACGGCGTGTAGTGGGCGGGCGGCGGCAGGGCGGGCGGCGCGGCGGGCGCTTGGGGCGCGGCGGGCGCTTGGGGCGTAGCCGACGCCTGCATGGCGAAGGGCGAGGGGCCCGGGGGCGCGGCGGCGGGCTCGGGCGGCGCGGGGGGCGGTGCCGCCCCGAGGGGCGAGGGCCACGCGGGCGCCGGCGGCGCGGGGGGCGGCAGGGCGGCCTCGCCAGCCGCGGCGCCCGAGGGGCCTTGCGCCGGCGGGGCGAAGTGGGCCCCGGCCTCGTGCGGGCGAGCGGCGGCGGGGGAGTGGGGCGCCTGCGCGGGCGGCAACACGGGTGCAGGCGGCGAGGGCGGCAGGCCCCCACGATCGCCTCCGGACCGACGAATGAAAACGACTGCGAGCGCGGCGACGACGGCGACGGCGACGAGGGCGAGCAAGCCGAGGGACATGGAGGCGGAGCCATCCTACGCGAGGCTCTGGAAGTTCGCACGAGCGACGTCGCGCGCGGTCCGCCGCACAATTTTGCCCCACCCACATCGAGTCTGTATGGCGAACGACCACCGGCGCAAAAGCGACTCTTTCGGCAAGGCACGGAACGATAGGATAAGGTAGGGGCGCTGCCGGCCCGGGCCGGGGCGAGCCCCACAGGACGACCGATGAAAGACGAAGCGTCGTTGTTGCGCGAGGTTGTCGAGCGGTGCGCGAAGGCCGAATTCACCGGCGTCGTGTTCGTCCGGGGCGAACGCGGCGTCGGCCAGGTGTACCTGGTTTCCGGACACTTTTACGACGCCCTGCTCGGCAGCACGAAGGGGCAGCCGGCCTACGACCAAATGCTCGCGTGGCCCACGGCCAAGCTCGAAGTGCACCAGCGCCTGCCGCCCCGCGAGCGCGGCTCCGAAGAGCCCCACCCCTTCGAAGGGCCCCTGGCCGACCGGCCGCCGGTCGAGCTCTTCCGGTACTGTGAAGACAATGCGTTGACCTGCAAGGTCGAGCTGCGCTCCGGGGGCATCCGGGGCGAGGCCGCGTACAAGCTCGGCGAGCTGCTCTCGGTCTCGTGCGGCGGCGACAAGCGCGAGGTCGCCGTCACCCAGATGCTCCGCTGGTCCGACGGCACCTACCGCGTGGTGCTCCCGACCGTCGATCTGCCCCCGGGCGTCAGCTACCACGGGCCGACGTTCCGGTCGGTGCCCGCGCCCGCGCCGGCGTCCGCCCCCGCGCAGGTAGCCGCCGCCCCGGTACCGGCGGCGCCCGCACCGGCATCAGCGGCGCGCGCCCCGGCATCGGCGGCGCGCGCCCCGGCATCGTCGGCGCCCGCCCCGGCGGCGCGCGCCGCGGCCCCGGCGGCGGCCGCCCCGGCGGCGC
>DASTPP010000199.1:0-2786 GCA_035762175.1 Polyangiaceae bacterium | reverse complement strand
CGGGCGGCTGTAGGGCGCGTCGGCGAACAGGGCGTCGGGGTCGAAGGGGGCGAAGGCGGCGGCATCCACCCCGCAGCCTAGCCGACCGCCGGGCAAGGAAAAAAAGTGACCAATCCCTAGGCGAGGGGGCGGGCTTTGCTCTCCGAATCGGCTCGAAGCCGCGCGGCCCGAGCGGGCGTTCGCTGCCCCCGGCTTCAGCCGGGGGCAGCCAGCGGGCACGTTTCGGAACACCCTCTTCCAGTCCGGGGCGCCCGGCCGAGCGACGTCCTCCACCGCCTGGATGAGCGCGATCGAGGCTGCCATCGGCCGGCCGCTTCGGCCCCTCTAGCCTTCGCCGCCCCCCCACCGCCCCGCCAAGGGCGAGCTGACGCCGGGGGGCAGGTCGAGGAGCCCCGACCCCAAAGCGATGCCATGCGGAGGGTAGGTCGCCCCTGCCTGCCGTGCAACGTCGACTGTGCCAGCGAGGCAGGCCAACCTGCGCCGTTTCTAACCCCGACTGTGCCAAGGGGGGAGGGCCCCCTGCCCCTCGGGTAACCTCGATTGTGCCAAAGGGGGAGGCCCCCTGCCCCTCGGGTAACCTCGATTGTGCCAAGGGGGGAGGGCCCCCTGCCCCCCGGGTAACCTCGATTGTGCCAAGGGGGGAGGGCCCCCTCCCTCGAGGCAACGTCGGCGTTGGCCGGGGGCGGGTCGGGCTGTCCGAGTTGCTGTCCTGGTGAGGCCGCCGGACGAACGTATCGTTCTGCCCCGGAGGCGCGCGCCGAGCGCGAACCGCGATGTCTGACGAGGTCCCCATCTGGTGTGAGGGTGTCATGGTCGAGAGCGAGGCGGGGGTGCGCCTGCTCGTCGTCACCTTCGAGGGCACCTACGGGCATGGCTGCCAGGGGAACGGCGACGCCGCGGCGATGCTCGAGGCGGTCGAGCGCTTGGTGCGCGAGCACCCCGAGGCCGAGGGCGCGGTGCTCGACGCCACGCGGCTCGACTACGAGTGGGGCGATCGGATCGGGAGCGTGAGCGAGCCGCTCGCGGCGATGCCCTGGGCCTGGGCCGTCTCGGAGCGCTCGGCGGGGCGCTGCGGCCTCACCAGCTACGTCGAGGCCGAGATGGGCATGCGCCCCGGTTGGCCCCCCCACAATGTCGTACAAGCTGCTCGCGTCACGTGAGAGCTGGTCGCGCTCTCGAACATGAATCTAACAACCATCCAAGTCGCTCGATCGACCTTCCGCGGGGGCTGGAATTGAACGCCATATTTCGAACAAACGCTTCTATTTCAGTACAATTTCGAAACTTATTTCGGCAGAGTAGGTGTAAGGTGCACACCTATGTCTGAAATGCGTACCCCGTCGCCGACCCTCGGCCGCCCTGGCGCCGCGCCGAACCCGATTGGGGCGGCCGTGGGCGCACGGGCGGCGGGGCGCCGGGCCGACGGCCGGGGCCCGGCGGGGCCGGGCGCGCCGGGCGGGGGCCTGCCGCCGCAGACGATCGACCTGGTGCGGCGGTCGTGGGCGGCGGTGATGCCGATTTCTGACGCGGCGGCCAGCCTGTTTTACGAGCGGCTCTTCGAGCTCGACCCGAGCGTGCGGCCCCTCTTCAAGGGCGACATGCGCGAGCAGAAGAAGAAGCTCATGCAGACGCTCGCGGTGGCGGTCGACGGCCTGTCGAACCTCGAGCGGCTGGTGCCGGTGCTGCAGTCGCTGGGCGTGCGGCACGCGGGGTACATGGTGCAAGAGCGGCACTACGATCTGGTCGGCCAGTCGCTCTTGTGGACGCTCCGCGAGGGGCTGGGCAACGCCTTCACGCCCGACGTCGAGGCCGCGTGGGTCAGCGTCTACGGGCTCATCGCCGACACGATGAAGAGGGCGGCGGCGCACCAGGCGGCGCCGGCCTCTGCGAGCGGGCCCCCGGCGGGGGGCGCGCAAGACTTCTTCGAGGCGCAGACCTACGTGCAGCGGCCGGCGCCCGAGGCCTGGGCGGTCGCGCCGGCGCCGGCGCCGGAGGCGTGGGCGGTCGCGCCGGCGCGCGCGCGAGAGAGCGAGCGGGCCGCGGTGCCGCGCGCGCCGAGCTCGGGCGCGCCCCCGGCGTCGGCCCCGCCTGCGCCCGCCGAGGCGCGGCCCCTCGTCGTGCACTTCGGCGGCCAGGGCTTGCCGGCGCTGCAGGTGCGCGTCGCGGTCGAGGGCGCCGCGCCCGTCGCGGCCCGCGCCCCCGAGGCGCCGGCGGAGGCGCCGGCGCGCGAGGGGCTGGCGGCGGGCGTGCTGCTCGGCACGCTCTGCCTGGTCTTCTCGATGATCGCCTCGGGCTTCGTCGCGCTCGCCACGGGGGGCGCGCCCTCGCCGGTCGCGCTCGTGGCCGTGCCGCTCTCGGCGCTCGGGCTGACGGTCACGTCGTTCGCGTTCGGCTACCTCTGGGGGCGGCCCAGGGGCGGCCCGGGCCGGGCGAAGTAGGCGGCCCCCGCGGGAGGTTATCGACGTGCCCAAACCCCGTCGGACGCGTCGGCGATGCTGAACCTCGTGGGGCACCACGTCGGCGCCTTCCAGCTCCTGCGGATGCTGGGCCGGGGCGCGATGGGCGTCGTCTACCTCGCCAAGGACTCGGTGCTGCGGCGCCACGTCGCGCTCAAGCTGATCGCGCGGACGCTCGAGAGCGACCAGGAGCAGCACGAGCGCTTCTTGCGCGAGGCGCGGGCGGCCGCGCGCCTGGTGCACCCGAACGTGGTGCAGATCTTCCAGGTCGGCGAGACGCCCGACTTTCGCTTCATCGCGATGGAGTACGTCGAGGGCACCTCGATGAGC
>DASTPP010000198.1:0-2700 GCA_035762175.1 Polyangiaceae bacterium | reverse complement strand
ACGAAGAACTGCGCCTTCATCTCGGCCGTGGTCATCACCCCGAGGAACTCGGCGTGCCCGCCGAGCTCGGTGTGGTCGTTCGGCGAGGGCGTCGCCGAGCACGCGAGCCGGTAGGGGGTGGCGGCGAACGCCGAGATGAGGCGGGCGCGCGTCTTGCCGTCGAGGGCCTTGAGTATCCCGCTCTCGTCGAGGACGACGCCGGCGAAGGCCGAGGGGTCGAAGTTGTCGAGCCGCTCGTAGTTGGTAATCGAGATGCCGTCGTCCCCGGCGCACTCGGCCTGCTCGCGGGCGTACTTGACCGGGACGCCCCAGCGCTCGCCCTCGGCGACGGTCTGCTGCGCGACGGCGAGCGGGGCGAGGATCAAGACGGGCCCGCACGCGTGGCGGGCCACGTGCCGCGCCCACTCGAGCTCGATGAGCGTCTTGCCGAGGCCGGTGCCGAGGAAGATGGCGGCGCGCCCCCGCCGGAGGGCCCAGCCGACCACGCTCGCCTGGTAGTCGAAGAGGTGGGGGGCGAGCTTGGGCACGACGGGCAGGCCCGTCTCGGGCACGCGCAGGGCCTTCGACGCGAGGAAGGCGTCGTAGTCGGCGCCCGGCCGCAGACGCTTCGGCCTCACGTCGACCTCCCGCCGGGCGGGCACGCCGCGCCCCGGTAGCCGCCGGGCAGCGGCGGCCCGAGCCCGGCGCGCGTCGGCACGCCGCGGTGGTCCGAGTCGCCCTCGGCGGCGGGCACCTCGGGCAGGGCCCGCTCGAGCGAGGGCAGCGCGGGGGGCGGCACGGCGTGCCGGGGCGGCGGGGGCGGCGCCGGGGCCCCGGCGTCGGGCGGCGCGGCCCGCCGCTCGAGCGCCTCGAGCCGGCGCCCGAGCGACTCGAGCTCGCCGGCGGCGCGGCCCCGGGCACGCTCGGCCTCGCGCTCCCTCTCGTCCCAGCGGTCGAGGCGGGCGCGGCTCTCGCGGGCGATCGAAAGGGCCTGCCACCCGAGGTAGACGGCGTAGGCGACGGCCGGCGGCGCGCCGAACGCCAGCGCCGTGGCGAGCCAGGCGACGAGGTCGAGGCCGGTCACGCGCCGGCCCCCTCGGGCTCGAGGTCGCCCTCGGCGAGCGGCACGTACGCCCAGGCCGCCGGGGTCAGCACGAGCACGCCGCCCGCGCCGTGCGTCGCCGCGAGCTCGCCCTCCGACGGCAGCCGGTCGGCGAGCGCGGCCGGCGCGCCCCCGTCGAGCGCGGCCCGCAGGCCCGCCCTGAGCTCGTCGAACCCCGGGCCGTCGCGCCCGACCGCGGCGTTCGCGTCGGCGCCCTCGAGCAGCTTGCGGAGCGTGACCCTCAGCCGCGCGAGCGCGGCCCCGTCCCGTACGTCAGACATCGCCCTCGTCTCCTTCCCGCTCGCGCCTCGACCTCTCGAGGTCGGCGAGCGACTGCTGTTGCGACGCGCGCACCGAGCCCCAGAGGGCGGCCGCTGCGTCGTCGTTGACCTTCTTCTCGCGCGCCGCCGAGAGCAGCGGCAGCGCCGCCCAGTCGACCCGCGCGGCCGCGGCCCGGGCCTTCGCGAGTTCGCGCTCGAGGCCCGCGGCGTACTCTTCGAACTCGGCGCTGTAGTAGCCGCCCCTCTTCAGCTCGAGCGCGAAGGCCCTGGCGTCGCCCGAGGCGAGCGCCCGGCGGATCGCGTCGGTCGCGTAGCGCGCGCCCCTCTCGAAGTAGCGCCCGAGCGAGAACCGGGCCCCGTCGTCGAGCGAGTCGAACGCCCGGAAGTGCGTCGCCGGGTGCGACCTCTCCGGCCCCACGTTGAGGAAGTAGACCGCCCGGCAGCCGGGCTTCGTCTTGTGCGGAAACTTCTCTCTCGTCGCGAGGCCGAGCCCGATGTAGTGGGTCGCCCGGTCGTTCGGGACGACCTCGTGCGTCGCGAGCGTGGTCCAGGGCACGCCCCCGCCCGGCGGGCGCTTGTTGCCCGTCAGGTTCCAGCACCAGCACGCCTCGTCGTCCTCGGGGGTCTCCCGGTCGTCGGCGAGTTCGTGGCCGGCCTGGGCGCCGACGAGCGTGACGGTGTTGTACCCGCCGACCGTCGTAACGGGCCCGCCCGTGAGCTCGACGTAGGCGCGCCCGAAGGCGGAGAGCAGCGCGGCGCGCTCGGCCCGCTCGCGCCGGGGCGCGCGGTAGAATTCATCGACGGGCACGGCGGCCCCCCTTCTTCGCCGGCGCCTCTTGCACCGACAGCGTGAGCTCGGCGGGACCGCGCAGGCGCGGCGCCTCGTAGGCGGGCGGCGGCGCGGGCGACCCGGGGCGCGCGGGGGCGGCCGGGGCGCCGCCGCCGAGGGCGAGCATGGCCCGGTCGCCCGACGCGTCGACGATGCCCCAGTGGCGCGCCGGGCAGCGGCCCGGGCCGAAGGTGGCGGCGCAGTCGGGCCGGTCGCACCGGCCCGCCCCCGCGTCCCAGCGGTGCCACTCGGGCGGCAGCGGCCCGCCCGACGGGGGGCGCGCGGGCGGCGGCGCCTCGGGCCGCAGGTACTTCGGCCGGGGCCCCTCGGGCCCGGCCTCGAGCTTCGGCGCGGCGCTCAAGGCGAGACCTCCCCCTCGACGAGGGCGAGGGCCTCGGCGAGCGCGGCCGCCGTCTCGTCGCGCTTCTCGCGCAGCGGGCGCATCTGCTCTTCGGGCGCGCGCTCCCCTTCGCCGATGCGCACGGCCTCGGCGAACAGGTCGGCCCGAA
>DASTPP010000197.1:0-2595 GCA_035762175.1 Polyangiaceae bacterium | reverse complement strand
ACAACTACCCGACGACAACGACGCGGCGACAACTACCGAGCGAAGTGCACTGAATCACGAGTGATCACGGAGCAATGACCATGGCGACCACCTGCAAGAATAGTTGTCGCCGCTCTGCAGAAGTAGTTGACGTCCATCAGTGGCCCGCCCAGCGACGCCAGCACGGCCACGGGGGTGAGCCGATTGGTCGTCGTACCGTCGCCCAGCTGTCTTTCCTCGCCGTACCCCGTCCTGACGGGCGCGAGGGCGCGCGGCACGCGCGCGTAGGCCGGCGGGGCCCGGGCGGCAAGCGCGCGAGGGGGGGCCAGGGCGGACGGACACGCCCGCCGACGGCGGCAAGCGCCCCGCCGAGGTCGACGTCGTTTACGCGCCGGCCGCCGGCGGCGGGCTGCGCTCATCGTAGGCCGCCAGGACCGCTGGCGTCAGTTCGTGCGGCAACCGCACCGGCTCGCCTCGGATCGCGCGCACCGCCGCCACACGCAGGTACGCCTCGGGGTTGATTCCGTTCAAGCGCGCACTGCCCACGAGCGAATACAGCATCGCGGCCACCTGCGTGCCCCGCTTCGACCTCGATCCGTAGTGATTTTTTCGACCCAGAACGGGATCTCTGGCCCCGCGCTCGCTGCCATTAGTAAGCGCTGGGTGAAGACCCGTTCTTGAAGACGGGGTCGCCGACGCGCATCCTCGGCGGCGTGCAGGCGGCTCCTTCAGCCCGTCGGGTTCTGCTCTTCCGCGGCCAGCGGGGGCGGCACGGTGACGTGCCCCAGCGGCCGGGCGAGTTCGACCGGGTCGAGCCGAGCGCGGGTGCGCGCCCAGTCTCGCGGGCAAAGCTCGAGGTACCGCTCGCGCGGCCAGGATGGCATCACCCGCAGCACGTCGGCGAGATAGGCCTCGGGGTCGAGCCCGTGCAGCTTGCAGCTCGCGACCAGCGAGAAGAGGTTGGCTGCCGCCTGGGCGTGGTCGTCGCTGCCGAAGAACAGCCAGTTCTTGCGACCGATGCTGATCGGGCGGAGGGCGCGTTCGGCGGCGTTGTTCTCCAGGCGCAACCGGCCGTCGTCGAGGAAGCGCCGCAGCGGCCCCTCCTGCCGGATGGCGTAACCGAGTGCCGAAGCGACCAGTCCCCGCTCGCGCGGGCGGGCGTACTCGGCCTTGACCCAGTCGAAGAAGGCGTCAACCAAGGGGCGCACGACGAGGTCACGCCGCGCCTTGCGTTTGGCGGGCGGCAGGTCGCCGAGCGGGCGGTCGGCGGCGAAGATGGCGTCGACGCGGCGCAGGCCTTCGAGACCGAGCACGTGCTTGCACACGGCCGCCTCCCAGAAGTTCCTGCGGCCGTGGCTCCAACACCCGACTTCGACAGGCGGCGGCCCGCGCGGTTCGTCCGCCGGCGCCCCTTTGGGCGGGGCCCCCCGGAAGAACGCGTCGTAGACCGCGTGCGCGTCGGCCTGGATGTGCCTCGAAAAGCCTCGGAACATCGCGCACACGGCGGCGGACGTGTGCTTGGGCTGGTAGTCGAAGAAGACGTGGTCGCGATCGGCGAGCACGACGAAGAAGTGGCCCTTGCGGCACGCCGCACGCCCGGGCGTGTTGCGCTCGGCGATCGGCCCCGGTTGGATGCTCACGCCCGTGGCGTCGGTCGAGAGGCAGAAGGCGGTGGCGAAGGCGTCGTCGCGCGCGGCCTCGACCAGCGCCCCCAAGGTGGCGCCGACGTCCTCGGCGTAGCGACTCATCGTGCCGCGGTCGAGCGGGGCGCCCTCGTCGGCGAGCCGCCGCTCGAGCCGGGAAAAGGGCACGCCGAGCACGTACTTCATCACCAAGAGGTGCGCGATCAGGGAGAGGGCGAGCAGCGGGCGCCGCCCGAGTTCCTTGGGCAAGGACGCGGTCACGAAGCGGGCGCGGGGCGGCTCGCCCGGCGACGCGGCGGGCGCCCGGGCGGGCTCGTTGTCAGGCGCGCCGTCCTCGGCGGGCGCCGGGGCGTCGGCGGGGGCCTCCGGCACGGGCACCCTGTACACGACGCGTTCGAGCACGATGCGCCGCATCCCGCCGCGCTCGTAGCCCAAGCGCGAGCTCTCTTCGACCCCGCTGCGCTCGGCCTTGCCCTCGCGCACCAGGGCCTCGAGCTCGGGGTCCGGCAGTTCGACGCGCACCTCGGGCAGCGCGGCCTTCGCGAGGTCGCGCCGACCCTTGCCGCCGGCCCGCCGCTTCGGCTCCCCCGACTCGCCCTGCGGGCCCTCGGCGGGCTCGGAACGCTCGGCCTCGTCGAGCGCCTTCTCCAGCCGCTTGACCTCGGCGAACAGGGCGTCGAACGCCAGTTGCTCGCCGGCGGCCTCGACGCGCTCGGCCTTGGCCACGAAGAGGCGGCGACGGAGCAGGGCGAGTTGCTCGAGCGCGCGCGTGTACGCCTTCTGCAGGCTCTCGAGGCCCTGACGCGCTTCGTCCCGCGCGCGCTCGGCGGCCGCGAGCCGGGCCTTGGTCGCCGCGAGCTCGGCCTCGAGCCGCGTGCGACGCGGCTCGGGCATCGGCGCGTCGGCGACGGCGGGCACGCCCGCTTCGTACGCGAAGAGCGCGCCGCTTGTCGAGCCCCCCGCGCGCGGTCAA
>DASTPP010000196.1:0-9513 GCA_035762175.1 Polyangiaceae bacterium | reverse complement strand
TCCAGAGGGCGGGGCCCCCGCTGTCTGAGCCCCCTGCCAAGGGGGCGAGTTCGGGGTGCCCGGCGGACGTACCCGCCCGGCCGGCGCCCCGCGCTCGCCGCCGTCCGGCCGGCGCCCCGCGCTTGTCGCCGCCCGTCCCTTCTGCCCGGTCCTGCCCGGATCGATCCGGCCTCGCGCCCGGTCTCGCCCTGGGCCGCCCCCCCGGCCGGGCCCACCTTGCCCTCCGCCGCGAGGGCGAGGACCGATGGAAACGACGACGACCGCCCCCCACCTGCTCGACGAACGCTACTGCATCATGACCCTGCCCGGCGTGCTCTCGCCCGCCGAGTGCGCCTCGCTCATCGACTTCGCCGAGCGCCAGGGCTTCGGCGACGCCCCCGTCTCGACCGGCCTGGGCTTCGTGATGATGCCCGAGCTGCGCAACAACACCCGCGTCATGGTCGACGATCTGGCCCGCGCCGCCGAGCTCTGGCGCCGCGTCGAGCACGCGGTGCCGCGCGCGCGCGGCGCCTCGCGCGCCGTCGGCCTGAACGAGCGCTTCCGCTTCTACCGCTACGACGTCGGGCAGCGCTTCGGCTGGCACCGCGACGGCGCCTTCGACCGATCGGGCCGCGAGCGCTCGCACCTGACGCTGATGTTCTACCTCAACGACGACTTCGAGGGCGGGGCCACCGAGTTCGACGACGGCCTCGTCGTCACCCCGCGCCGCGGCTCGGCGCTCGTCTTCGCCCACCCCGTGCGCCACCAGGGCGCGGCTGTCACGCGCGGCCGCAAGTACGTGCTGCGCACCGACGTCATGTACCGCCGCGACGGCTGACGCCGCCGCCGGGGCCCGCGGGGCTCAGTCGATCAGGCCGAGCCCCCGCCAGAACGCCTTCACCTGCCGCCAGGCGCCGCGCGCGCCGACCTGCAAGAGGTGGCCGCCCGCGAAGGCGACGAGCGGCGCGCCGAAGTGCGCGGCCAGCCGCTCGGCGTGGTAGAACGGCGTGATGGCGTCGCCCTGCGCGCCGACCACCAGCACCCGGCTCGGCGGCACGAGCCCCGGGCGCCCGAAGGGGCTCACGGGCTCGTAGAGCGCCGCGAGCGCCGCGCGCTGGGCCGAAGCCTCGGCCCCCGCCCCGAGCTGCCCCGTGTCGCGGGCGTAGTCGGCCAGGCACGCGAGCGGAATGACCTGCACCGCGAACGAGAGCTCGGCGTCGAGCGTCGCCGCGAGCGACGTCGTGTAGCCCCCGAGGCTCATGCCCATCACCCCCACCGAGGGCGCGCCCCGCCCCCGCAGCCACCCGACGAGCGCCCGCAAGTCGCCGATCGCCTGCCGGAACCCCTCGACCGTGAAGCGCGGGTCGGCGCCCGGAAAGGGCGGCGCCCCCCCGCGCCCCGGCGCCGCGCGCCGCGCGTGAAAGGGCAGGACGAAGAGCGCGACGTCGAAGCCGATGCGGTAGAGCCAGGGCAGCGGGAAGGCGAACTCTTCGAAGCGGTAGTGGCCCCCGAGGTAGCCGTGCACGAGCACCGCGGTCGGCCGCGGGCTCGGGTGCAAGAAGAGCCGCGCGTGCGCCGTGTGGTTCTCGCGGCACTCGAGGTAGCGCCCGCGCACCTCGGGCAAGATCGGCTCGTAGCGGCTCGGCCATTCGGCGTCGCTCACCGTCGCCCCGAAGGGCGCGAGGCGCACGTGCCGCAGCCTCGGCTCGGCCGCCGCGGGGGGCGGGAAGAACGCCCGCCCCTCGGACGCCCTCGCCACCTCGTCGTACGAGCGCCGCAACTGCCCGAGGAGCGCGAGCCGCTCGTCGTGCGAAACCGTGGGCGCCGGCCTGCGCCGCCGCTGCGCCCGCCGGACGGCCGAGGTCACCGCCCGGTCGAAGGCGCCGGCGGTCGCGTTGACGATGGACAGAGCGAAGGGGTTCACGGCCCCCAGGCTAGCACGCGCCCGCGGGCCCGTCCGGCCGCTGCCCGGGCCGCCCCGCCCGAAAGCGCAGCCGCAGCGCCTCGTCGTCGAGCGACGCCGCGATCGCGACCGCCCGCGCCCGCGCCGCCGCGCCCTCTTCGCCCCCGACGATGCGCCCGAGCATCGTCAGCGCCATCGCCCGCAGCCGCAGGTGCCCCCCGTCGCCGGCGTGCCGGCACGCCTCGCGCGCGAGCGCCGCCCCCCCCTCGACGTCGCCCCGCTTCCAGTGCGCGAAGGCGAGCCCGCTCGCGCGGCGGCAGAGCGCGAAGGCCGGCGCCCCCTCGGTCGGAATGCCCGCGTAGAGCGCCTCGGCGGCCGCGTGGTCGGGCGGCCGGCCCCCGCGCCGGTGGTTCAGCTCGTAGGCCCGCTGGTCGACCCAGCGCGCGTGCAGGCAGGCGCGGTCGTCGGCCGGCATCGCGAGCCCGAGCCAGGGCTCGGCCTCGGCGAGCAAGGCCGGGACGCGCTCGCGCTCGACGCGGCTGGCCACGAAGGCCTCGGCCAAGAGCAGCTCGACGCGCGCCGCCGGCGGCGCCCGGCCGAACGAGGCGCGCGCCCGCCGGAGGTGCGCCTGCGCCCCCTCGCGCTCGTCGCCCCGCAGGGCGCAGGTCGCGTGCCCGAGCGCCAGCCAGACCGACGAGGGCGAGTCCGAAAGGGGGGGGCGGTCCCACAGGCGCAAGAGGTCTTGGCAGAGCGGCAGCGGCAGATCGGTGAAGCGCGAGTGGTAGGCGCCCATCCAGCGGGCGCGCTCGTCGAGGGCGTCGGGCAGCCCGAACGCCGCGAGCGCCTTCGCGCCCCAGCGCCCGCCCCCGAGCTGGCCCCGGGCCCGCAGCCGCCGCAGCCCCCGCTCGACCGAGCCGACGTCGTCGGCGTAGGCCGAGAGCGCCGCCAGCCGCTCGGCCACCGCGGCCAGCGAGCCCTGCCGCTCGACCAGCCAGGCCACGTAGTCGCCCCACGAAAAGCCCGCCGGCGGGCCCTGTCCGGGAGCCTGTCCGGGCGCGTCGGGCGTCACGCCCTTACCCTGCCCCCATCAAAAGAGGAACGAGCCATGACACCCGACCCCGCTTACTACCTTGTCATCGACCTCGAGGCCACCTGCGAGCGGGGGGGCGCCCTGCCCCCCAAGGAGACCGAGATCATCGAGATCGGCGCCGTGCTCGTGCGCGCGGGCACCTTCGAGGCCGAGGGCGAGTTCCAGACCTTCGTCCGCCCCGTCGCCCACCCGCGCCTGACCGCCTTCTGCACCGAGCTGACCTCGATCACCCAGGCCGACGTCGACCGCGCCCCGACCTTCCCCGCGGCGCTCGCCGCGCTCCGGGCCTTCCTCGGCGGGCGCGACGCGCTCTTCTGCTCGTGGGGCGAGTACGACCGCAACCAGCTCAAGCGCGACGCGCACCGGCACCGGGCCTCGCTGCCCTTCGGCGGCCGGCACCTGAACCTCAAGGCCCTCTTCTCCGAGGCGCTCGGCGAGAGCGAGCGCTTCGGCATGGCGGGCGCCCTGCGGAGGGTCGGCCTGCCCCTCGAGGGCACCCACCACCGGGGCATCGACGACGCCCGCAACATCGCGAAGCTCCTGCCCTACGCCCTCGGCGTCGCGAAGGCGAAGCCGCGGGGGCGAAGCTGGGAGCGCGAGGGGCGCCAGCCGGGCTGAGGCCCGGGCGGCGGCTCACGGACCGGTCTTCGCCGAGGGCGGCGGCGGGTCGAGCGCGACGGGGCCGCGGCCGTGGCGCAGCGTCGAATGGCGGAAGCCGTAGGCGAAGTAGAGCACCAGCCCGATGGCCAGCCAGATGCCGAAGCGCACCCAGGCGTGCGGGGGCAGCCCCTGCATGACGAAGAGGCACGAGGCCGCGCCCAAGAGCGTGACCGGCCAGACGAAGGGCACCCGGAAGGGCCGGGGGCGGTCCGGCTCTTTGATGCGCAGGACGAGCACGCCCACGCAGACCAGGGCGAAGGCCGAGAGGGTGCCGATGTTGGTCAGGTCGTACGTGGCCGCGTCGTCGGCGACGAGCGCGCCGAGCGCGACGAGCGCGCCCGTGACGAGCGTCGTGACGTGCGGGGTCTTGTACTTCGGGTGAATCTTCGCCGCCCAGGGCGGCAAGAGCCCGTCGCGCGCCATCGCGTAGAAGATGCGCGGCTGCCCGTACTGGAACACCAGAATGACCGCCGCCATCGACACGACCGCCCCGAGCGAGATGAACCAGCCGAACTGCGAGAGCCCCGCCACCTCGAAGGCCCGGGCGAGCGGGTCGCTCGACTTGAGCTTCTGGTAAGGGATCAGCCCCGTCGCGACGGCCCCCACGATCATGTAGATCACCGTGCAGATGCCGAGCCCCAGCAAGATGCCGAGCGGCATGTTGCGCTGCGGGTCCTTCGTCTCCTCGGCCGCGGTCGAGATGGCGTCGAAGCCGATGAAGGCGAAGAAGACGATGGCCGCGCCCTGGTGAACGCCCGTGAAGCCGTTCGGCGCGAAGGGCCGGTAGTTCGCCGGGTCGATGTGCATCGCCCCGACGCCCACGAAGACGACGAGCACCAAGAGCTTGACGAGCACCATCGCGTTGTTGACGCGCGTGCTCTCCTTCACGCCGATCACCAAGAGCCAGGTGATCACCATCACGATGCAGAAGGCCGGCAGGTTCACCAGCACCGGCACCCCCAAGGCCCGGGGCGCCGTCTCGAGCAGCGCCCGGATCGCCGGGTCGGTGCTCGCCTGCACGTTCCAGTAGCCGTGCGTCAGCCACCCGGGCATCGTCACCCAGGGCGAGAGCAGCGACTCGAGGTAGCCCGCCCACGCGATGGCCACGGCGACGTTGCCGACCGCGTACTCGAGAATGAGGTCCCAGCCGATGATCCACGCGACGACCTCGCCGAGCGTCGCGTACGAGTAGGCGTAGGCGCTGCCCGCCTGCGGGATCATCGAGGCGAGCTCGGCGTAGCAGAGCGCCGACAGCCCGCAGACCAGCCCCAGCAGCGCGAACGACAGCACGAGCGCCGGGCCCGCCCCGTAGCGCACCACCTCGCCCGTCGCCTTGATCTCGCCGGCCGCGGCGGTGCCCAGGGTCGAGAAGATGCCGGCGCCGATGACCGCGCCGATCGAGAGCAGGACGAGGTCGCCGACCCCGAGGGCGCGCTTGAGGCCGTGGCCCCCCTCGCCCTCGGGGAGGAGCTGCGCGATGGGCTTGCGTGCGAAAAGGGACAAGGTGGCCGGCAGTAAAGGCCAAAGGGCCGGGCGAGGGAAGGGCCGAACGCCCCCCGCCCGCCCCGCCGCCGGGCGGCCCCCGCGCGGCGAGGGCGAAGGCCGTGTCCGGCGTGGGCCCGGCGCGGCGCCGCGACGCGTCGGGGGCGCGCGCTCGACCGGGCCGCCCCGGGCCCGGGCGTCGGGGGCGGCGGCGTGAACGCAACTCGCTTGCACCTGACTCTGCTTCGCAGCTGCGCCGGGGGGCGGGCGACATGTCACGTGCAATTTGATTGCAAGTGTCGCGCGGCGGGGTACCGTGGCGGCCATGGCGAAGGGGCCGAAGGCCCGCGAGCTCGCCGGCCTGCGCGAGCTGGTCGAGCGCATCCGGCGCGTCAACCCGACGGGGCGCGGCCGCTCGGCGCGCGAAGAGCGGGCGCGGTACGACGAGAAGGCGCGGCTGCAGAGCGCGCTGATCGAAGCCTACCCCGACGAGGTGTGCGTGCGGGCGCACGACGACATGCCCGGCGTGGTGAGCCTCGCGGTGCCCCGGCTCGAGGCGAGCGCGGCGCACGCGGTGCTCGCGGCGCTCAGCGCGCGCGCGCGCGCCTGGGTCGAGGGGCGGCTCGACGCCGAGGCCGAGGGGCCGGCGTCGCGGCGGGGGCGCGGGCCCGCGCCGCCCGCGGCGCCGGCGCCGGGGGGCGCGGCGGCGCTCGCGCGGGCGGCGCGGTGGCTCGACGAGTACGACTACGAGTGCGCCGAGACCGCCCTCGTAGCGCTCGTGGGCGAGGGCGACGCCCCGCCCGCCGAGCGGCGCCGCGCGCTCGTCCTGCTGCTCGAGCTCTACGTCGACCGCCTCGCGAACGATCGCGCCGCCCTGGCCCTCGAGCCCGCCCTCGCCGCGCTCGACCCCGCGCCCGAGGCGGCGCACGAGCTGCTCGGCGTGGCGGCCGAGCGCGCCGGCGAGCGCGACGTCGCGCTGCGCCACCTCGGCCGGTGCGGCGGCGAGCGCGCGGCCGAGGCGCTCGCCGCGCTCGCCGCGTCGGCGGCCGACGCCAACGCCTGGGACCAGGCGCGCCGCGCCTGGGCACTGCTGCTCGCCGCCGCGCCGCCGGGCGGGGGCGCGCCGCCGTCGCCGCGGCTGCACGCGCTCCGCGAGGGCCTGCGGGGCCGGCTCACGGCCCGGGCCGCCGAGGCCAGCGAGCGGGCCCTCGAGGCGGACGCCGCGCTCGTCCGCTTCGTCAAAGACTTCGCCCCCGGCCACCCCTGGCTCGACGAGCGCAAACAAAGCGAGCGGGCGCTGCGCGCGAGCGCCTCGGCGCGCGCCCTGCTCGAGCGCGCCGAGGCGGCGGCGAGCGAGGGCGACTTCGCCGCGGCCGAGCGCGCCCTCGCGGCGCTCGCGCGGCTCGAGGCGCCCCCGGGCGACGGCGAGGCCGCGCGGCTCGAGGCGTTGCAGGCCTGGGCGAGGCGACGGCGCGACGAAGCGCCGGTCGAGCGCGCCGCCGCGGCCGCCGCGGCCGGGGCCCTCGAAGACGCCGGGCGCATCTTTCTCGACCTGCCCGAGCGCCTGCGCCCCCGCGCGCTCGCGTCCGACCCGCGCGGCTACTTCGCGGCCCTCGAGGCGCTCGCGGCCGCGGCGCCGGGCCGGCCGGCCGCGCACGCGCTCGCGGCGGCGGCCGCGGCCTGGGTCAAGGCGCAAGAGAGCGCCGAGCCGGCCGAGTCGTGGCCCGCGCTCTCGCCCCACGTCGCGCTGCTCGAGTGCGTGCCGGCCTTCGCCGCGAGCCTCCGCGCGCTCCGGCCGGCGGCCCCGCCTCCGCCGTCGCACCCCGCCCCGCCCCCGCCGCCCTCGGGGCCGCGCGAGGTGCGGTCGGCGGGCCTTCGCCTGATCGTCGACGTCGACGTCGACGCCGACGCCGACGCCGGGGGGGCCGAGCTACTGGGCGTCGCGGGCCGCGCCCTGCGGCAGGGGGCGCTCACCTTCGTCGTCACCCTCGAGCGGCCGCCGGGGCGCGACGGCGTCTACGATCTGGCGCTGCGGCCGACCGCACCTCACGCGCCGGTGCGCCGGGTCCGGCTCGAGGGCCCCCCGGGCTGGCGCCCCCGCGGGCCTCACGTCATCGGCCGACAGATCGCCGTCAACGAGGGCCCCGTCGTTTGGCTCGTCGACCCCTCGCCCGACCTCGGGGCGACGCGGCTCGAGCTCGGCTCGCCGGGGGCGTCGCCCGCCGCCGGCGGGTTCGCCGTCGTCGACGAGGGCACGTTCGCGCTCGAAGCGCCCCGCGACGACGCGCCAGCCCGCTGGACCCTCTGGGGCGCGGCGACCGGCGAGGCGCGGGGCGAGCTGCGGGGGCCGCGCCTGTGCCCGGCGCCGGGCGCCGGCGGTACGACGTTCTTCCGGGTCTCCGGGCCCTCCGTCGAGCGCCTCGACGCGGCCGGCGGCGCCCTCGAGCGGCTCGAGCTGCCGCGGGGCGTCTCGCCCTCGGCCGTCCTCGAGTCGCCGCTCGGCCCCGCGCCCCTCGTGCTGGCCGCCTCGGCCGGCGGGCCCGACGTCTCACTCTGGTGGCGAACGCCCGAGCAGCTCGTTCGCTCCTTTTCGCTCTACAGCCCCGCCGAGCACGGCGCGCTCGTCGAGGCGGTCGCCTTCGCCGGCCGGGCGGCCTGTCTCGTGACGCGGCGTCCGGACGGCGAGGCGCTCTTGCACACCGTCTGGGCCGAGCGCGGCACGCTACGCCCGCGGCGCTGCGCCACCGGGGCGACCGGCCACCAGAGACTTGTCGTCGCCCCCTCGGGCCAGCGGGGCTGGTCGGTGCGGCGCGACGCGCAGGGCGGCGTGCACCTCGACCCGATCAACCTGCGGCCCGACGACGCGTGAGCGCCCCCGGCGCCCCGAAGCCGGACGCGGCCAACCACGCGCACACGAACCCCTCGACGTCGGCGCGCAGCTCGGCCCGGTACGTCGCCCGAAACTTCAACACCCACGCGCCGTGCTCGAAGGCCTCGACGAACACCTGCCGCGGCGGCCCCGGGTCGTCGACCACGCGCCCGCAGGCCTCGACGCGACGCCCGGCCACGGCCTCGCCCGCCGCGGACGCGAACGCCGTGCCGCGCTCGTGCGCCCAGAGCGGGGGCGCCAGCCCCGCCAGCATGTCGCGCACGGAGGCCTCGAACGTCGCCCCGACCGCGCCGTCCGACCCCCGGTCGGACGGAAAGACGTAGACGGAGACGAGCGCCGCCGGCCCGGCCGCGTAGCGGGCCGAGACGTTGCGGCCGGCGTCGTCGTAGCGATACACCCGCTCGACGCGGAAGCCGCGGTACCAAGGCAGAAAGACCACCCCGGACGCCGCATGCCGCAGCATCGCCGCGCCGCCGACCTGCGCCCGCTCGAGCTCGTGCTCCGCCGGGCCGGCCGCCCAGCTCGTCGCCGCCGTCACGACCGCCCGGGCCACGCCCTCACCCCCCCCCGCGGCCGCCGCCGGGCGGCGCCAGATCGTGCGCGAGCGCCGTCAGCTTGAAGACGAGCCGCCGGGCCCCCGTCGCCGCGACGGGCGGCGAGCGATGGACCGCCCCGCGCCCCTCGTTGCCGGGCCAGCCCTCGCCCTTGAGCAAGAGCACGTCGCCGGCGCGGGCCCGGCGCACCAGGGCCGGGTCGCGGACGACGGCCGCGTTCGTCTCGTCGGGCGGCGCGTCGGAGGGCGCGAGCGCGGCGCGGTCGACGGCGTCTTCGGACAGCCACTCGGTGCCGGGCCCGACGTACGTCGTCAGCAGCCGCAGCCCGACGTAGTCGACGTGGAACTTGCGGCACCCGTCGTCGTCGACCGCCTCGAGGTGCGCGTGCGGCCGGGCGGCGCCGCTGACGGCGGCGAAGCGCGCGATCAGGTCGCGCACGTCGTCGGCCAGCGCCGCCCGCGAAGGCGACGGCGGCAGCGCCGCGACCAGCCGGTCGACCTCGGGGTGCCGCGCCGAGACCGCCCCGTCGAACGCGACGCCCACGCGCTTGAGCAGCGGCGAGAGCCCCGCGGCGAGCGCCGGCGCGAGCGGCCGGCGCCAGACCGCGGCGTTCACCCCGGGGTCGAGCACCTCGAAGAGCACGTCGGGCGAGGGGCGCACGCGGTGGCCGGCGCGCGCGCGGCGCGGCGCGGCGGGGGCGTTGGGCTCGAAGCGCGGGCCGGCCGGGCCCCGCGCGCGTTCGGCGACAAGGGAGGGGCGCACGACGAACTTCGTAGCCCGCCACGTTCGCACATGCAATTTAATTGCGTATGCGACGCCCCGCCGCCAAGGTGCGACTCCGATGCACATGCGACAACATTGCCTTTGTGGCGGACGGCGGGGGCCCGTCCGGCGCCCGCCCCCGCGCCGCGGCGCGGCGGGCGCGGCCGGCGCGGCGGGCGCGCCGCGGCGCGAC
>DASTPP010000195.1:0-7547 GCA_035762175.1 Polyangiaceae bacterium | reverse complement strand
CCTCGCGAACCTCGCCGTCGCGAAGGACGTCTGGGCGGCGCTCGACAAGGCGCTCGCCAAGGGCACCGACTTCGCGGCGTTCAAGGCCGAGGTGGGCGCGAAGCTCGCCGGCGCGTGGGGCGTCGACGAAGACAAGGTCGGCCACCGCCTCGCGACCCTCTTCCGCACGAACCTGCAGAGCGCCTACTCGGCCGGCCGCTACGCGCAGCTCACCGACCCGGACACGCTCACGCTCCGGCCCTTCTGGCTCTTCACGGCCATCGGCGACGCCCGCACCACGCCGGTCTGCCGCCGCCTCGACGGCACCCTCCTGCCGGCCGACGACCCGCGCTGGGAGGGGCGCCTGCCGCCGCTTCACTTCTCCTGCCGGTCGACCTTCCTCGCCCTGCGCCGCTCGCAGGCCGAGGCGATGGGCGGCGTCGCGAAGGAGCTGCCCGACGCCCACGCCGACGAGGGCTTCGGCGGCCGGCCTTCGAAGGGCGTGGCCCCCGAGCCGCCGGCGCCGACGGGCCTGCCAGCCCCGCTCGCCGAGGCCCTCGAGCGGGCCAAGAAGGCGGCGCCCGCGGGCGTCTCCTACGCCGCCTTCCCCGCGGCCCTGCGCAACGCCATCCGCCGCGACGGGGGCCCCGGCGGCGAGGTGCGGAACGCGCTGCGGGGCTTGCTCGCGCACGCGGGCCTGCACAGCTTCGACGCGTCCGAGAGGCGCCCGGGCGCCGGCGAGATGCGCCTCGCCGGGCCCGGCGACCCGGCCGGCACCGCCTACCACGGCTTCGGCGGCGAGGTCGTCGTCGCGCGCGCGGTCTGGCAGCGGGCCCGGGCCGCCATCTTCGAGCTCAAGGGCCTCACGGGCGAGGCCCTCGGGCGGGGGCTCGCGGGCCTCGACCCGCTCAAGCTGCACGGCCTCTCGACGCTCGTGCACGAGGAGCTGCACGGCCACAGCCCCATCGAGAAGGGCGCGTACCGGGGCCACGGCATCGGCCTCGAGGAGGCCGTCACCGAGGCGATGGCGCGCGTCGTGCTGCGCCGGGTCGGCAAGCTCGGCCCTGGCGACCGCACGCCCGGCCTCGCCCTGCCCGCCTACGACGCCGCGAGCCGGCGCTGGCGCGTGCCCGGCTTCAACAACTACGACGGCTACCTCGAGGACCTGTACGCCGCGGCGCACCGGGTCTCGGGCGCCCGCGCCGGGGACGTGCCCGCGCTCGTCGAGGCGGCGATGTTCCGCCTGCGCTCGGGCGCCTACGCCGGGCTCGAGACGCCCGAGGCGCACTTCGAGGCCTTCGCCGACGCGATGGGCCAGAAGGGCAAGGGCGCTGCGCTCCTCGGCGAGTTCGATCGGCTGCAGCGCGCGCGGCCCGACGACCTCGGCGAGCCTGCCCTGCCGAAGGTCGGCAAGCGAGGCGCGACGGCGCACCACGAGATCGTCGCCGAGTTCGAGGACCTCGCCGAGAACGCCAAGCGCATCCTGCTGCTGGTGCACAAGTTCGGCACCACGCCGCACCCAGAGGTCGCCCAGACGCTCAAGGACTTCGGCCTGCTCGACGACGGCGGCGGCCTCACCTACGACGGCAAGCGCCTCGGCAAGGCCCTCGACGCGATCGACTGGGACGGCGACGGCACGCCCGCGAAGCCCGCCGAGCCCCCGGCGAAGCCGAAGCCTCCGCCGCCGCCTCCGTCCGAGCCGCCCCCGCCCCCTCCGCCGCCCCCTCCGCCGCCCCCTCCTCCTCCGCCTCCGCCGCCACGGGAGGAGGTCGGCCCGACGTGGGTCGACCCGCCGAAGGAGGTCCCGCCCTCGCCGCAAGCCCCCGAAGGCGACCGCGTCCCGGGCGCCCGCTACACCGCGCCGAGGCTCGGCGGCCGCCCGGCCGAGCCGGGGACGAAGATCGATCTCTCGAACTTGCCCAAGGTCAACATTCCGACGTTGTTCCCCGAGGGCAATCACGCCTACCACGGCGACGAGCGCGGCATGCTCCCGTCGGGCGAGCGCGAGGAGGCCTGGCGCAAGCGCATGGCCGAGCACCTCAAAGGCCTGACGAAAGACGAAATCGCGTCCATCCAGGACTTCACCGGCGGCCACTACTCGGCCGTCCGCCTGCGCGAGGCCGGCGGCACGGACGAGCAGGCGTCGAAGCTCGACCTCCTCGGGGGCACGTGGGAGAAGTCCCAGCGCACGTCCGACCTGATCGCGTCGGCGTGCAAGAAGGCGAAGCCGGACCCCGGCACTTGCTTTCGCGGCATGGCCAACGTCAGCGAGGCCGACCTGCAGGAGTTTCTCGCCCGGCCGCCCGGGTTCGGCCTGGGGCACCAGGGCAAGGGCGCGACGAGTTCGGCGACGTGGTCCAGGAGGGTGGCGCGCACGTTCGCCGACGCGACCCGGCCGGACGAGGGCCACTACAACGTTCTGTTCAGCATCCGCGGCAAGAGCCAGATCGGCATCGCGCACGTCTCGCTCGCCTCCGAGGAGCAGGAGGTGCTCTTCGGACGGGACGCGCGCTTCCAGGTCGTGAGCGTCGCCGAGCACGACGGCGACAACACCCCGCACATCCCCGGCTACGCCGACGCCGTCCCGGGCCGCCGGCGCGAGCGCGTGCTCGTCGTGGAGCTCGACGAGGTATGACCCCCGACGACGACTGGCCCGAGTTCGGCGAGCTCGACGGCGCGCCCGTGCGCCTCGCCGACGTCGAGGCGACGGTGCCCCGCGGCCGGTGGGCCGACGTCGTCGTCGCCTTCCCGCCCGACCACCGGCGCCTCGGCGGCCTCGCCATCAGGCCCTGGCGCGCCGCGCCCCCGCCCGCCCCGGACCGGCCTTGACGCGGCCAGGCGGCCCCTTACCTTCGACGGCCATGCGCCTCTTCGACCTCGCCCGCAACGACGTGGCCGGCGCGCTCGCCTACTGGGCCGAGCACCGCGAGCGGCTGATGCGGCAGTCGATCCCGCAGCGCTCGTCGACCGTCTCGCAACTCATGATGTTGCAGGACGACCCGGCGGGCCTGCGCCGCGCCCTCGCCGAGCGCTTCCCGGCCGACTTCGTCGAGCCCTTAGCCGGCCGCCGACAGACCCGCCCCCGCGCGAGCGAGGGGCCCGCCAGAGCCTGACCCCGGGGTAGCCCCGGCGCCGGGCCGGAGGCGCTTTCCGACCCGATGCCCCAGCGCTCCGCCCCCTTCGCCCTGCTGCGCGCCCTGCCCCTCACCGAGGACGGCAAGGCCCCGAGCCGCATCCTCGTCTTCCGCTGGGGCATGAACGCGAGCGAGCACGGCGAGTTCCTCTTCGACGAGAAGGCCGCCGCCTCGGTGCTCGCCGAGCACGAGAGGTACGGCAACGCGCTCGGCTTCGACGGCGAGCACGAGACCTTCGCCGACCCGAAGGCGAAGAGGCCCGGCGTCGTCGTGTCGTACGGCTGGGCGCCGCGGCTCGAGACCGACGCCGAGGGCCTGTGGGCCGCCGACCTCGACTGGACCGACGACGTCGTCCGGGGCGACGCCGTCGTGCTCGGCGGGCGCACGCTCATCGAGACGAGGCGCGTCAAGTTCTTCTCGCCGGTCTTCGACTACGAGCCGAAGACGCGGCGGATTCTGAAGCTCAAGCCCTTCGCCCTGACGATCTACCCGGCGCTGCACCACCAGCGCCCGCTCGCCGCCTCCGCAACCGAGGGCGCGCCCGACGCGCCCGACGAAAGGCCCGCCATGGAACCGAAGCCCGTGAACGCCGTCGCCCTGCTCATGGGCCTGCCCTCGAGCGCCGACGACGGCACCGTCTGCAACGCCGTCAACACGATGCGCGCCGGCCACACCGCGCTCTGCCACGCCCTCGGCGCGGCCGACGACGCGGGCGCGCTCAAGCGGGCGCGCGAGCTCGCCGACGACCACCGCGCCCTGCTCTCGGCCGCCGGCGCCCAGACCGCGCAGGAGGCCCTCGGCGCCATCCGGGCCGGGCAGGTGGCGAGCCAGCGCGTCACCGCCCTCGAGACGGAGAACGGGGCGCTGAAGAAGGAGAACGAAGACCTCAAGCGCGCCCACCTCTTCGCCGAGCACGCCGACCGGCTGACGCCGGCGCTGCGCGAGGAGTTCGCCGACAAGCCGGTGAGCTTCCTCTCGGGGGTGCTGCCCAAGCTGCCGAAGGCCCCGACGAGCGAGGACGAGGCGGCGACCCCGCCCGGCGCCCAGCCGCCCGCCGGTCAGACCCAGACGGCGACGCTCTCGGGCGCCGGCGCCGGGCAGCAGCGGCCGCAAGGCGGGCCGCCGCCCAAGCCCGTGCCGCTCACCGAGCAGCAGAAGAAGATCGCCAAACAGCTCGGCCTCTCGGAGCAGGCCTACGCCGAGCAGCTCGCCCTCTCGAAGAGGGGCAGGACGGCGCTCGAGCTGCACTGACCCGGGCAGGCGCCCCGCCCCCCGAGCCGCCGGGGCCCCGCGAGGGGCGCGCGGCGCGCACCACCCCCGACCGGAGATAGACCCCCATGGCCCTCGCAGCCGGCCGCAAGCCCCCGCGGCTCAACGACATCGACTTCCACAAGCAGGCCGTGCCCGTCGCGGCCAACACGACCATCTTCCAGGGCGCGATGGTGGACAAGGCGGCCACGGGCGGCATGGCCAAGCCCGGCGCCGCCAACACGACCGACAAGTGCCTCGGGGTCGCGCAGTCGACCGTCGTCAACGGCGCGGTCGCCGGCGCGAACAAGGTCGTCCTCGCCTACGGCGTCTGGAAGATGCGCAACTCGTCGGCCGGCGACCTCATCACCGAGGCCGACATCGGCAACGACTGCTTCCTCGTCGACGACGAGACCGTGGCCAGGACGAACGGCACGAACACGCGCCACGTCGCCGGCGAGGTCTACAAGCTCGACGCCGACGGCGGCGTGTTCGTGCACTTCAAGCCCTGACCCCCGGCGACGACCGTCCGCCCCAGACCTTAAGGAGACAGACCGTGGACCCGACGCCGGAAAACCTGGCCGACCTGCGAGTCGGCTACAACATGCGCTTCAACCAGGCGATGGCCGAGGTGAAGCAGTGGTGGCAGATCGTCGCCAGCGAGGCCCCCTCGACGACGCTCGAGGAGGCCTACCCCTGGCTCGAGCTCCTGCCGGACATGCGCGAGTGGGTCGACGAGCGCGTCGTGCACCACCTCGCCGCCCGCTTCCAGAAGCTGAAGAACAAGCCCTACGAGCTCACCATCGACGCCGACCTCGAGTCGGTCGAGGACGACCGCTACGGCATCTTCGCGAACCGCGTCGCCATGATGGGCCGGTCGGTGGGCAACCTCTGGAACCGCATCACCGTCGACGCCATGAAGGGCGCGCTCACGGCCGTCGTGTACGACGGCCAGTTCTTCATCGACACCGACCACCCCGTCGACCCGGACAGCCCGGGCCTCGGGGTGCAGTCGAACAAGATCACGACGGCGCTGTCGCTCACCTCCTTCCGGGCCGCGAGGACGGCCATGAAGAGCTTCAAAGGGTCGAACGGCATCAGCCTGCAGATCGAGCCGAACCTGCTCGTCGTGCCCCCCGCGCTCGAGGACGTGGCGCGCGAGATCGTCGAGGCGGACCTCGTCGAGAAGAATGGCGCCGGGGTCTCGAACATCTCGAAGGGCAACGTCGACGTGCTCGTCGTCCACGAGCTCGCGGAGATTTCGAACACGAACTGGCAGCTGCTCGACACGACGAAGCCGTCGAAGCCTTACCTCGTGCAGAAGAGGAAGGAGCCCGAGACGACGATGCTGACGAAGCCGACGGACCCGAACGTGTTCTGGAAGCGGCTGCTGATTTACGGCGCCTACGCGCGCGGCGCCGGCGGCTACGGCATGTGGCAGACGGCCTACTACTCGACCGGCACGACCTGAGCGTAGCGCGACGTTCGGCGGGCCCCGGGCCCGTCAGGCCTCCACCCGAGGGTTTCGACATGGCAGACGAGCAGAAGGCCGGCGGGCAAGCCGGCAGGGTCAAGGTGTACGTGCGGGCCGTGCCCCGCGAGGGGTTCGGCGGCTTCAACCGGGCGGGCCGCTTCTGGCCGTCGAACAAGGTCACCGAGGCCGAGGTGACGCGCGCCGAGCTCGAGGCCCTCAAGGCCGAGACGACCATGCTGATGGTGTTCGACCGGCCCCCGGTGGACTTCGAGCCGACGGCCGGCGTCGTCGAGACGCCGCTCCCCGGCGGCGAGCCGGGCGTCGGCGGCACGGTCGAGCCGGGGCCCCACGACACGCTCGGCCAGGCCGAGGTCCGCGGCCCGAAGCCCCAGGGGCGCCGCTAGCCCGTGGCCTACGCCACGGTCGACGACCTCGGCGGCTACGTCGGCACCGACATGGTGGCCGCCTACGAGGCGAAGGAGGGGACGGGCTCGGCGCAGAAGGCGCTCGACGAGGCGTCGGGGCGCATCGACTCGTACCTCTCTCGGTTCACGCTGCCGCCGGCGGGCCCCGTGCCTGACCTCGTGCGCGCCTGCAAGAACATCGCGGGCTACGACGTGATGACGAGCATCGGCTACGCCAACAACGGCGCCGACGCGCACTTCCGGCTGCGCTTTCTCGACGAGATCCGGTGGCTCGAGCAGGTCGCCTCGGGCAGGCTCACGCCGCCCGGCCTCGAGACCCCGCTGCCGCCCGCGCCCTCCCCCTTCGCCGGGGTCGGCACCTTCGTCGTGAGCGACAAGCCGAGGGGCTGGTAGCGTGCCGCTCAAGGGCCCCACGACCGGCCTCGTGCGCCTGTCGGCCGAGCTCAAGCGCCTCGGCCCGAAGGCGGTGCGCGCGGTCGGCAAGGCCTTCGAGGGCGAGCTCGTCACCCTCGTGCAGCTCGGCTTCCGCAAGGGCCGGGCGCCCGACGGCTCGGCGTGGGCCCCGCTGCAGGCGCGCGACGGCCAGCCCCTTCGCGACACGGGCCGGCTGATGAACAGCTTCACCGCCAAGGCCTCGGGCTCGGTCGTCAAGGTCGGTACGAACACGCCCTACGCCCCCTACCACCAAGAGGGCACGAGCCGCATGCCGGCCCGGCCCATGCTGCCCGACGGCGACGACCTTCCCGCGCCCTGGCAGCAATCGCTCGACGAGGCGGCCGACGAGGCCGTCGCACTCGTGCTCACGAAACTCCCGAGGCCCTGATGCCGACCCAGGCCGAGCAGCTCATCGAAGAGGTGCGCCCGCTCGTTCAGGCCGACGTGCCGGCGCTCGCGGGCGAGGCCAAGTGGCTCGTCGGCCCGACGGCGCCCGACCGCAGGGTGGCCCCGCCGCGGGTCGCCTGGGTCGAAGGCGACGCCGACTTCTCCCGCCAAAACCTCAACCCAGGCACGACCGAGCAGAGGCAGCGGGCCATCTGGACGCGCCAGCGCGAGATCACGGCCTACGTGGCCGGCGAGTCGCCGGCGCAGGCCGAGGCCATCGTCGACGTCCTGCTGCAGCGCCTGCACGAGAAGTACTCGGTCGCGTGCCGCCCCGTCCGCGAGACGGTCGAGCCGCGCGCGGCGGCGGACAAGGCCCGCCTCGGCGACTTCCGCGTGCTGACGCTCGTCGTCGACCTGGCCGTGCTCGACAAGCCCGACACGCGCGCCCTCATCGAAACCGTCGAC
>DASTPP010000194.1:0-5128 GCA_035762175.1 Polyangiaceae bacterium | reverse complement strand
GAGCAGGCCGAGGCGGCCGCGGCGGGCATGGTGCGCGAGCTGTCGGGCCTCGAGACGCGGCCGGTGGGCCGGGTGCGCCTCGCGGTGCTCTCGACGATCGCCTCGCTCTTCGTCGTGCCCGCCCTGCCGCGCCTGCGCGAGAGCTACCCCGAGCTGACGCTCGAGCTGGCGCCCGCGACGGCGCTCGTCGACCTGGCGACGCGCGAGGCCGACCTGGCCATTCGCACGGTGCGGCCCGCGAAGGGCGAGCTGGTCGTGCAGCGCCTCGCGTCGTTCCGGCTCGCGGTCGTACGCTCGCCGGGGCTCGCCCTCCGGCGGGGCGCGCCGCTCGCCGAGCTGCCCTGGCTCTCGTGGGACGCGGGGCTCGCGCACCTGCCCGAGGCGCGGTGGCTCGCCGCGCACGTGCCCGGCGCGCGCGTCGTCTTCCGCGCGACCGAGCTCGCGACGCTGCTGGTGGCGGCGCAGCGGGGCGTCGGCCTGCTCGTCGCGCCTTCGGCCGTCGCCGAGCGCGCGGGCGGGCTCGAGCCGTTCGAGGTCCCCTCGGCGCCGCCGACCGAGGGGGCGGTCTGGCTCGTCGCGCACGCCGCGCTGCGTCCGGTCGCGCGCGTCGCCGCCGTCTGGGACTGGCTCGTCGGCTCGTTCGCGCAGGTGACGTCCGGCCCCGCGCCCGCGGCCCCGGCCGGCGGGCGGCGCGGGGCGCCGGGGCGGGCGGCGGGTCGAAGCCCGGGGGGCGTCAGAGGTGCTTGCGCACCCGGTGCGACGAGGCCCAAACCCCGCTGACCACCGCGACGACCAGCGCGGCGTTGAAGACCACTTCGCGCGACTCGCCGAGCGCGTGGGCCCCGGGCGCCAGCGCCTTGGCGAGCAGCGAGTACGCGTAGTAGCTGATCGCCGCGACCGAGAAGCCCTCGACCGCCTTCTGCAGCCGAAGCTGCGCCCTCGCGTTGTCGTCCATCGACCCGAGCAGCCGCTGGTTCTGCGCCGCGCGGGTGAGGTCGACGCGCGTGCGGATCATGCCCGCCGCCCGCTCGACCCGCTTGGCGAGCGTCTCGAGGCGGGCCCGCGTGGCGGCGCAGGTGTCCATGGCGGGCGCGAAGCGGCGGGCGAGGAAGGTCGACAGCCGCTGCAGCCCTTCGATGCGCGCCTCGCGGAATTCGACGAGCCGCTGGTCGACGAGGCGGCTGTAGGCGGCCGCGGCCCCGAAGCGGAAGGCGGTCTCGTACGCCATGCGCTCGATGGCGCGGCTCGCGTCGATGAGCTCGTCGAGCACCTCGCCCTCGGGCCGATCTTCGCGCGCGATCGCCGCGCCCACCTTGAGCTCGAGCGCGTCAATCTCGCGCCACGTCCGCTTCGCGAGGGGGAAGGCGAGCAGCGCCGCGATGCGATACATCTCGATCTCGAGCAGCCGCCGGACGACGCGGCCGCGGCGAAAACGGTTCAGGCCCCGGTCGGCGAAGAGAAAGCGCGTCCAGCCATCGCCGCCGATGCGGAAGGCCGTCCAGACCGACGCGAGGCCGCCCGAGATCGTCGAGCCGGCGCGCTCGTTCTCGGGCGTTTCGGCGCCGAGCGCCCGGTCGAGCGCGTCGTCGGAGGGGGCGTCGGGGGACACGAACACGGCCGCGGCGACGAAGCGCTCGCCCGGCGCGTCGGCCAGCATCGCCGGCGCGCGGACGGGGGCCGAAGGCTCGAAGGTGCCTGGCAACACGACCGTCCACGTGGTGAACTCGCCGTGCCGCTCCCACTTCCAAAGCCCCTCGGCCGTCTCGGCCAGCAGGTGGTCGGCGTCGCCGCCGGGGGGCGCGTGCCCGCTCGCGACGGCGAAGGCGTGGGCGTAGGCGCGCGAGGCGGCGCCGTCGTCGGCGTGCAACCGCGCCTCGTGCAGAACCAGCGCCGAGGCCCCGACCGGGACGGTGGGTCGATTGTGTGCAACGCCGTCGAGAACCTGTCTCAGCTCGTGATCCATGCGCGCCTCCGAGGCGTTCACTCTGGCGTGTCCGGGGCGGGAGCGCATACGCAACCGGGCGCCTTCGCCGCGTCGAGGCCGGCGCCAGGCGCGAGGCGTCGTGCGTCCGGGCGCCGGTGTCGGTGCGCCCCGCCGATCGAAGGCGCCCGCCCCCTTTGACGCCAGGGGCCCGCCCGGCCAAGGTCGGATGGGCCGAGTGGCCCTCGCGAAAGGGCGGTCGACCCATGAAACGCGTGATGAAGGGCCTGCACACGTTCGGCTCGATCGGCATGATGGGCGGCTACCTCGCCTTTTTGGTGCTGCTCTACGCCGCCGAGGCGCGCCCGCCGGCCGAAGCGCTGGTGCTGCGCGAGGCGATCGGCCGCCTCTTCGTGGCGCTCATCATCCCCTCGGTGGCGGTCGCGCTCGTGACCGGCTTGCTCGCCATGGCGCTGCACCGCGCCTTCATCAACGCGGGGTGGGCCTGGCTCAAGCTGTCGACGACGGTGGTGGCGCTCGAGGGCTCGTTCGGCATGCAGGCCCGGGCCCGCGAGGTCGAGGCGCTCGTGCGCGCCCTCGCGCGTGGCGAGGGCGACGCCGGCGGGCTCGCCGAGCTCGCCGGCCGCGAGAAGGGGGGGCTGGCGATGCTCCTCGTCATCGCGGCGGCGAACGTGGTGCTCGGGGTGTGGCGCCCGAAGCTCCGGCGGCCCGGCGGGCGCCCCGAGATCGGCGCCGCGCCGGCGACGTCCGAAGACTGACCCGAGATCGGCGCCGCGCCGGCGGCATCCGAAGATTGACGAGCGCCGCCCGCGCGTGTCATGCAGCCACTCGGACGGGTCGTCGAAGCGGCGTGCCACGCGCCGCCGGCCGCGTGCATCGTAGCGGGGCGTGAACCACGAAGAACGAAAGGTGCCGACGGGGCGCTTCGGCCGCCTCGCCCGGCTGGCGGCGGCGGGGGTGCGGGCGGGGGTGGGGGCGGTGGTGGCCCCGGGCGAGGCGTCCACGGCGCTCGAGGTGGCCCGCACGCTCGGGACGATGCGCGGGCTGGCGGCCAAGCTCGGCCAGATGGCCGGGTACATCGACGGCCTGGTGCCCGAAGGGCAGCGCGAGGCGTACGAGTCGGCGCTCAAGGGCCTGCAGCGCGCGGCGCCGCCGTCTCCCTATGGCGAGGTGCGCGCCCTGATCACCGCCGAGCTCGGCTCGCCGCCCGAGCGGGCGTTCGCCGCGTTCGACGAGACCCCCTTCGCCAGCGCCTCGCTCGGGCAGGTGCACCGGGCGCGGCTGCACTCGGGCGAAGAGGTCGCCGTCAAGGTGCAGCACCCGGGCGTCGATCGGGCGCTCGAGGGCGATCTGGCCAACACCGCCATTCTCGAGGGGCTGGCCGCGCTCGGCGGCGCCAAGCGCGGGCCGGCCAAGGCCATGGCGGCGGTGGTGCGCCAGCGCTTTCTCGAAGAGCTCGACTATGGGCTCGAGGCGGCCGCGCAGGCGCGCTTCGCCCGCTTCTTCGCGCCCGACGCGCGCGTGCGCATTCCGCGGGTCTTTCCCGAGTGTAGCTCGCGCCGCGTGTTGACGACCGAGTTCGTCGCGGGGGCGTCGTTCGACGCGGCCTGCGCCGCGCCCGAGCCCGAGCGGCGGGCGTGGTGCGAGACGCTGTGGCACTTCGTCTTCAAGGGTAGCCTCGTGCTCGGCGCCTTCAACGCCGACCCGCACCCGGGCAACTACCTGTTTCACCCCGACGGCGCCGTGACCTTCCTCGACTTTGGCTGCATTCAGCCGCTGCCGCCCGAGCGCCTGCCCCTGAGCGCGGCCGTCCACCGCGCGGCCGTCGGGGGCGACGAAGCGGGCTTCCGGCGCGCGGTCGCGGCGCTGCTCGCGGCGCCCCCCGGCCCCTACGCCGAGGTCGCGGTCGCGTACACGCGGCGCTGCTTCGAGCCCGTCTTCGCCTCGCCCTTCCGCCTGACGCGCGCCTACGCCGCCTCGCTCTTCGACGACGTGCGCGCCGTCGCCGCCGTCGCCCGCAAGCACCTGCCCGAGGGGCACGCGCCCATTCCGCCCGAGGTGCTCTTTCTCAACCGCCTCCAGTTCGGCTTCTACTCGGTGCTCGCGCGCCTCGACGCCCTCGCCGATTACCGCGCCGTCGAGGCCGGCTTCGCGCCCGAGCTGCCGGCCGAAGCGCGCGCCTGAGCTCGAGCGCGCGGCTGGCGGAGCACGCACGCGGCGAGCTTCGACGTGCGACCGGACGGCGCCGGCCTCAAGGACAGCCGGCGAGCAGGTCGCCGCAATCGTGCCCGTCGAAGAACGCGCCCGACGTCCAGGTCGCGCTGAGGAGCTGCGCGCGCGTTCGCGCCTCGACGCCGGCGAGGCCCGGGTCGACGGTGTCCGCGAGCAAGCGCTCGCTCGCGCCCTCGTCGCCCTTGAGCCAGCGGTCGAACCAGGCGGCCGCGTACGCGAGAAAGTAAGGCTTGAGCGCGGCGCTCGCGCTCGCGCCGAACGAAGCGTGGTTCGAGCCGGCGAAGACGAGCTGCATCGCCGGCTGTCCGGCGCCCTTCCAGTGGCGCAGCGCGGTCTGCTTGGCGTCGCGGCCGCCCGCCTGCGCCTCGGGGGAGCACATCTCCGAGGCTTGGCCCATCGCCGGCACGCGCGGCGCGCGAACGACCCCCGGCACGTTCTCGCACGCGGGCGAGCCGGCGTCGCCGTCTTCGCTGAGCGCGAGGTTGTCGAACTCGACGACGGCGCCGACGCGCCGATCTTCTTCTTGCACGCGCGTGAGCGCTCGCGCGCCGAGCGAGTAGCCCGCCGCCCCCACGCGAGACGGGTCGCCGTCGGCGGCGAAAGGGTTGTCGGGCGAGAGCAGGGCGCCGATGGCCGCGACGGTGGCGTCGGCGCAGACCTGCACGGCCGAGGCGCCGCCGGCCGCGGCGGCGTTGACCGTCACGGCCGCGGCGACGTAGCCGCGCGAGGCGAGGTAGGGTGCGGCCCACTCGATGCTCGCCTTGTCGCTACAGCCGCCCGGCACCAAGACCAACATGGGGCAAGGGGCGGTCTGCGTGCCCGCCTTCGGCGCGTAGAAGGTGACTGGCTTCGTGAAGGTTTGCCCCCCCGCGGTGTAGGTGTATTGCCCGTCCTGGCGGCGCACTTCATCGGGCGAGCTGAGGCCGCCGCACGAGCTCTGGGCGGCCCCGCCCC
>DASTPP010000193.1:0-6148 GCA_035762175.1 Polyangiaceae bacterium | reverse complement strand
CGGCGCCCGAGCGGCCTCCGGGCCCCGGCCTCGGCGGTAGATAGCGCCGGGGCCTCGCCTTGGTGTAAAAAGAGGGCCCTTGCCCTCTCGCGGGCCGCACGCCGTGCGCGGCCCGGGGGGCGCTCGGGGCGGGCTACCCTTGGCCCCCCGTGCCCCGCGACCCAGGCTGCCCCCGCATGTCCCACGCCCCCTTCCTTCGCTCGCCCCTGACCCTGGCCGCCGCGCTCGTCGTGGCCTCGGCCCCCTTCGCCCACGGCCCGGCCGAGGCCCAGCCGGCGTCGTCGAAAGACCGCAAGCGCGCCTGCGTCGAGTCGTACGAGGCGGCCCAGCAGCTGCGCAACGTGGGCAAGCTCATCGAGTCGCGCGAGCGGCTGCTCGTCTGCTCAAGCGACGACTGCCCGACGGCGGTGCGCGGCGACTGCGCCACCTGGCTGAACGAGGTCGAGTCGAACCTGCCTTCGGTCGTCATCGAGGCGCGCCTGCCCTCGGGCCGCGAGACGCCCGACGTCAACGTCTGGGTCGACGGGCAGGTCTTCGCCCGCGGCCTCGACGGGCGCGCGCTGACGGTCGACCCGGGCGTGCACACCTTCCGGTTCGAGTCGGCGAGCGCGGGCAAGTCCGAGCAGCAGGTCATCATTCGCCAGGGCGAGAAGAACCGAAAGATCGTCGTGCAGTTCGGCGCGGGCCCCGCCGGCCCGGCCGAGCCCGCGCCCGCCGCGCCCCCCCCGCGGCCCGAGCCGCCGGCGCGCTCGTCGGGCGGCTCGGCGCTCTACCCGGCGCTGCCGCTCATCTTGGTGGGCGTGGGCGTCGCCGGCGTCGGCACCTTCGCCGGCTTCGCGCTCTCGGGCAAGCAGCTCGAGCGCGACCTGCGCGACACGTGCGCGCCCGACTGCTCCGACGCGCAGGTCGACGGCGTCGAGCAGCGCTACCTCTACGGCGACATCGCCCTGGCCGTGGGCGCCACGGCGCTCGCCGGCAGCGTGCTCACCTACTTCCTGCTGCGCGACGACCGCGCGCCCTCGACGGGCGGGCGCCTGCGCTTCGACGTCGGCGTCGCGCCCGGCGGCGGCGCCGCGGGCCTGTCCGGCCGCTTCTGAGGGGCCGGGGCGGCCGGGCGGCGGTCGCGGGGCCGAGGGCGATGGCGCACGGGGCGAGCGGGCACAAGACGCCGGGGCGCTGGGGCCGGCTGGCCCGGCTCGCCTCGGTGGGGCTGCGGGCGGGCGCGGCGCGGCTGCGCGGCGACGAGACGGGCGAGCGCGCGGCCGAGCGCTCGGCCGCGGCGCTCGGCGCCCTGCGGGGGCTCGCGGCCAAGATGGGCCAGATGGCGGGCTACGTCGACGGCCTCGTGCCCGAGGGGCAGCGCGAGGCGTACGAGGCGGCCATGAAGGGCCTGCTCCGGCAGGCGCCGCCCTCGCCGCCCGCGCTCGTGCGCGAGGTGGTCGAGGGCGAGTTCGGCGCGCCGCTCGCGCGGCTCTTCGACGAGTGGGACGACGCGCCCCTCGCGAGCGCCTCGATCGGCCAGGTGCACCGCGCGCGCCTGCCCGGCGGGCGCGAGGTGGCCGTCAAGGTGCAGCACCCGGGGGTCGCCGCGGCCGTCGAGAGCGATCTGGCGAACGCCGAGCTCTTCGAGGGCATGGCGGCGCTGCTCGGCGCGCGCAAGTTCAACACCCGCGCCGTCGTCGACGTGCTGCGCGCGCGCTTCCTCGAAGAGCTCGACTACCGCCACGAGGCCGCGCGCCAGCGGCAGTTCGCGGCCATCCACGCGGGCGACCCGGCGATCCGCGTGCCCGAGGTCGTCGGCGAGCGCAGCGGGCGGCGCGTGCTGACGAGCGCCTTCGCGCGCGGCCTCGGCTACGACGAGGCGTGCGCCTCGCCCGAGGGCGACCGCGTCGCGTGGAGCGAGACCCTGTGGCGCTTCGTCTTCAAGGGCAACCTCGTCGGCGGCGTCTTCAACGCCGACCCGCACCCGGGCAACTACGTCTTCCACGAGGGCGGCGCCGTCACCTTCCTCGACTTCGGCTGCACGCAGGCCATCGACCCGGGCCTGCTGCCGCTCGCGCGCGCGATGCACGAGGCGGCGCTCGCGCGCGACGACGGCGCCTTCCGCCGCGCGGCCGGGCGGCTGATGGGCGCGAAGCCCGGCCGCTACGAGGCGCTCACGACCGACTTCGTGCGCTCGAGCTTCGAGCCGGTCTTCGCCTCGCCCTTCCACCTGACGCGCGAGTTCGCCGCGGGCCTGCTCGGGCAGGCGAAGGCGATGGCGCTCGAGACCCCCACCATTCGCGACGACGAGCTCTTCTTGCCGCCCGCCGAGCTCGTCTTCATGAACCGGCTGCAGTTCGGCTTCTACTCGGTGCTCGCCCGCTTCGACGTGCGCGTCGACTACGCCGCCGTCGAGCGGCGCTTTCTGGGCGGCGCGTTCTTAGAAGGGGGGCCGGGCTCGAAGGGGGGCCGGGCTCAGCCGTACTGGCGGGCGTAGTGGTACGCGGTGTACGCGCTGATGAGGTGGCAGACCCAGCCGAGCGTGCCGCCCGTGCCGAGCCAGAAGCCGGGGGTAATGATCAGCCAGAAGAGGCCGCGCAGAAAAGCCCCATTGTAGAGCTGGCCGACGCCGGGAATGACGAACGACAAGACCGCTGCGGTGCCGGGTTTATCCATGAGGTCGGGGTCAAGATGGGTCGCGGGCGGGCCCGCGGCAACGCCCCCCCGACCGATTTTGCCGCCCGGCGTCGGCGCGCCGCGTCGTCGACCCCGAGCGGGGCCGTTTCAGGGCCGATTTTGCGCGCAGATGGCGGCGCGCGGCGGCGCCCGCGTTGACGCACGCGGGGGCCGCTGGTAGCGCGGCGTCGCGTGCGACCGGCCGGGCACGCCCCCCGAGCGCGGGGGGCGGCTTCGGCACACGAAGCGGAGGCCTCCATCGTGTTCAATCGGGTGTGCATCTTCTCGGGGACGGGCAACCTCGAACTGGCCAACGAGATCGTCGCATACCTCGGGCTACGGCTCGGCGAGATCCGCATCTCCCGGTTCGCCGACGGCGAGACGTTCTGCGAGCTCAAGGAGAACGTCCGGGGCGTCGACACCTACGTCATTCAGCCCACCTGCCGCCCCGTCAACGAGACGCTGATGGAGCTGCTCATCGTCGTCGACGCCCTGCGGCGCGCCTCGGCCGGCTCGATCACGGCGGTGATGCCCTACTACGGCTACGCCCGCCAGGACCGCAAGGTGGCCCCCCGCACGCCCATCAGCGCCAAGCTCTGCGCCGACCTCTTGGTGACCGCGGGGGTCAACCGCGTGCTCTCGGTCGACCTGCACGCCGGGCAGATTCAAGGGTTCTTCAACATCCCCTTCGACAACCTGTTCGCCATGCCGGTGATGCTCGAGGGGTACCTGCGCAAGAAGTACGACCGGAGCACGGTCTTCGTCTCGCCCGACGCCGGCGGCGTCGAGCGCGCGCGCGCCTACTCGAAGCGGCTCGACGCGAGCCTGGCCATCATCGACAAGCGGCGCGAGCGGGCCAACGAGAGCGAGGTGATGCACCTCATCGGCGACGTCGAGGGGCGCGACTGCGTCGTGGTCGACGACCTCATCGACACCGCCGGCACCGTGTGCAACGCGGTCGAGGCGCTGATGCGCAACGGCGCGAAGAGCGCGGTCATCTGCGCGACCCACGCCGTGCTCTCGGGGCCGGCGGTCGAGCGCATCGCCCGCTCGAGCGTGCGCGAGGTGGTCGTCACCAACACCATGGCGCTCTCGCCCGAGGCGAAGGCGAGCGGCAAGATCTTCCAGCTTAGCGTCGGGCCCCTGCTCGGCGAGGCCATCCGGCGCATTCACCACAACGACTCGGTCAGCTCGCTCTTCGCCTGATACCATCCCCGCCTGCTGCGGCCCAGAAATGGCCCCCACGCCGCGGCCTCGCCAGGCTCGGGCGAGGGCACCGGGCCGGGTAGGCTCGGGCGGGTGGTATGAGCCGCGGGGGCCGTCCGGCGGGGCGCGCGCCGCGGGGCCGCCTGGCGGGGCGCGCGCCCCGGGGCCGCCCGGCGGGGCGGGGCCAGGACGCCCGGGGGCGGGGCGCCCGGGGGCGGAAAGCCCTTTGCAAGGGGCGGGCCCTTTGCTATAGGGCCCTCTCGCATTCGGGCTCAGGCGTTCGGCGCACCCGCGCCAGCCACGCAGGGGCCGGTCCGGAGACGTCCGTCATGGATATCGTCAAAATCGACGCTGACAACCGCCCCGAAATCGGCAAGGGGCCGAACCGTAGGCTGCGAAACGCCGGCAAGATCCCGGCCATCGCGTACGGCCCGGGGCTGCCCACGGTGCACCTCGCCGTCTCGCCCAAGGCGATCCTGACGGCGCTGAAGGGCGTGCACGGCCGCAACACCGTCCTCGAGCTGAACGTCGACGGCGGCCGCAAGATCACCGCGCTCGTGCGCGACTACGCGTACCACCCGGTCAGCCGCGAGCTCGTGCACGTCGACTTCGTCGAGGTCAAGCTCGACAAAGAGGTCGACATCGACGTGCCCTTCGCGACGACGGGCAAGGCGGCGGGCATCACGGCGGGCGGCACGCTGCGCGTGGTCTACCGCACGCTGCCCCTGCGCTGCGTGCCCGAGAAGATCCCCGCGAAGGTCGAGCACGACATCACGAACCTCGGGCTGAACGAGGTCGTGAAGGCGAACCAGATCAAGCTGCCCGAGGGCGTGCGCATCCGGCTGCCCGACGACCAGACGATCGCCACCATCATCGCCCCCGAGAAGGACCGCGGTGACGAGGGCGCCGAGGCCGCCGCCGGCGCCGCCGCGCCCGCGGCCGCCGCGGCCGCCGCCCCGAAGAAGGACGAGAAGAAGGACGCGAAGAAGAAGTGAGGCCCCCGCGGCCCGCCCCCCGGCCCGGGGGGCGGCGCCGGACGGGCGCCCGCTGAGCGCGCCCCACCGCCCCCATGCTCCTTGTGGTCGGGCTCGGCAACCCGGGCAGGCAGTACGAAGAGACGCGGCACAACGTGGGGTTCGCCGTGGCCGACGCCCTGGCCCGGGCGGCGGGCGCCGACGCGTGGCGCGAGAAGTTCTCGGCCCTCGTCGCGCGCGGGCGGCTCGGCCCGACCGAGCTGGTGCTGCTCAAGCCCCAGACCTTCATGAACCTGTCGGGCCAGAGCGTGCAGCCCGCGGCCGCGTTCTTCAAGGTGTCCGCCCCCTCGCTGCTCGTCGTGCACGACGAGCTCGACCTGCCCTTCGGCGAGTTGCGGCTCAAGCAAGGCGGCGGACACGCGGGGCACAACGGGCTGCGCAGCATCATCGAGCGCATGGGCACGCCCGACTTCGGGCGCCTGCGCGTCGGCATCGGGCGGCCGCCGCCCGGCTTCCGGGGCGACGTCGCCTCGTACGTGCTGGCGCGCTTCGACGCGGCCGAACGCGCCACCGTCGAGGGCGTCTGCGCCTCGGCCGTCGCCGCGCTCGAGGCCGTCGCCGCCTCGGGGTTCGCCGCCGCCATGAACCGCATCAACGCCCGCCCCCGCCCGCCGCGCGCCGCGGGCCGTAAAGACGAAGGTGGCGGCGCGGGCGGCGCACCGGGCGCCGCGGGCGTCAAGGCCGGCGGCGGTGCCGGTGGTAAGGGCGGGGCCGGCGGCAAGGCCAGCGGCGGGGGCGGCACCGCGGCAGGAGCGTAAGGGGGTGCTCCCGGCGTTGCCGGCGTCTCCTGGCGCCGTCACAAGGCCGCCGGTCACGTCGCCGAGGCCTCGCAGTGACGCGCGAGAGGTGCCGGCGACGTCGCCGACGCCTCATGGTGGCGCCCGAGGGGTGCCGGCGACGTCGCCGAGGCGTCGGGGCGACGTGCGAGAGGTGCCAGCGACATCGCCGAGGCCTCGTTTGGGGCGACAAGGCTTGCCGGCGACGCCGCGGACGCCTCCTTGAGGGCGCCCGGGGCGAGTCGGCGACGTTGCTGGCGCCCTATGTGGGCATGTGTGATGCCAGCCCTGCTCGATAGGACCAGGAATCGGCGGGGTGCGGCCCCCGACTAAACTCCTGGGCATTGGTCACTTCTTGGGGACAAGCTCGAGCCCGAGCTGTTCGCGCTGCGCCCGCAGCACCTCCGCGGCGATCGCCACCCGCTCCAGGCCTCGCCCCAATACCGTCGCGCCCGCCGGCGGCGCCGACGGCAG
>DASTPP010000192.1:0-5844 GCA_035762175.1 Polyangiaceae bacterium | reverse complement strand
CGTGACCGCGAGCTCGCTCGCGCTCTCGTTCGACGTCACCGCCCACGAGCTGACGCACGCCGTCACCGACACCGAGTCGGACCTCATCTACCAGAACGAGTCGGGCGCCATCAACGAGGCGATGAGCGACATCTTCGCCGCCGTCTGCGAGTCGTTCAAGAACGGCGAGGTCGTCGACGCCAACACCTGGAAGGTCGGCGAGGACGTCTGGACCCCGGCGACCCCGGGCGACGCCCTGCGCTACATGGACAACCCGACCAAGGACGGCAAGTCGAAAGACTACTATCCCGAGCGGTACACGGGCTTCCAAGACAACGGCGGCGTCCACTGGAACTCGGGCATCGCCAACCACGCCTTCCAGCTGCTCGTCACCGGCGGCCAGCACGTGCGCGGCAAGACCCCCGCGGTCACCGTGCCCGCCCTCGGCATGGCGAAGGCGCGCCAGATCTGGTACCGCGCCAACACCCAGTACCTGACGGCCTCCTCGGGCTTCTCGAGCCTGCGCACCGCGCTGCGCCAGTCGGCCCTCGACCTCTTCGACTCCGCCGCCGCCGCCGCCACCGACAAGTCGATGGACGCGGTCGGCGCCCCGGGCGGCCCGCCGCCGCCCCCGCCGCCCCCGCCGCCCCCGCCGCCTCCTCCCCCGCCGCCCCCGCCGCCTCCTCCCCCGCCGCCGCCCCCGCCGCCGCCTCCCCCGCCTCCCCCCGGCGGCGATAGCTGCGTCGGCTTCTGCGGCGGCCAGTCGGACGACGGCTGCTGGTGCGACAGCCAGTGCGCCCAGTTCGGCGACTGCTGCCCCGACAAGACCCAGGTCTGCAACACGCCGCCTCCGCCGCCGCCCCCGCCGCCCCCGCCGCCCCCGCCGCCGCCGGCGACCAACAGCTGCGTCGGCCGCTGCGACGCGCAGGCGCCCGCCGGCTGCTGGTGCGACGACCAGTGCGCCCAGTTCGGCGACTGCTGCCCGGACAAGGTCCAGGCCTGCGGCACGTGATCTGAGACGCGCGGACGCGTCGGCGCGCCCGGCCCCCAGCGCCCCCCGCCGCGATCGCGGCGCGGGGGCGCTTTCGTTTTCGAAGCGAATGCCGACGCGAGGGCGCGGCGCGCCCGCCCCCGGAGGCCCTTCCGGCCCGCCGGGCGGCGGCCTGGGGGCGCATTCTTGCCGGGCGGGAGGCGGCCACCGGGGCGGTTCAATCCGTATCCGTCGGGCGGCTGGCGGCCGACCGGGGGGCGCATTCTTACCGGGCGGGAGGCGGCCGGTCGGGGGGCGCATTCTTACCGGGCGGGAGGCGGCCGGCCGGGGAGTTTCAATCCGTATCCGCCGGGCGGGAGGCGGCCGGGGGCTTCATTCTTACGAACTGAACGGAATGATTGGGTTCGGGTAAGGTTAATGCGATTAAGCGCACCGTGGCGAAGTATCCAGTGGTAAGGTGGGCGCTCTTCTTAACCCCGGAGAGCCCCCATGCAGCGACGAAACCGCTTTGTTTTCGCCTCGTTCGCGCTCCTCGCCGCGCTCGGCGGCTGTTCGCCGGCCGACGCCCCGGCCCGCGGGCCCGGCGACGACGGCGCCTCCGTCGAGGCGGCGCGCGAGGCCGAGCCGGCGCGCCCGGGCGAGGCCGCGCCCGCGCCGGCGGGCGACGCGGCGGCCGACGCGCCCGGCGAGGCGGCGCCCGCCCCGGGCGAGCCCGAGGGGGGCGTGGCGGCGGCGACGGTCGCCGAGCACGGCGGCCTGCGCGTCATGACGTACAACATCAAGCACGGCGAGGCGAGCAGCCTCGACGCCATCGCGAGCGTCATCAAGGGTCAGTCGCCCGACCTGGTGGCGCTGCAAGAGGTCGACGTGCTGACCAACCGCTCGGGCAAGGTCGACCAGGCCAAGCGGCTCGGCGAGCTGACGGGCCTGGCCCACGCGTTCGTGCCGGCGCTGCTCAGCTACGACGGCGGCCAGTACGGCCTCGCGCTGCTCTCGCGCTACCCGATCGTCTCGTCGCAGCGCATCGCGCTGCCCTCGGCGGCCGAGCAGCGCGCGCTCGGCCTCGTCGAGGTCCAGCTCGACGCGGAGCACGTCGTGCCGGTCGGCGTCACGCACTTCGGCACGACGGGCGCGGCCGAGCGCTCGAACCAGGCCGAGGCCGTCAAGGCGGCGCTCGCGGGCAAGCCCCTCGCCCTCTTCGCGGGCGATCTGAACGCCACGCCCGGCGAGGCGTGCATCACGAGCCTGAAGCAAATCTTCTCCGACGGCTGGGCCCGCGGCGGCTCGGGCAACGGCTACACGCACTCGGCGCTCTTCCCGACCAAGCGCATCGATTACATCTTCCTGGGCTCGGGCTGGACGTCGCCCGTCGCCGCGCACGTCGTCGGCGCGAGCTCGCAGTCCGACCACCGGCCCGTCGTCGCCTCGGCCATCAAGCCCTGGAGCCAAACCCTCTTCGGCGACCGCGCCCCCGGCAACGCCGTCGAAGAAGAGGACACGCGCGCGGTCGAGCTCGGGGTCAAGTTCCGCAGCGACGTGCCGGGCGCGGTCGAGTCCATTCGCTTCTACCGCGGCACGGGCAACGGCGCCGGCTACGTCGCGCGGCTCTGGTCGGCCGGCGGCGCCCTCCTGGCCGAGGTGTCCGTGCCCGCGGGCCCGAACGGCTGGCACGAGGCGCGCCTGCCCGCGCCGGTCGCCATCAGCGCCAACACCACCTACGTCGCCTCGTACTTCACGTCGAACGGCCGCTTCGCCCGCGACCCGGGCGGCCTCGCCGCCACCGTCACGAGCGGCGACCTGCGCGCGCCGGGCAGCGCGAGCATCGGCGGCAACGGCGTCTACCGCTACGGCGGCGGCTTCCCGGCGAGTACGTACAAAGATACCAACTACTGGGTCGACGTCCGCTTCGCGCCCTCGCCTTAACGCGCCGAGCACAACCCTTGCCACGGCCTGGAAAATGGCTCCCAAAGGGGCGTTGGGCTCGGCACTCTTAACGCGCTGCCGCGGTCGGCCCGGCCGCAGCGCGCCCGCCCGGGCGACGGCGAAGCGCGCCGCGAGCCCCGCCCCGCCGACGCGGCCGCCCTCGACCCGGGCGAGCGCCGGGGCGGGCCCGGGCGCCCCCCGGCCGGAGGGGCGCGGGCGTTGCCGCGGGCCGCGCGGCCGCCGCCCGGCCCCCCGCGCGCCGCGACCGCGGGGGCGTACGACGTTCATTCGATTGCGGCCGCGGGGGCGCGAGTTCAGAAAGAGAACGATTGCGAGTTAAGAAAGAGAACGAGCCTTTTTCTCGGGCCAATCCGGTTGCATTCCGCTTCACATCGATTACATACGTCGGCGTCGCGTATCGCGACCTGACGCCGAACCGAGGCCGAACATGATCCGAAACGATTCGCGACCGGGCACCACCACGCTCACCCCTTCGGCCCTGCGGCGCGCGGCCGCGGCGCTCGCGGTCGCCTCGCTCGCGCTGGCCGCGGGCTGCGCCCGAGAGGCGGCCAGCGACGGCGACGTCGGCGAAGACGAGCAAGCGTCGATCTGCGGCGCCACCAACGACGCCCAGCACGTCAACGCCTACGGCGGCGACCTCGGCCCCTCGGTCGACTTCGTGCAGACCTTCAAGCGCCCCGTCGGCGCGCTCGAAGACACGAACGCCGACGACTCGTTCAAGTTCTGCTCGGGCACGCTCATCGCGAACGACCTCTTCCTGACCGCGGGCCACTGCGTCGACGGCACCACCGTCGGCCAGTTCGTCTCGTTCGACTTCGAGCTCGCCGCCAACGGCGCCTCGCTGCTCGCGCAGAGCCACTTCCGCGTCAGCGCCGTGCTCGAAGACAGCCTCGGCGGCCTCGACTACGCCATCTTGCGCCTCGAGGGCAGCCCCGGCGCCACCTTCGGCACCGCCGTCGTGCACACCGCCGACCCCTCGCGCAACGACCCGATCACCATCATCGGCCACCCGCAGGGCGAGCCGAAGCAGATCGAGGCGGGCACGGTCGCGCGCGTCTCGGGCAGCCGCATCACCTACGGCGACCTCGACACCCTCGGCGGCAACTCGGGCTCGGGCATCCTCGACGCCCAGGGCCGCCTCGTCGGCGTGCACACCAACGGCGGCTGCACCCTCACCGGCGGCACCAACTCGGGCATGCGCATCTCGCGCATCCGCTCCGCCTCGAGCATCCTCTGACGCGCGCGCCGGCCCCCGAACCGCCCCGCGGCCGCCCTACGGGCAGCGCACGAGCGGCGGCAGGGGGCTGAACGTCCAGGGGTCGTCGGCCTTGGCCGCGTCGGCGTCGGCGAGCCCCGTCTCGAGGGCCGCCTTGATCTGGGCGAAGGTCTGGCCGAGCTTGTCGGTCGTCGCGGGCTCGGCGACGCAGAGAAACTTCGCCCGGCCGCAGGCGTCGAAGGCCTCGCAGGTGGGCGCGAGGTCGGGCGGGGCGGCGGGCGCGAGCTGGTCGTCGCCGTAGAGAATGCGCCCGGCGACCATCGTCAGCCGGACCTCCCGCGGCGTCGCGCCGACGACGGCGTCGTAGGCCGCGGCGAGATCGCCGCCGACGACGAAGAGATCGGCCACCATGCCGGCCTGGAGCGTGCCGAGGGTGTTGGCCAGGCCCAGCACCGCCGCCGCGTTCGACGTCGCCATCTGCACGAGGTCTCGGCTCGAGAGGCGGTCGCCGAAATTCGCGTCGTCCCAGGTCTGGGCGAAGCGCAGCTCGTCGAGCAGGTTCTGGCTCCCGCCCATCGACCAGTCGGGGGCGAGCGCGACGGTGAGGCCGGCGTCGAGCGCGGCGGGTAGGTTGGTGGTCTGCCCGTAGAGCGCGATGTTCGAGGCGGGCGACCAGATGAGCTTCATGCCCGCCCCGGCCATGGTCGCGAACTCGGGCGCGCCGAAGGCGGTGCCGTGGGTGATGGCGGTCTGCGGCGCGTAGAGGCACCCGTCGGCCGTGCTCACCGTGCGCAGCTTTTCGAACTCGGCGAGCGACGTCGCGTCGACGCCCTCGCCGCAATGCACGAGGTACGCCTTGGTGTCGCCGTCGGCGAAGTTGGCGCAGACGCCGTCGGCGGCGCTCGCCGTCGAGGGCAGCGCGACCGCGGTCTGGACGAAGTCGTCGGGCAGATCGTTCTGCGCGACGTCGATCGAGCGGGCGAGCGAGCCGAAGCAGGCCGACGAGGTGCCGGGCAGCCCCACGATCGAGGTGGTGCCGGCGATGAGCCCCTTCAGCTCGCCGAACTTGTCCATCTCGCACTTGAGGCTGTTCAGGGGCCCGTCGTACGTCGGCGGGCACCAAGGCGGCTTGCCCTGCGAGGCGTCTTCGAGGCACTGCTTGACGTCGAGCATCTCGGCGTAGCGCGCCTCGCCCGGCCACTGGTTGTGGTTTTGATAGAGCTTTTCGGGCAGCCAGTCGTCGCCGTCGAAGATGTCGAACAAGATGTGGTTGTGCGTGTCGATGAGCCCCGGGGCGATGACGCCGTGAGTGTCGATGACCGTCGCCCCGCTGGCGCCCGGCTGGGCGAGGCACTGCTCGCCCGGCGCCGCGCACGTGATGAGCGAGCCCTCGACGAGCACCTGCCCCTCGTAGGCCTCGCCCGGCGAGACCACGATGCCGCGCAGCAGAATGCGGTCGGGCGCGCCCACCGTGACCTGCGCTTCGAGGCTGCCGCCGCCCGAGCCCGCCGCGCCGCCAGTACCACCGCCCCCGTCACCGCCCCCGCCGCCCCCGCCGCCCGCACCGCCCGCATCCCCGCCCGCACCGCCCGCGCCGCCCCCGCCACCCGCATCCCCGCCCCCGCCGCCCGCGCCGCCCGCATCCCCGCCCCCGCCGCCCGCGCCGCCCGCATCCCCGCCCCCGCCGCCCGCGCCGCCTGCGCCGCCCGCGCCG
>DASTPP010000191.1:0-6372 GCA_035762175.1 Polyangiaceae bacterium | reverse complement strand
TTGGCGCGCGACTGCAAACCGGCGCCCTCGCGCGAGGCCGCCTGCCGGTTCGAAGGCGGCTATTGCGAACAGTACGAAGACCGCGCCGCCGACCTCCAGCGCGCCCCGCCGCTCGTGCTGCGCGACGAAGCCAGGTGACGCCGGGCCACCGCGCGCCCCGCCGCGGGCGCAGGGGGCCGGCGGGCGGTTGGGTGGCCGAATCCCAGGCCAAGGCGGCCTTCCTCTGGGAGCAACGGCCGGCGCGGACGCGCGGTTCGCCCTTACCTTGCCGGCGGGGGCCCCGTACTGTCTCCGCGCGGGCGCGCTGTGTAAGCTCGCGCGACGCGACCGATGCCCACGGAAAAGACCCGACGAACCCAGGCCGAGCGCAAGGACGAGGCGGAGCGACGGATGCTCGAGGCGGGCGTCCGCCTCGCGGCCGAGCGGGGGCTCGAGCGGATCACGCTCAACGACGTCGGCGAGGCGGCGGGGTATAGCCGCGGGCTGCCGGCGCACCACTTCGGCACGAAGCAGGCGTTCCGCGAGCGGCTCGTGGCGTTCCTCGGGCGCGAGTTCCGGGGCGGCCTGGGGGCGTCGCGCGCGGAGCCCGGGCTCGCCGGGCTCGAGCAGATGCTGCTGGGCGTCTTTGCGCGGGCGCGCCGCGACGCGCTCTTCGTCTGCGTCGTCCGGATCGTGCTCGCCGACCGGCCGGGCCGGCCCGGACCCCCGGGGGGCGTGAAGGCGATGCGCGACGTCGCGCTCGCCGCGATCGAGCGCCACCTGCGCGCCGGGCTCCGGCGCGGCGAGATTCGGCGCGGCACCAGCGTGCGGCTCGCGGGCCGGGTGCTCGCCGCCGCGGCGTGCGGCGTGCTCGAACTCGGGCTCGCCGACGCGTCCGTCGACGTCGAGCGGGCGGGGCGGCAGCTCGTCGCGCTGCTCGTCGCCGGGCTCCGGGGCTAGGCCGATGTTACTTGCTTGTTCAACAAGCAAGTAGCATGAGTACGCGCATGGCCATGCGGGTGCTGGTGTTCGGGCGGGGGGTGATCGGCGTGCTCTACGGCTGGGCGCTCGAGCGGGCGGGCCACGCGGTCGACTTCTACGTGCGGCCCGGGCGCGCGGCGGGCGACGGCCCGGAGGTCCCGCTCGCGTTCCTCGACGCGCGCCGCCGCGCGCGGCGAGCCGGTCGCCGCGCGCTGGCGCGTGCGCCTGCGCGAAGAGCTGCCCGGCGACCACGCCTACGACCTGATCCTGCTGAGCGTGCCGCACTACCGGTTCGCGGCGGCGGCGGCGTTCCTCGGGCCGCGCGCGGGCGACGCGACGGTGCTCGTGTTCAACAACTTCTGGGCCGAGCCCGAGGCCGCCGCGGCGCCGCTGCCGGCCGGGCAGCTGGCGTGGGGCTTTCCGCGCGCCGGCGGCGGCTTTCAGCCCGACGGCACGCTCCGCGGGGCGCTGCTCGGGCGCGTGCTCTTGGGCACGTTCGGCACGGCCCCCGGCGCGCGCGAGCGCGCCGTGCGCGAGGCGTTCCGCGGCGCGGGCTTCGCCGTCGACGAGACGCGCGACCTCCGCGGCTGGCTCTTGCGGCACTTCGCGGTCAACAGCGGCCTGCACCTGGAGGCGCTGAAGGCGGGCGGCATCCGGGCGCTGATGGCGTCGCGGGCGCACCGCGAAGCGATCGCGCACAACGTCCGCGAGCTGTTCCCGGTGCTGCGGGCGCGCGGGGTCGAGCCGGGCGGCGAAGTCGCCCCCGCGCGGCTGCCGCCGTGGCTGGTCGGCGCGCTGTTGGGCGCGGCGCCGGCGCTGAGCCCGCCGCTGCGGGCCGTGCTCGAGGGGCACGCGAACCCGGACGAGGTGCGGGCGTACTGCCGCGACGTGCTCGCGGAGGCGCGGCGGCTGGGCGTCGCGGTGCCGCGGCTCGAAGCGGGCGAGGCCCTGTTCCGCGCGTGATGCCCGCCGTGCGGGGGCCCGAAGTCGGCGCGGAGGGGGCCCCGACGGAGGCGACGGCCGCCGCGCGCGGCCGGGGCCCGGGGTCGCTCACGCCGTCAAGGGGCGTCGTCCCACGACGGGAAGAGCGCGCACGACGCGTCGCCGTCGACCTTCACTTCGTACCGGTAGTCGCCGTGCGGCACGGAGCCGCTGCAGCCCACGTCGAAGCGCACGTGCCCGGCGTTCAAGTCGACGGTCGCGTTCGCCGCGCAGGCGTTGTTGCCGAACGTCGCTTCGCCGTCGAGCATGTAGCAGTCGATGAAGGCGTGGGGGGCGATGGCGAAGGCGTTTCCGCCGAAGTAGAGCGCGGTGTTCGGCGCGTGGAAGCAAACGAGCTGGGCCGCGGTGGGCGAGACGTCGACGAACTCGGCCGCGACCCACATGTCGGGCGCCGATAGGTCGCTGTTGCCGGTCTGCCAGCGGAACGAAAACTCGGACACCACGTCCTCGACGGTGGTCACCTGGTCGTACCACGAGCAGCCGCACTGCTCGGACTTCTCCTGGTTGAAGACGGGCTTCTCGACCGTGACCTGGTAGGTGACGCCCGAGCAGACCGCGCGGCCCATGCGCAGCGAGGGGCCGGTGGTCGTGCCGCCGGGCGGCCCTTCGCCGCCCGGGTCGTCGGGCCCGCAGGCGATGGGCGCCTTGCCCGACGGGTCGGCCGCGCCGTCGGTGCCGCAGTCGTACCCGCCCACGGCCCCGCTCCCACCGGGGAACGGCACGAAGTCGGGGTTCCAGCCGCAGGCGCGGTATGCGCCGCAGTCGACGCGCGCGAGCGCGTAGTCGAGGGGGTCGCAGTAATAGAGCGCGCCGTCGGGGCCGCAGCAGCCGACGTTGCCACGCGCCTCGGCGCACGTGGTCGGTACGACGTTGGCACCCGACCCGCCCCCGCCGCTCGCCCCCGCCGCGCCGCCACCACCGGCCGCTCCGCCGGCACCTGCCGAGCCGCCGCCGGCACCTGCCGAGCCGCCGGCACCTGCCGCGCCGCCCCCCGCGCCCGCCGCGCCGCCCCCCGCGCCCGCCGCGCCCGCCGCGCCGCCCCCTGCGCCCGCGGAACCGCCCCCCGCGCCCGCGGAACCGTCGCCCGCGGTGCCCCCGCCACCGCTCGCCCCCCCGCCCCCCGCCGCGCCGCCCCCACCCCCCGAGCCAGCAACGCCACTGCCCGCCGAGCCGCCCTGCCCGCCCGCGCCGGCGCCAGCGAAGCCGGCCGACCCGCCGGTGCCGGCCCCGCCGCCGGGGCCGGCCCCGCCGCCGGTGCCGACCCCGCCGCCGGTGCCGCCGCCGGGCCTACCGCCGGCCCCCGCGTTGCCGGCCCGGCCCGCAGCCCCGTCGTCGTCATCGTCGCCGCAGGCGGCGGTGCCGGAGAGCAGCAAGGCAAGGCCTGCGATCGAGAGGAGAGGAACCTTGGCAACGAACGAACGGTACGGATGACGCATCGTCGACCTCACTAGGGAAGGAACCTAAACTACCACGCCGTCTCTTCGTGCCCGCTTCCGTCGCACGCCGCCGAATTCGAAGCGTGGCAAAACGCCGCGCCACCGCGGGGTCGACGTGCCCGCCAACGCGACCGAGCACGAGGCCGTCGCCCGACCCGAACGCGGCCGGGCGCCGCCCGATCGGCAGGTGTGACCACGAAGCGAAGAACATGAGACCCTCCGATGGAAGGACGGGACCCGGCGTTCAAGTCGCAAAAAAATCGGACGCGGATGCACGATTTTGGTGCGGGGGAGCGACGAGACCGCCCGGAACCGCGTTTCGAGGCGGAAGCCTTCGGTAAATCGCGGCGTTCTCCCGTGGCAGCGGACCGCGGCGCCCCCCCGCCGCCCCGCCTCGCCGGGCCACACGCGCCCCGCCGCGGGGGCACGGGGCCAGCGGGCGGTTGCTGGTCGAACCCCCCCAGCCCGGGTCGGGCCCACCCCGGATGGGCACGCCCCCGCCTTGGCCCGCGCCCAGCCGCCAGCCGAGGCGCCCGAGTTCGGCGTCGAGCGGGGCGAACGCCGCGCCACGACCAGCACCAGGCCGAGCTCGCCCCGCCCCAGGCGCCTGGCGTGGCGGGCATGGCGCGAGGCACGCGCCAGAGGCCGACGGTCATCAGCCGATGGTGCGTCGGCCGCGACCGTACGATCGTCGCCCACGTGCTCACGCCCGTGTTGCGTTTCGCCACCGCGTGAGTCGGGCGCCCGCGCGCCCCGCCGCCCGGCTGCGCGGGGGCCGGGCGTCGCGCCCCCCGGCGAGGCACCTCGCGGGGCCGAACGGGTCACCTTTTTCTAACTTTTTTCTGCCTCCCCGCGCGTCCGAACGCGACCGCGGGGCGAAGTATGTCGGCACGCTGCCGGCCGCGCGCGACCTCGCGACGCGAGCTTCGTACTGCGAATAAGCCCAGGTCGCGGCCGGCGCCGTTTCACCTTCGGCTTGCGGAGAGAACCATGATGCGCCGAACGTTTCGCCCCCTGCTCTTGTGCCTTCCAGTTTCGCTCGTCGGGCTCACCAACTGCGGGCCTTCCGGCGCCGACGCGCCCTCTGCCGGCGCGCCGACCGCGCCGGCAGAGGGCGCGGGCACCCCCGACGACTCCGCCGATCTGCCCGAGGGCGAGGCCGAGGCCCCCGAGGCCCCCCCGGGCGCCGAACCCCCCCCGGGCGCCGAGACGCCCCCCGACGCGCCCCCGCCGTCCGTACCGCCGCCCACCGGCACGATCGCGGCGCCCCCGCTCGCCGAGCGCGACGTCACCCTCTTGTTCGACCCTGCGAACGCCGACCTCATTCGCGGCTCCGAGCCGCGGGGTGACGGCGACGCGTTTCTGCCGAGCCGGTGGTTCGACGACGCTGTCGAGGCCTTTCCTTTCGAGTCGAGGCCCCTTTCCGAGAGCCCGTACGACTCGTGGGAGCTCATCTCGGCGCGCGCGGACGTGTGCGCCCCGCTCGGCCCGACCCCCGCGGGCGTCGAGCGCTGGTGCTGGCCCGAGTTCCGCCTCGTTTGGCAGTCGTTCAGCCGCAACTACCAGAGCGCCGAGTACACCACGCTGCCCGCCGTCATCGCCGCCTACCCCGAAGATCGCGCCTTGCACGCCACGTACGACGTCGCGCCCGAGTCCGTGCTCGCCGCCGCCGAGGCCGCCGAGGCCCGCGCCCTGCGCCAGAGCGTCGCCGAGCAGCTGTGGGCCGGCGCGAGCGTGACGCTGCCCGCCGCGCAGGCGGCGCGCTTCGAGGCGCTGCGCGACCTGGCCGTGCAGCGATTCGCCGAGTCGCTCTTCGGGCTGCGCGCGGGCGGCTTCGGCGACTCGGCGTACGAGGGCTTCGCGGCGCGGCCCGAGTTGGCGCAGGCGGCCTCGCGCCAACGACTGCTGCAGCAGGTGCGAGCGTTCCTGGTCAGGTTTACCCCCGCCCAGGCGCTCAAGCAGCTCACGGGCTTTTCGCTCAACGCGGGGCGCCTGCCCACGCAGCCCTTCAACTCGGCCTGGGACTTCATCTCGCTGCTCCCCTCGAGCGCCGGCGAGCTCGCGCCCCAGCCGCTCGAGATCCGGTCGCGCCTCGACGGGCGCCTCCTGGTGAAGAGCCCGCTCGTGACGTCGACCTCGGGCACGATCGGCGACGGCGTGGGCGCGGGCGCGCTGCGCGTCGGCACGGGCGGCTTCGACGGCGCCACGCGCCTCGCGCTCGAGGGGCTCGCGCCGGCCGACCGGAACGAGCTGCTCGAGGTGCTGGTCGAAGGCGATATCACCTCCCTGCTCGGCGGCGAAATCGACGTCTCGGGGCCGCTCCAGACGCCGGCCGCGAACGAGGCCGCGCGCGCGCGGGCGGCCGACCGGCGGCAGCTCACGGGGCCGAACGCGCCGTGCGTCTCGTGCCACCAGCTCGAATCGGGCCCCTTCAAGAACGCCAACTTTCACAACCTGTCCGCATTCGGGTTCATCGACCTCTCGGACGTCGCCGTCTCCGAGTTCCCCTTCGTCGACCAGGGCGTTTCGGTGTCGCCGCGCGTGAAGAACGACGTCGCCTACGAGCTCGACTGGCTCCGGCAGCGCCGCGGCGGCCAGTGAGCGCCGCCCCTGCGGGGGCCCCCCGGCGTCCGACGCCGTCATTCGACGGCGACGAGCCCACCTGGGAGACCGACGACCTCGCCGTCGTGGGCGCCGAGAGCGCGCCCTTCTCCGCGCTCGTCGCCGTCGACGGCGTCTGCTCGGGCGGCCCCCGACGCCGCGCCCGGCCGTGACGCGAATCGTACTCGAGTCCCGAATTCGAGTCGCGAACGACTCGGCGACCGTCCTGAGGGGCTTCGGCCGTGTATCCGGACAGTGGCTCGAGACGACCGTGACCGGAGGTTCGGGCGAATACGAGGTGGGCGATCGACCGGGCTGCTGAGCGCAAGCCGGGCGCGACGCGCCGGCCAGACGTTAGCCACGTCGCGCGCGA
>DASTPP010000190.1:0-45748 GCA_035762175.1 Polyangiaceae bacterium | reverse complement strand
CATCGGGCTCAGGCGCACGAGGTTGTGCACCATGCGCTGGCGGGCGTGCTGGCCGAGGGCGCGGCCCACCTCGGGCCCGAGCGCGGCCTCGCGGGCGAGCTCGGAGCGGCGGGCGGCCAGCAGCACGCCGGGCCGGCGGGCGACGACGCGGGCGACGCGCGGCGCCCGGGCGATGAGGGCCATCTCGCCGACGAGCGAGCCGGGGCCGAGGCGCGCGAGCGGCACGGGCGGGCCCTCGGGCGGCAGGCGCGTCACCTCGAACTCGCCCCGCGCCACGATGAACACCTCGTCGCCCGCCTCGCCCTGCTCGATGAGCGTCTCGCGCGGGCCGAGCAGCCGCACCCGGAAGGCGCCGAGCAGGCGCCGCAGGGCCTCGCCCGGCAGCGCCGAGAAGAGGGGCTGGGGGGCGAGGGGCGGGGGGCTACCGCGGTCGCGCTCGGCGGCGCGGAAGGCGTGGTAGGCCCGCTCGAGGGCGCGCTTGGCGTCGGGCGAGAGCGCGCCGCCCTGCCAGGCGGGCGGCGGCGGGGCGGCCTCGGCGGGCGCGGGCGGCGGCAGGGGCGGGGGCCGGTGCGTCAGCCCGGGCAAGAGGCGCGGCGAGTCGGCGCCGAAGGCGAGCGCGATGGCGTCGAGCCGCGCCGCGACGTCGTCGCCGAGCGAGCGGCGCACGAGGCAGGCGGCGACGGCGAGCGGCAGGTTGCTCTCGTCGACCGCGCGGGCCGAGCACGCGTCGAGCAGCGGGCGCGCCTCGACGCCGTGGCCCTCGCGGGCGAGCAGGTAGCCCGCGGCGAAGAGCGCGCCCGACGAGGTCGGCTCGTCGCGCAGCGCCGCGAGCGCCCAGGCGAGCCCCTCGCGCGTGCGCCCGCCCGCGGCGAGCGCGAACGCCCGCTCGAGGGGCGACTCGGGCCGGGCGCTGCCGTCGGGGGCCGACCAGGGCGGGACCAACGCCGTGCCTTCGCGCCCCGGGCCCCTACTGGTCCCGGCCCCGCGAGCGCCCCTCGTCGGCCGAGCGCTCGATCGCCGCGCTCATCGCCTTGGCCGTCGCCGCCACGAGCGGGACCACCCGCGGGTAGTCCATCCGCATGAAGCCGAGCGCCCCGATGGCGCCCGCCACCCGGCCCCGGTCGGTGTAGGGGGCGGTGACGACGCTGAGCCCGCCGCCGCCGAGCGCCCCCATCTCGTTGCCGACGAGCACGTTCGCCCGCTCGGCCTGCACGGTCTCGTCGAGCAGCGTCTGCAAGAGCTGCCGGTCTTGCATCGCCAGCACGAGCCCCTTCAGCCGCTCGAGGTCGGCGAGGTCGGGGCTGTCGAGCAGGCGCGCCTGGCCCTCGATCAGCACCTCGGACCGGCCGAGGCCCTCGACCGCCTGGTGGCCGAGCTCGAAGGCCCGCCGCCGCAGGGCGTCGACCCGCACGCGCTCGTCGGCGAGGCGCTTCTCGCAGAGGTCGCGCACCTCGCCGAGCGTGCGGCCCTCGATGACGTCGGAGAGCAGGTTGTGCACCCGCTGCAGCTCGGCCTCGCTGACGCCCGCGTCGACGGCGAGGAAGCGGTTCTCGACGATGCCCTCGCCGAAGACGAGCACCGCGAGCAGCTCGCCCGGCCGCGTCGGGATGAAGCGCAGCTGGTGCAGCCGGCGCGTCTCGAAGCGGGGCGAGACGACGAGCGCCGCCGTGCCCGTCAGCTCGGAGAGCAGCCGCCCCGTCGCCCGCAGCAGGCCGTCGCCCTGCACCTGCTCGCGCAGCCGCAGCTCGATCGAGCGGAAGTCTTCTTCGGGCAGGGGCTGCACCTGCATCAGCGCGTCGATGAAGAAGCGGTACGCCTTCTCGGTCGGCACGCGCCCCGCCGAGGTGTGCGGCTGGCGCAAGAAGCCCGCCTCCTCGAGGTCCGAGAGCACGTTGCGGATGCTCGCCGCCGAGAGCGACAGGCCGTACTTCTTCGCGAGCGTGCGGCTGCCCACGGGCTCGCCGGTCGCGATGAACTCGGTGACCGAGGCGTAAAGAATACGCCGGGCGCGGGCGGAGAGTTCGGAGGGGGGGGACGGCTTCTCGGACACGCGGCTGCCGGGCTACAGGGTAGCACGGGCGAAGGCGGCCGACGACACGAGGGCCGGTTTCGCCCTGGCAGCAATCATTGGCCCAAACGCTCCGCCGGTCAACTTCGGGGCGAAGGGCACCCGAGAGCCCCTTTCGGCAGGGGGGGCGGGGCCCCCGGCCGCAGGCGGCGGGCCCCGGGCCGGGGCCGCGGCGGCCGAGGTCGTGGCGGCTGGCCCCGGGCCGGGGCCGCGGCGGCCGGGGGCCCGGCGCGCCCCCGCGGCCGGGCCGGCGGGCCCTTCGTCAGAGGGCGCCGGCCCCGTCGGTCACGAGCTCGAGGATCTCGCGCTCGTCGAGGTCGGCGGCGATGGCGACGCCGACGGGCACGCCGTTGTTGCCGCGGCGCTCGGTCGCCGCCACGTTGAAGCCGCGCACCTGGCCGACGTAGACGGGCGCGTCGCGCACGACGCGCTCGCGCAGCCAGCGCTGCTCGGGCTGCACCCGCCGCGGGTCGTAGACGTAGACGGTGACGCGGCGGCCGCCCGCCATGCCGTACTGGAGCATCGCCGCGCGCTGCTCGCGCACCGGCAGCATGCGGCCGCCGTAGAACTTGGCGCCGTAGTTGGTCAGCTTCGGCGCCTCGACGGGCACGCCGACGAAGGGGCCGAAGTTGCCGACCTCGTCCTGGCGCGTCACCTCGGGCGGCAGCGGCTTCTCGTGCACGTCGAGCAGCTCTTCGATCATGCCGTCGAGGCTCGTCGCCGTCGAGGCCACCTGGGCGGTGCGGGCCGCGCCCTGGGCGCCGCGCGCCGAGGGCGCGTGGTCGGGCGAGGTGCTGTTGCGCGCCGTCAGCATCAGCGCGACGCCGGCCGCCATCGCGAGCGGCGCCATGTACTTGTAGGGCGCGCGCGGCAGGGGCGCCGCCTGCTCGTAGGCCTCGGCCGCCTCGGCCTCGCGCCGCCCCTCGGCCATCGCCGCCGCCACGCGGTCGCGCAGCCCCTGGGGGGCCGAGGGCCGCGGCAGCGCGCGGAGCGAGGCGCGCACCGCGCGGTCGAGCGCCACGCGCTCGCGGCAGCGGCCGCAGTCGGAGAGGTGCGTTTCGACTTCGACCACCTGCGAGGGCTCGAGCTCGCCGTCAACGAAGATGGTGACGGCGGGGGCGAGGCGACGGCACGAGTTCGAGGAAGAAATCGTCTGGGGCTTCATTGGGCGGCTGCGCTCCGTTTCGCGCGGTACTCATTCAGATCGGTAGGGTGGGGGCTCTCGCTTGCGTCGCCCTCCCCGGCGACGAGGCCCAGCGAGCGGGCGTGTTCGGCGAGCGACGCTTTCAACATGCGGCGCCCGCGGTGCAGGCGAGACATCACGGTGCCGATCGGACAGCCCATGACGTCGGCGATCTCTTTGTACGAGAGCTCTTCGATGTCCGAGAGCACGACGGCGAGGCGGAACTCTTCGGGCAGCGCGTCGAGCGCCTTCTGCAGCTCGGCGCGCAGGAGCGGCTGCAGCGCCGCCGACTCGGCGTCGCGCATGCCGCGCATCGTCGCCGCGCTCACCCACCCGTCGGCCAGCGGGTCGGCGTCGGGCCCCTCGAACACGTCGCGCTCGAGCCCGCTGCGCTTGAACTGGTTCAGGAAGGTGTTCGTGACGATGCGCAGCAGCCAGGCCTTCAAATTCGTGCCGGGCTGGAACTGGTCGCGCGCCCGCATCGCCTTCATCACCGCGTCCTGCACCAGGTCTTCGGCCACGGTGGGGTTGCGCGTCAGGCGGCACGCGACGCTGTACATCGCGTCGAGGTGGCCGAGCACGTCCCGCTCGAACGTGTCGACGGCCGCGCGCGGCGCCGGCTTTCGGAAGGAGAAGAGGGCCATGGGCGCTCGGTCGAACCCCCCCGGCCCGGACCCTATTCCCGGCCTTCGGCGCCCGACGACGCTTCTTTACCACGCTGCTTCGTCAGCGCCGCAAGCTGCGTCTCGAGCTCTTCGACGCGCTGCGTCAGGCGCCTCACCTCGGCCTGGTGGTCCTTATAAAAGACCGGCAGCACCGCCTTGATGCGATCGTCGATCGCCGCCTGCCACTCTTCGATGGTCTGGCGCGACGAGTCGACCAGCTCTTGCAGGCGGTTCCGGCCCGCGCCTTCGCCCGCCTTCGCCGCCGCGTCAGCCGCCTGGGCCCCATCGCCGCCGCCGCCCGCCGCCGCCGCCGCCGCCGCCTCGCCGCCCTCGGCGCCCAGCTCGCCCTCGCCGATGCCCGGGAAGAGCCGGCCGATGGGGCTCTCGCGCAGGTTCGACAAGAAGCGCTCGCCCCGGGCGTGCACCAGCTCGCGCAGCGCGCCGAGCGGCACCGCCTTCGGCCGCGTCTTCACCTCCTCGGAGATGATGAGCGCGAGCGTCGCCTCCGTCTTATCTTCCTTCGTCGCGTTGTCGATGATCTGGACTTCCTCGCCCGACCGGACAAGCTCGGCGATCTGCGCGAGCGTGACGTAGCGGGAGTCCTTCGTGTCGTAGAGTTTGCGGTTGGTGTAACGCTTGATGATGCGTCGCGTGTCGGGCGGCGGGCCCACGTCCTGCGTGTCGGAGCTCATCACCTAAGAGGGGACCCTCAGACCAAGCCCTACGTCAAGCGCCTCCTGCGGCTCGGTGCGTCGAAGTGACAGGCCGAGGCAAGGTAGGGGGGGCAGGGAACACGAACGCGAGGCCCCCTAGGGCCAAAAATGCCCAACCACGGCCCCGAATTGTGAACGAAACATCAGGTCGAGCGTGCACGCCCAGGCAAACCCGGGGGCCCTCGAGGGCGGGCGCTCGAGAGGGCGACGCAATGAGTTGGCTTCCTGCGTAGCGCGCGACGTCGGAGGCAGAGCCGCGCGCGTCGAACGATGCGGCACCTCCCAGAGCGGTTGCGACGTTCGTCGCGCCTGCCTCGTGGCACCCCAAAGCGGCACCCCAACCTTGTCCTCCGGGCTGCTGGGGAAGTCGGCCCCCGGGAGGCAGAAAAAGGCCGACGTCCAGGCGCGGGGGCGCCCCCTCGGGGCAGGAGGTCTCAAGGCGTGGCGCCCCGCCCTCAGGCAGGCGCGCCGAACCTCGCAACCGCTCTGAATGGGGTGACGCGCCAGGCGCGGCGGCGAAACGGAGCGGGGCAGGTCGGGCGGCGCAGCAGGGCCGGGCGAGGCAGGCTCGCGGGAGAGCTGAACGAAAAGCCAGCAGAGTGGCGCCCGTCTTGCGGCCGGCTCGGGCGGAGACCGTAAGGAATTTGGGCCGCCACGGCGGCATCGGCTACGCGGAGGCCGTGGCGATCGAGAGGCTTTGGGGAGGCAACACCCGCGCGCCGTCGGGCGAGCTCGGCGGGGGCGCAGGGCGCGCGGCACGGAGCGAGCTCGGCGGGGGCGCACCGCGCGCGGCGCGGGGCGGGCTCGGCCGGCGCGTCGTTCGGGCGCTGGCGGCGGCGCTCGCGCTCGGGGCGACGGCGGGGTGCGGTCGGGACGCGGCGGCGCCTCAGCTGCTGAGCGTCGATGAGCTCGCGCCGCTCGTGCTCGGCGAGGGCGAGGCGCTCGAGATCCGGGGGGCGGGCTTCGCGCCGAAGCGCAGCGCGCGCGTGACGTTCCGCGGGACGCTGCACCGACCGGGGGCCGAGCCCGAGGCGGGGTGGGCGGCGAGCGCGGAGGGCGTCGCCGAGAGCGCGCAGCGGCTGAGCCTGCCGGTGCCCGAGGCGCTGCGGGCGCGCTTCTGCGGGCCCGCGGGCGCCGCGACGCACGCGACGTTCCGCGGCGAGGTCGACGTCGCGTTCGAGCCGCTGACGCCGGGGGCGCTGCCGGTGCGGGGGACGCTCGCGGGCGTCGTGCTCGACGTCTACCCGGCGGGCGCGTACCCGTCCGAAGCGCAGCGCGCCGAGGCGGCCCGGGCGCTCGAGGCGATGGGGCTGACGCTCGCGGGCGACGGCGAGGGCGAGGGCGGCAGCCTGCTCGTCGCGTCGGTCGAGCCCGAGGGGCCGGCGGAGCTCGCGGGCGTCGCGGCGGGCGACCGGCTCGAGTCGCTCGACGGCGTTCGGCTGCTCGACGCGGCCGACGCGCTGCCCTCGGGCCGGCACCCCTACGCGGTGCTCGGGGTGCGGCGGCCGGAGCCGGGCGAGTCGTTCGAGCGGCAGGTGCTCTTGCGATCGTTCCGGCGGCGGCGGGGCTCGGCCGAGTTCGGCCTGGCGGGGGCGCTCTTGGCGCTCGCGGCCGGGTCGCTGCTCTTCGTCGCCTCGCCGCTCGCCCGCGCGCTCACCTGGCGCGCGAGCCGGGCGCGGGGGCCCTCGGCGCTGCGTCCGGCGCTGCCCAAGGGCGCGCTCGGCCTGAGCGCGGTGGTGGCGGCGGCCTTCACGGCGCTGCCGCTCGTCGGGGCGGGCGCGTGGCCGGAGGGCTCGTCGTTCCTGGCGCTCGGGGCGGCGCTCGCGACGGGGCTGCCGGCGCGGGGGGCGGGGGGCGAGGGGGGGCTCGTGCGCCGCGCGTGGTCGATCGCCAAGCGGGCGGTGCTCGGCGTCGTGCCGGTGGCGGCCGCGTGGGCGTGCGGCTCGGCGCTCGCCGGCTCGCTCTGGGTCGCCGACGTCGTCAACGTGCAGGGCGGCTTGCCGTGGCAGTGGGCGGCCTTCGCCTCGCCGCTCGGGCTCTTGCTCGCCGCGCTCTTCGTCTCGCCGGCGCTCTTCAAGGTCGAGCGCGGCGCGGGCGCGGCCGAGGCGCCTTCGCGGCGCGAGTGGGCGCTCGGGCTCGTGCGCGCGGGGCTCGCGGTCGCCTGGTTCGGCGGCGGCTGGCGCCTGCCGGGCGTCGACGCGGCCGAGCAAGCCAGTCGGCTCGGGTGGCGGGCGGGCGGGGCGCTCGTCTTTCTGGTGAAGATCTGGGCCCTCGCCCTGGCGCTCGAGGCGCTGCGCGCGGGGTGGCGGGCGCTGCCGGCGCGGCGGGTCGAGGCGCGCTGGGCGCGCGTGTGCTGGCCGCTCAGCGCGCTCGCGGCGGCGCTCAGCGCGGCCTCGATCGCGTGGCCCCCCTCGCTCTGGGCGCCGGGCGCGCTCGGGTGGGCGACCTTCGGCGCGGCGCTCTGGGCGGGCGCGTACGCGGCGTTCGTCTCGGCGCGCGGGGCCCGCCGCGTGCCGGTGAGCCCGGCGCTCTGAGCATGGCGGGGCGCGGGCCGACGGTCGGGCGGGGGGCGCGGGCGGCCGCGGCGGCGCTGCTCGCGCGCGCGGCGGCGCTGCTCGCGTGCGCGGCGGCCGGCGGGTGCGCGGGCGGCGGGTTCTACGAGCACGAGCTCGCGCTCGCGCGCGAGGGGCGGGCGGCGCTCGCGTCGATGGCGGACGTCGAGGCGGCGCGCGTCGCGACGCTCGCCCGGCTCGAGCGGCTCGAGGCGCTCGCGCGGGCGCTGCCGGACGAGCCGCGGCTGCGCCGGCTGCTGCTCGAGGGCTGGGCCGAGTACGCCCTGCTCTTCGTCGAGGACGAGCTCGAGGAGGCGGCCGAGCGGGGCGACGAGGCCGGCGCGCGCTACCACGCGCTGCGGGCGCGCAACGCCTACGCGCGGGCGCTCTACCACGGCGACGCGCTCTTCGAGGGCGGGGGGCGCGCGCGCGGCGGCGACGGCGACGCGCCCGCGCTGCTCTGGTGGGGGGCGAGCCGGCTGCGGCGCGAGCGGCTGCCGGCGTCGGGGCGGGCGCGCTCGGCCGACGCGGGCGCGGCGTCGGAGGCCGTGGCGGCGCTCGAGCGGAGCGCGGCGCTCGCGCCGTCCGAGGCCGGCGGGCTCGGCGAGGCGCTGCTCGGCGAGTGGTACGCCGAAGGGCCGGCGCGCGACCCGGCCCGCGCCGAGGCGCACTTCGCGCGGGCGCGCCGGGCCGCGGCGGGCCGCGCGCTCTTGCCCGAGCTGCTCTCGGTGCGCTCGCAGCTCTGCGCCGCGCGCGACGCCGAGCGCTGGGACGCGGCCCTGCGCGCCGTGCTCGAGGCGCCCGACCCGGCGCCCGAGCTGCGCCTGCAGAACGCGGCGGCCAAGCGGCGCGCCGCGCGCGATCTCGGCGGCACGCGCCGCGCGCGCTGCCTCGCCGGCGGCCGCTGAGCGCCGCGCGCGGGGGGCGCTCAGGGGGCCCGCGAGGGCGAGCGCTGGTAGAGCAGCGCCGCGGCGACGACCCCGACGGGCAGCACGAAGAGCTGCGCGAGGGGCACGAGCAGCGCCACGGCGAGCGAGGCGCCCATGCCGAGCAGCGCCGGCAGGTGGTGCGTCGCCCAGCGCACGCGGTCGCGCGCCCGCCAGCCCCGCAGGCCGAGCGGGTAGTCGAGGTAGTCCCAGGCGAGGAAGAAGCCCGAGACGAGGATCTTGAGCGGCACGAGCACGACGAAGGCGCCCGGCACGAGCAGGTCGACGATCATCAGCGCGACGAGCACGGGCAGGGCGGCGAGGCCGAAGAGCGAGGCGCGCAGCGAGCGGGCGGCGCTCACCCAGAAGGGCGCCCCGTCGCCGGGCGGCGGGCGGCCGATCGAGGCGTCGTAGAGGCGGGCGAGCCGCTCGAGCGCGGGCGAGGCGAGCGGTTGCGCCAGGAGCAGGCCCGCGACCAGCGAGAGCAGCAGGGCGGCGACGAGGGCGAGCAGCGTGAGGGCCCAGCGGCCCGCCTCGCCGTAGGGCGAGGCGCCGGGCGGCAGCCAGCGCTCGATCGCGCCGGGCAGGAAGAGGGCGGCCAGGCCGACGAGCGCGACGGCGACGACGAGGGCGCAGCCGAGCGGGATGAGGGCGAGGGGCCACGTGCGCGGGGTGCGCAACAGAAACCACGCGGCCTGCCAGGGGGCGGCCAGGCCCTGGCGGAAGGTCAGCCGGTGGGCGGTCGGGGGCGTCGGCGCGGCAGGCATCGGGTACCGGGGGGAGAGCGTACGCGGCAGGGGGCGAGGCGGGGACCCTCTCGGCGGCCCCGCGACGCGGCCCGGGGCGGGCGAGGGCCCGGCCTCCGCCCGACGTCAAGGAGGGGGCGGCGCCCGGGCGCCGGGCCGAGGGCGCCGGGCCGGCCGGCGCCGGGGGGGCTACCGCCGCGGGCGCAACCGTGGCAGTGCCTCGCGCGTCGAAGCGGCAGGCGGCGACGGGTTCGGGCCGCCGGGCGCCCGGGGGCGCGGCGCGCGGCCCGGGCCGGGGCGGGGCGCGCGGCGCGCGCAAGTGGAGACGAGGGCGTGACGACTTCAGAGCGAAGGGCCGCGGGGGTGAGTGCGCTACGGGCCCCCGTGACGTTCGTGACGGGCAAGGGCGGCGTCGGCAAGAGCACGGTGGCGGGCGCGCTCGCGCTGCGCGCGGCGCGCGAGGGGGCGCGGGCGGCGCTCGTCGAGTTCGACGACGGCGAGGCCGGGGCGAGGGCGCTCCGGGGCGCGGACGCCGAGGTCGGCCACGTCGTGGTCGACTACGACGCGGCGCTCGAAGAGGCCGTGGCCGGCGTGCTCGGCGGGGCCCTGATGGCGCGCACGCTGCTCGGGCACGGGGCGGTGCGGCGGCTGGTCAAGGCGATGCCGGCGCTGCGCGAGTTCGTCTCGCTCGAGAAGGTGCGCTCGCTCGTCGCCGCCGGCGCCTTCGACCGCGTCGTCGTCGACCTGCCGGCGAGCGGGCACGCGGTCGACTGGCTGCGCGTGCCCGGCGCCTTCGAGCGCTTCCTGCTGGGCGGCCCGCTCGGCGCGCTGGGCCGCCGCCTGCGCGAAGAGCTGATCGCGGAGGGCAAGAGCGACCTGGTGCTCGTCACGCTGGCCGAGCCGCTCGTGATGCGCGAGACCGAAGACCTGGCCGGGCGCCTGCGCGGCGAGCTCGGGCGCGGCGCCACGCTCGTCGTCGTCAACCGCGTGGCGCGGCCCGACCCGCCGGGCGCGGCCGAGGCGGCCGAGCGGCTCGCCTCGGCCGCGCCCGGCGTCGCCGCGCCGGCCTCCTTCGCGGGCCTCTTGCGCGCGCGCTCGGCCCTCGCGTCCGAGGGCACGCGCGCGCTCGCGATGGCGCGCGCCGTCGAGGCCGCCGCCCTCGCGGCGCTGCCCGAGGCCGCGGCCGACCCGCCCGCCGTCGACGTGGCGCGCTGGCTCGAGGAGGGGGCCCTCGCCGCATGAGCGCCCGGCTCACGGTCTGCGTCGGCGGCGGGGGCGTGGGCAAGACGACGACGTCGGCCGCGCTCGCCCTGCAGCTCGCGCGCGCCGGCGCCCGCACGCTCGTGCTCACGGTCGACCCGGCCCGGCGGCTCGCCGACGCGCTCGGCGTCGCGATCGGCCAGGCCGCCGCCCCCGTGACGATCTGCCCGCACGCCGCGGGCCGCTTCTTCGCCCGCATGCCCGACACGCGCGGCAGCATGGGCGAGCTGATGGAGTGGGTCTTCGAGGACCCCGAGCCGCGCGCCCGCGTCCTTTCGAACCCGGCCTACCGCGAGCTCGCCGACGCGCTCGCCGGGATGCACGAGCTGCTCACCGTCACCCTCCTGCAGCACGAGGCGAACTCGGGCCGCTACGACGAGATCGTGCTCGACACGGCCCCGAGCCGCAACGCCCTCGCCTTCCTCACCTTCCCGCAGCGCTTCCTCGAGCTGCTCGAGGCGAAGGCGCTCGGCTGGCTCGCGGCGCTCTCGGGCGGGCTGCAGGGCGGCCCGCCCTCGTCGCGGCGGGGCCGGCTGGGCTTCTTCGCCTGGGGGCGCGCCAAGGTCGAGTCGCTCTTCGGCCGCATCGTCGGCGTCGAGGCGCTGCGCAACCTCTCGGCCCTCTTCGCCGAGCTCATCAACGCGCGCGGTCGCTGGGCCGAGCTCGTGCGCGAGAGCGACCGGCTCCTGCGCGCGCCGACGACCCGCTACTTCGTCGTCGGCGCGCCCAGCGGCGGCGCCGTCTCCGACGTGCTCTTCTTGCTCGGCGCGCTCGAGCGCCGCAAGGTGCGCCCGGCCGCCGTCGTGCTCAACCGCTCCGAGGCCGGCGTGCCCCCGGTCGAGCGCGAGGTGCAGGCGCTGCTCGACGCGCGCCCCGGGCTCGTGCCCGCCGCCGACGAGGCGGCGCTGCGGGGCGCCCTGCAGGGCCTGGCCCTCGAGCACCGCGCCCGCGCCGCCTCCGCCGACGCCGCTGCGCGCGCCCTCGCCGCGCGCGCCCCGCGCGGCGTGCCCCTCTACCGGCTGCCCTTCGTCGGGCCCGCCTCCCCCCCCGAGATCGTGCTCGGGCTCGCCGACGCCTGGCAGGCGCTCTTCGATTCGCGCCCCGCTGACGCGCCCTGACGGCCGAGCTCCCGGCCCTTGCGCGGCGCGGCGAGCCGCCCGCCCTCGCGAATGCGCTACACGGCTGAGGCGCGGACGCGCTACCTTTACCCCCATGCCCCGCCCGCGGCCCCGTGCCCGCGACCGCGCCCGACGCGAACCCCCATCTCCGCGCGCGGCCGACCCCGGCCTCGCGGCGCTGCTCTCGCGGGCGCTGCGCCTCTTCAGCGACCGGGCCGCCCAGCGCGTGCGCGCGCTCTCGCTGCCCTCGCTGCGCCTGGCGCACGCGACGCTCTTGAATCACCTCGGCGTCGGCGGCCTGCGTCTGACCGACCTCGCCGAGCGCGTCGGCGTCAGCAAGCAGGCCGTCGGCGGCCTCGTGCAAGAGCTCGAGGCGATGGGCGTCGTCCGGCGCGTGGCCGACCCGCGCGACGGGCGCGCCAAGCTCGTGCGCGTCACGCCCGCGGGGCGCTCGGCCCTGCGGGGCGGCCTCGCCGCCGTCGCCGAGATCGAGGGCTCGCTCGCCGCGAGCCTCGGCCCGCAGCGCTTCCGCCGCCTGCTCGGCGACCTCTCGGCCCTCGGCGACGAGCTCTCGGCCGCCCCGCCCCCGCCGCGCCGCGCCCGCCGCGGCAAGCCGGCGCGCCCGCTCGGCTCAGGCCGGCGGCCCCTGGCGCGTCAGCCCGACGGCGAATGAGACGGCGAACCAGAGGCCGAGGCAAACCAAGAGCGCGCCGGCGCCCCGCACCACCCGGTCGAGCGTCGCGGGCGAGAACTTCTCGCGGTACCGGCGCATCAGCACGAGCAAGACCGAGAACCAGCCCACGATGCCCGCGCCCGCCCCGGCCGCGAAGGGCAGCGCGTCGCCCGTGCGCAGCCCGTGGCCGAGCGCCGACGAGAGCGCCGTGACGGCCGCCGTCCACGTCACCAAGAGCGTCGGGTTGAGCGCCGTGATGGTAAAGCCGAGCAGGAACTTCCCGCCGCGCTTGGCCGGCTTCGACGCCGGGCCCCGCTCGTCCGACCGCCGGCCCCGCACGAAGAGGTACGTGCCCGCCCCCAGGAGCACGAGCGAGCCGAGCGCCCGCGACACCGGCACCACCAGCGGGTAGCGCCGCAAGAGCTCGGCGAAGCCCCAGAAGGTGACGAAGGCGTACAGGCCCTCGGCCAGCGCCGCCCCGAGGGCCACGTAAAACGCGCTGCGGGTGCGGCCCCGCGCCCCGTCGGCGAAGACCAAGATCGCGATGGGGCCGGCGACGGGCATGGAGCCGACGAAGCCAAAAATCGAGCCAAGAACCAAAGCAAGGAGCATCGTTTGATGTAGGGCGAGGTGGTATTGAGAGGCGAGCGGCGGGGTCGGTTGGGGTGGGGGCGGGGGCGCGGGCGGGTGGAGATCCTAGGGTTTGGGCGGCCGAGCACACCGTGATACGCTTTCGGGCGGATGGACGGCGCCGACGACGAACTGCTGGAAGGGGCCCGGGCCCGCGTCGGGCGCGTGCTGAAAGATAAGTGGCATCTCGATAAGCTTCTAGGGCTCGGGGGCATGGCCGCGGTGTACGAGGCGACGCATCGTAACCGCAGCCGCGTCGCGGTAAAGATGCTCCACCCTTCGCTGTCGCTCGACCGCGAGGTGCGCCAGCGCTTTTTGCGCGAGGGCTACGTCGCCAACTCGGTCGAGCACGAGGGCGTCGTGCGCGTGCTCGACGACGACGTCGACGAGGACGGCACGGCCTTTCTGGTGCTCGAGCTGCTCGAGGGCGAGACGCTCGACGCCCGCTGGGCGCGCGGGGGCGGGCGCCTGCCCATCGAAGAGGTCGTGCCGCTGATGGCGCGCATTCTCGACGTGCTCGCGGCCGCGCACGCCAAGGGCATCGTGCACCGCGACGTCAAGCCCGAGAACATCTTTCTGACCAACCGCGGCGAGGTCAAGCTGCTCGACTTCGGCATCGCGCGCCTGCGCGAGACGGCGCAGTCGTCCGAGCAGGCGGCGCTGACGCGCTCGGGCGCGACCATGGGCACGCCCGTGTTCATGGCCCCCGAGCAGGCGCGCGGCCGCTGGGAGCAGGTCGACGAGCGCACCGACGTCTGGGCCCTCGGGGCGATGATGTTCACGCTGCTCTCGGGCCACTGGGTGCACGAGGCCGAGACGTGGAACGAGACGCTCATCTTGGCGGCCATCCGGCCGGCGCGCTCGCTCGGCGAGGTCGTGCCCGAGGCGCCGACCGCGCTCGTGTCGGTGGTCGACCGGGCGCTCGCCTTCGAGAAGGCCGACCGCTGGGCGAGCGCGCAGGCGATGCAGGCGGCGCTGCGGGCGCTGAGCCCGGCCGAGCTCTTGCCGCAGCGGCTCGAGTACCTGCGCACGCAGCCGGTCCCGGGCGAGGTGCGGGTCGGCTTCGGCAAGGGCGACGCCGACCCGCTCAGCGCGACCGACCCGGGGCTGGGCTGGCCCTCGGTGCTCGGCACCCGCCCGCCGCAGTCCGAGCCCGGGCGCGCGCCGCTCGCCTCGGGGCCCGGGCGGGGCTCGCTCGCCTCGACGCCGGGGCGGGGCTCGCTCGCCTCGCTCGCCTCCTCGGCGCGCGGCTCGCGGCCCGACTCCTCGCCCGCCTTCGCCCTCGCGCCGAGCCCCACGGTGGTGCCGGCGACGCTGCGCGCCTCGCCCGACGACGACGACGAGCCGGCCCCCCGCCCGCGCAGCCGCTTTCCGACCTGGGTCGTGCTGCTCGCGGTCGCGGGCGCGGGCGTGTACATGTTCCGCGACGAGCTCGTGCCGCACCTCGACGCCTGGTCGGCCCGCGGCGCGGTCTCGGCCGCGCCCGCGGCGGGCCGGCCCGACGTCGCCGAGTCGGTCATGGGCCGCGCCGAGGGCGACGGGCGCGACGCGACCCCGCCCCCCACGCCGGCCCCCTCCGCGCCGACCCACGAGCCGGCCGCCGCGGCGTCGCCCGAGCCGACGCCGCCCCCGCCGCCGACCGCCGAGCCGTCCGAGGCCGACAGCGCGCCGCCCGCCCCCGAGCCCTCGGCCGCGGCGCCGGGCCCCCTCATCGTGCCCCCGCCGGCCGCGACCGCGCCGGCGCCGCCGAAGCCCCCGGCCCCGGCCGCCAAGCCCCCGCCGCCTCCGCCCAAGAAGCCGCCGGCGCCACCGAAGCCCCCGCCGCGCTCGACGAAGACGCACAAGGCGCCGAGCAAGCACCGGCACTGAGGCGCCGGGCCCCCGCGCGCCCTTTCGCCCCCCTCGGGCGGACGGGCGGGTTTGCGCATGGCGCGCCTTCGGGTAGGGTGCGCGCGCCGACTCGGAGGCCCGAATGAACATTCACGAATACCAGGCCAAGCAACTCTTCGCCCGCTACGGCGTGCCCATCCCGAAGGGCTACCCGGCGTTCAGCGCCGACGAGGCGCGCGACGTCGCGCGCCGTCTCATCGAAGAGACGGGCCAGGGCGTCGTGGTCGTCAAGGCGCAGATCCACGCGGGCGGGCGCGGCAAGGCCGGCGGCGTCAAGGTCATCAAGGGCGGGGCCGACGAGGCGCGCGCGGCGGCCGCGGCGCTGCTCGGCAAGGCGCTCGTCACCCACCAGACCGGGCCCGAGGGCCAGGTCGTGCGCCGGCTCTACGTCGAGCAGGGCCTCGCCATCGCCAAAGAGTACTACTTCGCCTTCGTCGTCGACCGCGAGAGCCGCCGCGTCGCGGTGATGGCGTCGGCCGAGGGCGGCGTGAACATCGAAGAGGTCGCGGCCAAGACGCCCGAGCGCATTCACACGGTGCTCGTCGACCCGGTGCTCGGCCTCGCGCCCTACCAGGCGCGCAAGCTCGCCGGCGCGCTCGGCCTCGCGAAGCACGGCAAGGCGGCGGTCAACGGCTTCGTCAAGCTCGCGCTCTCGCTCTACGACCTCTTTCTGAAAGAAGACTGCTCGCTCGTCGAGGTCAACCCGCTCGTGGTGCTGCAAGACGGCAACGTGGTGGCGCTCGACGGCAAGATCAACCTCGACGAGAACGCCGAGTACCGCCACGCCGCCGAGTGGGACAAGCTGCGCGACGCCGACGAAGAAGACCCGGTCGAGCGCGAGGCGAAGCAGGCGGGCCTCTCGTACGTCAGCCTCTCGGGCAACATCGGCTGCCTGGTCAACGGCGCCGGCCTCGCCATGGCGACGATGGACATCATCAAGTCGTACGGCGGCGAGCCGGCGAACTTTCTCGACGTCGGCGGCGGCGCCTCGCAAGAGCAGGTGACCAAGGCCTTCTCGATGATCCTCAAGAGTTCGGCCGTGCGCGGCATCTTCGTCAACATCTTCGGCGGCATCATGAAGTGCGACGTCATCGCCCAGGGCGTGGTCGCGGCCACGCGCGAGCTCGGGCTCAAGGTGCCGGCGGTGGTGCGGCTCGAGGGCACCAACGCCGAGCTCGGGCAGAAGATCTTGCAAGAGAGCGGGCTCGCCCTCCACCCCGTCCGCACGATGGGCGAAGGGGCGCAAAAGATCGTGGCCTTGACGAAGGGTTGAGCGACATGTCCATTCTGGTAGACAAAGAGACTCGGGTCGTCGTCCAGGGCATCACGGGCAGCGCCGGCGGCTTCCACGCCCGGCAGTGCGCCGCGTACGGCACGAAGATCGTCGCCGGGGTCACCCCCGGCCGCGGCGGCGAGTCGTTCGAGGCGACGGCGCCCGACGGCCGGGGCGGGCAGGCCGCGATCACGATCCCCGTGTTCGACACCGTCGAAGAGGCGGTCGAGCGGGCCGGCGCCAACACCTCGCTCGTGTTCGTGCCGCCGCCCGGCGCCGCCGACGCCATCGTCGAGGCCGCCGACGCGGGCTGCGCGCTCGTCGTCGCCATCACCGAGGGCATCCCCGTGCTCGACATGGTGCGCGCGCGCCGCTGGCTCGAGGGCAAGAAGGTGCGCCTCATCGGGCCGAACTGCCCCGGCGTCATCACCCCGGGCGCGGCCAAGCTCGGCATCATGCCGGGGCACATCCACAAGACCGGGCGCGTCGGCGTCGTGTCCAAGTCGGGCACGCTCACCTACGAGGCCGTGGGCCAGCTCACCGCCGCCGGCGTCGGCCAGAGCACCTGCGTCGGCATCGGCGGCGACCCCGTCGCCGGCATGGACTTCGTCGACGTGCTCGAGCTCTTCAACGCCGACCCCGACACCGACGGCGTCATGCTGATCGGCGAGATCGGCGGCTCGGCCGAAATTCGCGCCGCCGAGTGGATCAAGCGCCACATGAAGAAGCCCGTCGCCGCCTTCATCGCCGGCGCCACCGCCCCCCCGGGCAAGCGCATGGGGCACGCGGGCGCCATCATCAGCGGCGGCAAGGGCACGGCGGCCGAGAAGATCGAGGCCTTCCGCGAGGCGGGCGTGCCCGTCGCCCCCACCCCCGCCGACATGGCCAAGACGCTGCTGCCGCTGCTTTCCGGGCGCGGCGCCCTGGGCTAAAGAGCGGCGCCCGAACGAAGGCAAGGAGACGACATGGCCCGCCAGCGAACGCTATCGATCATCAAGCCCGACGCCGTCGAGAAGAAGCTCACCGGCAAGATCATCGCCCACCTGCAAGAGGCGGGCTTCGACATCCTCGCCCTGCGGCAGCTGCACCTGAGCCAGGCGCAGGCCGAGGGCTTCTACGCCGTGCACCGCGAGCGCCCCTTCTTCGGCGAGCTCGTCAAGTTCATGACCCGCAGCCCCGTCGTCGTGCTGGTGCTCGAGGCCGACGACGCCATCGCCAAGTACCGCGAGGTCATCGGCGCGACCGACCCGGCGCAGGCCGCGGCCGGCACCATCCGCAAGCTGTACGGCGCGTCGAAGGGCGAGAACGCCATGCACGGCTCGGACGCGCCGGAGACCGCCGCCTTCGAGATCGGCTACTTCTTCCCCGGGCACGAAGTCGCGGCGCGGCCGGGCTGAGCCCCGCCCGGGCGCCCGAGCCGCCGATGGCCGGCCCCTCCGACGAGGGCGCGCCCGCCCGCGACGAGGGCGCCCCCGCCCGCGCCTCGCTGCGCGAGGCCATCGCGGCGCTGCAGAACCTGCACGCCCTCGTGCGCTCGCCCCGGGTGGGCCCCAAGGCCATCGCGCCGCTCGTGCCCGAGCTCGTCGCGCTGCTCGGCCCGCTCGGCGAGCAGCTCGCCCGGGGCCTCGGGCTCGTCGAGGCGCCGCCCGCGCACCTGGCCGCGCGCGCCGAGCTCGTCGCCTTCGGCCGCGCGCTCGCCGCCTCCGCCCTCGCCGCCCTCGAGCGCGCGGCCGGGCGCGGGGTCGACGCCCGCTCGCGGCTCGGCCTCGAGCTCGAACTCGAGCGCCTCTTGCCCCCGCTCGAGGGCATGCGCGAGCTGGTCGACGCGCTCGAGGCGTCGCGCGACGAGGGGGCCGCCGAGCTCGATCTGCGCGACCTGCTCGACGACGCGTTCGCCCCCGCGAGCCCGGCGCCCGCCTGGGGCCGCGCCGTGCCCGTGCGGCTCGCCGGGCCCCCGCCCGCGGCCCCGATCCGCCTGCGGCCGCGCGCCGGGCGGGCGCTGCTCGCCGGCGCCGTCGGCTGGGTCGGCCGGGCCCCCGCGGGCGCGGGCGGCGAGGGGGGGCCGGCGGTGCTCGTGCGGGCCCGGCTCGTCGGGCCGCGCGCCTACCTCGAGCTCGCCGCCGCCCCGGGCGGGGCCGGCGAAGGGGGCGAGGGGTGGCTCGTGCAGGCCGGCGCCCCGATCGGGCCGGCGCCCGGGGCCCTCGCCTGGGTGGCGGCCAGAAGCGGCGCGCGCGCGCGCTTCCTGCGCGATCGGCCCGCGGCGGCGTTGCTCTTGCCCACCTGGGCGCCGGGCTGAGGCGGCCACCGCCACCGGCCCCGGGGGCGCTCGCCCGTTGCGGCGCGGCGCACTTTGCGGGCAGGCTTGCTCCGTGAACTCGCACCTCATCCCGTCCCGCCTCGGCCGCCCCAAGACCGACCCCATCTTCGGCCTCGCCCGCCTCGCCGCCGAGCGACGGGCCGCGGGCCACCCGGTCATCGACGCGACGATCGGGGTGCTGCTCGACGACGAGGGCAAGCTCGCCCTGCTCGAGACGGCGACGCGGGCGCTGCGCGAGGTCGACCCCGCCGAGGCCGCGAGCTACGCGCCCATCGCGGGCACGCCCGCCTTCCTCGAGGCGGTCAAGCATGACCTGTTCGCCGATTTCCCCCAGCTCGCCGCGCGCGCCGTGACCGTCGCCACGCCCGGCGGCACCGGCGCCCTGCGCCACGCCATCACGTCGCTGCTCGACGAGAAGCAGGCCGTGCTGACCACCTCGTTCTACTGGGCGCCCTACGGCACGCTCGCCGACGAGAACGGGCGCGCGCTGCGCACCTTCCCGATGTTCGACGGCGCGGGCCGCTTCGACACCGCGGCGCTCGCGGCCGCGCTCGACAAGCTGCTCGCCGAGCAGGGCCGCGCCGCCGTCATCCTCAACGACCCCTGCCACAACCCCACCGGCTACTCGATGAGCGAAGACGACTGGCGCCGCACCGCCGCCGCGCTCGCCGACGCCTCGGCGCGCGGCCCCGTCTCGCTCGTGCTCGACCTCGCCTACGCCGTCTTCTCCGAGGGCGGCGTCGCCCGCCCCCTCGCCGCGCTCGCCCCCATCTCCGACCGCGTGCTCACCCTCTTCTGCTGGAGCGCCTCGAAGACCTTCCTGCAGTACGGCCAGCGCGTCGGCGCCCTCGCCGCCGTCGCCACCGACCCGTCCGAGCAGGCCGAGCTCGCCGCCACCTTCGCCTTCGCCTCGCGCGGCACCTGGTCGAACTGCAACCACGGCGGCCTCGAGGCCGTCACCCGCCTGCTCACCGACCCCGCGATGCGCGCCGCCGTCGCCGCCGAGCGCCGCGGCGTCGTCGACCTGCTCGCCCGCCGCGTCGCCGAGTGGAACCGCCTCGCCCCCGGCCTCGGCCTGCGCTACCCGCCCTACGCCGGCGGCTTCTTCGTCACGGTCTCGTGCGACGACCCCCAGGCCGCCGCCGCCGCCCTGCGCGACAAAGACGTCTTCGTCGTCCCCGTCGCCGGCGCGCTCCGCGTCGCCCTCTGCTCGGTGCCGCTCGGCCAGGTCGAGCGCCTCGCCCGCGCCATGGCCGACGTGCTCGCCGCCCCCGACCGGGCCGGGGCCGCGCCGTGAGCGGCGCCGCCCCCCCCCGCGCCGGGGCCGCGCCGTGAGCGGCGCCGCCCCCCCCCGCGCCCTCGTCGTGCTCGCCCCGGGCGCCGAAGAGATGGAGGCGACCATCACCGTCGACGTCCTGCGCCGCGCCAAGGTCGAGGTCCTCGTCGCCGGCCTCGAGGGCCCGGGCCCCGTCACCTGCTCGCGCGGCGTGCGCCTCGTGCCCGACCTCGCCCTCGCCGACGCCCGCGGCCCCTTCGACCTCGTCGCCCTGCCCGGCGGCGCCGCCGGCGCCCGGGCCCTCGCCGCCTCCGCCGAGCTCGGCCGCATCTTGCGCGAGCAAGAGGCCCAAGGGCGCCCCATCGCCGCCGTCTGCGCCGCCCCCATCGCGCTCGCCGCCCACGGCGTCGGGCGCGGCCGCGCCATGACCTGCCACCCGTCCGTGCGCGATCGCGTCGCCCCCCACGCCCGCCTCGCCCCCGGCCGCGTCGTCGAAGACGGGCCCTTCACCACCAGCCAGGGCCCCGGCACCTCCTTCGACTTCGCCCTCGCCCTCGTGCGCCGCCTCTGCGGCGAGGCCGCCGCCGCCGAGGTGCGCGCCCCCATGATGCTCGACGCCGAAGGCGCCTGAGCCCCGACCCCGCGCCCCGTCGGCCGCGCCGCGCGCCCTCACCCCGGCGAAGGGCGCCGCCGGGGCAAGGGCAGGGGCAGCGGGATGCCGAAGGGCAGCAGCTCGGTCAGCACGCAGGTGCTCGAGGGCTGCACCCGCGGCGAGACCGACGCGCCGGGGCCGTTCTGGCAAACGTAGGCGCTAACCATCTGGATGTCCGGGCGCGCGACGAAGAAAAAGATCGAGTGCCCGAGGGCCGGCTCGATGCGCAAGGGCTCGACCGGTACGAACCCGAGCGCTTCGGGGTCGCTCGTCGCATACACTTCAATTCGTAGCGCCCCGGGCTCGATGAACTCTTGCCGGGCCCCGAGCGCCTCGATGAGCAGGCCCATCGGCTCGATGCTGAGGCCGAAGTCGGCCTCGCCGAAGGCGTTGATGAACGCCACCTCGACCGGGCCCTCGACCCCGTCCGAAGGGCGGCCGTCGACGTACGACGCCAAGCGCGGCGGGCCGCCGGTGCCGCCGACGACGGCGAGCGTCAAAAACTCGCCCCCGCCGACCTCGCCCCGCAGCTCGGCCGCCGCCGGCGCGTCGCAGTCGCGCGCCCCCGCGGGCAGCGCCTTCGCCTCGAAGGGGCCCGCGGCCAGCGGCGCGTGATCGCTCATCTGCGCGGGGCCGAGCGGCAAGGCGCCCTCGTACGCCAGGAGCGGACCCCGCCAGGGCTCGGCCTCGGAGCTACGGACGCAGAGGTCGAACGCGAAGCCCACCCCGGGCACGGGGGGCGGGGGCGGGGGCTCGTCCGGGGTCGGCTCGGGCTGCTCGACGTCGAGGATGGGCATCAAGTTCGCGAAGCGTACGAACCCTTCGCGTGACGCCCCGCCCCCCGCCCCGCCGCCGCCCGCGACGCCGCCGCCCGCGCCCTGCGCCGCCGCCCCCTCGCCGCCCCCCGCCCCGCCCTGCGAGCCCCCGCCCGACCCCGGCCGACTGTGCAGCGAGGTGAGGTCGGACGTCAGCGTGCACGCCGCCAGCCCACCGCCCGCGAGCGCGACGACGAAAGAGCGCAAACGACGTGGCCGCGCGTTCATGGCGATCGGCCCACGATACCGCCGTCGGCCCGCCCCGTCACCCGCGGGGCGCCCGCCGGGCCCCTCTCCCCTTTTCAGGCGGCGGGGGCGGCGGTGCGCTCGGAGCGGGTCGGCCAGGCGCTTGGCGCGCGGGGCGTCTTCGCTTTTCAGGCGGCGGGGGCGGCGGCGCGCTCGGAGGGCGGGTGCCCTGCGGTCGGAGCCGGAGGCGACGGCAGGGGCCCCGCCGAGCGCGCCGCCGCGCCCGCCGCCACGATCAGAAGGGGAGCGGTTCGGGGCCCGCCGGTGCGAGCGGCACCCGCTGGCAGCTAGTGGCGAAGGGCCCACCATCGGGGTCGGACGGGCGGGGCGGAATGTTGTCGCAAATTAGCATGGCGAGCACCGGCTGATCGTTCGGCCCCGGCGCCGGAATGAAGAACGCCGTGTAGCTCAGCCCCGGCTCCAGCTCAGGGGGGGGCAGGGGCTCGAGCGGCTGGCCGTTGGCCAAGAGCTCGGACACGGGCCAGCCCCCCGAGAAGAAGGTTCGCGCCTCGCTTTCGGGGTACGAGAGCTCGACGACCTCGGACGTTTCGAAGAAGCCGATGGAGAGATCGGTGCCGGGCCTCGCGTCGCCGAAGGCGAGCTCGACCTCGCCCTCGCGCCCCTGGGGCGGCTTGCCGTCGACGAAGGGCACGAGCTCCGAGAAGAGGGGGTCGCCGGCGAGGGCGAGCGTCTCGACCTCGCCCTCGCCGAGCTCGAACGCCCCGTCACGGACCCTGATGGCCCCGGGCGCATCGAAGCAGCCCTCGATCTGCTCGGGCAGGGCGATGGCCTCGTACGAGCCCGCCGGCAGCGGCCGGTACGAGCTCACCTGCTCGAACCCGAGCCCCGGCAGGCCCCGCTGGCCGAAGATCGGCCCCTGCCACCCTTCCGTGCCCGCGCGCCGGATGCACAGATCGAAGGCCACCGGCTCGGGCTCGGCCGGCGAGGGCGGCCGCAAGTTGCCGAAGCGCACGAAGCCGATCGGCCCCACCGGGCCGCCGCCCGAGCCGCCCGAGCCGCCCGAGCCCCCCGAGCCGCCCGTCGCGCTGCCGCCCGAGCCGCCCGTGGTCCCGCCGCCGAGCCCGGACGACCCCTGCGTCGGCCCGGCCCCCGCCTGGCCCGAGGCGCCACCGGTCGGCGCCTGGTCGACGTCGTCGATGCCGAGCAGCGGGCCGCAGGCGCTGGCGAGCAGGGCGAGCAGAGCGGCCAGCCTCCGGCGGAGAGGCGCGCCGCGTCGCGGCGCCGAGGGGGTAAACCTGGAGAGCAGGGTAAGCGCCGGTTTCACCCTCGGAGGGTACCGCAGAGGACGCGTCTCGGCACGCGCGGGCGGGGCCCACCCCCCCTCGCCCGATGGCGACGCTTCTGCCGCGCCCCGGCACGCGTGCGGACGGGGCCCAACCCGCCTCGCCCGACGGCGACGCCTCTGCCGCGCCCCGGCACGCGAGCGGCGGCGCCGCGCCCCCTCACTTCGCCGGGGCGGCGGGCTGGCGCGCGGCGGAGGGCGCGGGCGCGTGCGGCGGCCGCCGGGCGCCCGAGTCGTGGGTGAGGGGCGGCGCCGAGGCGAGCGGGCGCGCCGAGGCCGTCACGCCGAGCGACTCGAAGAAGCGGCGCATGGCGTCGCGCTGGTCGGGGGGCAGGTACTCGAGGTTTCGGCCCCGGTCGATGATCTCCCAGAAGTCTTTCGACGTGACGCGCTCGAGCTCGTAGCGAATCGCCTGCAGGCGCTCGCGCGACTCGCCCTCCATGTCGCGTCGAATGTGCTCGGCCCGCTCGTCTTCGCCGGCGCTCAGGTAGTAGGCGGCGAGCTTGACCTGCGCCTTGCGCACGCCCTTCAGGCCCTTCTCCTGGCCGCGCTCGGACGAGTCGCGGTCGAGGTCGAGGAAGATGCGCAAGAGGTCGGGCTCGCGCGGGCAGCCGAGCTCGTGGGCGAGCACGCAGAGGGCGCAGACGTCGTAGGCGACGGTCTCGGCGACGAACGAGAGGTTCAGGTCGAGGCTGACGTGGCCGTAGTACTTCATGTGCCCCACGGCCTCGACCGCGATGTCGTTGAGCCCCGCGCGCAAGAGGGCCTCGACCAGCAGCCGGTACTGGTTCAGCACGTTGTACGCGGTGCGCACGTCGCGGGCGTTGAGCGTCGCGCGCAGGTACGAGTTCATGTAGCGCAAGACGAGCGAGACGAGCTCGGGGTCGGCGCGCGCGGCCGCCGCCTCGCCGAGGTAGCGCGTGTCGATCGCGACGAGGTAGCTGATGTCGCGCATGCCGCCGGCGGCCGCCTCGTTGTAGATGCCGAGGTACTGGCGCATCACCTTCCACTCGACCCAGGTGCGGCGCGCCTCGAGGTCGTCGAGCGACTCCGGGTCCATCGCGACGAAGTCGGGGTTCTTGCGCACCTGGCCGGCCAGGCGGAACCACGCCGGGCGCGCCTGCGGCTTGAGCCCGAGGTAGGCGAGGGCGAAGTCGCGCAGGGCGTCGACGGCGCTCGAGGCGGTGAGCTTGTCGCGGCCGTTGATGCAGTGGCTGGCGACGTCGGTGAGCTCTTCGAGGGCCACCAGGGTGGCCGCCTGCATCGCGGCCGACAGCTCGCCCTCGCCGGCGCGGGTGCCGCGGGCGGCGTTCTCGACCGCGTCACGCCGCACGCGCTCGACGATGTTGGCCGGCTCGAGGAAGCGGAACACGTAGGCGAAGTAGGGCCCCATCATGGCCAGGCCCGAGGTGGTCAGGCCGAGCGTGGCGAGCAGGGTCAGGCGCGGCACGAAGTCCGGGTGCAGGCCGAAGCTCAGCCAGACGCCGCAGACGCAGGCGGCGACGTAGAACGAGATGACCGCCCGGTTGGTCCGGTCGCGGAAGAACATCGTGGCCACCTTCGGGTAGCGGGCGGCCGAGAGCTGCACCACGATGCTGACGACGGTGACGACGATGCCCAACACGGCCGCGATCATGGCGCCGAGGGCGCTCGCGGCGTCGGCGATGAGGTCGGCGCTGAACGTGAAGTAGCGGTCGAGCGGGCCGAGCCCGCGCCCGCTCGCCGGCGGCGAGACCGCGTAGTCGGCGTAGTAAAGGGCGGCGAAGACGGCGAGCGCCAGCGCGGTGAGCAGGGCCATCGGCGCCAGCCATTGCTGCCGCCACTGCGCGACCGAGGGCGAAGGCATCGGGGGGGAGACTACCCGAAGCGGGCGCGGGGCGGCGAGGGGCTCGCCCGGGCGCGGCGGCCGGGGGGCGTGCGACGGCGCCTCGGCGCGCGGGCGGGCGGCCGAGGGGCGTGCGAAGGCGCCTCGGCGCGCGGGCGCGCGCTCGGCCCGGGGCGGCGCCGGGGCCCGCGGGGCGGCCTTGACGCGCGGGCGCTTCTTCTCGTCTGATGAACGTTTCGTCGAGGTGAACATGGTCGCGAGCATGCCGATTGAGAACGAGGGGCCGGCGAAGGGGTTCTTGAAGGTCGCCGAGGTCGACCGCCGCGAGGCGCTGCCCTACGACGAGTTCGTGCGCGACTACCTCTTCGCGCACCGGCCGGTGCTGATCAAGCGGGCCTTCCCCCAGTGGAAGGCGCTCGGCAAGTGGACGCCCGAGTTCTTCCGCGACGCGCACGGCGCCCGCCAGGTGACCGTGGCGGGCGAGACGATGCCGATGCGCCAGTACATCGAGCGCGTGCTCGCCTCGACCCCCGAGCGGCCCGTGCCCTACCTGCGCGAGCTCTGCGTGCGGCGCTTCGCGCCCGAGCTCGGCGACGACCTGACGCCCTTCGTCGCCTACGCCCTGCCCAACTGGCTGCGGGGCAACTACCCCGACGGCGCCCTCGACCGAAAGCTCAACCGCGCCTCCGAGGTCGAGATCTTCATCGGCGGCGCCGGCACGCTCATCGAGCGGCGCAAGGGCGAGACGAGCGCGGGCTACGGCGGGCTCGGGGGCGAGCGCATCGAGGGCTTCGTCGACCTGCACTACGACCCGACCGCGTGCCCCGTGCTGCTCTGCCAGATCTACGGGCAGAAAGAGTTCACGCTCTTTTCGCCGGGCGACACGCCCTTTCTCTACGCGCAGGGGCGGCACTCCGACGTCCCCAACGTGAACGAGCCCGACTTCGAGCGCTTCCCGCTCTTGCGGAAGGCGACCCCCTACCGCTTCGTCCAAGAGCCCGGCGACGCCGTCTACGTGCCGCCCTTCTGGTGGCACGCGACGAAGATGCGCACCGCCAGCATCGCCGTCGGCAGCACCTTCGCCAACGCCGCGCACTGGGCCGGCGTCGTCGACGACGTCGTCGGCGAGCTCGCGCGCTCGAGCCCGCGCCGCGCCGCGATGCTGCGCGCGTACCTGCAGGCCGACGCGTGGGTCAAGCGGCTCGGCGGGCGGAGGCTCGGCGAGTCGACCCACTTCCGCGAGCCGCCCGAGCGCCGGGCCATCGCGCTGGCCAAGCGGGCGGTCAAGAAGGCGATCGGTCGGGGCTGAGCCGGCCCCGCCGGGCGGCCCCGGCCTCGCCGCCCGCCGGGCCCCGCGCGACGCGAGGTCGACCGCCGCGAAGCCACCCGGCCGGGGGCGGCCCCCGGCCTCGCCCCTTGCCGGGCCGCCGCCCGTCGTCGATGCTTGGTCGAATGGCCGAGCAGCCTCCGGCGCCCGCGCCGCGCCCGGGCCCCGCCGACGCGCGGGCCGAGCCCCCCAACCCCCCGGGCGCCGTCACGCGCTGGCGGCCCGGCTCGCTCGTCGCCGACCGCTTCCGGCTCGGCCGGCTGCTCGGCTCGGGCGCCATGGGCGAGGTCTGGAGCGCCTGCGACCTCGAGCTCGACGAGACCGTGGCCCTCAAGCGCCTGCGCGAGCAGTCGCCCGACGACCGACACCTCGCCGCCCTCTTCCGTCGCGAGGTGCGCCTGGCGCGGCGCGTCAGCCACCCCAACGTCGCCCGCGTCTTCGAGCTCGTCGTGCTGCCGGGCGAGGGCCGGCTCTTTCTCACGATGGAGTACGTGCGCGGCCACACCCTCGCCGAGCACCTGCGCCGCCTCCAGCCCCTCTCGGCCGCCGCCGTCGTGCACATCTTGCGCGCGGTGAGCGCGGGGCTCGGCGCGGTGCACGAGGCGGGCATCGTGCACCGCGACATCAAGCCCGCCAACGTGATGCTGGGCGAGGGTGACCGGGTCGTCCTGATGGATTTCGGCGTCGCCCTCGCCGTGCGCGAGTCCCTCTCCGAGGGCGGCCAGCTCCTCGGCACGCCCGCGTACATGGCGCCCGAGCTGCTCGAGGGCGCGACCGCGTCGGTGGCCAGCGACGTCTACGCCCTCGGCTGCCTCGGCTTCGAGCTGCTGACGCGGCGGCGCGTGTTCGACGCGGACCGGGGCCTCGCGCTCTTGCGCGACCAGAAGGTCGCGCCCCCCCGCCTGCCCGACCCGGCCGAGGTGCCCGGCCTCAGCGCCGTCATCGAGGCCTGCCTCGCGCCCGACCCCGCCGCGCGCCTGCCCAGCGCCGCCGCGCTCGAGGCGGCCCTCGCCCGCCTCCGGGTGCCCGAGCCGCTCGCCGCCCCCGCGGTGCCCCCGGCCATGCCCCCCGAGCCGCCGACCCTCGAGCGCACGCGGACCCGCCTCGCCATCTTGCCCTTCGAGGCGGTCGGCGCCGAGGTCGACCTCGTCGAGCTACTCTCCGACGATTTTGCGAGCGAGCTCGGGCGGCACAAGCCCTTCAGCGTACTCGCCGCGGGCTCGGTGCGAAAGCGCCTGCGCGACGCGGGCGCCGCCCCCGCGAGCTGGGGCGAGCTGGGCGCGCTGCTCGGCGCGAACGTCGTCATCTGCGGCGAAGTGCGCCCCGAGGGCGACGATCTCGGCGTCACGCTGCGCGCCCTCTCGGTGCCCGAAGGCCGGCTGCTCTGGCGCTGGCGCGGCGAGGTGAGCCTCCGCGAGAACCTGCCCTCGATGGCCGCGGCGGCCCGAGACCTCGCGCGCGCCGCCCCCTTCGGCGATGCGCCGCCCGACACCCTGGCCGACCCGGGCGCGTCCGTCACCCCCACCTCGAGCGGCCCGCCGGCCGCGCCGGGCGCCGTCGCTGCGGCCGCCGCCTCGCCCACGCCGGGCGCCGTCGCTGCGGCCGCCGCCCCGCCCGCGCTGGGCGCCCTCGCTGCCGCCGCCTCGCCCGACGCGCCCGCTACCTTGCTTGCTGTGCCCGGCGCCCCGGCCGCGGCGCCCGCCCCCCCGCCCGTTGCGCCCGGCCTACCGCCCGCGTCGATCGTCGCCCCGCCTGCGGCGCCCGGCGCGCCCCCGCCCTCGTCGGCGGGCGCCTTCGAGCTGCCCTCGCAGGCCCCGACCCTCACCTTGCGGCACCTGAGCCACGCGACGTCCAACGAGGCGCCGACGCGCGCCGAGGTCGGCAGGGGCGAGCCGGGCCGGGTGCTCGATCTGTACCTGCGGGGCCGGACGCTGCTCATGTCTTCGTCGCTGATCGACATCGAGGGCTCGATCGCGTGCTTCGAGGAGGCGCTCGAGCTCGCCCGCGAAGACCCGCGCATCGCCTCGTCGCTCGCCCTCGCCCTCGCGCGCCACCACTTTCTGTCGCCCGAGGCCTCGGCCGCGGCGGCCGAGCGGGCCGAGCGGGCGGCCGAGCACGCCCTGCGGGTCGCGCCCTCGATGGGCGAGCCGCACCACGCTCGGGCCGTCCTCTTGATGCACCAGGGCCGGCCCGCCGAGGCGGTGCGCAGCCTGCGGCAGGCGCTGCGCTGCACGCCGAGCCTCGCGTCCGCCCACTTCCTGCTCGGCCAGGTGTTGCTCGAGGCCGGGTACGAGATCGAGGGGCGGCGGCGGCTCGCCGCGGCCGAGCGGCTCGAGCCGGGCGGCGTCGAGGGGTTCTGGGCGCTCTACCGCTTCGCCGTGCTCGCCGGCGACGACGACGAGGCCGAGGCGCAGCGCGAGGCGCTCCTGCGGGCCGAGGGGGGCGTGCGCTCGCGCTGGTACCTGCACCTGCGCGTGGCGGCCTGGCGCGGCGATCGCGACGAGCTCCGGCGCGTCGTGCACGAGGCCACCGAGCGGCTCACCCCCCGGGAGCTCTTGCCGCCCTTCCGCGCGTACGTGTCGGTCGCGCTGCGGGGCGAAGACCCGGCCCTCGCGTTCGCGCTCTTGCGGCGCTCGGCGGCCGAGAGCGGGGCGTCGCACCGCGCCCGGGCCTTCGTCTACCAGCTCCTCGCCGAGGTCGCCTGCCTCGCCGGCGACGCGCGCGAGGCCGCCTCCGCCATCGCCCTCGCGCGCGACGCCGCGCTCTTCGACCGGCCCTGGCTCGAGCGCTGCCCGCTGCTCGCCCCCGTCCGGCACACGCCCGAGTTCGGGGGGGCGCTCGAGAGCGCCCGCGCGCACGCCGAGGCCATGCACCAGGCCTACTTCTGCGAGGGCTGAGGCCTCGCGAGGGCAGGGGCTGGCCGAAGGCGAGCCTCGCCAAGGCCTCGCGAGGGCAGGGGGGGCCAAGCGTGAGCGCCCTCCAGGCCTTGCGAGCCCAAAGCGGCGCTGACCGAGTGCGCCCGTACGCCCTCGCGAGGGCTCGGGTGCGCGATCGGATAGGCTTCGAAATACCCTCCGGGGGCGACGCGAGGACAAGAGCCAGCGGCTGCGTGGCCTGCGGAGGGCAAGCCAAGAGGAAGGCGATGCGCCGAGCAGCCCTCCCGAGGTCACGATGGCGAGGGGCCGAAGCGGGCGTGACCCCTCTTGAGGGGGGCCCCCTCGCTCGCGCGAGCGCTCGCGACCCCTCCCGAAGGGGGGGCACCACGTGAGGGGGAACGCCCGCGACCCCTCCCGAGGGGGGGCACCACGTGAGGGGGAACGCTCATGACCCCTCCCGAAGGGGGGCATCACGTGGGGGGGAACGCTCATGACCCCTCCCGAGGGGGGCAAAAGTGACCCGGATCGCCCCCCACCAAGGGGGGGCCGGCAGGGGACGACGTTTTTTGAACGTCGTACGCAACCGGGGCCGGGGTCTGGCCGAGCGGATGGGTACGAGGCCCGCCGCGCGCCCACCCCGGGCCGTCGGGGCTTCGCCTGCCACGCCATCCGAAGGGGTTTCCGTCATGGCTCGCTCGTATTCAGCCCTCACGCTCATCTCGGTGCCTCGCCTCTCTGCCTCCACCGCCATGGCGCTCGGCACCGAGCTGCTCACGGCGGGGCGGCAAGAGCCCGGCTTGCCCCCGGCCCTGGCGCCCGCGCTCGGGCAGCTCGAGCGCGGGCTCGGCGCGCTGCGCATGGCGCGCCGGCTGCAACGCGAGGCGAAGGCCATCGACGCCTCGGTTGTGGTCGAAGCCGACCAGGTGCTCGACCGAACGTGGTCGGGCTTTCATGACTTCCTGGTCGGCTGGACGAAGCTCTCGGACGCGCCCGAGGCGGCCGAGCGGGCGGGGCGGGCGCGCGAGCTGATCGAGCGGGTGTTCCCCGACGGGCTACGCTTTCTGAACTTTCCCTATCGCATGCAGTGGGCCGACTCGCTGATGAAGCTCGATCGGCTGGGCGAGCCCCGGCTCGCCGGGCACGTGCGCGCGCTCGGGGGCGAGGCGTTCGTCGGCGCCATCGCCCGGGCGCACGAGGCGTACGGGGCCGCGCTGAACTTGACCCGGCGCAAGGCCGACGTAAACGCCCGGGTCAGGGTGCGCGCGCCGCTCGACGCCTTCCTCGAGGCGCTGCGCAGCTACGTGCTGCGCGTGACGAACTTCGTCGACGAGAACAAGGGCGACGAGGCGGCGCGGGCGCTCGGCCGCCGGCTGCTCGAGCCGCTCACGGCCTGGAAGGGCCGGGGCGGCGGCCGCAAGGTCGAGTCGCCTGAAGGCAGGGGGGCAGGGGGGGCGGGCGAGCGCGAAGGGCCGCCGGGGCCCTGAGCGGGGGGCGGGGCGCGCACGGGGCCTTCGCCGCCGGGCGATCGGGGTACCCTCGGGGCCGATGAGCGTTCTTCTCGGCGTGCTCGTGGTCGTGGTCGGCTTCGCGTTGCGCCTCAACGCGCTGCTCGTGGTGGTGGTGACGGGCGTGGTCACGGGGCTACTCGGCGGGCTCGATCTCTACGAGATCGTCAGCGCCTTCGGCGCCGGGTTCGTCGAGAACCGTTACATCACGATGTTCGTCTTGACCCTGCCGGTCATCGGCCTGCTCGAGCGCTACGGCCTGCAAGAGCAGGCGCGCCGCGCGATCGCCGCCTCGCGCTCGGCCAGCGCCGCGCGCGTGCTCGGCCTCTACCTCGTGGCGCGCATGGCCACGAGCGCGCTCGGCCTGCTCTCGATCGCCGGCCACCCCCAGACCGTGCGGCCCCTCGTCGCGCCGATGGCCGTCGCCGCGGCCGAGAAGCGGCACGGCGCCCTTTCGGCGCGCGTCCGAGACCGGGTCAAGGCCTTCGCCGCGAGCGCCGACAACGTCGGGCTCTTCTTCGGCGAAGACCTCTTCATCGCGGTCGGCGCCATCTTGTTGATGGTGGGCTTCTTCGAGCAGAACGGCGTCCGGCTCGAGCCCTTGCGGGTGGCCGCCTGGGGCGTGCCCACGGCGCTCTCGGCGCTCGCCATTCACGGCGCCCGCATCGCGCTGCTCGAGCGCCGCCTCGCCCGCGACGCGCGCGAGGGCGGCGGGGGGGGCGAGCCCGGGCTAGGCCGCCCCGTGCGCGAGGGCGGCGGGGGGGGCGAGCCCGGGCTAGGCCGCGCCGCGCGCGAGGGCGGCGCGGGGGGGGCGGGCCGGTGATCGCCCTCGAGCACTTCTACCGCGTCTGCGGCGCGCTGCTCTTCGTCGTCGCGGCCCAGGCGCTCGCCGACCGGGGCGACCCGAAGCGCCGGACGAGCGGCGCCTTCTGGGGCCTGTTCGGCGCGTCGTTCGCGTTCGGAAAGCTCCTGCCGCCCTTCGCCGTCGGCCTGATGGTGCTCGCGATGGCCGGGCTCGCGGGGGCGAGGCTGCTCGGCGGCGGGCGCGTGCCGACGACGAGCCCCGAAGAGCGCGCGGCGCTCGCCGACCGCTTCGGCAACCGGCTCTGGGGGCCGGCGCTGACCATCCCCGCCGTGGCGCTCGTCTGCGCCGTCGCCCTCTCGAAGCTCTCGCTCGGGGGGCGGCCCCTCTTGCAGCCCGGCAAAGAGACCATCGTCGGCCTCGGCCTGGCGGCCCTCGCCGCGCTGGCCGTCGCCTCCGCGCTGCTGCGTCCGTCGCCCGCCACGCCCCTGCGCGAGGGGCGCCGGCTGCTCGAGGCGATCGGGTGGGCGGCGCTCTTGCCGCAGACGCTCGCCACGCTCGGCCTGGTCTTTCAGAAGGCGGGCGTGGGCAAGGCCGTGGCGGCGGCCGTCGCGGGCGCCCTGCCGGGAGACAGCCGCTTCGCCGCCGTGGCCGTATACTGCGTGGGCATGGCGGCCTTCACCATGATCATGGGCAACGCCTTCGCCGCCTTCCCCGTGCTCGGCGCCGGCGTCGCGCTGCCCCTGCTCGTCGCGCGCGGCGCCGACCCGGCCGTCGTCGCCGCGATCGGCATGTTCTCGGGCTACTGTGGCACGCTCATGACCCCCATGGCCGCGAACTTCAACCTGGTGCCCGCCGCCCTGCTCGAGCTGCCCGACCAGCACGCCGTCATCAAGGCGCAGGCGCCGACCGCCCTGCTCTTGCTGGGCGTGAACGTGCTGCTGATGTCCGCGCTGGCGTTCCGGGGGGCGCCGTGAGCGCCGTCGTTGATGTCCGCGCTGGCGTTCCGGGGGGCGCCGTGAGCGCCGTCGTTGATGCCCGCGTTGGCCTCCCGGGGGCGCCGTGAGCGCCGTCGTGCTCGTCACGGCCTTCGAGCCCTTCGGCGGCGAGGCCATCAACCCGAGCCGAGAGGCCGTGCTCCGCCTCGACGCCGCTGCGCTCGGCGGCGACATCGATCTGCGCCGCGCCGTCTTGCCCGTCGCCTTCGGCCGCAGCGTCGAGCGCCTGCGGGCCGCGATCGCCGAGCACCGGCCCGGGGTGGTCATCTGCCTCGGTCAGGCCGGCGGGCGGGCCGAGATCACGCCCGAGCGCGTCGCGATCAACCTCGACGACGCCCGCGCCCCCGACAACGAGGGCGCGCGCCCGTCCGAGGTGCCCGTCGTGCCCGGCGGCCCGGACGCCTACTTCAGCACGCTGCCGGTCAAGGCGATCGTGGCGGGGCTGCGGGCGAAGGGCGTGCCCGCGTCGGCGTCGCTCAGCGCCGGCACCTTCGTCTGCAACCACGTCTTTTACGCGCTGATGCACCTGCTCGCCGCCGAGCGGCCCGGCGCCCGCGGCGGCTTCGTGCACGTGCCTTACCTGCCCGAGCAGGTGCTCGATCGGCCCGGCACCCCGAGCCTCTCCCTCGAGCTTTTGCTCTGCGGTCTCGCCGAGATCATTCGCATTTCGGTCGCACAGGGCCCCGCGACGCCGCGCTGAGCCCGCCGCCGGGGCGAGGCGAGCGCCGGGACCCAGGCTGGGGCGAGGCGGGCGCTGGGGCCCAGGCCGGGGCGAGGCGAGCGCCGGGGCCCAAGCGGGGGGGGGGCGGTAGGCCTCTGTGCGCGCTCGAAGGTTGTACGCTCGGGGATAGTGCGGGTGCAGGCGGTAGCAGCCTTCTACCGGCCCTGCGTGATGCGGCCAGGAAGCGGCGGGGGGCGTCGTGGCCCCGTCGCCCAGGTTGAAACCTGGGCGACGCGAGAGCCGCGGGAACGGCGCGGCAAGCCCGGCACTTCGGCCGGGCTCCCTCGGGCGGCGCCCGGGGGCGCGCGAGCCTCGCACCGACGCGCCGAGTCCGGCCAGAGCGCCGGGCTTGGCTCTCCGTTCGAGGGGGGCTTGCCGTAGCCCAGGCTTCAGAGGGTGTTTCAAAACGCCCTTTGGGAGCCCTCCGTCGCCTCGCAAGTGCTCGAAATCACTCGAGCGGGTCAGGCCGCCGAGGGCGTTTTGAAACACCCTCTTCAGCCTGGGCGGCGTCCGGCCGGCGGCTTCCTGGCCCCATCACGCGCGCTTGGTATTCTACCGGCCCTGCGTGATGCGGCCAGGAAGGTGCGGGGGGGCGGGGCGCCGGGGGGCATTGGGTGGCTATTTATGAATTTCGTCTAGGTTATTTTCGTCCGCATGGGGGCGATGTGCGAAAGGTACGTCGGCCCGCGTGGCGCGGCGCGAGCCGCGTATGTGGGGCGGTAATGGGTTGAAGGGGGGTCGAACTTGTGGTCGTTTTTCGATAGAAAAAGAATGAAGAAATAAGGTGCAAAGGGCGGGGGCTATGCGCTAGATTCGGTACGTTTGGGTTGCCTTCGTATTTCGGGCGACGGCGTCCATGGCGCCCCGAGGGGCGGGCGCGGGCCGGGCCCCTCTCGCGAGGGGGTCGGGGCCGGCGTTCGGGCGTCCCGTGAGGCGGTGCGTAGGGGGCATGAGGTGTGCGATGAGTCAGGGCTCTGAGGGGGGGGGTAGCGGGGCGTCGGGCGAGCGGTTGCAGCCCGGCGTGGTGGTCGGCGGCAAGTACCGGCTCGAGGCGCCGCTCGGCCAGGGCGCGATGGGCGCGGTGTGGGAGGCGACGCACCTCGGCCTGAGCGAGTCGGTGGCGATCAAGTTCATCGACGCGCGGTATGCGGCCTCGCCCGACACGCGCCAGCGCTTCGAGACCGAGGCGCGGGCGATGGCGAAGATTCGCTCGCGCTTCGTGGTCTCGGTGTTCGACACGGGCCGGCTCGACGACGGCACGCTCTACCTGGTGATGGAGCGGCTGGTGGGCGAGACCCTGCAGGCCTACGTCAAGCGGCACGGGGTGCTCTCGCTGGCCGAGGCGGTCGAGTTCACCTGCCACGTGGGGCGGGCGCTCGGGCGGGCGCACGCGCGCGGGGTCATTCACCGCGACGTCAAGCCCTCGAACATCTTCCTGGCCGACACGCCCGACGACGGGCGGGTGGCGAAGGTGCTCGACTTCGGCGTCGCCAAGCTCTTGCGCCCGCTCGAGGGCTTCTCGGCCGGGCAGACGACGGCGGGGGCGCTGCTCGGCACGCCGCAGTACATGAGCCCCGAGCAGGCGCGGGGCCAGGGCGGCACCGACCACCGCACCGACATCTACTCGCTCGGCCTCGTCTTCTACCGCATGTTCACGGGCACGCCGCCGCGGGCGGCGGGGGCCGTCGGCGACGTCATCGCGCGCATCCTCACCGAGCCGCTGCCCCGGCCGAGCGCGGCGCGCGCCGACGCCCCGCCGGGGCTCGACGCGTGGTTCGCGCGCACCTGCGCGGCCGACCCCGCCGCGCGCTTCGAGAGCGTCGAGGCGTGCATCGACGCGCTCGTGGCCGCCACGGGCCTGCAGGGGCGGCACATCGCCGACAACCTGGCGCGGCCCTCGGTCCTGGTCGCGACCCTCGACGAGCGCGCGAGCGCCTCGTCGCTGCCGGCGGCGGGCGGCGGGTCCGAGGGCGGCGCCGAGATCTCGGTGAACAGCAGCGGGGCCTTCGTGGCGGGCGGGTCGGTCTCGACGCCCCGCCGGCCCAGCCAGGGGCTCGTGGCGAAGGGCCTGCGCGTCGCGCCCGCCTGGGCCCTCGGGGCCGTCTCGCTCGCGGTCGTCGCCGCGATGGGCGCCACCCTCTCGCGGACCCGCGGCGACCGCGACGCCGTCGCCGACGCCGTCGGCGCGCGCGTCGACGCGGCGCCCCCCCCGCCCGCCGCGTCCGAGCCTCCGCCCCCCCGCCCGGCCGAGGCCGCCCCGAGCGCCCCGGCGCCCGGGCCCGCGGGCCAAGGGGCCGTCGGGTCCTCCGAGCCCGGCGGGCGCTCGGCGCCGGTCGCGAAGGGCGCGAAGGCGCGCGGCTCGGCGCGCTCGGGCGCCGCGGCGCGCGCCGCGGCCGCGGCCGCGGGGTCGGCCCCAGCCGCAGCGTCGCCGCCGCCCGCCGACGCGGTCGACCTCGGGTACTGAGCCGCCCGTCGCTTCCGAGTGCGCCTGCGGGCGCCGGCGTATCGTGTCGATACCGGCCGCGGGCAGACTCAATGGCGGTCTGCGATTGCGGGGCGCAGGGCCGTCGTCACGGCGCGTGGGCCGGGCGCCGCGCGCGAGGGCGGGGCGGGCGAGGGGGCCGCTTTGTTCGCGGGGGCCCTCGGCGCTCGAGTATGGTTCGCGCGTGATTCGCTCGAAGCCGCCGGCTCGGTTCCCGGGCCTCGCCGCCCTCGTCGCGGGCCTCGCGCTCTGCGCCTGCGAATCGCCCCCCGCCGCCCCGGCCGCGAAGGGCGCCGCGGTTTCGGCCGGGCTCTCCGCCTCGGCCGCCTCGCCCCCGGTCGCCTCGCCCCCGGTCGCCTCGCCCCCGGTTGCTTCGGCGCCCTGCGCCTCGGCCGCCCCCCTCGGGCCCAGGCCGCCGGCGTCGCCGGCCGACGTCGCCTCGATCGACGCCATCGTCGCCGCCCTCTACGACACCATCTCGGGCCCGGCGGGCAAGCGGCGCGACTGGGATCGCCTGCGCTCGCTCTTCGTGCCCGGCGGCCGCCTCGTGCCGGCGGTCGAGCGCCCCTCGGGCGGCGCCGAGGTGCGCCTGCTCGACGTCGAAGACTATGTCCGGCGCGCGGGCTCGCGCATCGAAGCCGAGGGCTTCTTCGAGCGCGAGGTGAGCCGAAAGATCGAGGCGTTCGGCAACGTCGCGCACGTGTTCAGCACCTACGAGTCGCGCCGCGCGGCCGGCGACGAGAAGCCCTTCGACCGCGGCATCAACAGCATTCAGCTGCTGAAGGACGGCGCCCGCTGGTGGGTGGTCAGCGTTTACTGGGACAGCGAGCGCCCGAACAACCCGCTGCCCGAGAAATACCTGCCCGCGCGCTGACCGACGCGCCCTCGCTCGTCGGCCGGGAAGGGGCCGCCCGGCGTGAGCGTTTCATGACGCGATGTCAGAACCGTCGACCGAAGCGGCCCTCGGCGCGGGCCCGCCCGCGGCGAGGCCCCCCGCGGCCCCGCCCCCGCCCGCGTCCGAAACTTCCCTCGCGCTGGCCCATTACGTGAAGCAGGCGAAGGCCCTGCCCCCGGCGCCCGCGGTGGCGCAGGCGCAGGCCCCGCTGCCGGCGGCCGAGGGGCCGCGGCGAGGCGAGGGGGCGCCGCCGCCGAAAGAAGCGACGACGTCGGCCGGTGAAGAATTCATGCCCGCGCCGGCCGCCGCGCCCGAGGCGGCCCCCTCGGCGCCTTCGCCCGAACGGGCGGCGTACGCGGCGCAGGCGGTCGCGTGGCGCTCGCGGGCGTTTCGGTCTCTCGGCCTCTGGGTGCTGACGACCGCCGTCGGCTTCGCCCTGGCGGCGGCGACGAACTCGGCCGGCCCCCTGCTGCTCGCCGCCCTCGGCGGGGTCTTCTTTGCCCTCGCGGCGTGCTGGTACGGCGCGGCGTCGTTCTGGCGGGGGCTCGCGATCCGCCACGAGGTGCCGAACGGGCAGCTCGCCTCGGCGCTCGTCGGCTCGGTCGCGGGGCTGGCCGCGGCGCTCGCGGGCTTCTTTTTGGCGCTGATGTCGACGATGGCCTTCACGCGCGGTCGGCAGGTGCGGCGCTTCGGCCGCGCGCTCTTGCCGCCGGTCGGCGGCGGCGACGCGTGGTCGCGCGCGGTGCCGGGGGTGCCCGACGGCCCGCTGGGGCTCGGGGGCGAGGGCGAGGGGGCGCGCCGCGCGCTCGCGGCGCAGTGGCGCGAGAACGGCCGCACCGAGCACGCCTCGGTCGCCGCCTTCGCCCGCCACACCCTCGATCTGATCGCGCTCGGCGCGCCGCCCTCGCTGGTCGCCGCCGCCCAGCGCGACGCGCTCGACGAGATCCGGCATGCCGAGCTCTGCTTCGGGCTCGCCCGCGCCATCGACGGGCGCGACGAGAGCCCGGGCGCCTTCCCCGAGGCTCGCTCGTTCGCGCGGCCGCGGCCGCGCCTCGTGGCGCTCGGCGAGCTGGCGGTCGACTCGCTCGTCGACGGCGCGCTGCACGAGGGCGCCTCGGCGCGCATCGTCGCCAAGCTGGCCCGGCGCTGCGAGGAGCCCGCCGTCGCGGCCATCCTCAAGGCGATCGCCGCCGACGAGGGCCGGCACGCCGCGCACGCCTGGGACGTCGTGCGCTGGTGCGTCGCCGAGGGCGGCGAGCCGGTGCTGCGGGCGCTCGAGGCGGCGGCCCGGGCGCTGCCCCGCTCGGTGCGCTCCGAGCTGCCCGAGGCCGCCCGGGGCGGCGCCTGGGAGCGCTGGGGTATCGCCGGCGAGGCGCTCGAGGCCGAAGAGCTCGGGCGGGCGCGGGCGGACGCCGTGCGGCGCGTCGGCACGCTCCGCGCGGGCGACGCGCGGCGCGCGGCGTAACGCGGGGGGCTTTCGGCGCGGGCGACGCCCGACGCGCGGCGGAGCGCGGGGGGCTCTCGGCGCGGGCGGCGCCCGGCGCGCGGCGGAGCGCGGGGGCCCCCGGCGGCCTTCGGGCGCGCCGGCGCTCAGGCCGGCCCGCTCTTGAGCCCGCGCTCGCCCAGCCGCTGGTCGAGCCGGGCGCGCTCGGCGGGCGTGAGCACCTCGCCGAGCCAGGTCTCGAGCTCGCGCGCCGCGCGGAAGGTGCGGCGCGTCGGGGCGTTGCCCTCGCGGATCATGCGCTGCACCTGCAGGCTCAGGACGTGGTCTTCGTTGAGCAAGATGCCCGTGCGCAAGAGCCGCGGCTCGTTGCGCATCGTCGCGACGTAGGCGTCGGCCACCTCGGGCGGGAACACCGTCGCGTCGACGACGTCGACGAAGCAGACGTAGGGGCCGGCCACCTTGGCGACGGCCGCGTCGTGGTCACGCTGCCACCGCACGGCCTCGTCGAGCGAGACCGGCGACCGGATCGTGATCTCGATCAGACGCCCGACCCGGTTGAGGATCGTGTACATGCAGGGCGCGGCGAGCGTAGCACGGGGGGCGGCGGGGCGGCGGGGCGTCAGGGCCCCCCGGCCCGGGGCGCGCGACGCTTTCGAAACCGAAGCGCGGCGGCCCGGCCCGGCCCGCCGAACGCCGCCCGCCGGGGGCCCCGGGCCCCGGGGGGCGTAATTTTTCGCCCCCGCCGCCCGGGCCCGGCCCTCGCCGGCGCGCGGGCGGCCCCGCGCCGGCCGCGTAGGTCTTTCGGCGCCCTCGCCCGTATAAGCCCGCACCGGCCGCGCGCGGCGCGCCGGCGACCCCGGGCGGCGCGCGGTGCCGGTCGGGCCAGCGTAAGGAGAGCGTGGATGCGTGTTCGACGCGGAGCGGTGGCGGTCTTGGTCTCGGTCCTCGCGCTCGCGGCGGGGTGCCGGGGGGGCCCGACGGGCGAGCCGGGGCGGCCCGGCGCGGGCGAGGGGCCGGCCGAGGTGGCGCGCGGCGAGGTGGGGGCGCCCCTCGAGGAGGGCTACCAGTCGCCGCGCGGGGGGGGCTCGCCCTTCGCGCTCACGGCGTCCGACGGCACGGGGCTGCGCCTCGCGTCGGTGCGCGCCCGCGCCGTCGTCGACGACCCGCTGGCGCTGACCGAGCTGCGCCTGACCTTCGACAACCCCGAAGACCGCACGCTCGAGGGCACCTTCCGCATCACGCTGCCGCCCGGCGCCGCCGTCAGCCGCTTCGCCATGCGCGTGGGCGACCGCTGGCAGGAGGGCGAGGTGGTCGAGAAGCAGGCCGCGCGCCGGGCCTACGAAGACTTCTTGCACCGCAAGCAAGACCCGGCGCTGCTCGAGCAGGCGGCCGGCAACGAGTTCTCGGCGAGGGTGTTTCCCATCCCCGCGCGGGGCCGAAAAGAGCTGATTCTTTCGTACTCGCAAGAGCTGCGCGGCGGCGAGCCGTACGCCCTGCCGCTGCGGGGGCTGCCCGAGGTCGAAGAGCTCGACCTCGCCGCCTACGTGCCCGGTCGCGCCGAGCCCGCGCACGCGCTGCGGCGCGCGCGCTCCGTGCCCGCGGGCGACTTCGGCTTCCGCCGCGGCGGCGATCGGCCGGCGATGGCGCTGCGCAACGGCGAGCTCGCCCTCGTGCGCTTCCGGCCCGCCGCCGAGGCGCAGCCCGAGCCGCTCTCGTCGCTGCTCGTGCTCTTCGACACGAGCGCCTCGCGCGCGCTCGGCTTCGACGCGCAGGTCGACGCCCTGCGCCGGCTCGCGGCCGAGGTCGCGGCGAAAGAGGGGCCCGAGACCCCGCTGACGGTGGTCTGCTTCGACCAGTCGAGCGAGGTCGCCTTCGAGGGCAAGGCCGGCGGCTTCGGCGACGAGGCCGTGGCGAAGATCCGCGAGCGGGGGGCGTTCGGCGCCTCCGACCTCGAGGCGGCGCTCGGGGCGGCCGCGGCGCGCGCCAAGGCGGGCGGGCTCCGGCGCGTGCTGCTCGTCAGCGACGGGGTGCCCACCGCGGGCGACGTCGCCGGCGACAAGGTGTGGGCCGCGGCGCGCGCCCTCCGGGACGCGGGCGTCGAGCGGCTCGACGCGCTCGCGGTCGGCGGCATCCGCGACGAGTCGATGCTCGCGCGCGTGGCGCGCTCGGGGCTCGCCCGCGACGGGGTCGTGGCCGAGGGCTCGGCCGAGGCGGCCGAGCTCGGGCGCAAGCTGCGCGCCTCGACGCGCTCGCTCGAGCTGCGGATCGAAGGGGCGAGCTGGCAGTACCCGCGCGCGGTGAGCGGCGTGCAGCCCGGCGACGAGGTGCTCGTCTACGCCGAGCTCGGCGCCGGCGAGCCCGTGCGCCTGTCGGCGGGCGGCGAGCCCGTGCGCGTGCCCGAGCTGCGCACGAGCGAGCGCGCCCTGCTCGAGCGGGGCTGGGCGCAGGCGAAGATCGCGAGCCTGCTCGAGGAGCACAAGAAAGAGGGCGTCCAGGAGGCGATCGTCAAGCAGGTCGTCGACCTGTCGGTCAAGCACCGCGTGCTCAGCCCCTACACCTCGCTGCTCGTGCTCGAGACCGAGCAAGACTACGCGCGCTTCCACATCGAGCGGCGCGCGCTCGCCGACATCTTGACCGTCGAGGACGGGCGCATCGCGGTCGCGCGCCGCAGCTTCTCCGACTCGTTCGGGCCGAAGAAGGCCCCCGAAAAGGCAGAGAAGAAGGACGCCGAGGACGAAGGCGGCGGCTGGCTCGGGCTGCGCAAGCGCAAGGCCGGGGCGGCGTCCGAGAGCGCGGCCGCGACCGAGGGCGCCCCCCTCGACCTCCCGCGGGCCGCCGCCGCCGCGCCCGCGGCCTCGGCCGCCCCGGCGACGCCGGGGGGCCCGGGCGGGCCGGCGCAGGGCCGGGTCGAGCGCCTCGCCGACGCGCGGGAACGTGACGGCGACGGGCTCGGCCTCTCGAACACGACCCCCGACCGGGGCGGGCGCGCCGACGCGCCGGCCGAGGCGCCGCCGCCGCCCCCGCCGCCCCCGCCCCCGCCCGCCGCCATGGCGACGGCCCCGGCCCCGAGAGCGGCCGCCCGGGCCGCCCGGCCCGCGTTCGACACGGTAGACCCTTGGGCCTCGACCGAGGGCCGCGCGGCCGGCGGTGGGGGCGCCGCCGCGGCGCGCCGCCGCCCTCCGCCCGGCTCGCCCGCGCCCACGCTCTTGCCGCCGAAGCAGACGCCCGTCGAGCCCTTCACCGGCAAGTTCAAAGAGGTGATGGACCTCGTCGCCGCCCAGCGCGCCAAGCAGGCCGTCGCGCTCGCCTACGCCTGGCGCAAGCAGTCGCCCGGCGACGTGCTCGCGCTCGTCGCCCTCGGCGCCGCGTACGAGGCCGCCGGCGAGCTCGAGTCGGCGGCGCGCGCCTACGGCTCGCTCATCGACCTCTACCCCGACCGCGCCGACCTGCGCCGCTTCGCCGGCGCCCGCCTCGAGCACCTCGCCTCGAGCAAGGGCCTGCCGCTCGCCGTCGACACCTTCCGCAAGGCGGCCGAGCAGCGGCCCGACCACCCCTCGAGCCACCGGCTGCTCGCCTTCGCCCTCGCCAAGCGCGGCGAGTACGCCGCCGCGCTCGACGCCGCGCTCGCGGGCGCCAACCGCTCGTACCCCGCGGGCCGCTTCCGCGGCGTCGAGCGCATCCTGCGCGAGGACGCCGGCCTGCTCGGCGCCGCGCTCGTGCGCGCCGAGCCCGGGCGCCGCGCCGAGGTCGAGTCGAAGCTGCGCGAGGTCGGCGCCACCATCGACGACGAGCCCTCGCTGCGCTTCGTGCTCAATTGGGAGACCGACGCCAATGACGTCGACTTTCACATCCGCGACGCCTCGGGCGGCCACGCCTTCTACTCGCAGCCCACCTTGCCGAACGGCGGCGGCGAGCTCTACGCCGACGTGACCACCGGCTACGGCCCCGAGTGCTTCACCGTGCGCAAGCCCCAGGGCGCCCGCTCGCCCTCGTACACGCTGCAGGCCCACTATTACTCGCGCGGGCCCATGGGTTACGGCATGGGCAAGCTCGAGATCATCGACCACGACGGCAAGGGCGGCCTGCGCTTCGACGAGCGGCCCTTCGTCGTCATGACCGACCGCGCCTTCGTCGATCTCGGCAAGGTCGGGCGGCCCTGAGGCCGCCGCTGGCGCGAGGCGGCCGCGCCGACCGTTGAGGCCCCGCGGCGCGCCCTCCGGTGGCCTTCCGGACGCCGCCTCGCCTACAATGCCGGCGCCCCCCGGGGCCCTCGCCCATGCCCCGCGCCACCCCGCGGCCCCGCGCCCCCCGCCCCCGTGCGCTCGCCCTCGCCGCCCGCACGCTCGCCCTCGCCGCCGGCGCGCTCGCCCTCGCCGCCTGCGCCCCGCCTCGGCCCGCGGCCCCGCCGGCCGCGCGCCGGGCCCTGCCTTCGACCGCCACCCCGCCCCCGCCCAGCCCCCTGCCGCCCTCCGCGCGCGACGCGGCGGGCGTCCCCGAGCCCGCCGCGAAGGCGCCCCCGCCCGAGCCCGATCTGCCGGTCTGGCCCGCGCGCCCCGCGGACGCCCCTTCGGGCAAGGCCTTCGTGCGCGCGCTCGAGGCGGCCGACGAGCAGGGGCGCGAGGCCGCCGTCTTGCGCGAGGTCTGTCGCGGCAACGTGCCGGGCTACCTGCGGCGCCTCGTGCGGCTCGAGGCCCGGGGCGAGACGAGCTCGGGGCGGCCCAGGGCGCTGACCTTCTGGGTGACGCCCGACTACCTCGCCGTCGGCGACGACGCCGACAGCGTGCGCGTCCCCATGGGCGCCGTGACGGCGCAGCTCGTCGCCGACCGGCTCGGCTTCGTGCTGCCCACGGCCAAGCTCGTCGACCTCGTCTACCGGCTCGCGCCCGACAAGCTCGCGCCCCGCACCTTCCCGCCGAGCGCGGCGATGGTGCGCGCCGAGGCCTTCGCCCAGCACGACGAGCTCATCGACGCGCAGCTCGGCCGGGGCGCCCCCGCGGGCCTGGTCGCCGGGCACAAGAAAGACGTCGTCGTGTCGAACCGCCTGCGCGAGCGCCCCCACCGGCTCGCCCTCTACGGCTGGCACCGCCCCGACGGGCAGCCCATCCAGCCGCTCAGCACCGCCCACGGCGACTGGTACTCCGACTACAGCCACGGCGTGCGCCTCGTCGCCCCGACGGTGCTCGTCGACGGCGAGCCGCGCCGCACCCTCGACGTGCTCGCCGACCCCGAGCTCGCCCCCCTGTTGAGCGACGAGGGGCCCATCGCCCAGGCCCGCTACCGCACCGACGAGGGCGCCGGCCGCCTCGCCTGGTGGCCCGCCGGGCCCGCGCCCAAGCGCCACGCCGCCGCCGCCCGCCCCCCCCCGCGCCGCGGCCGGGCGCCGCGCTAGCGCCTCAGAGGCTCTTGCCGAGCGCCGTCGCGAACGCCTGCGTGAGGCGCTTGAAGTACTCGGCCGGCACCGCCCGCAGCGTCTCTTCGAGCTTGCGCTCGACCGGCGTCGCCGCGCCCGCGCTCGCCTCGCGCGCCGCCTCGGCCGCCGCCTCGTCGGGCGTGCCCTTCGCCCGCTTGATCGCGCGCGTCAGCCCCTCGATCGCCCCCGTGAAGGCCGCGCGCGAGCCGTTGAACGCCGCCCGCACCGCGTGCTCGACGGGGCTCGTGCCCGCCTCGCGGCAGGCCTTCTCGATCGCCTCGAGCACCGGCGCGCCCGCCACGCCCGGGCCCGCCCACCCGCGCTCGAACGCCACGTCGAGCAGGTAGCCGCGGCAGAAGGTCAGGCTCGCCAGGTCGACGACGCGCTTGCCCTCGAGGAAGAAGAAGGTCTTCCGGAAGAGCTTCTTCAGCGGGTAGACGACGACGCCGCGCGCGATCTTCTTGAAGACCCCGCCGTCCGAGCCGAAGCTGAGCGCGCGCACCTCGGCGTCGCTCAGCGTCACGCCCCGCGACGCCGCGAGCGCGCCGACGAAGCGCCGCACCAGCGCCCCCTCGACCACGTCGTCGACGAAGGGCACGGGAATCAACGGCGTCAGCCCGACCAGCACCGCGTACGTCGCGATCGTGCGCCGCTGCTGGCTCTCGGCCGGCGCCGTCGGCGCCGCCTTCGAGGCGGAGGAAGAAGAGTTCGTCTGCGAGGACGTGCTGACTTCGGTAGTGGTGTTCGCCATGACGCAAGAAATTAGTAGAGCATGACGCGTTGTTCCAGCGTCGCGTCATGATTTCCGAAACTTTCGGGGCCCCGAACTATCGAGCCTAAGAAGCCGAACAAGGTTCGGACGTCAAAACCACCAGAAATGCCGCGTTTTACTGTGTGCGACACGCCCCTACTGATTCCGGCGTTGGGCAGGCCGAGGCCTGCCAACACGGCGTGTTAAGCCCCTCCATACAGCGCACCGGACGGCGGCCCTCGACCGAGCGCGTCATGGCCAGGGCCCCCGCTCGACATGTCGCTTCCCCGCCCGCCGCGCCTCCCGCGCCGGCACGTCGCTTCTCCGCCCGCCGCGCCTCCCGCGTCGGCACGTCGCTTCTCCGCCCGCCGCGCCCCTCGCGTCGGCACGTCGCTTCTCCGCCCGCCGTGCCTCCCGCGTCGGCATGTCTCGCCGCCGACCCTCGCCGGGGATGAGGGCCCCCATCCGGTCGAAGGCGCTCTGCTCCGTTGACTGCCGCGAGCGAGGCGATCGAAGCGAGGTCGCCGCACCGGCGGCCCTCGCGTCGTGGCCTCGCGCGCACGTCGCGCTCGAAACCTCTCGACCGCGCCATGTCGGCGAGCCCGTCTTCCCACGATTCGACCGCGCCATGTCGGCGAGCCCGCCTTCCCGCGATCGTCGCCTCGGCTCTCGCCGGGCGAGGCAGAGCCCACCCTCGCGCTGCCGAGCGAGCCCGCGTCCGTGCGCGCTCCGACGTGATCGTCGAGAGAGGCCGCGGAGCGAGCTGGTCGGGCGGCGCTCGTCCGTCTGCGCGCTGGCGCGATCATGGGCGGCTCATCATCGCGGCTCCGTGAACGTGCATCCGTGCCCGCCGCGGACGACTCGGCGGGGGCGAGGTCGAACTTTGCCGAGAAAAATGCGGGTTTTTGCTGTGGCAAAACGCTACGTGTGGCACTTTGCGACGCGGGCCGGGTCGCACCAGGCCCGCGAATTCGACGACAAAAGCCGAGGCCGTGCTCCACGTCGGAGCTTCCGCCCACGATCGGCTTCGCGTACCGTCGAAAGCGCCGGGCTCAGGCCGTGTTCGCCTGCCGCCTGCGCCAACGGCTAAGGAGTGGCCCCTTGAGCGATATGACCTCTCTCAGCGCTCGCGCGCCCGCCCGGGCGAAGGCGAAGAAGAACGGCAACGGCAACGGCCACAGCGACGGCAAGGGGCGTCAGGCCGGCAACCGTCAGGCCCCGGGCGCGACGCAGAAGCAGCTGCGGCAGCTCCTCGACGCGCTCGGCGCGGTCGAGCGGGGCGACTTCGGCGCCCGCATGCCGGTCATCGCCGAGGGCGGGGTGATGGCCGAGATCGCGCGCAAGTTCAACGGCGTCGTGTCGCGCAACGCGGCGCTCGAGCGCGAGCTCGTACGCATCGAGCGCGTCGTCGGCCGCGAGGGCCAGATGGCCGAGCGCGTCTCGCTCGGCGCCGACGTCGTCGGCGGCTGGTCGACGAGCGTCGGCCTCATCAACGCCCTCATCGGCGACTTGATGCAGCCCACGACCGAGATCGCCCGCGTGCTCATCGCGGTCGCCGAGGGCGATCTGACGCAGAAGATGGCCCTCGAGATCGAGGGCCAGCCGGTCAAGGGCGAGTTCTTGCGCATCGGCACCACGGTCAACACCATGGTCGACCAGCTGAGCTCGTTCGCGGCCGAGGTCACCCGCGTCGCCAAAGAGGTCGGCACCGAGGGCAAGCTCGGCGGCCAGGCCGACGTCAAGGGCGTCTCGGGCGTGTGGAAAGACCTGACCGAGAACGTCAACGTTCTCGCCGGCAACCTGACCGACCAGGTGCGCAACATCGCCAAGGTCACCACCGCCGTGGCCAACGGCGACCTCAGCCAGAAGATCACGGTCGAGGCGCGCGGCGAAATTCTCGAGCTGAAGGACACCATCAACACGATGGTCGATCAGCTGCGCAGCTTCGCCAGCGAGGTGACGCGCGTGGCGAAAGAGGTCGGCACCGAGGGCAAGCTCGGCGGCCAGGCCGAGGTGCAAGGCGTCTCGGGCGTCTGGAAGGACCTGACCGACAACGTCAACTTCATGGCCTCGAACCTGACGACGCAGGTGCGCGGCATCGTCAAGGTCGTCACCGCCGTCGCCAACGGCGACCTGTCAGAGAAGCTGCAGGTCAACGCCAAGGGCGAGATCGCCGCCCTCGGCGACACGCTCAACAACATGACCAAGACGCTCGGCATCTTCGCCGAGCAGGTCACCAGCGTGGCCCGCACCGTCGGCGTCGAGGGCAAGCTGGGCGCGCAGGCCGAGGTGCCCGGCGTCGCCGGCACCTGGAAGGACCTGACCGACAACGTCAACCTGCTCGCCAACAACCTCACCGCCCAGGTGCGCAACATCGCCGAGGTCACCACCAGCGTGGCCAAGGGC
>DASTPP010000189.1:0-41072 GCA_035762175.1 Polyangiaceae bacterium | reverse complement strand
TGCCCGCCGCGCCGCCTGCGCCCGCCGCGCCGCCCGCGCCCGCCGCGCCGCCCGCGCCCGCCATGCCGCCGCTGCCGCCCGTGCCGGCCCGGCCGCCGGTGCCGGCGCTGCCCGACTGGCCGGCGCCGCCGCCGCCGTCGTCATCGTCGCCGCAGGCGACGAGCGCGAGCGCGAGCGCGGGCAGGAGCGCTCGGAGGAGCAAGGTTCGTTTCGTGCTTTCCATGGTGCCTCCCTCGGGCCGCCTCGGGGGCGCGTGCCGAGGGCCGATTCGTCGCGCCGGGCGGGCGAGAGACCAACTGACATCGGCTGACTTGGCGCGCCGCGGCCGCGCGGAACGTGAAAGTAAGCCCGCTGATCTGGGGCCCGCGCGCGGCGGGCGGCGCCGGCGCGTTCCAGGGGGCCGCGCGGCGCCGCCTGCCTTCCCCGTGACGGGGCGGGCGACGACGAGGCCGCGGCGACGGGGGCGCCCCGCCGCCCGGCGTCAGGGCCGCGGCGGCCCGTAGTAGCCCGGAAAGAGCGCGCGGGCGCGGGCGGGGGCGTCGCCGGGCTCGACGAAGGGGTCGGACGCCCAGCGCGCGCGGAAGGCGTCGCGCACGACGAGCTCGGCGAGCTTGCCCCGCGGGCTGAAGCCCCACTCGGCCTCTTGCGACGTGTCGTCGGGGTCGGCGTAGAGGCGCCAGACGAAGAAGCCGAGGAAGCAGCGCTCGTCGAGCAGCGGGCCGACGAGCGCGGCGTAGGCGTCGGCCTGGGCGCGCTCGTCGACGCGGACGTTCGCCATGGCGTCGGGCCACTCCCACGGTTTGACGGCTGGGTCGGGCCGCGTCGTGTAGCCGATCTCGGTGAAGAGCACGGGCTTCTGCCAGCGCTCGGCGAGCGCGCGCACGCGCTCGGCGACGCGAAGGGCGCCGCGGGCGAGCTCGCCGAAGGCCGCCCCCTCGCGCTCGGCGAGCGGGTAGAACGCGTTGACGCCGATGACGTCGAGCGCGCCGAGAATGAGCGTGTCCTCGACGTCGTCCCAGTTGCCCGAGTAGGTGATGGGCCCGCGGTAGGCGGCGCGCACGGCGGCGATGACGTCGGCGTAGAGCGCGGCGCGGCGGGTCGTGACCCAGGTGCGCTGCTCGACGCCGACGCTCAGCATGTCGGCGCCGGCCTCCTCGGCGAGGCGCGCCCACTCGGCGACGAAGCCGCGGTAGGCGGCCGCGTAGCGCGCCCACGCGGCGTCGGACCCCGGGTCGATGAGCCCGCGCCAGCCGCCCGACTCGACCCAGAGGTGCGGCACGAGCAGCACCTTGAGCCCGGCCTCGTGCGCCATGGCGACGGCGCGCGCGACGTCGTCGCGGTTCTGCCGGAAGGGCGCCTCAAAGGTCAGATCGATGCCCGTCGGGGCCAGGTCGGCGACGCGCCCGAAGGGCGTCAGGCTGACCCAGGTGGCGCCCATGCGCCGCGCCTCGTCGAGCGCCCGCGCGTACGCCGCGGAGCCGTAGCCGCGGCCCTCGTGGCGGCGGTTCTCGATCGGGCCGATGGTCACGCCGCGCAAGGGGCCGAGCCCCGCGTCGGCCCAGCCCGTCGGGCCAGGCAGGGGGCGGGGCCGGGGCGCGGCGACGGGCCCCCGCAGGGGGGCGCCCGCAGAAGGCCCCCCTGGGGGCACGGCGCCCGCAGAAGGCCCCCCTGGGGGCAGGGCGCTCGCGGAAGGCCCCCGCAGGGGCACGGCGCCGGCAGGGGCCCCTGGCTGGGGCGCCAAGGGCCCGGCCCCGGGAGGCGCTAGGGGGGTAGCGCCCCGGGGCCTCGGGGCGGCGGAGGCCGCTGAGGGCGGCAGGAGGGCGGCCGCCAGGGCCGTCGCGAGGGCGGGGTGGGCCCGGCGGCTCACGCCCCAGCCCAGGCGAGGGCGCCGAGGCGCGCGGGGGTCAGCTCGGCGAGCGAGGGCGCGACGAGCCCGGCGCCGGCCTCGTAGAGGGGCGCTTCGTCGACGGTGTGGAGCAGGGCGGCGACGGCGACCCCGGCGGCGCGGGCGGCCCGGACGCCGCCCGGCGAGTCTTCGACGGCGACGACGCCGGCCGCGGGGCGGCCCGACGCGAGCGCGCGGCCGAGGGCGTCGAGGCCGAGCAGGTAGCCCTGGGGGTCGGGCTTGCAGGCGGTGGTGTCGTCGGCGCTGACGATGGCGGCGACGGCGTCGCGGACGCCGAGCCGGGCGAGGGCGTCTTCGATCTCGTCACGCAGGGCCCCCGAGACGATGACGACGGGGCCGCCCGCGGCGCACTGGCGCACGAACTCGGCCGCGCCGGGGTAGAAGCGCAGGCGCTCGTCGGCGAGCCGGCGGTAGGCGTCGCGCTTCTCGCGCAAGAGCGCGCGCACCTCGGCCTCGGGGGCGGGGCCCCGGGCGCCGAGGGCCTTGTGCGCGACGCCCTCGTCGTCGAGGGCGAGGTAGTCGCTCAGGTACAGGCCCCAGGGCAGGGCGATGCCGCGCGGGGCGAGCACCGCCTCGAAGGCGGCGTGGTGCAGCGGCTCGTCGTCGACGAGCACGCCGTTGAAGTCGAGCAGGGTGCCGAGGGGGTGGCGCATGGGGCGGAGGGGGGCGCGCGGGGCCGCGGCGGCCGGGGCGGGGACAAAAAAAAACCCGCCGGTTTGGGGGGCGGGCGGCACCGAGGCGGCGAGGTCGACGGGGTCGGGGCGGCGCCGGGGGTTCGACCCGGCGCGCGCCCGCGGCCCCTTCAACGGACGCCCGGCCCGAAGGAAGACGTTCGGTCGTAACGACGAAACGAGCCCTTCACTTCGCCGGCATGGCGCTGGCCGAACCGGCAGCGCTGCCGGCCGCGGCGGCCGCGTCGCCGGTCGCGGCGGCGGGGTCGCCCGCGGGGGCGGCGCTGGCGTCGGTCGGCGTCGAGGACGAGCTGCTGCAGGCCGCGGCGAGGGCGATGCTGAAGGCGACGGCGAGGAAGGCGAAAAGATTCTTCTTCATGGTAACAATCTCCGAATTCGGGTTGGGGGGACCGCGCGCGGGCGTCAGTCAGTGCACGAGCACCCAGGGGACGCCGCCCTTGACCTCCAGGTGGAAGTGGTCGCGGTGTGCTGCGTTATAATTGGGCGTCAGAACGTAAGTAAAGACCTTCGCGTCGGCCGCCTCGCACACGATCGAGCGCAGCTCGCGCGCGTCGGAGTAGGCCGGACGGGGGGCACCGGCGCCGCAGGTGCGCGCGCCGATGCGCCCGTAGAACTGGTCGGCGACGCGCAGCCAGCTGCCGTCGCGCTTGCGGAACGCGGCGACGTCGATGGCGAGGCCGGCGGGGTGGCGGCTCGTCGCCTGCCCGGCGCTCGGCGCGGGCGCGGGGCGCGCGCCCCGCTTGCGCTTCGCCCCCGCCGGCGGCTCGGGCCGGTAGAGGCCGAAGTGGCGCACCTCTTCGACGTCGTGGTGGCGCAAAAGTTCGGCCCAGTCGGCCAGCGTGAGCGCGAGGCGGGCGTCGAGGATCTCGTAGCGCGAGCGGCGCCGGGCAACTTCGGGGTCGGACGAACGGAACCAGACGCCCCCCAGGGGCCCCGCGAGGCGGACGGGCGCGAGCACCCCGGGCGCCTCGCCCTCGGGCACCTCGACGAAGGCGACGCCGCGCTCGCGCAGGGCCGAGAGCGCCTCGGCCTTCGAGAGGCGGGCGTGGCGCTGGGCGGGCGAGCGCGTCGCCTCGGCCGCGGGCAGCACGGTCAGGAAGGGGTCGGCGGCGCGGGCGGTCGCCGGCGACGCGAGGGCCGCGGCCGCGAACGCAAGGGCGAGATTTCGCAGGCTCACGAAGTCGCGGACGGTACCGGACTTCGGGCCAAAGGTCACTTTTGTGCGCGCCATCGCCCCCGGTGGCCCCTCAGCGGTCGATCAGGCGCGCCCGGTGCTGGGCCGCCCAGGGCGAGAGCGCGTTCTGCCCGGCCGAGGCGACGGCGGCGCCCTGACCGAGCTCGAGCCGCGCGGCGGCCACCGCGGCCGCGACGGCGAGCGCCGCGCGCCGCTCGGGCGCCGCGACCGACGCGTAGCCGAGCAGCCGCTCGCGGTGCCGGTCGATGAAGCCCGTGTCGTAGCGGCCCTCGACGAACTCGGGGTGCTCGAACAGCTTCTCGTGGAACGCGAGGTTCGTGCGGATGCCCGTGATGACGTACTCGGAGAGCGCGCGGCGCATGCGGTCGATCGCGCCCGCCCGGTCGGGCGCCCAGACGCTGAGCTTCGAGACGAGCGGGTCGTAGTAGCTCGACACCTCGCCCCCCTCGTACGCGCCCGAGTCGTCGCGCACGAAGGGGCCGCCCGGCGTGCGCAGCGCCCGGATCTGCCCGGGGCTCGGCAAGAACCCGCTCGAGGGGTCTTCGGCGTAGACGCGGCACTCGATCGCCGCCCCCCGCCGCTGCACCTCGCCCTGCCCGTAGCCGAGCGGCCGCCCCGCCGCGACCCGCACCATCTCGCGCACCAGGTCGAGCCCCGTCACCCACTCGGTGATCGGGTGCTCGACCTGCAGGCGCGTGTTCATCTCGAGGAAGTAAAATTCGCCCGAGCGGTCGAGCAAAAACTCGAAGGTGCCCGCGCTGTGGTAGCCGACCGCCTTGGCCCCCCGCACCGCCACCTCGCCCATGCGCGCCACCAGCTCGGGCGGCGCCGCCGGGCAGGGCGTCTCTTCGACCACCTTCTGGTGCCGCCGCTGGATCGAGCAGTCGCGCTCGAACAGGTGCACCACGTTGCCCTCGCGGTCGCCCAGCACCTGAATCTCGACGTGCCGCGGCCCCTCGATCGCCTTCTCGAGGTAGACCGTCTCGTCGCCGAAGGCCGCGCGGGCTTCGCTGCGCGCCCGCTCCCAGGCGGAAGAGAGCTCGGCCTCGGCGCCGACGAGCCGCATGCCCTTGCCCCCGCCGCCCGAGGCCGCCTTCAGCATCACCGGATACCCGATACGCCCGGCCGCCTCGCGCGCCTCGTCGAGCGAGCGCGCGTTCGCCCCCGGCACGATCGGCACCCCCGCCTCGGCCATCTTCGCCCGCGCCGCCGTCTTCGAGCCCATCGCCCGCATCGCCGAGGCCGGCGGGCCGATGAACACGAGCCCCGCCCGCTCGCACGCCTCGGGCAGCGCCGGGTTCTCGGACAGAAACCCGTAGCCCGGGTGGATCGCCTCGGCCCCCGCGTCGCGCGCCGCCCCCACCACCCGCTCGACGTCGAGGTAGCTCTGGGCCGCCGGCGCCGGGCCGATGTGCCGCGCCTCGTCGCAGGCCCGCACGTGCGCCGCCGCGCGGTCGGCGTCGCTGTAAATCGCCACCGACCCGATGCGCATCTCGCGCAGCGTGCGGGCGATGCGGACCGCGATCTCGCCGCGGTTGGCGATCAGGACCTTGCGGAACATGCCAGCCGCCCCCGGGTAGCGGCTTATGGCCCCGGCGGCAACCGCCAAGTGACGGGGGGCTCAGCCCTCGCCCAGCAGGTGTACGAGCACGCTCCGCTCGCGCCCCCGCGCCCGATGCTCCCACAAATAGATGCCCTGCCAGGTGCCGAGCGCGAGCCGCCCCTCGACCACCGGGACGGTCTCGCTCGTGCGCGTCAGGGCGCTGCGGACGTGCGCGGGCATGTCGTCCGGCCCCTCTTCGGCGTGCTCCCAGCGCTCGGATTCGGGCACGAGCCGCGCCAGAAAGCGCTCGAGATCGCGCAAGACCGCCGGGTCGGCGTTCTCCTGGATGACGAGGCTCGCCGAGGTGTGCGCCACGAACACGCAACAGAGCCCCCGCCGAACCCCGCTCGCCTCGAGCACGCCCGCCACCCGCTCGGTGATGTCGATCAACCCCTTCGGCCGCGTGGCAATCTGCAGGGTCGCTTGGTGTACGATCATGTGGGCCCTTCGCCCCCGCCCGCAGGGTACGCCAACGCCCGCCTCAAGGCGAGCTCGACCCCGCTCGGGCCGGTCGCGCCGGGCGCCCGGGCGGCGGCGGCCCGAGCGCCGCGCAGCCGTCGGGGCCCACCGGCCCGAGGCCGATGCCGCCGAGGGGCCGGCCGGCCAGGCGCACGCGCTGCCAGAGCGCGACTTCGTACGAAGCGCGAAGCGGGTCGGACGCGAGCGGGGCGAGCGCGCGCGGCTCGGCGCGCACCGGGCAGATCTCGACCGAGGGCGGGCCGCGCTCGGCGAAGCGCAGGCGGGCGAGCGCCGCGATGCCGGCCTCGGGGTGCTCGCGGTCGGAGGGCGAGAGGGGGTTGCCGATGCCGTAGACGAGCGGCACGCCCTTGTGCCACTCGGCCCCCTGCAAGAGCGCCGGCCGCAGCCCGAGCACGACGTGGGCGCCGGCGTCGGCGATCGTGCGGAAGAGCCGCCGCGTCGACTCGGAGGGCACGGCCGCGTAGCGCTCGCCGGCGTGCACGCCGACGACGACGGCGTCCGCCTCGCCCTCCTCGCGCAGGGCGGCGAGGCGCCGCTCGAGCTCGCCGAGGCCCGCGCCGGCCGGGGCCGCGGGCTGCGCGTCGAACGCGAGCCAGGCGACGCGGCGCCCCTCGACGAGCAGGCGCATCGGGCCGAGGGCCTCGTCGGCCGTCGCGCCGACGCCGAGGGGGCTCGGCCCCGCCGCGCGCAGCCGCTCGGCGCCCTCGAGCAGCGCCCGGCGCCCGCCGCGCTCGTACGCGGGGTGGCCGAGCACGGCGAGGTCGAAGTTGCCGGAGGCGACCAGCCGCGCCCCCTCGTCGGTGACGGGCGGCCCGGAGACCGTCAGCGCGCCGGGCGTCGAGGTGTCGACGGACGAGATGCCGATCAGGCGAAAGTGCGCCGGCCCGAGCAAGGGCGCGAGCGGGGCGAAGAGGTCGGGCGTCGGCGCGCCCGGCGGCAGGTGGCGCAGGGCGTAGCTCGGGTCGAAGGCGCCGAGGGCCACGACGACGAGGGGCTCGCCCGGCGGCAACGCCGGGGCCGGGGGCGCCTCGGGCTCGTCGGGAGGCGACGGAGGCGGCGGGGGGGCGAGGCCCGCGGGCAAGCTCAGGGGGGCCTGGAGGGCCTGACCGACGAAGGCGAAGGCGAGAGCGACGCCCGAGGCGCCGAGCAGCCGGAGGGCGAGGCGCCACCCTTCGGCCGCGGAGAGGCCGGCCTCGCCAGGCGAGGGCGGGGTCGGCCCAGCGTTCATGAGACGAGTGTATCGAAGGGGCCCGCCACAGCCGAACAAATCGCCGGCCCCTCGCCGATGGGCGAGGGGGCCTCCGGGGGCCCGACCGGGCGCCCGGGTCAGCGGCCGGGCTCGGGCTGAGCGGGCCCGGGGAGCCGCCCGCACGCCCCGCCGTGCCGAGGCCGAGCGCCGGGGGGGTCAGCGGGCGGGCAGGCGCAGCTCGCTCGCGCCGAAATACGGGCGCAACACCTCGGGGATGGCGACCGACCCGTCTTCGCGCTGGTACTGCTCGAGCAGCGCGACGAGGGTGCGGCCGATGGGCAAGCCGGAGCCGTTGAGGGTGTGCAAAAAGCGCGGCTTCTCTTTGGGCGCGGGCCGGTAGCGCAAGTCGGCGCGGCGCGCCTGAAAGTCGTGGAACCACGAGCAGCTCGAGATCTCGCGGTACCTGCCCTCGCTCGGCAGGTAGGCCTCGAGATCGTAGGTCTTGTGCGACTGGAAGCTGGTGTCGCCGGCGCAGAGCAAGACGCGCCGGTAGTGCAGGCCCAGCCGCTCGAGCACGGTCTCGGCGTGGCGGGTGAGCGCCTCGTGCTCGGCCTCGGCGGCCTCGGGGGCGCAGAGGCGCACGATCTCGACCTTGTCGAACTGGTGTTGGCGAATGATGCCGCGCACGTCGCGCCCGGCGCTGCCCGCCTCGCTGCGGAAGCAAGGGGTCAGGGCGGTGTAGGCGACGGGCAGCGCGTCGGCCTCGAGCAGCTCGCCGCCGTGCAGGTTGGTCAGCGGCACCTCGGCGGTCGGAATGAGATAGAGGTCGTAGCCGCGCGCGGGGTCGTCGTTGCGGATCTTGAAGAGGTCGGCCTCGAACTTGGGCAGGCTGCCGGTGCCGAAGAGCGCGGCGCCCTTGACGAGCACGGGCGGGGCGACCTCGGTGTAGCCGTGCTCGCGCGTGTGCAGGTCGAGCATGAAGGCGCCGAGCGCGCGGGCGAGGCGGGCGCCCTGGCCGACGAGCGCGGAGAAGCGCGCGCCCGAGATCTTCGACGCCCGCTCGAAGTCGAGAATGCCGAGGGCGGGGCCGAGATCGTAGTGCGCCTTTGGTGCGAACGAGAACGAGGGCGGCTCGCCCCAGACCTTCTCGACCCGGTTGCCCGACTCGTCTTCGCCCTCGGGCACCGAGGGGTGGAGCAGGTTGGGCACGCCCTCGAGCGCCAGCCGGATCTCGGCCTCGACCGCGGCGAGCTCTTTCTCGAGCTCTTTCTGCTCCTGCGAGAGGGCGCGCAGCTCGTCGCGGCGGGCCGCGAACTCGGGCGAGCCCTTGGGCAGGCGGGCCATCTCTTCGTTGGCGGCGTTGCGCCGGGCGGCGCGCGACTCGCTCGCGGCGATGGTCTCGCGCCGCCGCCGGGCGAGCCCCTCGATGCGGTCGAGCGGCGCGGCGTGCGCGGGGCCGCGCCGCCCGAGGGCCGCGCGCACGGCGGCCAGGTTGTCGACGACGTAGCGCAGGTCGAGCATGGCGAGGGGCCTTAGCACAGCTGGGCTCGGGCGAGCGCGGCGGCGACGGGGTGGGGGCTCGGGCGAGCGCGGCGCCGACGGGGTGGGTGCGCGGGGCGCGGCGACCGGGCGGGGCGCGGCCGCGGGGGCCCCGAAGGCCTTTGTTTAGCGAATGCGAAGAAGTGTTGCGGGGGGGTGAGGCCGGGACGAAGCGTGCGTATCTGGTGTTGTGCAGACGCGGGGCCGAGGGGGGGCAGGGGCCGCGCGCCGACACAGGAGCAAGAGAAGAAAGATGACTCGTTCGAAACTCGTCGCCTCGTTCGCCCTCGCCACGATCGCGTTCGCCGCCGTGCCCGCCTTCGCCGGCCAGAAAGACGACCCGGGGCAGTTCCCGATGGCGGCCGCTCAGTTTCGGCAGAAGGTCGAAGAGCGGCAGCAGAAGAAGCGCGAGCGCTTCGAGGCGGCCGTGGCCGAGAAGAAGATCCCCGCCGAGAAGGTCGCCGAGATTCGCGCCCGCATGGCCGAGGCCCAGACCAAGATCAAGGCCGAGGTCGACAAGGCTTGCGCCGACGGCACCGTGACGCTCGAGGAGGCCAAGCAGGTGCGCCAGCTCGCCAAGTCGCTGCACCCGCACCACGGCGACCGGCACCCGCAGCGCGGCTAAGCGGCCGCCCCGCGTCGCCCGCGGCCGGCCGCGGGGCTCCTCCGCGGGGCGCTCCGGGCGGCGCTCGACCCGCGTCGCCGGCGCCCGGGGGCGAGGGCCCGGGGCGTGAGCCCCTCGGGGCGGCCCCGACCGGCGCCCGGGGCCGCCCCCGCAAGGGGCTAGAGGTAGCCGCCTAGCCGGGGTAAGCGGTGTCGCCATGGCACAGCGGCGGGCCCCGGCGGGTCGCGAGGGCGCGGGGGGCGAACGGGGCGAGGGCGCTCGGCGGCAGCGGGCGCCGCGCCCGCCCTTCGCGCTCGTCTTGCTTTGTCTCTTCGCCCTGGCCTGCTCGGCTTTCTCGGGCGGGGGGGCGAAGACCCCGACGAGGCGCGCTTTCGACGACGGCCCCTCGTCCGACGACCCCGACACGGTCGGTCGCTGGCTCTTGGCCGAGCTGCTCGCCCCGGGCGGCTCGGCGGCCGGCGCGGCGCGGGCGCGAACGCGGCTCGACGGCCTCGACGCGAGCAAGAAGGCCCGGTCCATGCTGGCCTCCTTCGCGCTCGGGCTCGACGACGCCTCGCACGGCCGCTTCAAGAGCGCGCCCGGGCGCTTCGTCGCGGCGATCGAGGCGGCGCGCGGCCGCGCGGGCGACCCGGCCGCCCCGCTCGTGGCGTGGGTGTCGGCCAGCCACCTGATGAGCCTCGCGCCGGCGGTGCCCGAGACCTGGTCGCGGCTCCGGCCTTCGGTCGAGACGATCTTGCGCGAGCCGGGCGCCATCGGCTGGCGGGCGCGCAGCGAGCTCGTCGACTGGTGGTCGAACGCGGCGGTGCGCCAGGCCGAGCCGCGCGCGCTCGAGCGGGCCGCCGAGCTCTACGGCTGCGTGCGCTCGCTGCGCGTCGCGGGCCCCTTCGGCCGCAACGTGCCGTCCGACATGCGGCGCCCCTTCGCGGCCGAGCGGCCCGGCCCCTGGCCCGCCGCCTGGGAGGCGGGCCAGCGCGACGCCTTCACGCCGCGGCAGATCTCGACCGAGCGGCAGGGCTGCGTCGTGCGCCCCGACGAGCCGGTGCGCGAGGGCACCTTCTACGCCGAGACGTACGCCGAGGCGCCGGCCGAGCGCGAGGTCATCGTGGCGGTGCAGGGCGCGCACGCGATCTGGGTCGACGACAAGCTCGTGCTCGAGCGCGACACGCGGGTCTGGGGCATCTGGCCCAAGTTCGGCGCGCGGGTGCGGCTCGGCCCGGGCCGGCACCGGGTGCTCGCCCGCGTCGCCGAGCCCGAGACCTCGATGCGCCTCTTGCGCCCCGACGGCGCGCCGAGCGACGTGAAGACGGGGGTCGAGCCGGGCGGCGCGTACGGCACGAGCGGGGCCGAGATCGTGGGCGACCCCAACGTGCTCGGGCGCTACCTCGAGGGCGGGCGCCTGCGGGCGCCGGGCGACGAGGTCGAGGCCTTTCTCGCGGCGTACCTGGCGCACCTCGAGGGGCAGGCCGACGTGGCGAGCGTGCTCGTCGAGCCGCTCGTCGCCGATCGCGACAAGGCGACCGGGCTCGCGCTCTCGACGGCCGCGAACTACGCCGAGAAAGACCCGATTTACCCGCCGAACATGGCGCGCGATCGGGCGAAGCTCTTGCGGGGGCGCGCGGCCGAGCGAGACCCGAAGCTCTGGTGGCCTCGGCTCTGGCTGGCGGCCGAGGCGGCCGACCGGGGGCTCGCCGAGGTGACGGCCGACCTCGAGGCGCTGTCGCGAGAGTTTCCCGAGGTGCCGGACGTGGGCCGGGGGCTCGTCGCCTCGTACGGGCGGCTCGGCTGGAAGGGCGAGCGGGTGCGGGCGGCGCAGGCGATCGCCGAGCGCTTCCCGAGCGACCGGGCGACGCTCGAGCTCGCGGTCGGTGTCTACGAAGAGCTCGGCGAGCACAAGAAGGCCGACGAGCTCGCGGCGCGGCTGCGCACGCTCTACCCCGACAGCGAGATCGAGCTCGACCGCGCCGTCGCGCGGCGCGACTACGCGGCGGCGGCGGCCGAGCTCAGGCGCTTGGCGGCGCGGCGGCCCGAGCGCAAGGACATCGCCGAGCGCGTGCTCGAGCTGCGCCAGCGCGCGGGCGAGAAGGTCGACCCGCTCGAGGCGATCGGCATGGCGCTGCGCCGAAACCCCCGCGACCCGGCGGCCCGCCTCGCCCAGGCCGACGCCCGCTACGCCGCGGGCGACCGCTCGGCGCTGCGCTCGGCGCTGGCGGCGGCGCTCGAGCGGGGCCTGCCGACCGAAGAGCTGCGCGCGGCGCTCGAGCTGGTCGAGGGCATGACGGCGCTCGAGCCCTACCGCTTCGACGGGCGCAAGCTGGTGCGCGAGTTCGAGGCGAGCGGCGTCGCGCTCGAGGGCACGGCCGCGCGCCTGCTCGACTACGCCGTCCTGTGGATCAAGCCCGACGGCAGCGCCCGCATGCTCGAGCACGAGCTGATTCGGGTGCAGTCGCAAGAGGCCGTCGGCACGCTGACCGAGCAGCAGGTGCCGCGCGGCGCGCTCGTCTTGCACTTGCGGGTGCTGAAGAAAGACGGCCGGGTCTTCGAGCCCGAGCAGGTCGAGGGCAAGCCGACGGTGACGATGCCCTACCTCGAGGTGGGCGACTACCTCGAGATCGAGCGCATCTTGCCCTTTCGCAGCGACGGCGAGGGGGGCAAAAGGTACCTGAGCCCGCAGTGGTTCTTCCGCGAGGCCGACGTCGCCTACTGGCGGAGCGAGTTCGTGGTCGTCTCGCCGAAAGAGCGCCCGCTGGTGGTCGAGACGCGCGGCAAGGTGCCGCCGCCGGCCGTGGGCGAGGCGGGCGGGCGGCTCGTGGTGCGAAGGTGGCGGGTCGACCAGTCGCCGGCGGCGCCGGTCGAGCGGGGCAGCGTGCCGGTGACCGAGTTCTTGCCGAGCGTGACGGTGGGCTGGGGCGTGACCGTCGAGGGCCAGCTCGAGCGGGCGCGCGAGTCGGTGGGCGACGAGCTGCCGCGAGACCCGCGGCTCGAGCGGCTCGCGCGCCAGATCGTCGCCGGCGTGCCCGCGCACGACGTGCGCGAGCGGGCGCGGCGGCTCTACCGCTGGGTGCTGACGAACGTCGAAGACAACGACCAGGAGGCCGACGGGCGGCGCGTCATCATGGGCAAGAGCGGCCGGCGGGGCGCGGGCTTTCTTTACCTCGCGCGCGCGCTGGGGCTGCCGGTCGAGGTGGCGGCCGTCCGAAACCGGCTGACGCCGACCGACCAGGGGCCGATCTCCGAGGCGCTCGCCTTCCAGAACGTGGCCATCCGGCTCGAGACGAAGCCGCCCGGCGGCGCCTGCCCGCCCGCGGCCGGGGGCTGCGCGCCGGTCTGGTTCACGGTCGGCGACCGCTACGCGCCCTTCGGCTACCTGCCGGCCGAGCTGCGGGGGCAGCCGGCGGTGCGCCTCGACGAGCGGCTGACGCGCGAGACGAGCCCCGCGGGCGGCAGCCCCGACGGCATCGTCTACGAGGGCGAGGTCGAGCTGCGGGCCGACGGCTCGGCCTCGGTCGCGGTCGCCCAGCGCTTCGTCGGGCTGATGGGCATCCGGCTGCGGGGCGAGCTCGAGAAGACGCCCGAGCCGCGGCTGGTCGACGTGGTCGAGGGCAACCTGGTCGCGCGCGCGCTGCCGGGCTCGCGCCTGCAGTCGCTCAAGGTCGAGGACCGCGACGACCTCGACCGCCCGCTCACGCTCAAGATGCGCATCGAGGTGCCGAACTTCGCCCGCAGGCGGGGCCAGGTGCTGCTCTTCAAGGCGCCCTTCATGATGCTGGTCAGCCCGCGCATGGCGTCGCTCGAGGCGCGCCAGACGCCGCTGCTCTTGCCCGAGGCGACGCACAGCGAGGTGCGCCTGCGCGTGCGCCTGCCCGACGGCGCGCACGTCGAGGGCGACGTGGCCCCGGCCGAGGCGCGCGACGGCGAGCGCGTGTCGGTGACGCGCGACGCGCTCGCGGCGGGGGGGGTCACCATCGACCGCCGCCTCGACGTGCCGGCCGGGCGCGTGCCCGTCGCCGAGTACCCGCGCTTCCGCCGCTTCGCCACCGACGCCGACGAGCTCGCCCTGCGCGAGTACGCCGTGCGCCTGCCCTGAAGGCGCGCCCCCTTCGGGGCGCCCCGCCGGCGCGCGAACCGGGGTGCCGTTTCGCGCGCGCTCGACTACGATGCGGGCCATGGCGAGCCCCCCCTACGCGAGCGCCCCCGAGCTGCGACCCCTGACCGAGCTCGCGGGGGCGCGGGCGCTCTCGGCGGCGGGGCCGCGGCTGCGCGCCCTCGAGGCCTCGGCGCTCCGGCTGCGCGAGCGCTTCGCGGCCTCGCCCCGCTGCCTCGCCGTCCGCTCGCTGCCGCTCGCCACGCTGCTCTACCCGACCAAGTACGCCTTCTGGGGCGCCGCCCTCTCGCCGGCGCCCTACGTCGTGCTCACCCACCGCTGCCTGCTCGTGCAGTTCTTGCAGCGCGGCGAGCCGAAGACCCTGCTCTTCAACCCGACCGACGTCGTCGCCGCGCGGCAGACGCCCTTCTTCCGCCGGCTCGTCGAGGCGACGGGCGAGTTCCTCGCGTACGAGGTGCTCAGCCGGCGCTTCGAGCCGCTCGAGGCGCAGCTCGCCGCGCTCGGCCTGGGCCCGGCCGACGTCGACTACGTTGCCTTCGACCACTTTCACACGCAAGACCTGCGCTCGCTGCTCGGCACCGGCGACGGCTCGCGCCGCGCGCGCTTCCCGCGGGCGAAGCTGCTCGCGCCGCGGCGCGAGTGGGAGGCCTGGGACGACCTGCCCCCGCTGCAGCGCGCCTGGTTCGTCGCCGACGGCAAGCGCGGCGTGCCGGCCGAGCGGGTCGCGCTGATCGAGGGCGACCTCGAGCTCGGCGACGGCGCCTGGCTGGTGAGCACGCCGGGGCACACCGCGGGCAACCAGACGCTCTTCGTGCACGCCGAGTCGGGCGTCTGGGGCACGAGCGAGAACGGCACCTCGGCCGACAGCTACTCGCCGCACGACAGCCGCATCGCGGGCCTCGCCCGCGTCTGCCGCGAGCAAGACCTCGACGTCGTGCTCAACGGCAACACGGTCGAGGGCGGGGCCGAGCAGTACGCGTCGATGGTGGTCGAGCGCGCGCTCTGCGACCGGGTGAAGGCGGCGCCGCAGTTCGTGCAGATGCTGCCCTCGAGCGAGGTGACGCCGAGCGCGCTCGCGCCCGGGCTGCGGCCGAGCATGGTCTTCGGCGGCCTGTCGAGCGGCGCGGTGGTGCGCCCCGCCGCCCGCCCCCGCGCCGAGGCCGCGCGCACCCCGCCGCCCTCGGCCTGACGCCGCGCCCGGTCGGGCCCCCGCGGGGGCCGCCGAGAACGCTCGGCCCCGCGGGGGTCGCCGAGAACGCTCGGTCCCGCGGGCACCGCCGAAAACGCTCGGCCCCGCGGGCGCTGCCGAGCGCTCGGCCCTGCCGGGAGCGGCGCCCCTTCGCGCGGCCCCGTGGGCGGCGCCCGCGCGCACGGCCCCGTGGGCGGCGGCGCCCGCTCGCGCGGCCCTCCGCGGCGGGCGCGCTGTCGGCATTCCGACGAGGTGACGGAGGGCCGGCAGCGCGGACCGTGACTTCTGGCACATGGGGCCTCCGCCGGGCCGGCGCTTTCGGCCTCGGGGGGCGGCCGGGGGGGCCGATTTCACCTTTTCGAGGGGCCGGCGCCGTGTCAAGCCAGCGTTGTGATGAATGCCTCGGTCGACGCCTCCCTCGAGCCCCTGCGCTCTGAAGATGATCTGCGCGCGCCCTTCGTGGGGGCCGAGAAGCCCGACTCGGCCTGGGCCATCGGCGCCGAGGCCGAGAAGTTCGGCGTCGACCGGGCGACGGGCGCGCCGCTGCTCTACCACGCGCCCGAGGGCAAGAGCGTGCCGACCGTGCTCCACACCTTGATGGAGCGGCACGGCTGGGAGCCCGAGGCCGAGACCGAGGCCGGCCCGCTCATCGCGCTGCGGCGCGGCCACGCCTCGGTCACGCTCGAGCCGGGCGGCCAGCTCGAGCTGTCGGGCGCGCCCCTGCCCGACGTGCACGCGGTGTGCGCCGAGTCGCGCGGGCACTTCGACGAGCTGCGCAGCATCTCCGAAGAGATGGGCGTCGTCTGGCTCGGCCTCGGCTTCCACCCCTTCGCCCGCCAGGCCGACCTCGATTGGGTGCCGAAAATGCGCTACGGCATCATGCGCGAGTACCTGCCGAAGCGCGGCCGCTTCGCCCTCGACATGATGCGCCGCACGGCCACGGTGCAGGCGAACTACGACTACTCGAGCGAGCGCGACGCGATGCGAAAGCTGCGCGTCTCGCTCAAGCTCTCGCCCGTCGTCACGGCCATGTTCGCCAACTCGCCCTTCGTCGAGGGGCGGCCCTTCGGCGGGCGCAGCTACCGCGCGCGCGTCTGGCTCGACGTCGACCCCGACCGGCAGGGCCTGGTGCCGGGGGTGTTCGGCGAGAACTCGACCTACGACGATTACATCCGCTGGGCGCTCGACGTGCCCATGTTCCTCTTCAAGCGCGGGGGCAAGGCGGTCGAGAACACCGGCCAGACCTTCCGCAGCTTCCTGCGCGACGGGTTCGAGGGCCACCGGCCCACCATGGTCGACTGGGAGACGCACCTGAACACGCTCTTCCCCGAGGTCCGGCTCAAGCGCACGATCGAGGTGCGCGGGGCCGACTCGCTGCCGGCCGAGCTCGCGTGCGCGCTGCCCGCGCTCTGGGCGGGCATCTTCTACGACGAGCGCGCGCTCGCCGAGGCCGAGGCGCTCGTCGGCGACATGACGCACGACGAGCTCGTCGCGCTGCGGCAGCAGGTGCCGCAGCTCGCCCTCGAGTCGCCCTTCCGCGGCGGGCGCCTCGTCTCGCTCGCCGAGCGCGTCGTCTCGATCGCCGAGGGCGGGCTCGAGCGGCGGGCGCGGCTGTCGCGCGACGGGCACGACGAGCGCATCCACCTCGCCCGCCTCAAGCGCCTCGTCGAGCGCGGCGCCTGCCCGGCCGACGATCTGCTCGCGCGCCTGAAGGCCGACGCGGGGCCGCTCACGGTGCAGACGCTCGAGGCGGTGCACGTCGCCGGCGGGCGCCCCGCCGCCGCCCACTCGAGCCGCTGGCCCGCCGCCGTGCGCTGACGGCCGCCCGGGCGGCGCCCCGCCCGCCGGTCGCCTTGGCCGCCGGCCGGCTCTCCCGCTACGTCCGTCGCCCCGCCGGCCGGCTCGCCCCCTACGTCCGTCGTCTCGCTTCGCCCGCCGGCTTGCTCCGTGGGGGGGCTTTTCCGAGAGGCCTGGCCGGGCGTGCGGCGTGCCCAATTCCGCGGCCCCAGGCTGGCACGGCGCTTGCTGTGCGCGCCGCCGCGTTGAATGGGGCGGGGGGTCATGCAACAAAGCCCGAGGCGAACGCGCGCCGGGCGCCGGCGCAGCGCGCCGCTCGGCCCGCGAGGTCGCCGCGAAAGGCCTTGAGGCGATGACGAGTGCGAACAAGCGGGCGGCCCGCGGGCGGGCGGCGGGGCGGCGGGGCGGCGGGGCGGGGGCCCACGGGCGGTGAGCGCCGAGCCGACGCGGGCCTGCCGGTCGTGCGGCGGCGCGGCGCTCGCGCCGGTGCTCGATCTGGGCGAGACGCCGCTCGCCAACTCGCTGCTCTCCGAAGACGATCTCACCCGGCCCGAGCCGCGCTACCCGCTCGCGCTCGTCTTCTGCGAGGGCTGCTCGCTCGTGCAGATCACGGTCTCGGTGCCGCCCGAAGACATGTTCCGCGAGTACCTGTACTTCTCGTCGTTCTCCGACACGATGCTGCGCCACGCCGAGGCGCTCGCCGGGCGGCTCGTGGCGGCGCGGGGGCTCGGGCCCGAGAGCCTGGTGGTCGAGGCGGCGAGCAACGACGGCTACCTCTTGCAGTACTACCGGCGCGCGGGCGTGCCGGTGCTGGGCGTCGAGCCCGCGCGCAACGTCGCCGAGGTGGCCGAGCGCGAGCGGGGCGTGCCGACGCTCTGCGAGTTCTTCGGCCTGCCGCTCGCGCGCGAGCTCGCCGCCTCCGGCCGGCGCGCCGACGTCTTCCACGCCAACAACGTGCTCGCGCACGTGCCCGACCTGAACGGCTTCGTCGCCGGCGTCGCCGCGCTGCTCAAGCCGGGGGGCCTCGCCTCCATCGAGGCGCCCTACGTCGACGAGATGGTGCAAAAGTGCGAGTTTGACACCATCTACCACGAGCACCTCTTTTACTTCTCGCTCACGGCCATCGACGCGCTCTTCCGCCGGCACGGCCTGCGCGTCGTCGACGTCGAGCGGCTCGACATTCACGGCGGCTCGCTGCGCTACCTCGCCGCGCCCGCGGCCTCGGCGCCCCCGCCCTCGCCCGCCGTCTCGGCCCTGCTCGCCGAAGAGTCGCGCCGCGGGGTCGACCGGGCCGAGTACTACCGCTCGTTCGCCGGGCGCGTCGAGGCGCTCAAGGCGAAGCTGACGACGCTGCTCGCCGGCCTCAAGCGCGAGGGCCGCCGCGTCGCCGCCTACGGCGCCTCGGCCAAGGGCAGCACCCTGCTCAACACCTTCGGCATCGGCCGCGACGTGCTCGACTACGCCGTCGACCGCAGCACCTACAAGCAGGGACGCTACCTGCCCGGCGTCCGGGTGCCCGTCGTCGCGCCCTCGCGCCTGCTCGAAGACCGGCCCGACTACACCCTGCTGCTCACGTGGAACTTCCAAGACGAGATCCTCGAGCAGCAGGCCGAGTACCGCCGCGCGGGGGGCAAGTTCATCGTGCCGGTGCCCGAGCCGGTCATCGTCTGACGCCCCGGCCGCGCCCCGCGGCGCGCCCCCGCGCGGGCCGCGCCCCCGTCGGCCGGCCGCCTGACGCCGGCCCCGCCCCCGCCGGCCGGCCGCCTGACGCCGGCCCCGCCCCCGCCGGAACCGCCCGCCGGCCCCCCCGATGAGCCAACCCTCCCGCGTCCGCATCAACGTCGTCGCCAACCTCGCCGGCAACGCGTGGCTGGCGATGCTGGGGCTGCTCTTCCCGCCGCTCTTCGCCCGCTGGATGGGCGTCGAGTCGTACGGGCTCGTGGGCTTTTACACCTCGCTCGTCGCCCTGCTCAGCCTCTTCGACCTCGGGCTCGGCATGACGCTCGGGCGCGAGGTGGCGCGCCTGTCGTCGCGCCCGGGCGACCCCGAGGCGCGGCGCGACATGCGCGACCTCTTGCGCACCTTCGAGGGCGTCTACGGCGGGCTCGGCCTCGCGCTCGCGTCGACCGTCGCGGCCCTCGCCCCCTGGCTCGCCCGGCACGCGCTCAACCGCTCGAGCGGCCTGCCCGAGGCCGACGTGGTCGCGTCCATCCGCTGGATGGCCCTCGCCCTCGGGGCGCAGTTCGCGCAGGCCGCCTACGCCGGCACGATGACGGGGCTGCAGCGGCAGGTGACGCTGAACGCGCTGCAGGCGCTCACCGGCACGGTCAAGCACGGCACGACGCTGCTGGTGCTCTACGCCTACCGCCGCGACGCGCCGACCTACTTCGTCTGCCAGGCCTTCGCCACCCTCTTCGCCCTCGCGGTGCTGCGCGCGGCGGCCTCGCGCGCGGCCGGCGGCGGGGCGGCGGGGCGGCCCGCCTTCCGGGCCGAGCTGTTGCGCCGCAACGCCGCCTTCGCGTCGGGCGTCTGGACGGGCTACCTCGTCTCGATCGTGCTCTCGCAGACCGACAAGTTCGCCGTCGGCAAGCTCTTGCCGCTCGCCGACTTCGGCTACTATGCGCTCGCGCTGACGGCGGGCAACGCGCTGAACTTCCTCGTCAACCCGCTCTTTAGCGCCGTCGTGCCGCGCTTCACGCAGCTCCACGAGGCGGGCGACCGCGCCGGCCTGACGGCGCTCTACCGCAAGGCCTCGCAGGCCATGGTCGCGCTCGTTTTGCCGGGCGCCGTCGCGCTCGTCAGCCTGCGCCACGAGGTGCTCGTGCTCTGGTCGCACAGCGAGGCGACCGCGAACGCCATCGGCCCGACTTTCGCCCTGCGCGCCTCGGCCACCGCCCTGCAGAGCCTGGTCTACGTGCCCTACGCGCTCTCGCTCGCCACCGGCGCGGCGCGCGCCTCGGTGCTGATCAACGGCGCGGGCGCGCTCGCCTTCGTGCCGCTCGAGCTCGCGCTCATCCCGCGGTATGGTATCGCCGGCGCGGCGCTCGGCTGGCTCGCCGTCGTCTCGATCATGCCGGTCGCCTGGCAGGCCCTGGTGCGGCGGCGGGGCTGGCTCGACGAGCGCTTCTGGGCCGGGCTCTGGCGCAACGTCGCCCGCCCCGCGCTCGCGTGCCTGCTCGCCGCCGCCCTCGCGCGGCGCCTCCTGCCCGCGCCCCGCGGCGCCGTCGCCACGCTCGCCGCGCTCGCCTTCGTCGCCGCGCCCGCCGCCCTCGCCGCCCTCGCCGCCGCGCGCGATCTCGGCCCCGTGCTCGCCGCGGCGCTCGGGCGCGCCCTCGCGCGGCTGCGGGGGCCGGCGGCGCCGCGTCCCTGACGACCCCGGCATCGCGCCCCTAATGATCCCGGCATCGCGCCCCTGACGATCTCGTCGCCGCGCCCCTGGCGACCCCGGCGCCGCGCCCCTGATGACCCCGGCACCGCCCCGAACGCCCCGATGACCAAAGAACCCCTCCTCTCGGTCCTCGTGCCGACCCGCGACCGGGTCCACACCGCCTCGCGCGTCGTCGCCGAGCTCGCCGGCCTGCTCGACGACGACGCCGAGATCGTCGTGCAAGACTGCGGGCGCGAGGGCGAGCTTCGGCGCGCGCTCGGCGAGCTCGCGGGCGATCGGCGGGTGCGCTACGCGCACGTGGCCAAGAAGCTCTCGATGGTCGAGAACTGGAACGCCGGCCTCGCCCGCTGCCGCGGCCGCTACGTTACCGTGCTCGGCGACGACGACGGCGTGCACCGCTCGTTCGGCCGGCTCGCGCGCTGGCTCGAGGCCGAGCGCGCCGAGGTCTTCGTCGCCGACTCGCCCACGAGCTACTATTGGCCCGACTTCCCCGACGCGGCGCGGGCGGGGCGCTTCGCCGTCGCCCGGCACTCGGGCGATGTTCGGCATTATGACCCCGAGCGCATGGTGCGCGTCGCCTGCCGCGCCTTCGGCTACCGCGGCACGGTCGAGGGGCTGCCCATGCTCTACCGCGGCCTCGTCCGGCGCGACAAGCTCGAGCAGATGCAGCGGCGGCCGGGCGTCTACGTCGACGGCGTCACGCCCGACGTCTACGCGCGCTTCTTCCTCGCGACGCAGGTGCGCGAGGTGCTCTGGGCCGACTTCCCGGCGACGTTCGCCGGCGGCAGCGGGTCGAGCAACGCGGGCCGCTTCGTGACCCCGACGCGGGGGCGCACGCACCTCGCCGAGTTCGGGCGGCTCGAGTGGCTCGAGATCGCGCCCGTGGGGCTGCAGGCGGCGATCTTTCACGCCGAGGGGCTCTTGCGCGCGCTCACCAACGCCGGCCGCCCCGACCTCGTCGCCGAGATCGACGTCGCCCGCCTCTACTCGATCTGCCTCGCCGGCGAGCCGGGCCGCCGCCTCGAGAACCTGCGCCGCTACGTCCGCGCGAGCCGGGCGCGCGGGCGGTCGCCGTCCCGGGGCGCGGCCGACCTCGCCACCGCCTTCGCCCAGGGCGCGCTCATGCGCTACGCGCCCGCGCTCTTGCCCCCGGCCGACGGGGGGCACGAGCCCGCCCCCATCTTCCGCACCTACGAGAACGTGGCCGACATCGGCGCCGCCATGCGCTGCCTCGACGAGGCCCTCGCGGCGCAGGGCCTGAGCCCGCCCTGGGCGCCGGCCGCCGCCCCCCCGCGGGCCGCGCACCCCGCCTGAGCCGAGAGGGCGATCATGAGCGTGACCCCCCCCACGACGCTACTGACCGGGGCCTCGGGCTTCGTCGGGCGCCACGCCCTCGCGCCGCTCGCTGCCCGGGGCCACCGCATCGTCGCCGTCTCGCGGCGGCGCCCCCTCTGGGCCCCCGAGGGGGTGCGCTGGGTCGAGGCCGATCTGCTCGACGAGGCGGGCCGCGCGCACGCCGTCGCCGCCGCGGGCGGGGCGACGCACCTGCTTCATTTCGCCTGGTACGCCGAGCACGGCAAGTTCTGGCACGCGCCCGACAACCGCCGCTGGGCCGACGCGACCGGCGATCTCGTCGCCCGCTTCGCCGCGGCCGGGGGCCGGCGCGCCGTCGGGGCCGGCAGCTGCGCCGAGTACGACTGGACGCTCGGCGGCGTCGATGCCTTCCGCGAGGGCGACGACGCCCGCGGGGCGCCGCAGACCCCGTACGGCGTCGAGAAGCTGCGGGCGGCGCGGGCGCTGCTCGGGCGGCCCGGGCTCTCGGCGGCCTGGGGGCGAATTTTTTACGTTTTCGGCGAACACGAGAGCCCCGCCCGGCTCGTGCCCTCGGTCGCCCGCGCGCTCGCGTCGGGCGGCGTCGCGCGCATCGGCCCGGGCGAGCAGCTCTGCGACTTTCTCGACGTGCGCGACGCGGCCGAGGCCTTCGTCGCGCTGCTCGAGAGCGGGGCCGAGGGCGCGGTCAACGTCGGCTCGGGCGAGCGCGTCCGCGTCGCCGATCTCGCCCGCCTGCTCGCCGATCTCGCCGGCCGGCCGGGCGCGCTCGAGGTCGGCGCGCTGCCGCCGCGCCCGGGCGAGCCCCCGCGCCTCGTGCCCGACCTCGCGCGCTTGCGCGCCGAGGTGGGCTTCCGGCCCGCCCGCTCGCTGCGCGAGGGCCTCGGCGACACGCTCGCCTACTGGCGCCGTCAGCCGGCGCCCGGGCTCACTTGACGCAGCGCAGGTAGCCGCCGGGCGCGCAGCTGATGAGCAGCTTCGACTCGAGCTCTTCGTCGACCACGAAGCGGTCGCACTCGTTCAGGTACTGGCGCACGGCGGTCTTGGGGTTGTTGCCCTTGCCCCAGGGCCGATCGGGAAAGGTACCCTCGGGCAGATCTTCGACCACGGTGTCGAAGACGACGAGGTACGAGCCGGGGGTGACGAGCGGCGCGTAGAGGCGCAGCTCGTCGAGCACGTGCTCGTGGGTGTGGTTCGAGTCGAGCACCACCATGGTCGGCGCGCCTTCGCGCACGAAGCCGCGCACCCGCTCGGCGACGGCCGGGTCGACCGCCGAGCCCTCGATCATCGAGATGCGCTTGGCGAGCGGGTGGGCCTCGATGGCCGCCCGGTTGTGCGCCCGAATGTCGATGTCGACGCCGACGACCCGCCCCTCGCCGCCCAGCAGCTCGAGCAGCGAGGCCGAGAGCACGAGCGAGCCGCCGTGGGCGATGCCGGTCTCGACGATGAGCTCGGGGCGCACCCGCCAGACGATCTCTTGCATGGCGAGCACGTCGTGGGGGTATTGAATGATGGGCCGGCCCAGCCACGTAAAGTTGTACGGGTACTTGTGCGCATAGCTCGCCTCGAACCACCGCGCGCTGAGCTCGCGCAGGCCCGCGTCGGCCCCCTGCGCCCGGACTCGCTCTTTCTTCTCTTCTTCGAACTGCTCGACGGGCGTCTTCATCGCGTGCACCTCGCGCGCGGCCCCGGGGCCGGCTCGCCGTTGCGCCTACAGGCTGGGTCTAGCAAACTGGGCGGGCGCGCGCCCGCCCCCTTCCGGGCACGCGCCAGGCGGGCCCCCCGACTCAGGGCGCGCGCCAGGCGGGCCCCCCGGCTCAGGGCACGCGCCAGGCGGCCTGCCCGAAGCGCGTCTGCACCGGGCAGGTCTCGAAGAAGAGCCGCGTCCAGCGCGCGGGGAAGGGGTAGTCGGCGAAGCGCAGCGTGGCGTCGTCGTCGGGGTTGTGCCACTCGAACCACTGCTTCAGGTAGACGGTGCCGCCTGGCCGCAGCGCGCCGTCCATCAGGCGCAGGTACGCCTCGACCTGGTCGGCGCGCATCTCTTGCAGCGACGAGATCGAGAGCGCAAGGTCGTAGTCGCGGCCGAGCGACGAGGCCTCGGCGGCGGGCACGAAGCGCAAGTCGCGGTCGGGGAAGAGCCGCGTCAGGTACCAGCGCGAGATCGAGATCGCCGGCTCGATGTCGACGATGGTGTACGAGGCCCCGGGCCAGAGGTTGCACAGCACGTAGGCGGTGCGCCCGTAGCCGCCGCCCACCTCGAGGATCGACGTCGGCGCGCGCCGGCCGAGCGCCGAGCCGATCGCGGCGGCCTCGAGCGCGCCGTTCGCGAGGTCTTGCGAGACGTGGCGGCCGCGCCACGGCACGAGCAGCGGGTCGCCGAGCTCGGGCTCTTTGAGGTCGAGCACGCCGAGCGGGTCGTGCTCGGCGGCGTACGACCACAACAGCCGGATGGCGAACACGTAGAGCCAGCGGTCGGCCGCCGACCAGGGCAGCGGCGCCCACCGCTCGGGGGCCAGCTCGGCCGGGCCGACGGCCGCGGCCCGGGCGAGCGTCAGCGGCGACGAGTGGCGCAGCAAGAACGCGAGCTGCTCGCTGCGCGACGCCGCCCCCGCCCGCCACTGCCACGTGAAGTAGCGCAGCGCCTGGCGGCGCTTGAAGTGCTCGAAGCCGTGGTCGCGCAACGCGTCGGCGTGCTCGGCGCCGAGCCGCTGCCAGAAGGCCGAGGGCTCGTGGAGGCGCGGGGTGGCGGGCTGGTCGGCGGGCGGCATCGGGGTGGTCGGCGGGGGCGCGGCCCCCCCGCGGGCCGGCAACGCTAGGGGACCGCGCCGCCGGGCGCAAGGCGCATCGCGGGCCGCGCGGCCGGCCGCCGGGCGGCGCTTGAGGAGGCCGGATCGGCCGCTATAATGCCCCCGGCGCCGTCGCAAGGGCCGGGCGCCCGCCCGGGCGCCGGCGAACCCCCGCCCCCCACCCCCGCGCCCGCATGAAGTTCCTCCGCACGGCCATCGACGGCGTCGTCGTCATCGAGCTCGAGCCGCACGCCGACGAGCGCGGCCACTTCGCCCGCACCTACTGCGCCCGCGAGTTCGCCGAGCACGGCCTCGACCCCGCCGTCGCGCAGCAGAACGTCTCGTTCAACCGCCGCCGCGGCACCCTGCGCGGCATGCACTTCCAGGCCCCCCCGCACGGCGAGGCGAAGGTCGTCTCGTGCATGCGCGGCGCCATCTACGACGTCGTCGTCGACGTCCGCGAGGGCTCGCCCACCTTCGGCCGCTGGCTCTCGTTCGAGCTCGCCGAGGGCGAGCCGCGCTCGCTCTACATCGCCGCCGGGCTCGCGCACGGCTTCCAGACGCTGCGCGACGACTGCCTCGTGCACTACCAGATGTCGACCTTCTACCGCCCCGACGGCGCGCGCGGCGTCCGCCACGACGACCCCTTCTTCGCCATCGCGTGGCCCCTGCCCGTCGCCGTCATCTCCGAGCGCGACCTCGCCTACCCGCTCTGGCCCGCGACGAGCTGAGCCCCGCGTTCGCGCCGCCCGCGGGCGGCGCTCACCCCGCCCGCGCGTACTCGGCGAGCTGCCGGCACGACAGCTCGAGCGCGTCGGCGCCCCGGTGCACCTCGCGGTACCAGCGCATGGTTTCGCGCACCGCCGTCGCCACGTCGTAGCGCGCCCGGAAGCCGAGCCGCGCCCGCGCCTTGTCGACCGAGACCTGCAAGAGCGTCGCCTCGCGCGGCGCCCCCGGGTCGGGCCGGTGCTCGATTTCGCCGCCGCCCCAGGCCTCGACCGCGAGGCGCGCGACCTCGTCGACCGTGTGCGCGGCGCCCCCGTCGGGGCCGAAGTTCCACGCGCCGGCGTGGGCGGCCGGGTCGTCGACGAGCGCGAGGGCGAGCCGGAGGTAGCCGTGCAGCGGGTCGAGCACGTGCTGCCAGGGACGCGTCGAGCGCGGGTTGCGCAAGACCACGGGCTCGCCCGCCCGCAGCGCCCGCACCACGTCGGGCACGATGCGGTTCTCGCACCAGTCGCCCCCGCCGATGACGTTGCCCGCCCGCACGCTCGCCGCCCCGAAGCCCGCCCGGCGCGCGAAGTACGACTCGTGGTAGGCCGAGAAGACGATCTCGGCCGCCGCCTTCGAGGCGCTGTACGGGTCGGACCCGCCGAGCTCGTCGGTCTCGCGGTAGCCCCAGACCCACTCTTTGTTGCGGTAGCACTTGTCGCTCGTCACGTAGACGAGCGCGCGCACCGCGGGCTCGCGGCGCACCGCCTCGAGCAGGTTGACCGAGCCCGAGACGTTCGTCTCGAAGGTCTCGCGCGGGTCGGCGTACGAGCGGCGCACCAGCGACTGCGCCGCCAGGTGAAAGACGTAGGCCGGCCGCTCTTCGGCCACGAGCGCCGCGAGCCGCTCGGCGTCGCGCACGTCGCCGTCGACGTGCCGCACCCGCCGCCCGAGCCCCGCCCGCACGAAGAGGCCTTCGTCGCTCTCGGGCGGTAGCGCGTAGCCCGTCACCCGCGCGCCGAGCTCGCTCAACCAGAGCGACAGCCACGCGCCCTTGAAGCCCGTGTCGCCCGTCACCAGCACCCGCTCGCCGCGGAAGCGCTCGAGGCCGCTCACCAGGCCTTCCACGGGGCCCGCCCCGAGCTCCAAAGCTGGTTGAGTAGCAGGTGGTCGCGCTGCGTGTCCATCGGCTGCCAGAAGCCCTCGTGGCGGTAGACCCCCATCTGCCCCTCGCGCACCAGCTGCCGCATCGGCTCGTACTCGAAGCTCAGCCCCTCGTCGTCCGGCAGGTAGTCGAAGACGCGCGGGCTGCAGACGAAGAACCCGCCCGAGATGAGGCCCCCCGACGACTGCGGCTTCTCGTTGAACTCGACCACGTTGCCCGCCGCGTCCGCCTCGAGCTCGCCGAAGCGCCCCGGCGGCCGCACCCCCGTCACCGTCAAGAGCTTGCCCCGCTCGCGGTGAAAGGCCACGAGCCGCCCGAGATCGACGTCGCCGAGCCCGTCGCCGTACGTGAACAAGAACTCTTCGTCGCCCACGTAGCGCCGCACCCGCCGCAGCCGCGCGCCCGTCATGGCGTTCGCCCCCGTGTCGGCGAGCGTCACGCGCCAGTCGAGCGCGTCGTGGTTCGTGTGGTAGATGACTTTCGTCTGCTCGCCGAACACCACCGTCGTGTCCGCGACGCGCGCTTGATAATTAAGAATGAAGTCTTTGATGACGTGGCCCAGGTGGCCAAGGCACAAGACGAATTCTTTGTGCCCCCAGTGCGCATAATAGCGCATGATGTGCCAAAGAATGGGGTAAGGCCCCACCGGGATCATGGGCTTCGGTATGTCGGCCGCCACGTCCCGAATGCGCGTGCCGTAACCACCGCACAAGATAACGACCTTCATCGAACCCCGTATGTCAGCCCCCGACGGCCGGGTGCGTCAAGGGCGAAGGCGCACCCGCCCACGTTCAGGCGCCCCGGCCACCGCGGGCGTCTCATGCCCCGAACCGCCTCGCCAGGCCTTGAGGGGGCGCCCCCCGACGTGGCTCTTGTGAGGCCCGCGGGCGTTCTCGCACCTTTTCTGACGCCCGTCGCCACCCTTAGGCGCGCACCCTGTGGTGGTCACTACGGTTGGTGTGGCATTATGGCACAAGGGGGCGAACGGGCCGAGCGGCCCGCACCAAGAGAGGTCGCAAAGATGAGGCAGCGTGTTGTTGGCGTGGCTCGTGGGCCGATCGGCGCTTTGATTCTGGGCGCGACGGCATTCACGGGCAGCTGTGCCCTCTTCGAGGACGAGGGCGAGTACGAAACCCCGGCCGGCTTCACCGACGCGCAGACCGTGCGCGTGGCCGTCGCGCCCGGCGCCTTCGTGCGCGACGGCGCCCGCGTGCTCAGCGGCGCGGCCGCCGCGCGCAAGGCCCGCGGCGAGGCGGCCGCGCCGGACGCGCCCGCGCGCCTGGAGGCCGAATTCTTCGGGTCGTACGCCGAGGGCGTGCGCGTCAACGCCTCGGGCCACCCGCGCGCCTACGTCGACGTGGTGCCCGAGGGCGCCGCCGCCGCGCCCGCGCGCGTGCGCAAGGACGGCGCCGTCGTGGCCTTCGAGGGGGCCTTCCCCGGGGTCAGCGCGGCCTTCGGCGGCGACGCGACCAAGGTCGAAGAGTTCCTCACCATCCCCAGCCGCGACGCCGTGCCCGCGCTGGCGTACACGCTGCGCCAGGGCCCCGAGTTCGGGGCGTGGGTCGAAGACGGCGGCACGTACTGGGCGGTCGACAAGCAGGGCGAGGCGCTCTTCACGCTGGCGGCCCCGGTGGTCGAAGACGCCGGCGGCAAGTCGGTCACGGGCCGGTGGAAGTTCGAGAAGGTCGAGGGCGGGGTGCGCATCACGCCCGAGATCGACTGGGCTTCGCTGCAGTTCCCCGTGCTGTTTGACCCGACCTTCGAGACGCCGCTGTGGTTCCTCGCCGACCGGCCGGCGATGCCCAGCGGGCGGGCGGGGGCGGGCAGCGCGTTCTACCCGCTCGGGCACGACTGCTCGGTCATCTTCGGCGGCGTGGGCCCGGGCGTCGCCGACGACCCCGACGGCGATTACCGCAACGACGTGGCGGTCTACTGCGGCGGCCTCTGGCAGCGCGGTAACTTCACCACCGGCATTCCTGCCACGAGCCCCCGGCCCAGCCAGCGCGCGTACGTGGCCATGGGCTACGTGCCCACCGTGCCCACGCCGGGCATCTACATGTTCGGCGGCTACACCGAGGCCGGCCCGAACGACGAGTTCTGGCTCCTCAACCTTAGCGGCACGACGGCCAAGAGCGCCATCTGGACTCAAATCGCGCCGCCGCCGGTGAAGACCCCGACCAACTGGCCCACGTTCCGCTACATGCCCGGCCTCGGCTTCACCGGCGCGGGCCTCATTCTGTTCGGCGGCGTCGACGCGTTCGGCAAGCCGCTCAACGACACCTGGCTCTACAACGGCACGACTTGGACACAGCTCGCCTGCAACGACACGGACGAAGACGCGACGAACAACTGCTTTAAGGGCCGCTTCGGCCTGACCTACGCGCAGCTGGGCACCGAGGCCGCGCCCGAGATCGTCGCCTTCGGCGGCGTCGAGGTCACGGGCACCGCGTTCACGCCCACCAACACCGTGCAGCGCTTCACCGGCACCGGCTGGCAGACCGTCGCCATCGACCCGCTGCCCGTCCCCACGAACGCCACCGGCACCCTGGCCTCGGGCGTGGACGAGCCCCCGGGCCGCTACGTGGCGTGGGCCGCGCGCACGGCCGACGACAACCTCCTCATCGGCTCGGGGGTCAACCCCCTCCTCAACTGCGGCGGCCCCGCCGAGTTCACCGACGCCTGGATCTGGCGCCGCACCAACGGCGAGAACCGCTGGACGATCGTGCCCTCGAGCCCGACCCTCGTCACCCCCGGCCGCCGCGACTCGGCCAGCGCCGTCTTCGACCCGGTGCGGGCCGAGGTGCTGCTCTTCGGCGGCCGCCTCAACTGCGGCTCGACCGCGGCGGCGGCCATGCCCGGCAGCGGCCGCGCCTACCGCAACAACAAGGGGCAGGTCGGCCTCACGGTCACCTGCCTCGACACGGGCGCCCCCGGCGGGCCGAACGGCAACAGCTGCGACACCTACCGGCTGCAGGCCACCGTCAGCGGCATCGCCAACGACACGGTGCCCACGCGCATGCGCGCCATCTTCTTCCGGCGCCGCGGCACCACCTGGCAAACCGCCCCGGCCTCCTGCGGCAGCGCCGCCGCGCCCCTCGCGCCGAACGCCGGCCCCGCCACCTTCCAGTGCGATCTGCCCGCCTTCGCCACGGGCGCCATCGACACCGGCTTCACGGTGCGCCTGCGCGACACGGGCTACGCCATCGGCGGCTCGCTCTGCGGCTCGGCGCTCAACACGCCCGGCTGCATCCCGGCCGGCTTCGAGGCGGCGGCCACGTGCCTGAACGAGAGCGATCCGCTGCCTTCGGGCAACGGCGCCGTCACCACCTGCTCGAAATGAGCCGCGGGCCCGGGGCGCCCCGCTCGGGCGCGCGCCGGGCCGCCCGGGGGGGCGCGCGCTTAGAATTGGAAGTAGATGAAGGGCGCCGAGCCCGCGCTGACGAAGTAGAGCAGCATCAGCAGCCAGAACGTCAGCAAGCAGGCCCCGCCGAAGCCGAGCGCGCTGAAGCGCACGTAGGGCCCCGAGATGTCGTCGCGCTCGGGGCGCGCGCCGAACCAGGCGAGCGCCCGCGCCACCCCGGGCGACTCGAGGCGCCAGCCGACGTAGTGGCCGAAGGCCATCAGCCCGAGGGCCCAGAACAGGTACTCGGGCACCCAGAGCGCCCGGCCCGCCGGCCGCCCGAAGAGCCCGGCCAAGATGGTGGCCGTCTGGCCGAAGGTCGCCGCCCGGAAGGGCACCCAGCAGAGCACCGCGAAGGTGAGCGTCAGGGCGACGCCGAAGGGGCGCGGCAGCCGGAAGCCGCCCGCCCGCCCGCGGTAGAAGCGGTGCAGGGCGAGCGCGCCGCCGTGCAGGGCGCCCCAGAGCACGAAGTTCCAGCTCGCGCCGTGCCAGAGCCCGCCGAGCAGCATGGTCAGCGTCAGGTTCAGGTAGGTGCGCAGCGGCCCGCGGCGGTTGCCCCCGAGCGGCACGTAGAGGTAGTCGCGCAGCCACTGGCTCAGCGTGATGTGCCACCGCCGCCAGAACTCGGACACGTCCGCCGCGAGGTAGGGCATGGCGAAGTTCTCGGGCAGGTCGTAGCCGATCATCTTGGCCGTGCCGATGGCCATGTCCGAATAGCCCGAGAAGTCGCAGTAGATCTGAATGGCGTACGCGACGACGCCGAACCAGAGCGTCGGCGTCGCGTAGAGCTCGGGGCTCGCGAAGACCGGGTCGGCGACGGCGGCCATGCGGTCGGCGACGAGGCGCTTCTTGGTCAGCCCGAGCAGAAAGAGGCTCGCCCCCGCGCTCAGCCGCTCGACGCTCGGGCCGATCGGCCGCCCCATCTGCGGCAAGAAGACCGACGCGCGCACGATCGGCCCCGCGATGAGCTCGGGGAAGAACGTGATGAACGTCGTGTAGTCGAGGTGCGACTCGCAGGGCTCGATGTGCCCGCGGTAGACGTCGATGGTGTAGCTCATCGACTTGAACGTGTAGAAGCTGATGCCCGCCGGCAGCAGAATCTCTTGGTGCGGCAGGGCGAGGCCGCCGGCCCCGAGCAGCCCGTTCAGGTTGTCGACGAAGAAGTTGTAATACTTGAAATACCCGAGAATGCCCAGGTTCGAGACGACGCTCAGCCAGAGCCAGCCCTTGCGCCGCCCCTCGTCGCCGGGCGCGGCCGCGTGAATGCGCGCCGCCGCCACGTAGTCGATGACGCTGACGAGCAGCAAGAGGCCGAGGTACCGGTAGTCCCACGCGGCGTAGAAGAGGCACGAGGCCGCCGCCAAGACGTTCTTCTTGCGCGCGGTGCGGTAGCGCGGCCAGAGCAGCGCCAGCAAGACCAGCAGGAAGATCAGAAAGCGCGGGCTAGAGAACGCCACAAGGGTCGAACCCCCGGAAGTGCTCGGTCAGCGCCTCGGCGATGGCGGCATGCCCGTCGCGGTTGAGGTGCCCCTCGTTGTACGCCGAGTTCGAAAACCCGTAAGGCGCCTTGCCCTCGGCCGCGAAGCGCGGGTAGCTCGCCCGCGCGCTCACGCAGCGCAACCCCCGCGCCGCGCAGTGCGAAAAGACGCGCGCCTCGGTCTCGGGCTCGAGGCGCGTGGGCTCGCGCGGGTCGAAGGGCGACAGATAGAGAAACGTCACGCGCCCCCCGTACGCCTTCGCCGCGAGGTCGAGCTCGTCTTCGACCGGGTAGCTGCGCTTCACCGGCGCCTTCGGCTTCTCGTGGCCGGCCCGAAAGAGCGGCGGCTCGTCCGAGAGCCCCCGGCCGAGCTCGGCCGCGCGCGCGGCGGCGTAGCCGACCAGCATCGAGCGCTGGCGCAGCCACCAGAGCTTGCCCGAGAGCCCGGCGTGCGCGCGCTGGGGCACGATCTCGACCGTGAGCGGCCCGCCCTCGGCCTGCGCGAAGTGGGGCTTGCCCGCGCCCCAGGCGTCGGGGCCGAGGTCTTCGGCGCTGATCTGCAGCACCGTCCAGCATGGGGCGAAGAGCCGCCGGAAGCGCTCTTCATACCCGATCGCGTCGGCGAGCGAGGTGGTCGAGCGGCCCGCGTTGACGACCCGCGTCGGCCGCCCCTCGCGCTCGAAGGCCCGCTCGAGCCGGGCCGTGAACGCCTCGCCGTCGTCGACCATGAGCGCCTCGGTCTGCGAGTCGCCGAAGACGAGCAGGGCGCGCCCGCCGGGCGGGGGCGCGTCCTTCTCGCGCACCCCGTGCGCGGCCCAGCGGCTCGTGCCGTGCCCCTCGCGCCCCCAGCGAACGAGCCCGCCCGGCGCGTTGACGTAGCCGTAGCCCGGCTCGTACACGAGCGCGTACGTATAGATCTGCCGCACCACGAGCTCGGCGAGCGCGAGCGCGGCGAGCACCCCCAGGGCCGTCGCGGCGAGCGTGCGCAGAGGGGGGGGCCTCACGAGCGCGCGAGCCTAGGGGCGCGCTGGGCCCTGCGTCAACGCCGAGCCCGGGCGCTTCTGCCCCTGACTGAAGTCAGGGGCAGCGGACGCCCGCGGAAACGGCTCTCAAAGCCCCGCCGGAGGCAGGGCTCTCTCGTCGCGAGCCGCTTCGCTCGCTCGCCCGGGCGCCAAAGCCCAATGGAGCCCAGCCCCAACGAGGGCTGGGCTTTGCGCGCCGAACCGGCCCGATGCCGCACCGCTAGAGTGGGCGTTCGTTGCCCCCGACTTCAGTCGGGGGCGGCTTCGCCGGCAGCGCTGTTTGCCAGCTCTTGCAGACAGCTCTTACTTGCCGCCCTGCTGCGAGGGCACCGGGCGCAGCGTGGCGAGCGACTCGCGGAAGCGGCCGTCGGGGCCGAGCACGAGGATCTTGATCTTCTCGCCGACCGACTTGCTGCGGATGACGGCGGTCAGGGCCTCGGGCGTGGCCACGGGCTGGTTGTCGACGGCGACGACCAGATCGTTGCTCTTGCCGTCGGCGCTGGCCTTCAGGCCGGCCTCGGCGGCGGGGCTGTCGGGCGAGACCGACAGCACGCGCACGCCCTGGACGTTGCCGGCCTTCTCGGCCTTGCCCTGGATGCCGAGCCAGGGCGCGGGGGGCACGGCGCTGACGGGCGTGGTGCGCAAGAACTGGCGCAGCGCCTCGACCGGCACGCCGAAGGCGGTGGGGGTGCAGGGGCCCTTCTCGGCGGGCACACACGCACGGCCGAGAATTGCGATGACGCCGCCCGCTTCGTCGATGACGGGGCTGCCGAACTCTTTGGGCCCGACCTTGGTGGGCACCTCGTACACGCCGCGAATCACCTGGTCGTCGGCGCCGAGCAGGTCGCGCCGGCCCTTGAAGACGACGGTCGCGGGCAGGATGCGGCCGCGGGCGTTGGTGAACGCGCGCAGCTGCGCCCCTTGCCGCAGGGCGTCGGTGTCGGAGGCGTTCAGGCCTTCGGGCCAGCGGCCGACCTGCGGCACGAGCAGGGCCAAGTCCCAGACGCGGTCGCGGTGGCCGACGCGGGCCGGCACCACGCTGCCGTCGGGGAAGCGCACGGCGAGCGAGTTGCCGTCGCCGAGGGCTGACAGCGCTGTCAGCACCCGGCCGTCGTTTCGCAACACCGCGCCGAGGGCGAGCTGTTCGCCGCCGCGCTCGATCGTGACGACGCCGCGGGCGGCGCGACCGATCGGATCTTGGGGGTTGCCGGGCGCGGCGGCCGGCGGCGGCGCGCCCTTGCCCGGCGAGGGGAGGGGTGGAGCACCAGGAGGAGGCCCACCGCTCGCCCCGCCGACAACGAGCAAGGTGGTAACCCCGACCAGCAACCCTGCGAGAGTGGATGAGCGAGTCACGGACGTAGTGTAGCGCGCCGAGTGCGACATGCCGGCGCCTTTGTGCAAACTTTCGGCCGCCCCTCCCGCCTACCTCCGCCGGGCCGGGGGGCCCCCGGTCGAGGTCACGAATGGGTCGGTCGTGGCCACGTGGGGCAAGCACCGGGGGCTGAGGGAACCGAGGTGGCACGTGGGGCAAGGGCCGTGATGGTTACAGCGACGCACGAAACCGGGGTTCACGCCGCGGCGGGCCAGGGCTCGGCCGGCGACCCCATCGAGGACGCCCTCGGGCGGGGCGACTACCGCCTCGCCCTCGCCCTCTGCGCCCGTAATTACGGCGCCCCGCTCGGCCGGCTCTGCCTGGCCATGACCGGGTCCCAGGCCGAAGCCGAAGAGCTCGTGCAAGAGACGCTCTTGGCGGCCTTCGACGCCTTCCCACAGTATCGGGGCGAGGGCTCGGTCAAGGCGTTCCTCTATGCGATCGCCCGCCGCACATGTGCGCGCTCAATTGAGCGGCGCGCACGTCGCGACGCGCGAGTGCGCCTGGTGCCCGACGGCGAGGCCGAGAGCGGCGACGCGAGCGATCTGGCCGCCCGCCGCCAGCTCGCCCAGCGCACCCGCAGCGCCCTCGACGCGCTGCGCCCTTCCGAGCGCGAGGCCCTCTTGCTCCGCTACCAGGCCGAGCTGCCCTTCCGCGACGTGGCGCTCGCCTGCGGCTGCGACGAGGCGGCCGCCCGCAAGCGCGTCAGCCGCGCCCTCGAACGACTGCGTGACCTTCTGGCCGAGGAGCCCTGAGCCGTAGCCATGGCGTCGAACCGAATTCCCTCCGACCCCCTCTGCGAGGCCGCGCGCGACCGCGTCGCCGACCTGCTCGACGGCACCGCCCCCGTCGAGCTCGTCGACCACGTCGCCTCCTGCGACCGCTGCCGCGACCTGCGGCATGACGCGTCCCAGCTCGCCTCGATGGTCGCCGCCGCCGGCGACGATTTCCGACCCATCGCCGACCTCGAAGCGCGCCTCTTCGCCGCCCTCGACGGCCGCGCCCCCGCCCCGCCCCCCGAGCCGGGGGCGGCCTCGCTCGCGGTGCACGACACCCACGTGTCAGCACATCCGTATGGCGGGGGCACCCAGGCGACCGCCCCGTTCGGGCCCACGTACCCGACCCCCGCGGGCGTCCCGACCAGCGGTATCGTCGCCAGCCAGAGCCCCGGCGGGGCGACGAGCCAGGTGAGCTCGGCCGGGCTGACGGCCAGCCCCGTCACCCCGCTCGTGCCGACGGCGAGCCCGCCGGCTGCGGCGCCTGCCCCGGCGCCGGCGAAGGGCCCGGCGCGCCCGGGCAGCGCGCGGGCGCGGGCGCTGCGGGCCTGGGCGCGCGAGTTCCGCGGGCCGCTCGTGGGCCTGGTCGCCTCGCTGGCGGTCGCCGCCATCGCCCTCCTGTTTGTGCAGCAGGGCCGCCAGAAGGGCCGGCCCGACGCGCTCGGCCAGGGCGCGGCCGAGGTGCGCGTCGTGGCGCGGGCCGACGGCGGCTCGGGCGGCCTCACGTCTTGCCGCGCCGACGGCTCGTCGTGCCAGCCCATCGACAAGGGCGCCGGCGTCAAGCCCGGCTGGCTCGTGCGCACCGACGGGCGCACGCGGGCCGAGCTCGGGCTCGGCGACGGCTCGATCTTCGCCGTCGATCGCGACGCCGAGCTCGTGCTCCGCGACGACGGCCCGCGCTCGCTGCGCCTCACGCGCGGCGCGATCGTCGCCGACGTCGCGCACGTCGAGGGCGCGCCCCGGGCCCGCGTGGCGGTGCCCGGCGGCGAGATCGAGGTGGTCGGCACCAAGTTCGCGGTCGAGGCCTCGGGCGACGTCGCCCGCGTCGCCGTGACGCGCGGCGAGATCGTCCTGCGCGACGCGCGCGGCGGGCGCGAGCGGGTGCGCGCCGGCGAAGAGGGCCGCGTCGGCCCGAAGGCGCCGTTGCGCGTCGTGCCCTCGACCTCGGTCGCCGACGCCCTCGCCTGGACGGAGACCTTGCGCGCGGCCTCGGCGCCGGCCGGGGGCGAGGGCGGGCTGCCGCCCGACGAGCCGGTGCGGGGCCTCGGCGAGCTGCGGGCGAAGAAGCCCGGCCAGCAGAGCGAGCGCGACACCGCCCTGCGGCTCTCGAAGCACTCGGTCACCGTGCGGATCGTCGACAACGTCGCGCGCACCGAGGTCGAAGAGGCGTTCGAGAACGAGACGGGCGACGAGCTCGAGGGCATCTACCGCTTCCCGCTGCCGCCGGACGCGCAGATCGAGCGGCTCGCGCTCGAGGTCAACGGCAAGCTCGAAGAGGCGGCCTTCGTCGAGCGCGACAAGGCGGCGGCCATCTGGCGCGGCGTCATTCAGCACGCGGTGCTGAAGGCCCCGAAGCCGGTCGAAGAGATCATCTGGGTGCCCGGCCCCTGGCGCGACCCGGCGCTGCTCGAGTGGCAGCGCGGGGGGCGCTTCGAGCTGCGCATCTTCCCCATCGCGCCGAAGAGCCGGCGCCGCGTCGTCATCGCTTACACGCAGACCGTGCCCCTCTCGGGCGGGCTGCGGCGCTACACCTACCCGCTGCCCTACGACCCGCGGGGCTCGACCTCGGTCGACGACTTCACCGTCGACGTGCAGGTGCTCGGCCACGACAAGGCCCTCGGCGTCAAGGCCATCGGCTACGCCCTGCAGCCCGGGGCCCCGGGCGGCGACGCGCGGGCCGAGCGGCTCGGCTTTCAGCAAGCGCGCTTCGTGCCGACGGGCGACCTGCAGGTCGAGTACGGCCTGCCCGACCGCGACGCCGAGCTCAGCGCCTGGGCCTACCGCCCCGCCGACGTCAAGCCGGGCGAAGACGGCTCGCCCTACGTCGTGCTCGCGCTGCGCCCGAAGCTGCCGCGCGTGCGCGAGACGAAGGCGCGCGACCACGTGCTGCTCGTCGACGCGAGCCGCTCGATGGTCGGCGAGCGCTACGCGCGGGCCCGCGCCCTCGCCTCGTCGCTCGTGCGCGAGATGGACGCCGACGACCGCGTCCGCGTGCTCGCCTGCGACACGACCTGCCGCCCCCTCGGCTCGACGGCGCTCGAGCCGGGCGGCCCGGCGGCCGAGTCGGTCGCGACCTTCCTCGAGGGCATCACGCCCGACGGGGCGAGCGATCTCGCCGCCATCGTGCGCGCCGCCCAGGCGCTGCCGCCCGAGGGCGCGCGGGCCCGGCACCTCGTTTACATCGGCGACGGCGGCGCGAGCGTCGGCACGACGCGGCCCGACCGCCTCGGCGCCGAGGTGACGCGCGCGCTCGGCGCGAACGCGACGCTGACGGCGGTCGCCGTCGGCGCCGACGCCGACACCACCGTGCTCGCCGCCCTCGCCCGCGGCGGCGGCGGGCCGCTCTTGCCGTACGTCCCCGGCCAGCGCGCCTCGCTCGCCGCCGCCAACGTGCTCGCCGCCTCCGCCGGCGCCGCCCTGCGCACGCCCGCGCTCGAGCTGCCCCCCGGCCTGAGCGCCGTCGCGCCCTCGGCGCTCGACACGATGCTCGCCGGCTCCGAGACGCTCGTCGTCGCCCGCATGGCCGAGGGCGAGCTCGCCGGCGAGGCCGTCCTGCGCGGCAAGGTGGGCGACCAGCCCTTCGAGCAGCGCTACCCGCTGCGCCTCGCCGCCACGAGCGACGCCGGCAACGCCTTCGTGCCCCGGGTCTTCGCCGCCCAGCGCATCGCCGAGCTCGAGCGCTCGGGCGCGCCCGGCTCGAAGGAGGCCATCGTCGAGCTGTCGAAGAAGTTCGCCGTCGCCAGCCGCCACACCTCGCTGCTCGTGCTCGAGAGCGAGGCCATGTTCAAGGCCTTCGGTCTCGACCGCACGCGCCTCAGCCCGTCCTGGACGGGCGACGTCGCCGCGAACGCTTCGAGCGCGGCCGGCCTGCTCGACGTCGGCGCCGGCGACGAAGACGAGGTCGCCACCGAAGGCGCCGAGGCCCAGGACGGCAAGGGCTCGGGGCGCGCGGGCTTGGCGCACCGCCGGGCCCCGGCCCGCTCGGCCCCGGCGGCCGGCCCCTCGCTCGCCGACGACGCCGACCCGTTCGGCGGCGTGCCCGGCGGCGTGGTCGGCGGCATCCGCGGTGGTGGCGGCTCCGCCGAGAAAGACAAGCGAGAAGAGTCGAGAAAAGAGGCGAAGCGCGACGCGCCCTTCGACGCGTCCAACCCCTGGGCCTCGCCGCCCGCGAACGAGCCGCCGCGCGGCCCGCCGCGCCCCGCCGCCACCGTGGCGCCGCCCCCCCCGCCCGCGGACGCCGCCCCGGCGACCAAGTCTGCGCCCCGGGCCAGGCCCGCCAAGCCCGCCATCGTCGACCGCGAATCGCCCTGGGACGACGACAGGCGCCAGCGCCGCGGCTTCGTCCCCATGCGCCGCGTCTTCGAGCGCCGCGGCTCGGTCGCCCTCGATCTGGCCGCCTTCCACGCCCGCGAGGCCGCGAAGGTGAGCGCGGCCGAGTCGGCCCTCGCGGTCAACCCCGACAGCCGCAAGGCGACCCAAGAGCTCTTCGGGCTCGTCGCCCAGCACGGGCCCTTCGAGCGCGCGGCCGACCTCGCCGAGCGCTGGGCCGGGCGCGACGCGCTCGACCCCGAGGCCCTCGTCGCCCGCGCCGACGTGGCCGCGCGCCGCGGCGACCGCGAGGCCGCCCTGCGCATCTTGGCCGGCGTCGTCGACCTGCGCCCGGGCGACGCGGCGGCGCAGAACCGGCTCGCCGACCTCTTCGACCGCGCGGGCGAGCCCCTGCGGGCCTGCGCCCACCGCGTCGCGCTCGCCGAGAGCCGGCCCTCCGACGTCGACGCCCAGGCCGGCGCCCAGCGCTGCGCCCGCGGCGTGGGCTGGCCGCAGCTCGCCGACGGGCTCTCGGCCGAGCTGCCCGCCGACAAGCGCAAGCAGCTCGACGCCGCGATGGCCAAGGCCCCCGACCCCTCGCCCCAGGCCCTGCGCGGCGACGTGCAGATCGAGGCGAGCTGGGGCGCCGACGCCGACCTCGATCTCGCGCTCATCGACCGCAAGGGCGTGCGCTACTCGTGGCTCGGCGGCGTCGGCAAGGCCCGCGTCACCTCGCGCGACGTGCGCGGCCGCCACGCCGAGGCCGTCGCCTTCGCGGGCCTGCCCCAGGGCGAGTACGTGCTCGAGGTCAGCCACGCCGACCCCGCCGCCGGCTCGCTGCCCGTGCACGGCATTCTGACCGTGCGCGCGGTCAACGAGACCCGCCAGATCCCGTTCACCCTCGCCGGCCCCCGGGCCGAGGCCGGCCGGGTGCGGGTCTTCTTCGAAGCGAAGCTCGTCCCGCTCTGACTCGCCTGCGGCCGCCGACCCCGCGGGGGCGCGCGCCGGCGGGCGCCGGCCCGCCCGGCGGGGGGCGCATCATTCGAACTCGGTTCGAAAGGCCCGCCCCTGGCGGCGGGCCGCGTCGCTCGCCGCGCGCGTCGCCGGGCCGGGCGCCGGGGGGGGCGCCGGGGCCGCCGCGACGGCGGGCGGCTCGTGCCCGCGGGCCTTCGTCCGCGGGGCGCGCACCTTGATCGGGGCTTGCGTGGGCGCATGCGCCGCCGCGGCGCGGGGCGCGGGGCGCGGGGCGGCGGCGGCGCTCGTGGCGAGGGGCGGGGCCGCGGGCGCCGCCGAGGGGGGGGCGACGGGAGCGTGCGGCGCCGCGAGCGCGGCGACCGGGGCTGGGCCCGGCGGCGCCACGCGCGTCGCGCCGGACGCGGAGGCCCAGAGCAGCACGCCCGCGAGCCCGACCGTGACCGCGCCGAACGCCACGGCCGCCGCCCGCAGGCCCCCCGCCGCGCCCGCCCGCTGCGGGGCCGGAGGCGCCGCCGGGGCCCGCGCCGCGCCGCCGCCCGCGCGCCCGTCGGGCGGCGCGGGCGCGGCGCCCGGGACGCCCGCGGCCCCGAGCGCGGGGCCTTCGGCAGGCCTCGCCGTCGCCTCTCCTGGCCCGGGCCTCGAGCTGGCGCCGCGCCGCTGCTCGCCGACCTGGCGCCGGACGGCGAGCCGCCGCTGCTCGTGGCGCTCGCGGAAGAGCGAGCGCATCAGCTCGCCGAGGGCCTCGTGCGACGGCGCGAGGCCCGCGGCCGCGGCCGCCCCCGCGATCGCCTCGCGCATCTCGCGCGCGGTCTGGAAGCGCGCGCCGGGGTCGCGCTCGAGCGCCCGCGCGACCACCGCGTCGAACCCCGGGTCGAGGGCCGGCACGATCGACGAGGCGCGCGGCAGCGGCCCGACGGTGAGGCGCCGCAGGCACTCGCTGAACGTGCCGGCGAAGAGGCGCGTGCCGGTCAGCATCTCCCACAGCACGATGCCGAAGACGAAGAGGTCGGCCCGCCGGTCGATCGGCAGGCCCATCATCTGCTCGGGCGCCATGTACGAGGGCTTGCCCTTGACCGCGCCGACCTCGGTGCGCGCGTGCTGCGTCGCCGCCTTGGCGATGCCGAAGTCGAGCAGCTTGACCGTGCCCTCGTAGGTCAAAAAGACGTTGTGCGGGCTCAGGTCGCGGTGCACCACGTTGAGCGGCGTGCCGTCGTAGTCGCAGAGCTCGTGCGCGTAGTCGAGCCCCGAAAGCGCGTCGAGCGCGACGCGCACCCAGAGCCCCGGCGGCACCGAAACGCCCGCCTCGCGCGCGCCCTTGATGAGCTGGTCGAGCGACTGGCCCTCGAGGTACTCCATCACCAGGTAGTGCCGGCCCGCCTCGACGCCGACCTCGTTGGTCTGCACCACGTTCGGGTGGCTGAGCCGCGACGCGAGCCGCCCCTCGTCGAGGAACATGGCGCGCACCGACGGGTGGCACGCGCAGTCTTCGCGCAACAGCTTCACGACCACGAGCTTGCAGCAGCCCGCCGGGCCGTCGGCGAGCGCCAGGTACACCTCGCCCATGCCCCCGCGCCCGATGCACTCGAGCAGGCGAAACTTGCCGAGGGAAGCGCCGACCAACTCGGCCCGAGGGGGGCCCGCGCCCGGGGGGCGGTTCTGCCTCGCGGTGTCGTGCATGAAAAGCCTCCGCCCGCGACGAACGCGGGCATCTAAGACGGGAAGGGACGCCCCCGGCGGCGCCTGTGGCCGACGTGCCGGCCCCCGGCGGGGCAGGCCCGAGCCGAGGCCCCGGACGAACTACCAAGCAACAGGCGTGCCGGAGGCAAAGCTGCCTCGCAAAGCTTTCTTTTAGCAGAAACCTGCCCGCTCCTGAACCCGTCGTCGCCCCGATGGCCCAACGCGGGGCACGCGGCCCCCGGTGGGCCGTTCGGTTCGCGAGGTTTGTCTCGTCGAGGCACCACGGCGCGCTGCGCGTCGCGCGCCCCTCAGCGGTGGAGGTTCTTGCGCAAGATCGGAAAGTCGGCGGCCCCCGTCCGGCCCCGGTACTGCGGCGCCGCCCAACGCCCGCCGGCGCGGGCTTGCTCGAACCAGACTTCGGACACCCAGAAGCCGCCGCGGCGTCGATCGCGGTAGGCGACCTGCGCCCGGAGCGTGCGGTGGTGGGGCGCGCCGCTCGCGTCGCGCCGCACGCTCCAGCCGCCGAGCAGGGCGACGCGGCGCGCGTCGTACCCCCGCCGCCGGAGCAGATCGGCCAGCTCGCGCTCGAGCTTCGCGCCGGCCGGCCGCCCGGGCCGGAGCCGGTTGTACGCGGCCGTCATCGTCTCCCGCCGGAGCAGCCGCGCCTTGAACGCGCCGAGCCTCGCGCCGCGCAGGTCCCACGGTAGCGCCCCCTCGGCGAGCGTCACGGGCTCGCGCGCGCCGCACCGGACGACGATGGTCGCGCGCAGCGCGTAGGCCTTCGCCTCGGCGGCGGCAGAAAAGAGGTTGGCGCGAAACTCCCACGCCTCGCGCCGCTCGACCCGGTCGGCGCCCGGGTCGACCCACGCGTCGAAGTGCGCGTACCGGGCGGCCCGCGCGTTCACGTCCCAGGGGATGACCTCGTTGCGGTACCAGTAGTCGGCGACCGGCGTGTCGCCGTCGAGCAACGCGAGCCTGGCGCCGACCTCCGTCACGGGCTCGTCGCCGCAGGCCACCGGCCCGTAGGGCCGCTCGGGCGTGAGCACGGCCTCGAAGCCGACCGAGAGGCCGGGCTCGAAGGCGGCGATCTCTTCGCCGGTCAGCAGGTCGTAAAACGCCAGGCGCGCCGGCGGCGCCGGACGGCGGGGCGCC
>DASTPP010000188.1:0-10308 GCA_035762175.1 Polyangiaceae bacterium | reverse complement strand
CGTTCGTTCACGCAACGTACGGGAGGTCTTCCCCGATGGGGGCGGGCCTAGTACGCTGCCTCGGGCAAGGGCAAACGTCGGGAGACACGTATTGCTTCAACCGGGCGCGCTTATCGGCGGCAAGTACCGCCTCGAGAAACTGCTCGGCCACGGCGCCATGGGCATGGTGTGGGCTGCCCGTAACGAGCGGACGGACCGGGCCTTCGCCATCAAGTTCATGCTGCCGCAGTTCGCGCGCGACCCGACGCTCGTGCAGCGGTTCTTTCGCGAGGCGCGCGTCTGCGGCCGGCTCGAGCACCCCTCGCTCGTGCACATCTACGACCTCGGCATGGCCGAGGAGGCCGGCTCCGTCCCCTACATGGTGATGGAGCTCCTGCGGGGCGAGGGCCTCGACGTCGTGCTCAAGCGCGTCGGCCGCCTCGACCCGCGCCCGGCCGTCTCGCTGATGGTCGGCGTCTCGGGCGCGCTCGCCCTCGCCCACAAGGCCGGCGTCGTGCACCGCGACATCAAGCCGGCCAACATCTTTCTGAACCGCGTCTCGCAGGACGGCGAGGTGACGGCGAAGATCCTCGACTTCGGCATCTCCAAGACCATCGGCGTCGGGCCCCGCGCCCCGAGCCTGACGCACGTGGGCATGCTCGTCGGCACGCCCCTCTACATGAGCCCCGAGCAGGCCCGGGGCCAGCGCGACATCGACGCCCGCAGCGACATCTGGGGCATGGGCGTCATCCTCTATCAGGCCATCGCCGGCGTCGCGCCCTTCAACGAGAACAACTACAACGCCGTGCTCTCGGCGATCCTGACGCACCGGCACAAGGCGCTCGGCTCGGTGATACCCGGGCTGCCGCCGCTGCTCAGCGAGACCATCGACCTCTGCCTCGCCAAGGACCGCAACCGCCGCCTCGCCTCCGCCGAGCAGCTCGCCGAGCGGCTCGAGGAGGTCATGGTCGAGTTCGAGCGGATGGAGCAGGACAAGACCGCCGAAGAAGAGGGCGGCAACGGCGGCGGCGTGCCGCGGCTCGACTCGATGCTGCCGCGCGTGCACGCGGCCGGCGGCGACGACGGCGACGACGAGGAGAACGACGAGACCGAGGTGATGGAGATCGAGAACATGCCGCCCGAGGTCGCGGCTGGCATGGGCGGCGCCTTCGCGCAGCGCCGCAAGCAGCGCAAGGCCGAGGCCCGCAACTCGGCGCCCAACAACGCGCGGGCGCTGCGCAAGAACTGGGTCGCCGACCTCGCCGCCATGGTCCGCTCGGAGGCGACCGACGACATCGCCGAGTCGTCGCGCAACGACGTGCTCGCCGACGACGACCCGCCGCCGCCGCCGAACAACTCGCCCTCGACCGTGCCGCCGCCGCAGCCGATGTCCGAGACGGTCGACCTGCCGCCCTCGACGCAGGCCGTCCCGGCCACCCCCGGCCCCGGCCCCGGCCCCACCTTCGTCCTGCCCGCCGCCGGCGCGCCCGCCGTCAACGTGCCCCCCGCGCGGCACAGCCCCACCGCCCCCCTGATGGTCGGCGGCAACATCGTGCACACCGGCCCGGGCCCCAGCCCCGCCGCCAGCCTGCCCACGGGGCCCGTCAACCACTCGCACGGGATGCCGCCTGCCCTCGGCGGCCCCGCCCTGCCCGCCGCCCCGCCCCCCCTGGGCGGCCCGGGCCGGCCCATGCCCCCCATGCCCCCGCCCTACGCCAACCTCGAGCCGTCGAGGGGCGTCGAGCCCATCCTCAACCCGGTGCCCCCGGCCGACGCGCTGCCGCCCCAGGGCCGCTCGCGCGCCTCCGCCGTGCGCTGGGCGCTGATGGTCCTCTTGCTCATCATCGGCATGGGCGTCGGCGCCATCGCCGTGCTGCTCTGGGGCAGCCGCTAAGAGTGCCGAGCACAACCCCCGGTCGAGCCTGAACGACGGCGACGCACGGCCGGTGCGCCGGCCCCGACGCGTCGCCGGGGCTTCGGCGCGGGGCTACGCCGCCGTTTCGAGCTCTTGGAAGAGGCCCTCGAGGCCGGGGCGGCCGCGCAGGGGCTCGGCGATGCGCCCGGCGATCGCGGTGAGCTCGCTCTCGTGCGCCTCGATGCGGCGGGCGAGCTCGAGGCCCAGCGCCTCTTGCGCGCTGCGCTCGGCGCCGACGCTCGCCTCGAACTTCTCGAGCGCCTGGCGCAGCTCGTGCACTTGGAACTCGAGGTCGGAGACGGCCTGCTCGCGCTCTTGCAGCGCGCCGCGCGCGGCGCGCTCGCGCTCGCAGGCCTCGGCCCAGCGCTCGACGGCCTCGCCGGCGGCGTGGTAGGCGGCGGCGAGCTGCGGGTAGGGCTCTTGGAAGCCGCTGCGCCCCTCCCAGAAGAGGATGTCGCGGTGGGCGCCGCGCGCGGCCTCGGCGCAGCGGAGCGCCTCGTCGCGCAGCGGCGCGAGGGCCGAGCGCGCCACGCGGGCTTCGGCGCGCGCGGTCGAGGCGTCGTGGCCCAGGCTGTCCATCGCGGCGCCGAAGCGCAGGCGCCCCTCGCGCTCCTTCGCCTCGATGGTCTGCAGCTTGCGGCGCTCGGTCGCCTCCTCGGCCCGCAGCGCCGTCAGCTCGCGGAGGTGCCGCCGGAGCTCGTCGAGCGCGCGCGCGAGCGGCGCGGGCGGCGCGGCGCCGAAGGCCCGGTGCAGCATCTGCTTGAACACCTCGGCCCGGCGCTGCCAGCGGTCGACCGGCACCGGCGGCAGCATCGAGGGCAGGTGCTGCGTCGCCGGCGCCGGCTCGAAGGGCAGGGCGATGCCGAGCGCGCGGCCGATCTCTTCGAGGTCGAGCCGCACGCGGTGCGCGTCGACCGGGCGCGAGGCGGGGTCTTTCGCGAGCATGCGGTCGACCAGCTCTTCGAGCGCCTCGGGCGCCTCGGGCACGAGCGTGCGCAGCTTGGGCGGCTGCTCTTGCAGGTGCTTGAACAAGAACGAGGGGATGTCGGGCGCGTCGAAGGGCAGCCGCCCCGTCATCATCTCGAAGTAGAGGATGCCGAGCGCGTACAGGTCGGCCGAGGGCCCCGTGTCGATGCTCGTGATGCGCTCGGGCGCCATGTACTGGGGCGTGCCGAACACCTCGCCCGTGCCCGTCAGCCGCGAGTCTTGCAGCGAGCGGGCGATGCCGAAGTCGAGCAGCTTGACCAGGTCTTCGCCCTGCGGCCCGACGCAGATGAAGATGTTCTCGGGCTTCAGATCGCGGTGCAAGACGCCGAAGTCGTGCGCGCGGGCGAGCGCGCGGGCCATCTGCACCATGATGGGCAGCGCCCGCTCGACCGGCAGGGCGCCGCGGCTGATGAGGTAGCCGAGGTCTTCGCCCTCGAGGAGCTCCATCGCCAGGTACGAGGTGTCGTCTTCGGTGTCGCCCTGGTCGAAGATCTCGATGATGTTCGGGTGCGCGAGAATTTGCGCCGCCTTCGCCTCGCGCCGGAAGCGCTCGCGCACGACCTGGTCGCGCGCCATCATCGGGTTCATCACCTTCACGGCGCAGGGCCGGTCGGTCAGCTTGTGGCGCGCCCGGTAGACCGTGGCCATGCCCCCCTCGCCGACCACGTCCTCGATGACGTAGCGGCCCGCGAGCGTGCTTTTTACCCGCGGGTCCTCGAGCGGAATGAGCGGGGACCCGTCGACGAAGCACAGGGTGCTGACGTTCGGGTACCGCAGGTTACACAGGGGACACTTCCGCATTGCACCCCGGGGCCCACTTTACGAGCCGCCCCGAGGGCCGGTCAACGGCGGCGGCGGCGCGCCGCCCGGGCCAGAAAAAAGCGCCCCCCAAACGTCACGAGGCCCCGGCGCTCGCGCCCCCCGCACCCGGCCGAGGCCTCTCAAAACCGAGGCCGACTTTCACTGCCATCGGAATTGCCGCCCCCGGACGGAGGCCGCTCGCTGGCGCGGCCCCGCCTCTCGCCCGCCCCGGCCGGGCGCACGCTTTAAACTGGGCAGCGGCGCCTGGCCCTCTTGCTTCGCCCCCGCGGCGCCGCCCGCGGGCAGGCCCCGCACGCCGGGCAGCTTGCGGCTCTCGGGGCGCAGCGCCCACGAGGCGACGGCGAGCGCGGTCAGCACGAGCGGCGTGATCACGTTGCTCGCGGGGTCGCCCGACGACGCGTGCGAGACCGCGGCGCCGGTCAGGTCGAAGACGATGCCGGCGTACGCCCACTCTTTCACGAGGGGCAGGCCGGGCGCGAGAATGGCCGCGGTGCCGAGGACCTTCCAGACGCCGAGCAGCGGGGCGACGTACGCGGGGTAGCCGAGGTGCTTCATGGCCTCGACGACGTCGGGCGAGCGCAGCAAGTCGAACACGCCGCCCACGCCGACCGCGAGCGCGACGAGCGCCGTCGTCGCCCAGTAGCCGATGGTCTTTGCCTTCATGGCGATGCCTTTTTCTCCCCCCCCGCGTGCCGGCCGACGCGGCGTTGCCGCAGTAGAGCGCCGCGCGCCGGCGGCCTCCACGCTTCTTCGCACACCGGCCCGAACGTTCGCAAGGGCCCGCGGCGCGGCGGCCGCGAACGGCCGGGCCGCGGCCCTGGCTCAGCGGCGGCGCCGGCGGCGCGTGAGGCCGGCCGCCGCCAGCAGGCCCGTCAGCGCCGCGAGCCCCGGGGGCGCGGCCCTCGGCGTCGCGGCGGCGCAGCCGTCAGACGAAGAAGCGTCGATGCTCTCGACGCCCCGCGCGCCGCCCTCGTCGCCTCCGCCCGTGGCGCCGCCCGTGCCGGCCGCGTTCGACCCGCCGCCCGAGGTGCCGCCCGCGCCGCTCGCGCTCGCGCCGCCGCCCGCTCCGCTCGCGCTCGCGCCGCCCGCGCCGCTCGCGCTCGCGCCGCCCGCGCCGCCGCTCGCGCCTGCTTCGCCGCCCGCGCCGGCGTCGGTGCCGCCGCCCTCGCCGCCGGCGCCGGCATCGGTGCCGCCGCCCGCGCCACCGGTGCTGGTGCCGCCGGCGCCGCCGGTGCCGCCGCCCGATTGGCCGCCCGCGCCCGCGGCGCCGGCGGTCTCGTCGCTGATCGAGATGTCGGCGCAGTGGTAATAAAAGCAAGGCGCCGAGTGGTCCGACATGAACTCGATGATCTGCAGCGTGCACGCGTCGCACGTGACGTCTTCGGGCAGCGTGATCTCGATCGATTGCGGCGAGCCGAAGGGCGCGGTGTGTCGAAAGACGCCGTCGGCGAGCACCGGGAAGGCGGGGGGGTCTTGGATCACGGTGCTGCCGCAGGCCGAGGTCTGGTCGGGCGTCACCGGCGGCGGGGGGGGCAGGTCGCCCTGGCCCTTGAGCCCGAGCGCGATGCGATAATGCCCGGGGTGGAAGATGGTCTCTTTGATCGTCACCTTCACCTTGTCGCCGGTGCGAAAGGCGGTGACGACGCCCGTCGGCGTGCCGCCCGCTTCGTTGCCGCAGGGCCCCAGCTTCTGGGGCGAGCCCACGGTGGTTTGCGTCTTCCACGAGGCGGGCTCTTGCAGGTAGAAGTGCGCGCGCCCCTCGCCCGGCGCGAGCGCGAGGGCGGCCGCGACGGCGAACGCCCGGGAAGACCACCGCCGCGCCTGACCCCGTGAACGCAATCGAAGCATGGGCCCCTCCTTCGGGGGCGCCGAGTCTACACGAGGGCCGGCCCCGGGCGCGACGGCACGCGCGTCGGGCGACCGGCCCGGCTCGTTTTGGCTCGGCGGGGGCCCGGGCTCGGCCCGCCTTCGTCGGACAGAGCCTAGCGGCGGGCCTTCGGCGCGCGCCTCTGGGGGACGAAGAGCTGGCCGGCGGACCTGGCCGTCAGCGCCTGGCGCGTCCAGCACTCGAGCTGCTCGAGGTCGCCGCAGTCAAGGATGCGCGCGCGCTCGCTCCCCGTGGTGGCGACCCCGCGCGCCTCGAGCGTCGCCAGCACCGCCCGCGCCCGGCCCCGCGCCTCGCCGCGGGCCTCGCCCTCGGCGCGCAGGGCGTCGACGCCGGCGTGGCCCTGTCGCTCGAGCAGGTTGCGGGCGGCGTGCTCGAAGGCGGCGGCGCGCTCGTAGAGCGCCTCGACCGGCGGCGGGTTCTTGAGCACGCCCGGCGCCGCGAGCCGGGCGCCGGGGCGCTTGATGCGGCGGGGGCGGCCCTGCTCGTAGACCTCGACCCGCCGGGGGCCCGTGAGCCGCACCGCCCAGACCCAGGCCGTGCCGGCGCCGAGCAGCTGCGCGATCGTGCGCTGCAGGTCGGCCTCGTCGCGGCCGGGCCCGACGTACTCGACGGCGAGGCCGGGGGCCCTCGTCGCCCACGCGCCCGCGCCGCCGCCGAGCTCGCCCACCGAGACGTGCGGGGCCACGAGGTTCGCCTCGTCGAGGGCGTAGCCGACGTCGACCCCGCCGTCGCGCGCGAGCGGGTCGGTCGTCAGGCAGAGGCCGCCGAGGGCCTTGCAGCGCGCGATCTCGGGGCTCGCGGGCGGGCCGGAGACGGGGCGGCCGCGGCGCAGCGCGTGGCGATCGCCGTCGCGCCGCTGCCCGGCGCGGAAGGGGCCCGGGGCCGGCTGCGGGGGCCCGGACGCGGGGTGCGGCTTCATGGGGCGAAAGGTACCAGCGCGCCGGCCCTCGGTCACGGACCCCCGGGCGCGGGCTCGAGGGGGTCAGGTCGAGGAAACGTCACCGGCGGCCGGTGCACGCGCGCGACGAGCGCATCGCGGCGGCGCTCAAGGTGCTCGCCGACGCCGGCCGGCGGGCGGGCCTGGCGCTGCGCCGGGCGTTCTGGCTCGACCGGCGCTTGCGCGAGGCGAAGGGGGGGCACCTCAACGTCGCCGCCGTCTGGGCGGCGGTCGCCCTCGACTTGTCCGTGCGGGGGTCGGTGCGCGCGCCGTCTCGAGCGGCTCGGGGAAGGTCGACGCCTGCTGCCGCCTGCGCGCGAAGGCGGGCTGGCGGTCCGAGTGCCGTCACGGTCAACGGCGAGCCGCTCGCGACCTTCGTCGACGGCCCGCGCCGGGCGGGCCGCGTCACGCGCTGGGCCCGGTCGCCGAGGTCGGTGGTGCGCCTCTCGAACGTCCGCCTCACGCCGGGCAGAGCGCCGGGGGCGCCCCGGCTCCGCCCGGATTCGGGTACACTGCCCGCGAGCGAGGGCCTCCGATGAGCAAGCTGCGCGATCGAATCCTGGTGATAACCGACCTCTTGCTCGGCGCCGCCTACGCCGACGCGCGCCTCGACGGCGCCGAGCGGGACGCGGTGCGGGGCTTGCTGCGAGAGCTCCTGGGCGGGGGCGCGCTGCCGCCCGAGGTCGAGGCGCGCGTCGAGAAGTTCTCGGGCCAGGGCTTCGACCTGCACGCGGCCGCGCGCGCCTTCGCGCTCGACCCGCCGATGCAGAAGCGAAAGCTGCTCGAGCTCGTGGCCAAGGTTCACGACGCCGACGGCGAGGTCGATCTCGACGAAGACGACTACCTCGTCGAGCTGGCGAAGGTGCTCGCGGTGCCCGAGGCCGACTACCGAGATCTGACCCTCAACGTCGAGGTCGAAGAGCTGCGCACCAACCTGGCAAAGCTGCGGCCGCCGCCGCTGCCGCCGGGCGCGCGCGGTTCCGTCGACGTCGACGTCGACGGGTAGCGACGGCCCGTCCGGCCGAGCGCGTGCCCGGGGCCCGCGGGCCGGCGCGCGCGGCCCGCCCGGCGCCCCCGCTCCCGTCGCGCCCCGGCCGAGCGCGGCGGGCTCGCAGCGCCGCTCGCGCAGCGGGGCGGCGGACATCGACGCCCGGGGCGGGGCCGCGGCGGCGAGCGGCTCGAGCGGCGCGACCCACCTTGGCGGGGCGCCCCCGGCCGACGCCATCGCCGCGCTCGCGAGACCCGCTCGAGGCCCGAGAACCAGAGCGTGCCGAGCGCGAGCCGCGCCGCCGCTTCGGGGGCCGAGAAGCGACTTCACGGGCGCGGTCGGGCGGCGCTACCCTCGACCGAGGAGCCCAACCGACGATGGACGCCGACGAGATCCGCCGCCGATTCCGTCCTTGGCGAGAGAAGCATGCTCGCCCGGCGTGGAGGCCGGTCGCCCGCGGCGACGACCGGCCCGGCGCCTCGCACTTCGGGGGCTCGCCCCGACTGGCCGCGGGCGAGGCGTGGCCGGCCTGCAAGGGCTGCCGGCGCCCGCTCCAGTTCTTCTTGCAGCTCGATCTCGCCGCCTGCCCGCCCCCCTTCGCCCGCCGCGGCGGCGGCCTGCTGCAGCTCTTTTACTGCTCGCGCGACGACGGCGACTGCGAGACCTGGGCCCCCTTCTCGGGCACGCACCTCGTGCGCGTGCTGGCCGAGCCCGGCCAGATCGTGCGCCAGCCGAAGGGCCTCGAGCCCTTCGCCGCCCGGGCGGTCGAGGGCTGGCGCGAGTTTACCGACTACCCCCAGCCGAGCGAGCACGAGGCGCTCGGCTTGCGCTACGACTACGACTTCGGCAAGAACCTCGTCAGCGCGCGCTGCGACGAGCTCGGCCTCGCGCTCGTCGACGCCGACATCGATCTCGGCGTCGCCGAGGCGATCGCGGCGGCCGAGGCCGGCGACAAGCTCGGCGGCTGGCCCGCCTGGGTGCAGGGCGTCGAGTACCCGAGCTGCCCGAAGTGCAAGCGCACGATGCAGCTCTTGCTCCAGGTCGACTCCGAAGACAACGTGCCGCACATGTTCGGCGACGTCGGTTGCGGGCACATCACCCGATGCCCCGAGCACCCCGACGTGCTCGCCTTCGGGTGGGCGTGCGGCTGAACGGGTCGCTCGCCTTCGGGCGGGCGTGCCGCTGAACGGGGCGCGCGCCTTCGGGCGGGCGTGCGGGGAGGGGGCGCGCCCGCCCGCGGGCGAACGCGAATGAAAAAGGCCCGGGCCGCGCGAGCGACCTGGGCCTTTCGGTGGGTTGCGAACCCTTCTCTAACGCCGGAGCGAAGCCCCCCCCTTGGCGACGCTCACTTCGAGGAGCGGCGGCGCCGGCGCACGAACGCCAGGGCCGCGGCGAGGCCCGGCAGCCAGGCCTTGCTGAGGGGCTCCGGCGTGCCGACGGTCGAGCAGCCGCAGCCGTCGTCGTCGTCGCCGCCGGGGAACGGGTAGCTGCCCGCCTTGCCGCCCGTGCCCGGGTTGCTGCCCCCGGTGCCCGAGCCGCCCGTGCCGCTGCCGCCCGTGCCGCCGCCGGCCGTGCCGGAGCCGCCCGTACCCGAGCCGCTGGTGCCGCTGCCGCCGGTGCCCGAGCCGCCCGTTTCGGAGCCACCCGTGCCGCCGCCGGCCGTGCCTGCCTCGCCGCCGGTGCCGGCCGCGCCGCCGGTGCCGGCCGCGCCGCCGGTGCCTGCGTCACCGCCGGTGCCGCCCGAGCCGCCCGAGCCGCCCGTGCCGCCCGTGCCGCCCGTGCCGTCACCGCCGGTGCCGCCCGAGCTGCCGGTACCACCCGTGCCACCCGTGCCATCACCGCCGGTGCCGCCCGAGCCGCCGGTGCCACCCGTGCCATCACCGCCGGTGCCGCCCGAGCCGCCCGTGCCACCGGTACCGCCGGTGCCATCACCGCCGGTGCCACCCGAGCCGCCGGTGCCGCCGGTGCCGCCGGTGCCGCCGGTGCCGCCGGTGCCGCCCGAGCCGCCGGAGCCGCCGGTGCCGCCCGTGCCGTCACCGCCGGTGCCGCCCGAGCCGCCCGAGCCGCCCGTGCCACCGGTACCGCCGGTGCCACCCGAGCCGGCCGCGCCGCCCGTGCCGCCGGTGCCACCCGAGCCAGCCGCGCCGCCCGCGCCGCCGCCGCCGCCCGAGCCGCCGCCGCCCGACTCGAAGGCGTAGGCGTCGAGCGTCAGGCACTCGCCGCCCGGCACCGGCGTCGAGGTGAAGTCGGGACCGATCGTGACCTCGATCAGCTTCAGGTTCGTCACCGCCGCGGCCGCGTCGGCCGTCAGCGGGTCGCTGACCTCGGTCAGGTTGAGCGTGCCGCTCTCCTGGAAGAACTGCTTGACCAGGTTGCCGGCCGCGTCGAGGCCGAACAGGCGGAAGCAGTGCACGCACGTGGCGTAGTTGTCGTTCGGCGGGCTGCCGAGGTCGAAGACGCCGGGCTCGAGCGGGGGCAGGCCGAGGTTGGTGCCGTACAGCTCGAGGCGGAAGAGGTCGGCGCCGACCCCGGCGACGTCGGGCGAGACGGCCTTGCTCTCATAGCCGAAGATGTCGCCGAAGGCGGTCGTGACGGGCGTCAGGTCGGCGTTGACGCTGATGGCCGTGCACACGCCGCCGCCGCCGCCGCTGCCGGCCGCGCCGCCGGTGCCGGCCGCGCCGCCGGTGCCCGCGCCGCCGCCGGTGCCACCGCAGACCTCGAACTTGTCGGGGCAGCAGTCGCCGAACTGCACGCACAGGTCGTCGCAGAAGCACCCATCGTCGGACTGCCCG
>DASTPP010000187.1:0-33119 GCA_035762175.1 Polyangiaceae bacterium | reverse complement strand
CCTTCGCCCCCCGCCCGGCCCGACGGCGTGCGTCTCGGCCACCGAGCTCGGTCCGCCTTCGTCCGACAGAGCCTAGGGGGTACGGCCTGGGCGCGGCGTCGTGCGGGGGGGGCGGCCCGGGGCGGCGGAGGTTGGGGCGGCGGCGGTGGGGCGCAGCGAGGCACTGCGCGAGATGAAGGCGCCAGGGGCGGGCAGATCGATGACGAGGGTCTCGTCGCCGTAACCCTCTTTCGAGAAGCGGAGCGAGTACGAGCCGGGGGGCAGCTCGAGCTTGAGCGGCGTCGTGCCGAGCGGCTTGCCGCCCCAGGAGACGGCGGCGCCGGGCGGCGCGCTGTGCACCTCGAGCGAGGCGGCGGGCGGCGCGGGCGTGGTGAGCGCGCCCACGGGGGTCGAGGGGGGCGGCGGGGCGGCCGGGGCCGGCGGGGCGGCCGGGGCCGGCGGGGGGGGCCGCCGCGCGAGGGCGAGCGCCACGCCGACGGCGGCGAGGCCGAGCGTGAAGGCGGCGGGCAGCGTGCGCGGGGGGCGGGGGCCGGGGCGGCGCAGCCCGAGCGTCGAGCGGTGGACGTGCACCCCGAGCTGCGAGCCGCTCGTCGAGGCGCGCCCCTCGTGGGAGGGCGGGGGGTAGGTGATGCTCGCCGGCAGCAGCGACGAGGGGGCCGAGGCGGGCGGGTGCGAGGCGCCCTCGATGGCGGCCTGCACGTGGCGGCGCGTCTGCTCGCGCTCGCCCGCGAAGGCCGACTGCAGCCAGCGCCCGACGTCTTCGGGGCGCGGCGGCGAGCCGGTCTCGGCGAGGTAGGCCTCGAGCGCGTCGCGCATCTCGTGCGCCGTCTGGTAGCGCGCGGCGGGGTCTTTCTCGACCGCGCGGGCGACGATGGCGTCGAGCCTCGGATCGACCCCCGGCCGCACGCTCGACAGGTGGGGCACCGGCTCGTAGAGCACCTTGTGCAAGACGCGGATCATCTCGCCGGTGAAGAGCTTGCGGCCCGCGAGCGCCTCCCACAAGACGACGCCCATGGCGAAGACGTCGGCGCGGCGGTCGGCGCGGCCGAGCACCTGCTCGGGCGCCATGTAGCTCGCCTTGCCCTTGATGGCGCCCGCCTGGGTGCGCACGCTGTTGAGCGACGCCTTCGCCACGCCGAAGTCGACGAGCTTGACCTGCCCGTCGTAGGTGACGAAGAGGTTGTGGGGGCTGACGTCGCGGTGCACGACGCCGAGGGGGGTGCCGTCGAAGTCGCAGAGCTCGTGCGCGTAGTGCAGCCCCGAAAGCGCGTCGGCGACCACCCTCACCCACGCCCGGTCGCCGAGCGACGCGGCCGCGGGCGACTGGCGGATGCGGCTGAGCGGCTGGCCCTCGAGGTACTCCATCGCGATGAAGCGGGTGTCGGCGCCGCCGACCTCGTAGGTCTGCACCACGTTCGGGTGGTTGAGCCGCGCCGCCAGCCGCGCCTCGTCGAGGAACATCGCCACGAGCTCGGGCTGCGCGAGCATCTCGGGCCGCAGCCGCTTGATGACGACGAGCTTGTTGATGCCCGGCGCGCTCGAGGCGAGCGCGAGAAAGACGTCGGCCTGCCCGCCGCCGCCGAGCCGGGCGCAGAGGCGGTACTTCTCGCCGGGCGCCGGGTCGCCCGGGGGCGGCGGCGTTACATTCAGGTGCCCCGGCGGGAACATGCGGCGCCGTACTAGCTCGCCAGGTAGGTGATGTCAACGTCAGGTAAAACGCAGCGCGGGGCTTATTTTCAGCAGGTTTGAGCGAGTCTGGGGGCGCCGGTGGTCTTCGCCGGCGGTTCGCCCCGGGCGAAGCGATCGCGGGGCGCCCGGTTCGGTTTTACCGAACGCAGGCGCCCCGCGGCGTTACCCCGGTCGGCGCGCCGGCGGCGCGCCCGCTCTAGATGCGCGGCAGCTCGGGGTGGCGGGCGAGCAAGTCGCTCAGGTAGAGGTTCGAGAGCTTCTCTTGGGCGCTGTTGACGCGCAGGCGCTGGCCGAGGTGCTGGAAGTCGACGCGGTCGAGATCTTGGTCTTGGTTGGTGCAGGAGAAGACGACGTACTCGCGCCCGGTCTCGGGGTCCCGGTGCTTCTGCAGGCACTGGGCGCAGATCTCTTTCATCATGCACTGCATCGGCGAGTTGATGCTGCCGATGCCGAGGTGGCGCGGGTCGAGGTGGGGCGCGAGCACGCCGTGGCGGGCCTCTTTGACGGCGGCCATCATCTTGTCGGAGCCGATGGCGATGACGCGGCTGACGGTGCGCAGGCTGGCGACGTGGGGGCCGAGCTCGCCCTTGGCGTAGGCGACCATGGCCTGCACGATGTTGCCGCGGAAGTGCCGGTCGAGCGGCCGCGAGGGCTCGATCGGGTCGCCCGCGTCGGTGCACCAGATGACCTGGTCGGTCGAGGCCTCGATGTCTTCGCGCCGGAAGAGGTCTTCGCCGCGCCGGTAGCCGGCGAAGTAGATGACCGTGGTGCCCTTCTCTTTGAGGGCCTTGGCGATCGAGAAGAGCACGGCGTTGCCGAGGCCGCCGCCGCAGAGCAGCACGGTCTGGCCGGCGGGGATCTCGGTGGGCGTGCCCGTCGGGCCCATCAGGACGACGGGCTCGCCCTTCTTCAGCAGGGCGCAGAGCCGCGAGCTGGTGCCCATCTCGAGCACGATGGTCGAGAGCAGGCCCTGGTCTTTGTCGACCCAGGCGCCGGTGAGGGCGAGGCCCTCCATCGCGAGGCGGGTGCCCTCGACGACGGGCGAGCGCGACTCGTAGTTCTGCAGGCGGTAGAACTGCCCGGGCTCGAACTTGCGGGCGGCGGCGGGGGCGCGCACGACGATCTCGACGATGGTGGGGGTCAGGCGCACGACGTCGTGCACCGTGGCGAGCCACTCGTCGTCGAGGCGGCGGAAGAGCCCTTCGGCGCGCGCGGCGCGGGCCCGTCGCTCGTCGTCGCCGGCGGGCGGGGGCGTCTCGTAGAGGGCGGCGACGTGCTCGAAGCCGACCTTGGCGCTCGCCATCGCCTTGACGACGCTGCCGGCGTAGTAGGGGTGGTTGTCGCCGTAGAACGAGACCGTGTGCTCGCCGCTGGCGTAGCTGGTGAAGAAGGCCCGGGCGAGGTCGGCCGAGGGGCGCGTGGTGACCGAGCCGTCGGGGGCGCGCTCGGCGGTATGCGCGCGGAAGTACTGGCGCCGCTCGTCGAGCGAGAAGACGTCGGGGCGCTCTTTCTCGAAGGTGGTGTTGGGGCTGGTGCCGGCGGCGACGCAGAGCGTCTTGGCGGGCAGGGTGACCTTCTCGCCGGTGGCGCGCCACTTGCCGCCCTCTTGCCGCTGCCGCTCGAAGACGACGGCCTCGAGGGCGCCGCCCGCGTCGAGCACGGCCTCGAGCGGCGAGAGGTTCTCGACGTAGCGCACGCCCTCTTCGAGGCTCTTTTCGACCTCCTCGTGGTTGAGGCGGTAGGCGGGCGAGTCGAGCACGCTCTTGCGGTAGACGAGCGAGACGCCGCCCCAGGCGTCGAGCAGCCGCTGCAGCGCGGGCCGCTCGCCGGCGCGCTCGGCGCGCGCGCGCTCGTCGGCGATCTGGTCGGCGTGCGCGCACTGCTCGCGCAAGAATTCGAGCTCGTCGGGGGCGAACTGGGCGTCGACCTGCTCGCGGCCGAGCCGGTCGACGAGCTCGCGGTAGCGGCGGGCGGTCTTCTCGGCCTGCACGATGTAGTAGGCGAGCAGCTCGGTCGCGGTGTCGATGGCCGTCAGGCCGCCGCCGATGACGACGGCGGGCAGGCGAATCTGCAGGTTGGCGAGGCTCGAGTGCTTGTAGGCGCCGGTGAGCTGCAGCGCCATGAGAAAGTCGCTCGCCTTGCGCACGCCGCGGGCGAGGTTGTTCTTCATGTCGATGATGGTCGGCCGGCCCGCGCCGGCGGCGAGCGCGACGTGGTCGAAGCCGAGGCGCCAGGCGTCGTCGAGGTCGAGCGTGCCGCCGAAGCGCACGCCGCCGTAGAGCTTGATGCGGCGGTTGCGGGCGAGCGTCAGGTAGAGCAGCGTCAGGAAGTTCTTGTCCCAGCGCGCGGTGATGCCGTACTCGCTGACGCCGCCGAAGCCGAGCACGATGCGCTCGTCGAGCTCGCGCACGAAGTGCTGGAAGTCGCGCACGGGCCGGGGCGGGCGCGCGGCGTCGCCGACGATCTCGGCCGGCAGGGGCTCGAGCTTCAGGCCGTCGACGCCGGCGACGGCGAAGCCGGCGCGGCTCAGGTGGTGGGCGAGCGTGTAGCCGGCGGGGCCGAGGCCGACGACGAGCGCGCTCTTGCCCGAGAGCGGGGCGGGGTGGGGCCGGCGGACGTTGAGGGGGTTCCACCGGGCGAGCAGGCCGTAGATCTCGGCGCCCCAGGGCAGCGAGAGCACGTCGGTGAGGGTCGCCGTCTCGGTCTGGGGGATGTTGACCGGCTCCTGCTTCTGGAAGATGCAGGCCTTCATGCAGTCGTTGCAGATGCGGTGGCCGGTGCCCGGGCAGAGCGGGTTGTCGAGGCAGACGAGCGCGAGGGCGGCGAGCGCGTCGCCGTCTTTGCGCATCAGGTGCATCTCGGAGATCTTCTCGTCGAGCGGGCAGCCGTTCAGCGGCACGCCGAGCGGGTTCGCCTTGACGGCGCCCGACTTGGGGTCTCGGAGGCCCTTCGAGCACGAGTCTTTGTCGCGGTCGTGGCAGTAGAGGCAGTAGTCGACCTCGCCCTGCACGTAGCGCGTCGAGCCGCGGCGGTCGGTCAGCGCGAAGCCGTAGCGGTCGCGGTCGGCGCCCTCGGGGCCGACGAAGAGCTCGGGCAGCTTCTCGTCGGGGCGGCGCAGGTGCACGAGGTGCTGGTGGTCGAGCTTGCGCGGCTCGTAGAGCGAGTACCAGCGGTGGGCGCCGTCGTCGTGGTCTTGGCGGCGGCGGGCGAGGTAGGCCTCGACGGCGCCGAGCGCGAAGGCGGCGAGGGCGCCGGGGCGGCGGTGCGGGGCGGCGGGGTCGGCGGCCTGCTCGAGCGCCGGACGCGAGGCCTCGGCCGCGGCCGGGTCGGCGGCGAGGGCCGCGGCGACGCGCTCGGCGAGCGCGGCGAGGTCGGGGCGCCAGGCGGCGCCGCCGGCCTTCTCGACCTTGCGCGCGGTGTCGTCGATCTCGAGCAGCGCGAGCGCGGCGCGCGCGACGGCGAGCTCTTCGTTCTCGCCGCCCGTGCCGAGCAGGGGCCGGGGCGCGCCGGCGGCCTCGAGCGCGGCCTCGGCGACGGCGCGCGCGGCCTCGGGGGCCCAGCCCCGGCCGGCCTCGGGCTTGAGCACGCGCTTCTTCGCGAAGTCGCGCTTGAAGGCCCAGACCGGGTCGTGCGAGCGCAGCGAGCCGCGCAGCGACTCGACCTCGCGCTCGACCCGAAAGAGCTTGGCCACGAAGGCCGAGAGGTGGGGCGCGGCGGCGAGCAGCGCGTCGCTCGTCGCCTGCGGCGTCGCGAGCCGCCCGCCCGCCTCGGCGAGCGCCATGAGCTGGGCGTACGCCTCGGGGGCCTCGGCGCGCACGTACTCGTGGAAGGCGCGCGTCAGGTCGGCGAGGCGCTCGGGATCGTGCAGGTCGGCGTACGAGAAGCCCTCGAGCCCGAGGACGAGCTCGGCCGGCTCGCTCGTCGCCTCGACCCACGAGCGGAAGTCGATCTGGGGCTGGGGCGCGGGCGTCGCCCTCGCGGCGCCGGCGGGCGCGGGGCCGCCGGGCGAAGTGACCGTGGACATGGACATGGCGAGCGGGTTCGTTCGGGGGCGCCTCGAAAGGACCCGCCCCCCTCTCGAAGCGCGCTTGGACGGACGTCCGGGGGCGGGCGCTGAACCTAAGCAAAGATTGGCGCGGGGGCGAGGGGTTTGCCGCGCCGCGCCGCCGCGGGCCCGCCGGCAGGCCCTCCGGGGCGGCCGCGGCGGCCCGAAAAGCGCCTCAAAGGAGCTTGCGGCTGGGCAGGAGCACGTTGGCGAGCAGGACCCCCGCGACGATGGAGCCGGCGAGCAGGGCGGTCTCGACGCCCTTGGCCGCGCCGCCCGCGTACGCGCCGGCGGCGAGCGCGTGGGCGCTGCGCAGCCCGTAGCTGCCGGGCACGAGCAAGATGAGGCCGGGCAGCTGAAAGAGCAGCGCCGGCCGGTCGAAGGCGCGGGCGAGGGCGTTCGAGGCGGTCGAGACCGCGAGCGAGGCGGCGAAGGCGGCGAGGTGGGGGGCGGCGCCGGGGCCGAGGGCGAGGCCGACGAGCCAGCCGGCCGCCGAGGTCGAGAGGGCGGCGGGCAGGTAGCGCGGCGGCACCGAGACGAGCACGGCGTACGAGAGCGTGGCGGCCGCGAGCGCGAGCGCCTGCGCCCCGAGCCCCGCGAAGGCCGCGGGCGCCGGGGCCGGCTCGCTCGGCCAGAGCGCGGGCACCGAGGCGCTGACCAGGCCGATGCCGATGGCGAGCAGCAGCAGGCTCGCCAGCGCCTCCATCAGCCGGGCGCTGCCGGCGACGAGGTTCTTGCGCGTCAGCTCGACCAGGCCCGTCGCCAGCGTCAGGCCGGGCACGAGCGCGATGACCGCGCTCGGGATCACCACGTCCGCCCGCAGCGGCGGCAAGAGCGAGCGGCCGAGCCAGGCGCAGAGCGCGGCGCCGAGGCCCCCGGCGAAGTCGCCGAGGAAGCCCCCGCCCGGGGCGCGGCCGAAGGCGAGCACGAGCAGGCCGACCAGCGCCCCCGAGGCGGCCGCGGCGACCACCTCGGCCGCGCCCCCGCCGAACACGAGCGCGACGGCCCCCGAGACCGACGCGGTCGCGGCGTGCTGCAGCGCGCGCGGGTAGGGCCGGGGCCGCCCGCCGAGCGCGCGCAGCTCGCGCCGCGCGTCGTCGAGCGAGAGCCCGCCCCGGGCGACGCGGTTGAAGATCTGGTCGACCTCCGTCAGCCGGTCGAGGTCGACGCCCCAGGCCCGCACGCGCGCCATGCGCAAGACCGGCCCGCCGCCCGGCGCGCCCGGCAGCGAGACGAAGAGCGCGGTCGGCACGGCGAAGGCCTCGGCCTCGTGGCCCGCGACGCGCGCGACGGTCTGCACGACCTCTTCGAGCCGGTACGAGGGGCAGCCGTAGGCGATGAGCAGCGCGCCGACCTCGAGCAGGTAGTCGGCGAAGGCTTCGGTCGGGGGGCGGTCGGGGGGCATGGGGGCCGGCGCCGTGTCGCAACGGGCCGCCGCCCATGCTAACGCGCTGGGCGATGATCCGGACGACGCGGGCGTTTTCGGGCGGGCCCGGCAGGGCGGTCTTTCGGGGCGCGGGGGCCGGGGGCGGGCGCGCGGGGCGGGGCGGGGCCGCCCGGCGGGCGAAGGCGGCGCTCGCGGCCCTTCTGCTCGCGCTCGCCGCGCTCGCGGCCGCCCCCGCCCCGGCCCGCGCGGCCGAGCCCGGCGACGAGCTGACCATCTCGGTGCTGACCTTCGGCCCGGGCGACCACCCCTTCTTCAAGTTCGGCCACAACGCCCTGCTCGTGCACGACGAGCGGCAGCGGCGCGACGTCGTCTACAACTTCGGCGCCTTCCGGTTCGACTCGCCCTGGCTGCTCATCGACTTCTTTCAGGGGCGGCTGAAGTACTGGCTGGCGACGCGCTCGCTCACCGGCACCATCGGCGACTACCGGCGCGAGGGCCGCAGCATCGAGGCGCAAGAGCTCGAGCTCACCCCCGCCCAGCGCCTCGCCATCTCGGAGGCGCTGCAGGTCAACGCGCGCGAAGAGAACAAATATTATAAGTACGACTACTACCGCGACAACTGCTCGACCCGCGTGCGCGACGCGGTCGACCGCGTCGTCGGCGGCAAGCTGCGCGAGGTGTCGCGGGGCCCGGCCGAGATGAGCTGGCGCGACCACACGCGGCGCCTCGTCGCCGACGACCTGCCCGTCTACCTCGGCCTGCACGTCGCGATGGGCGACCTCATCGACAAGCCCATCGACGTCTGGCAAGAGATGTTCCTGCCGTCGAAGCTGCAGGAGACCCTGCGCAAGGCGCGCGTGCCGACCCCCCAGGGCGAGCGGCCCCTCGTCAAGTCCGAGAAGACCCTGCTCGCCGCCGACCGCGGCCCGCTCCGGCCCGCGCCGCCCCGCTGGCTCTTGCCCATGCTCGCCGCGGGCGTGGCCCTCGGCGGCACCTTCTACGGCCTCGCCCACCTCGGCCGGCGCCGCCCCGCCGCGCGCGTCGCCTTCGGCTCGCTGGCCGCCCTCCTCGGGCTCGTGCTGGGCTTTCTCGGCACCCTCTTCTTCTTCTTCTGGACGCTCACCGACCACGAGGTCGCCTACCGCAACGAGAACATGCTGCAGTGCGCCCCCTGGGCCCTCGCCCTCGTCGTCGTCGGCGTCGGCGTCGCCCGCGGCCGCCCCGCCTGGCTGCGGCGCGGCCGGCTCCTCGGGCTGAGCCTCGTGGGCGCCTCGGCGCTCGGGCTCGTGCTCAAGGTGCTGCCCTGGTTCGACCAGAACAACGCCGAGATCATCGCCCTCGCGCTGCCGCTCTGGGCCGGCGTCGCCGCGGGCCTCGTCGCGCTCGAGCGGGCGCTCGCCGCGCCGGGGTTGGCGCCGGCGCTCGCCGGGGCGGGCGGGGCGCACGACGTGGGGGCGGGCGAGACGGCGACGGCGGCGGGCGAGGGCGCGCCGGCGCGGGCCGAAACAGAAGGCGCGCCCGCGAAGGGGCCGGCTCCCGCCGAGAGAGGCGACGTCCCGACGGGCAACGCCTTGGCCGAGAAAGGCGACATGCCGGCGCTCCGCTTGGTTCCGACCGAGAAGAGCGAGGCTTCTGCGGGCGAGGCCTTCCCGGTCGGGGCAGGCGCGACGTCGGCGGGTGACGCCGCCTCCGCCGCGACGGGCGCGGCGTCAGCGATCGGGGCTCCGACCGAGGCAGGCGCGGCGCTGGTGAATGGGGCTCTGGCCGAAGCAGGTGCAGCGCCGGCGGGGGGGGCTCCGGCCGAAGCAGGTGCAGCGCCGGCGGGGGGGGCTCCGGCCGAGAGGGGCGCGGCGCCAGCGACCAGGGTGTCGGCCCCGAGGGGCACGGCAGCGATGGGCAAGCCTCCGGCGGTGAAAGGCGAGGTCTGGGTGAGCCACGCCTTGGCCGGGAGAGGCGAAGCATCGCGGGCCAAGGCCTCGACCGAACCGGGCAGGGCGCTCGCGGGTGAGCCGGCGCCGGTGGCGGGCGAGGCGCCGGTCGGGGCGGGCGACGGGGCGGCGGGGTCAGAGTCGCGTTAAAGAAGGCGCCCTGGGGGCCCGTAGCCACGCGAACGCGTCTCGCCCCCGAGCCCCGCCACGAGCCCCAACCCGAGCAGCACGCCGATGGCCCCCGAGCCGCCATAGCCGAGCAGGGGCACGGGCTCGGCGGCCACGAGCGGGCGCAGAAAGAGCCCGGCCGACAGGGCGCCGAGGCCGCAGGCCACGCCGCGGGCGAAGCGGTCGGGCGAGCGCCGGGCGGCGGCGAAAGGGGCGGCGACGATGGCGGCCGAGCAGGCGAGGGCGGCGAGCGCCCCGGGCGGGTTCTGCCGCGCGAGCAGGCCCCACACGCCCTCGACATGCGGTAGGGGGGCGAGCGCCACGGCCGACGCGAACGAGAGCCCGACCCCGATCGCCCCCACCCCGATCGCGCCGAGCCCCACCCGCCCCGGCGCCCCCGCCGCGCGCAGCGTCGCCCAGGCCGCGAGCGCCCAGGGCAGCGCCGTCGCCGGATCGCGCTGCGCCGCGAGCAAGAGCAGCGCCGCCGCGAGCAGCCCGAGCGCCCGCCCGTAGCGCCCGCGCTCGCCGAGCGCCGCGAGCCCGACGACGAAGAGCGGCCAGAAGAGCAGGCTGGTCTGCACCCGCAGCGGCCCCAGCAAGGCCCAGCGCCGCGCCCCGCCCGCGCCCTCGCCCGAGAGCGCGAGCGCGAGCGCCCCGAGCGCCGAGAGGCCCCAGGCCGGGCCGAAGCGCCGCCAGCCCCCCGCCGAGGTCGTACCCGCCACGAGCGCGAGCACGAGCCCCGCCCCGACGTAAGCGAGCTGGAGCGTGACGTACGCGGGCGAGGGCGCCGCGTCGCGAAACGCCCAGGTGCCGAGCGCCGCCGCGGCGAGCGCGGGCACCAGCGGCGCCCAGCGCGCCTCGAGCAGGCGCTCGGCCCGCCGCCGCACGACCAGAGCCGGCAGCACGACGAGGGCGATGCGGAAGAGCGCCGCCCGGGCGAGCCTCTGCGCCTCGCGGCCGCGGCCCTCGGCCTCGAGGGCCGCCCACTCGAAGTGCAGATCGGCGAGCGCCGGCTCGACCGCCCGCTCGACGTCGCGGGCGTCGACCAGCCACGGGGCGAGGCGGGCGAGCCAGCGCCCGGGCGGCCTGCGTTCGCTCATCGCTCGACCCCCCTCAGGCCCGGCCCTTGATGGGCGCCGCGAGCGCGCTCGCGAAGGCGCGGTGCGCGTCGAGCAGCCGGAGCCCGAGCGCCGTCGGGCGGTAGAGCCGCCGCGGCAGCCCCGGGTGCGGCGCCGCGCCCTGCTCGAGCGCGCCCCGGACCAGGCCCTTCTCTTCCATTCGAGCGAGGGTCACGTAGACCGTGCCCCGCTTCAGCGCCCCGCCCGAGGCCCCCACCAGCTCGAGCCCGTAGAGCTCGCCGCGCTCGGCGAGCAGCTCGAGGACGCAGCACTCTTTGCCCGAGAGCGGACGCATCGGCAATGCTTACAACCCGTAAGCATCGCGCGTCAAGCTCACTGGCAGCGCACGTTCAGGCCCTGCGCCACGCAGCGGCCGCGGCAGGTGGTGGCCTGGCCGAAGGCGCCGCCCTTGCAGGACAAGACGGCCTTGCCGTCGACCGAGCAGGCCGAGTCGCCCTCTTTCAAGCAGGGGTCGCCCGCCTGCGCGACCGAGTCGTCGCAGGCGACGAGCGAGGAGCGCGGCTCGCAGCCCTTCGGGCCCCGGCAGGTGCTCGCGAGCTTCCAGCGGCCGGCGGCGCAGACGAGCCGGTTCGGGCCCTCGGCCGAGCAGGCGTAGTGCGGCTTGCCCTCGCTACACGCCTCGCCCTCGCGCCCGACCGACTCGTCGCAGGTGATGGCGCCCTCGGAGCTCGTACACCCCTTCGGGCCCCCGCAGATCACCTCCGACCAGGCGCCCGACCGGCAGGCGAGCAGGCGGCTCGAGCCCTGGCAGAGCGCCTCGCCCTCGTTCGAACAGGGTTGCCCCGGCGCCGCCGGCTTCTTGCAGGCGGACAGGGCGAAGCCGAGGGCTAGCAGGGCGGAGAGGGCGGGCCGCGTCATCGCTCGCCCCCCGTTGTAGCGCGAGCCGGGCCCCGGCGGGCGCCTCGAAGCGGGCCCCCGAGGCGCGCGGCCGCGGCGCCCAGAGCGAGGCGGCGTAGAACGCCAGGGCGAAGGCCGACACGGCGATCGCGGCCGAGTGCGCCACGAGCCCCCCGGCCGCGAAGGCGTTGGCCGTGACGAAGGCCGTCATGGAGACCGCGCCCAGCGCGAGCCGCAGCCCGTCCGGCGCCGAGGCGAGGAGCCTGACCACGGCCCTACGCCGCCCCCCGCGTCAGCCCCGCGCCGGGCTTCGGGTGGCGGCCCCCGCCGAGCGCGCCGAGCGCCTCGCTAAGCGTCTCGAGCAGCGACGCGGCCGCGTCGCGGTCGAAGCGCAGCGTCAGCGCCCCGAGGTGCAGCGAGAGGGCCTGGCAGTGGGCGCAGAACTCGAGGCGCGCGACGGGGCCGGAGGCGAGCGGGACGCGCTGACAAAAGGGGGAGGGGAGCATGGAATCGGCCTTCCCGGGGCTCGCCCTCGACTCGGCCCCGCCCCCCGACGACGACGCGCCGCTCGTCACGAGCGTCGGGGTCGCGTCGCGGCCGGCAGGCCGGGGCCGAGTCGAAGGGGAGCCAGAAAATGAATTGGATTTTCAAATTCATTTACTACGTTAATGGTCTTGTCAAGGCAATTGCGACCCGCGGGCCCGCCCCGGCCGCCCGATCGGAGGGGCGGGGGCAGGCCGCCCCCTTGCTAGGATGCGCCGCCCCGCGGTCCCGGGGCCGCGCCCCGGCGGGCGCGGCGGGCGCGGGGCGACGAAAGGACGGTGGTCGGATGAGCGCGTTTCGCGACGATCTGCTCGTGGGCAAGACGGCCTTCGTGGCGGGGGGCACGAGCGGCATTAACCTGGCGATCGCGCAGCGGCTCGCGCGGGCGGGGGCGCAGGTCACCGTGCTCGGCCGGAACGCCGAGAAGGCACAGCGGGCGGCCGAGGGCATCGCGGCCGCGGGCGGCGTCGCGGCGCACGCGGCGGCCGACGTGCGCGACTACGGGGCCATTTCGGCGGCGCTCGCCGAGCACCGCGCGCGCTTCGGCGAGATCGACGTGCTGGTGAACGGGGCGGCGGGCAACTTCCCCGCGCCCGCGCTCGGCATGTCGTCGAACGGCTTCCGGGCCGTGGTCGAGATCGACCTGCTCGGCTCCTTTCACGGCTGCCGCGCCGCCTACGAGCACCTGCGCAAGCCGGGCGCGTCGGTGATCAACATCTCGGCGGCGCAGGCCTTCCAGGCGGCGCCCTTGCAGTCGCACGTGTGCGCGGCGAAGGCGGGGGTCGACATGCTGACGCGCTGCCTGGCGATCGAGTGGGGCGCGGCCGGCGTCCGGGTCAACTCGATCACGCCCGGGCCCATCGACGACACCGAGGGCATGCGGCGGCTCGCGCCGACCGACGAGATGCGCCAGAAGGCCGTCGCGAGCGTGCCGCTCGGGCGCTTCGGCCGGGCCGACGAGATCGCCGAGCTCGCGCTCTTTCTCTGCACCGAGTCGGCCGCGTACGTGACGGGCGCGGTGCTCGTGTGCGACGGCGGGCACTCGCTCCTCGGCTTCGGCTCCTGGGCGACGTGAGCGCGCCCGTGCCGCGGGCGGCCGCTTTACGACCGGCGGCGGGCGTGGCCTGCGATCGGCGGCGGGCGTGGCCTGCGATCGGCGGCGGGCGCGGCCTGCGATCGGCGGCGGCCGCCGCTTTACGATCGGCGGTGGCGGGCGGGGGCGACGCCGTGCCAGCGGCGGTAGGCGCGGCTGAAGGTGCTCGCGTCGGAGAAGCCCAGCAGGAAGGCCGCCTCGCCGACCGAGGCGCCGCCCTCGCGCAGCAGGGCCTCGGCGCGCTGGCGGCGCACCCGGTCGAGCAGCTCGCGCAGGCTGGTGCCCTCCTCGGCGAGGCGCCGCCGGAGCGTGCGCTCGCTCAGGGCGAGCCGCTGCGCCACGAGCGCGCACGAGGGCTCGCCCGAGGGCAGCTCGCGGGCGAGCACGTCGCTGACGCGCGCGGCGAACGAGTCGCCCGCGCGCTCGTGGGCGAGGCGGCCCTCGATCTCGCGCCGGAAGTAGTCGGCCATGGCGGCGTTGGCGCCCGGCAGGGGCGCGTCGAGCAGCGAGGCCTCGAGGGCGAGGCCGCAGCGGGGCGCGCCGAACTCGACGGGCGCGCCGAAGAAGCGGCGGTAGGGGCCGAGATCGTCGGGGGCCGGGTGCCGGAACCACACCCGCAAGGGGGTCATGCCCTCGCCGACGCCCTGGCGCAGGTGCGCGACGCTGTTGACGAGCACCGACTCGTCGATGAGCCGGAAGCCGCGGCCGGTCTCGGGCCCGCGGTCCCACCAGAGGTACGCCGGGCGGCCGGGCGGCGCCTCGAGCGTCAGCGCGGCGGCGTTGGTACAAAGCCGGTGGAAGCGGCAGAAGCGCTCGATCGCCTCGCGCGCCGTCGGGGCCGTCAGGCTGGCGAAGCCGAGCACGCCGTAGGCCTCGAGCCGCAGCACCCGGGCGACGGCGAAGGGGGCGGCGCCCTCGCCGAGGGCGTCGGCGGCGAGCTCCCAGGCGCGGGCGAAGCCCTCGAAGGGCAGGCGCGTGTCGGGGTCGTCGAGCGCGCCGGGGGCGACGCCGAGCGCGCGCAGCATCGCCGGGCGGTCGGCGCCGGCCGAGGCGGCCACCTCGACGAGGTGGCGGGCGACGCCGGGCGTGATGTAGAGCGGGGGCGCCTTTCGGGGGGGCACGGCGCGGCCATTGTAGCCCCGGGCCGCGCCGGCCGCGCCGGCCGAGAGGCCCGGGGCCGCCCGGCTGGCCGCGTCGGCCAAGATTCTGGCCGCGGGGGCCAGGCGTGCGGGGGGCGCCGGGCCTTAGGTTCGGGGGGCAGGAGGAACGACATGCAATCGCCCATCGACCAGGGGGTCGTGCTCATCACGGGGGCCTCGGCCGGCATCGGACGCGCCATCGCGCGCGAGGTGGCGCCGCGCGCCTCGGCGCTCGTACTCGTCGCGCGCCGCAAGGAGCGCCTCGCCGAGCTCGCCGAGGGGCTGCGCCGCGAGCACCCCGCGCTGCGGGTCGAGGTCGAGATGGCCGACGTGGGCGACGTCGGCTCGCTCGCCGCGCTCTCGGACCGCACGCTCGGCGCGCTCGGCCGCGTCGACGTGCTCGTCAACAACGCCGGGCTCGGCGCCCACGCCCTCTTCGAAGCGAGCGAGTGGTCGAGCCTCGAGGCGATGGTGCGCACCAACGTGATCGGCCCGCTCTTTCTCACCCGCCGTCTGCTGCCGGCGATGGTGGCGCGGGGCCGCGGCGGCGTGCTCAACGTGAGCTCCGGCTCGGCCGTCGCGCCCCTGCCGGGCGAGGCCACCTACAGCGCGACGAAGCACTTCGTGCACGGGCTCGGCAAGAGCCTGCAGATCGAGCTCGCGGGCACGGGCGTGCGCCTGACCGAGGTGCTGCCCGGCCCCGTCGAGACCGAGTTCGACGCCGTCGCGGGCATCAACGAAGAGAACGGTTTCGGCCTCGAGGCCATCCGCATCTCGGCCGAGCAGTGCGCGCGCGAGGCCGTGCGCGGCTTCGACGAGGGGCGCGCCGAGGTCTACCCCGGGCGCGGCAACCGCTGGCTGATGCGTGCGCGGCCCCTGCTGCCCTCGGCCCTCGAGCGGGGCATGCTGCGCCGCCCGGTCGCCGTGCTCCGGGCGGCGGCGGAGCGGGCCACGGGCGGCGCCTAGCGCGCGCGCTCGATCATCACGAAGGTCTGCTGGTTGAAGGCGAGGGCGCGGCCCTCGGCCGTCCAGAGCTCGCGCATCTCGGTGACAAAGCCGTCGGCCACCGCGACGCTGCCCCGGCGCAAGACTTCGACGCCGACGTCGGCGGGGCCCGGCGGCACCGGGCCGAGCAGCTCGGCCGAGAGCGAGCGCAGCGCGCGAGCGGGCTCGGGCTCGCTCGCCGCCATCGCGCGGGTGAGCGCGCCGGGCACCAGGCCGCCGAAGGCGCCCCGGCCTTGCTGCCAGCCCTCGGGCACCTTAGGCGGAAGCGGCCGGGCTCGCCCGAGGGCGCGACGCCCGTCGCGACGGAGAAGTCGTCGATCGGGGCGGCGGGCTCGTGGGGCGGCAAGGGAGGGGGCCTCGGCCCGCGAGCAAGCCGGCGCGCGTGTCAAGTGAGGGCCCTGACCATGGGCGGCGTCGCTACGAAGGGCGCCTATGGCGGTCATTTTTTGTCCGAGCAAACGGGCAACGGCCGAGCTCGATCGTTACCCTTCTGCGCGCCCGCATGGTGACCGACCCTCCTCCCTTGGGCCCGGCCGCGCGCCTCGAGTACGCGGCGAGTGAGGTCCGTGAAACGCTGCCCTTGCCCCCGGGCGAGCTCGTGCGCGGGCTCGCCGCCCCCGTGATGGCGTCGCTCGCGGGCGGTCGCACGGGGCCCGTGAAGGTCGCGGGCGCGGCGCTGCTCGACGCGCTCTCGGCGTTCTACCGCATCGGCCCGCCCTCGCTGCGCGTGCTCGGCGTGCGGCCGCACGAGGTCGAGGGGGGCGTCTGCGTCTTTCAGCTCTTCGGCGACTACGCGCCGGCCACGTCGCAGATTCGCGTGTTCATGCGCACCGCGATCAAGGGCCAGATCGTGCGGCCGAAGTCGTTCCTCTGCACGCTCTTGCACGAGTTCTGCCACCACCTCGACGTCCGGCTCTTCGGTTGGCGCTCGAGCTACCACACGCGGGGCTTTTTCGGCCGCATCGACGGCCTCTACCACCTCGCGCTGGGCACGCCCGAGGCCGCGCGGCGCCCGCTGCACTGGGTTCCGGCGGGCGAGGCGTGGCGCATCGACTGGCCGGCGATGCGGGCGCCGCGCCCGGGGGGGCCCGAGGGGCAGGTGCCGCTCGCCTACGCCGCGGGCGGCGGGGGGCCGAAGCCTGAGTGAGGCGCGGCCTGGGGGGCGCGGGCGGCGCGCGTGGCCTCGGGGTCGCGGCCGCTGCGCGTGGCCTCGGGGTCGCGGCCGGCGCGCGCGGGGGGGCGGGGGCGCGAGGGGGGCAGACAAGCCGAGCACGGGCCGCTACTCTGGCGCCGCCGCGCCCGGCGCGCAAAACCTAGGCCCTCGCGGCCGCCCCCGGGCCGGCCCCCCACCCGACGCGAACCCCTTAGCACCCCACGCCATGCTCGACCGGGTCGCCCTGCACCAGACGCGCCTGCGGACGCCGGGGCTCAGCCTCGACGCGCGAGGCGTCGCCATGGGGCCCAAGGGCCTCGTGCTCTTCGCCTCGCTCGACCGGCTCGTCGCCTTCCTGGCGGTCTACAGCGAGCAGCGCACGCTCGACGACCTCGTACCGACCTTGCGCATCGAGGTGGTGCGTAGCAAGCTCGGCGCGCGCGAGGTGGCCCTCTCGTTCTCGGCCGAGTCGAGCGACCGGCTCGACGGCATCGCCGAGGCGGCGCGGCTCTCGGGCGGCGACACCTTCACGGGGGCCGGCCGGCATTGGGTGCAGTACCGCGACGCGGCCGCCCCCTTCGGCTACGACGTGCGCGAGGTCGTGCAGGCCGACACCGACCACGTCTTTTACCACCACACCTACACGCAGGCGTTCCGGGTCGAGCGCGTGCTCGACCTGCGGGCGCTGCTCTTGCGGCTCGGCCCCCACGTCGACGCGGCGGCGGGGCGCGAGCCGGGGCCGCGCTGGCTGGTGGCCGAGTGGGGGCTGGGCGGCGCGCTCGTGCACTACTTCCGGCGCTCGGGCGTGCCGGCCCGCGCCGGCGTCGCCGAGTGGCCCCCCGCCTCCGAGCTCGAAGACGAGCCGCTGCGGCGCTTTCTCTTCGAGCTGCCCCAGGCGCCGCCGCGCATGCACGCGCTGCTCGCCCGCACCCCCGGCCTCTACGCCTTCGTGCCCGTCGCCCCCGGCGCCGCCGTCGAGGTCGGCTTCCGCCACCCCATCACGCTGCGCGCGCTGCCCATCTTCCGCGAGAGCGGGCTCGTGCTCTTCCGGGGCCGGGGCGAGGCGCCCTTCGAGCTCGCCAAGCGCCCGCTGCTCGCCGACGTCGAGGCGCTCGCCCGCTTCGACGTCCGCCTCGACGCCGTCTCGGCCGCCGCCGCCGAGGCCCAGGGCGCCGACGCGCCCGCCCTGCGCGTGCCGCTGCGCCTCGTGCCCTCGACCGAGCCCTGGCGCAACGTGACCGCCACCTGGGTCGAGCGCGCGCAGTTCCCCCTCCTGCGCCGGCTCTTTTACCTGCTCGGCCCCGACACGCTGCGCCGGGCCACCATGGCCCTCACCCCCGAGGGCGCCTTCGTGCGAAACCCCCGCGGCATCGACGCCCTGCCGCTCGGCCTCTTCTACCGCGCCGTCGGGCCCTCGCTCTTCGTGCCGGCGGGCTTCCAGACCCTGCCCGCCGTCGGCCCCGAGGTGCTCGCCTCCATGTTCGAGGCGGCCGAGGGGCACGTGGTCTGGCTGCGCCCCGACGGCCAGGGCCTCGCGCTGCCCGAGAGCGCCTTCGCCCCCCTCGAGCGCGCCCTGCTCGAGGGGCACGCCTGGGCGCCGATGGCCGCGCAGCCCTTCGCCCGCGACCCGCGCACCGAGCTGCCCCCGCTCTCGCTCGCCGTCGAGTCGCCGGGCGCCAACCCCTTGCGCGATCTGAAGGCGTGAGCGACCGACGCGCCGCCCCGGCCCCCGACGCGGGCAACGCCAGCACGGCCCTCGTGCCCGTGCGCGCCGAGGCGCTCGCGCCCCTGCTCGAGCGGGGCACGCACTTTTACCGCTCGTTCGTCGCGCCCCTCGTGCTCGGCGGCACCCTGACGCCCGTGCGGCCCCTCGGCCCCTCGCTCGCCGGCCGCCTCGCCGAGCTCGCCCCCTCGCTCGCGGCCGCCGTCGGCGATCTGCGCGTCGAGGTCGAAGACGCGCGCGCCCGGCGGGCGCGGCGCCTGCTCGCCCTCGACGCGCTGCCGCCGCTCGGCCCCGACGACTGGCGCCTCGCCGCCGCGTTCAACGATCTGCTCCAGGTCGCCAACCCCCACCTGCCGGGGCTGCTCGGCCCCGGCCGCCCCCAGCGCCTGCTCGACGCCGTCGAGGCGCTCGTCGCCCAGGTGCCGCCGCCCTCGACCGTCGAGGCCGCGGTCGCCCGGCACGCCACCTTCGCCGCCGCCTTCTCGCTCGTGCGCGTCGATACCGAGGTGCGCTGGTGGGTCGGCTCGGCCACCTTCCGCGGCGAGCGGCCCCCGCCGCGCCTCATGCTCTGGCCCTCGCTGCGCCGCGTGCGCGTCGACGAGGCGCGCGTGCCGCTCGAGTCGCTCGTCGACTACGCCGACCTGCCCCGCGACGCCTTCCTGCGCGCCCTCACCGCCCTGCTCGAGCGGCTGCCGCTCACCGACCTCGGCTGCGCCCAGCGCGAGGCGCCCGCCTTCCGCTGGACGGAGATCTGCCTGCGCCTCGTCGCCCACCCGCTCGGCGCCCGCGTCGCCCGCCACGTGCTCGGCCCCCCCGGCGCCCCGGTCGACCTCGCGCTCGACCGCGCCGCCCGCGCCCTCGCGCCCGGCTCCGCCGCCGCCCACGAGGCGCGGCGCTTCCTCGACGAGCGCCGCCTCGTCGGCGATCTGAACCCCTTATCCCGTTCGGGTCACCCGCGTCGGCCGCGGTCGGGGCGCCCGGCGGTATGCGGTTGCTCAAGGCGTAGGACGTTGCCTAAAGTCTTTGGTTTATGGCCTCGCCCCGCACCCCCGCCCGCCGCCCCCGGCTCGGCCTGCTCAGTTTCGTGTTCGCCCTCTGCCTCGCCGCCCTGGCCTCGGCGCAGCCCGGCGGCGCGTCGCCGCCGCGCGACCTCGAGGCGGCCGAGCAGGCCTACGCCAACCTCGACTACGCCGACGCCGGCAAGCTCGCCGACCAGGTGCTCGCCCGGCGCGGGCTCACGCACGCGCAGCTCGTGCGCGCCACCCGCCTGCGCGCCCTCACCCAGGCCGCGCTCGGCCAGGAGGCCCAGGCCCGCGAGGCCTTCGTCGCCCTGCTCGCCTACGACCCCGACTACCGCCTCGACTCGAACCTGAGCCCCCGCATCCAGAGCTCGTTCTTCGAGGCCCGCGGCTTCTGGCGCGGCCAGGCCGCCCGTCCCGGCGTCGAGGCGACCACCCTGCTCGCCGCCCGCGACGAGGGCACCCTGCGCGTCACGCTGCGCGATCCGACCCACCTCGCCGCCGCCCTGCGCGTCGGCTTCCGCTGGGGCGCCTCCGGCGAGATGACCTTGCGCTCGCTGCCCCCCTCCGAGAGCGCCGCGGTCCAGGTGCCCCCGCCGCCGCCCGGCGTCCGCCGCTTCGATTACTTCGTGCAAGCGCTCAACGAGCGCGAGGCCGTCGTCTTCGAGGCCGGCAGCCCCGAGGCCCCCAAGAGCACCGTCGCCCTCGCCGCCGCCCCCGAGGCCGCCGCCCCCGGCCGCGCCGAGCGCTCGCCCGGCTTCTTCTCGAGCCCCCTCTTCTGGGCCCTCGCCGGCGTCGCCGTCGTCGCCGGCGGCGCCACCGGCGTCTACTTCGCCACCCGCGACTCGGGCAACGGCCGCCCCACCTCGGGCCTGCTCGTGCCCACCCTCGGCTGCGGCCAAGACCCCTGCCCCTGAGGCGGCGCACGCCCCGGCCCGGCCCCCCCCACGGGCGGGCTAACAACCGTTGCTGCAGCGGGACGAGAGCGACGCGCAGGTCGTCGGCGGCACCACGACCGTGTTGCTGAAGAGCGTCAGCGGCACCCGCACCGGCTCGACGCCCTCGGCCACCTCTTGCACCGCGCAGCCGATCAGAAAGTCGGCGCCCTGCCGCCGCGCCACCACGAGCAGCGCGAAGCGCCCGAGCGCCGTCTCGATCGCCGCGCCGTCGCCGCCCCCCTGCACGCCGCAGGGCGCCACCGTGACGAGGGGCGAGGCCGCCTCGGGCAGCGCCTGCTGGCTGCGCCGCTTCTGCACGAGCGACAGGCAGGTCGAGGGGCCCTCGTCGGGGTACGCCCGAATCTGCAGCTCTTCGGCTGCCACCGCCGCCGCGATCGACGGGAACGCCACCGTGTACGCGACGCGCTCGGCCGGCCCCTCGTCGCCGTCGCCCGAGCAGGCGCCCGCGGCGAGCGCGGCCAGGGCGGCGAGCCGCCGGCGGGGCGGGCGGCGGGCGGCCGGGGGGCTCATAGTGCCGAGGCCTTGATCGGCTCGAGCTCGGCGAAGGCCGCGTCGCGGATGGCGTAGACCCGGAAGTCGTTGAGCACGTCGCCCGCCTCGTCGAAGTCGACCGGGCCCGAGGCCCCGTTGTAGTCGACGTCGACGCCCTGGCCGATCGCGACGAGCGCCTCGGCGATCTGCGAGGGCGAGTAGGCCGCCCCGCCCCGCGAGACGTCGAAGAGCGCCTGCCGGATCGCGCCGACGTCGCTCGCCGTGCCCGCCTTCTGGATCGCGAGCGCCGCCAGCACCACCGCGTCGAACTGGCTCGCCGTGTAGGGCGCCGGCTCGTCGGTCGGCGCCGCCGCCGGGTAGTGCGCCCGGTACATGTTCTTGAACTCGTTGTACGCGGCCGAGTTCGGGTTCAAATCGAAGAAGGTCAGGACCATGCCCTCGCCCGCCGTCGGCCCCGCCGGGTCGGCCGGGTTGGCGCGCCCGCCCTTGATGAAGGCCTCGTCCTTCAGGCCGTTGCTGCCCAGGGTCACGAAGGCCGCCCAGTCGCGCGTCGCGTCCTCGGCGACGCGGGCCTTGAAGTCCTTCGCGTACTGCGCCCCGACGCCGGGGAACATCACCAGCACCTGGCAGTCGACCCCCGCCCCGACCACCCGGCCCACCTCGTCGGCGTAGCTCGCCTTGGGCATCGTCGGCACCCCCACGCGCAGCGAGACCGTGCCGCCGCGCGCCGCGAAGGCCTGCGCGAAGACCTCGGCGATGGGCTCGCCGTAGGGGTCGTCGGCGTAGACCACCGCCGCCGTCGTGCAGACGCGGTTCGGCCCGCCGCCGCCCGCCGCCGGCACGCCCTGGCGCGCGAGCAGCGCGAGCGCCCGGGCCTGCAGCGCGTGCGAGCCCGTCGTGCGGAAGAAGTAGCGCTCGGCCTTCGGCTGCGCGTCGCTCAGCGTCGGCGTCGAGGCCGAGGGCGAGATGAGCAGCACCTTCGCGTTGAAGGTGAGCTCCGCCGCCGAGATCGCGTTCGGCGAGCCCGTCGGCCCCAGGATGAGCGGCACGATCGCCGGCCGCCGCTGCAAGAGGGCGTTGATCTGGTCGGTCGTCTGCTGCGGGTTGGTCGCGTCGTCGACCGCCTCGACCACGAGCGGGCGTCCGAGCACGCCGCCGTGGGCGTTGATGTGGTTGACGGCCACGCGCGTCGCGAGCTCTTGCGGCACCCCGAAGGTGCCGAGCTGTCCGGTCAGCGAGAGCACCGCCGGCAGCCGGATCGGCTCGGCCGACCGGACCACCGGGCTCCGCGAGCCGGACGGATCGTCGGACGAGTCGCCTGAGCAGGCAGCGAGCGGGGCGAGCAGCCCGAGGGCCGCGAGGGCCGCGGCAGAGCGGATGATCATGGGGGCGTCCGGGGGCGAAGGGGCGGGGGTTGGCTCAGGGTAAGGCCGGGCGCCCGGGCTCACTCGAAGGCCAGGCGCCGGCTGGTCGTCTCGCCGCTCTTGATGGTGACCGAGGTCACCTGCCGCAGCCCCTTCTCGGGGTTCTCGAGCACGACGGTGTGCGTGCCCGGCGGCAGCGGCACCCGCACGACCGGGGTGGTGCCGAGCGCGCGGCCCCCGACGCTGACGCGCGTCCAGGGGTAGGTGTCGAGGGTCAGAAAGCCGTTGGCCGCCGGGGCCGTCGCGGGCGGCTCATCGGACGGGGGCGGCGCCGGCGCCTGGGGCTTGCCTCGCGGCGGCTCGGCCGGCCGGGCGGCCCGCGGCGGCGGCGGCGCGCGGTTCGGCGCCGAGGTCGGGCGCATGGCCGGCGCCGCCTCGCGCCCCGCCGCGTCGGGTGCCGGGGAGGCCGCGGGCGCCGCCGCCGCCTCGGGCGGGGGCGAAGGCGCGGGCGGCGCCGCGGCGGGGGCGGCCGCGCTCGCGGCCGGCGGGGGCGACGAGGCGACGACGAGCGACGCGGGGGTGCTGGCCGGCGGGCGGCGCAGCAAGGCGAACGTGAAGGCGCCGAGCGAGAGCAGCACCACCGGCACCAGCGCCCGCCGCACGAGGCGCGAGGCCGGGCGGCGCCCCACCTCGTAGCCCGAGCCCGACAGGTCGGCCGTGCCCGCGTAGGGCGTGTGGCCCTGCATCGACGGCGGCGGGCGCGACGGGCCGTGCGGGGCCCCCGCGTCGGGCAGGTGCGGCGGGGAGCCGAGGCCGCCGCCCGGCCCCGCGTCCGCGAGCGCAAGGTGCGGCAGCCGCGGCGGGCGCAGCGCGTCCGAAGGGGAGGCCTCCGACGCGCCCGGCAGGAGCCCGCCGCCCACCGTCGCCAGGCGCGCCGTGATCGGCGCCGAGCCGAGCGCGGCCATCTGCGCCTGCACGCTCTGCTGCATCTCGGCCCGCGTGGACGCGAACAGTGTCGCGACGAGCGCCCCCACCTCGCTCGCCCGCGCCGGGCCCCCCACCCGCCGCAGGTAGGTCTCGAGGTCTTCGTACATCGCCTGCGCCGTCGGGTAGCGCTCGGCCGGCGAGGGCGCGAGCGCCCGCGCCGCGATCGCGTCGAGCTCCGGGTCGACGTCGGGCCGCACCGACGTGAGCCGCGGCGCGGGCCGCTGCAGCACGTTCACCAGCGTCGCCGCCGGCGTGTCGCCCGCCATCAGCCGCCGGCCCGCCACGGCCTCCCAGAGCACGATGCCCATCGAGAAGAGGTCGGCCCGCCGGTCGATCGGCAGGCCGTTGGCCTGCTCGGGCGCCATGTAGGCCACCTTGCCCTTGAGCATGCCCGTCGCCGTCAGCCCCGAGGCCATCGCCGCCTTGGCGATGCCGAAGTCGAGCAGCTTCACCCCCCCGTCGTACGTGACGAACACGTTGTGCGGGCTCACGTCGCGGTGCACGATGTTCAGCGGCGTGCCGTCGTAGTCGCAGAGCTCGTGCGCGTGGTGCAGCCCCTGCAACCCGTCGGCCACTACCCGCGCCGCCCACGCCGGCGGCGCCGCCGACCCCGACCGCTGCGAACGCTTGAGCACCCGGTCGAGCGGCTGGCCCTCCAGGTACTCCATCACGATGAAGTAGGTGCCCCGCTCTTCGCCCACCTCGTACGTGTGCACCACGTTCGGGTGGTTCAGCCGCGCCGACAGCCGCGCCTCGTTCAAGAACATCTCGAGCGCGTGCGGCGGCGGCTCGACTTCGGGGTTGCGCAGCGTCTTGACGACGACCAGCTTGTTGAACCCCGCCGGGCCCAGCGCCACCGCCAAGAACACGTCGGCCATGCCCCCGCGCCCGAGCGTGGCAAAGAGCCGGTACTTGCCCAGCTTGTAGACCTTCGGCGTCGTCACGAGGCACTCCCCCTGGACGGGCAGCCCGTCTTTGGCTCCTGAAGACACACAACCTTATAAAGGTAATCGCACCCAACAAAGCCGGTCAAGCTGCCTTAGCGCCCCCTCGGGCTCGTTTTATCGGCCCGCGCCCCCTTTCGTGAAAGACCCCTCGGTCCGGGCCGAACCATGAGGCTACGATCAGAACCGCGCGGCCCCGGACGAGCTCGCGCACCCCGCGCCCGCCGTTCGGGAGATCGCACCCCGCCCCGCCAAAGCCTTGACGCCCGGGGGCACTTCGGGCCGCATGGCGCGCCGCCATGGTGCAAAAAGTTCTCGTCGCCAACCGGGGCGAAATCGCCTGCCGCGTGCTGCGCACCTGCCGGAGGCTCGGCCTCGGCACGGTCGCAATCTATTCGGACGCCGACGCCGGCGCGCCCCACGTGCGCATGGCCGACGAGTCCTTCCGCGTCGGCCCGCCGCCGGTGCGCGAGAGCTACCTGAACGTCGACGCCATCGTCGACGCCATCAAGCGTTCGGGCGCCGACGCCGTGCACCCCGGCTACGGCCTGCTCAGCGAGCGGCGTTCGTTCGCCGAGGCCGTCGCCGCCGCCGGCGCCCGCTTCATCGGCCCGCCGCCCGGGGCCCTCGAGGCCTTTGGCGACAAGCTCAAGGCCCGCGCCGTCGCCCGCTCGGCCGGCGCCCTGCCGCCGCCCGGCAGCGAGGGCGCCCTCGACCCCGCCGACGCCGCCGGCCTCGCCGCCCTCGCCGAGCAGGTCGGCTACCCGCTGCTCGTCAAGGCCGCCGGCGGCGGGGGCGGCATCGGCATGCAGCGCGTCGCCGCCCCCGCCGAGCTCGAGCGCGCCGTGCGCACCTGCTCCGACCGCGGCCGGGCCGCCTTCGGCGACGAGCGCGTCTACCTCGAGCGCTACCTCGCCTCGCCCCGCCACATCGAGGTGCAAGTCTTCTGCGACGAGCACGGCGGCGCCGTCGCGCTCGGCGAGCGCGAGTGCAGCGTGCAGCGCCGCCACCAGAAGATCATCGAAGAGGCCCTCTCGCCCGCCGCTTTCTTCCACGGCCCCGCCGGCGCCGCCCGCCGCCGCACCCTCTACGAGCGCGCCCTCGCCGTCGTCGTCGCCGCCGGCTACCGCGGCGCCGGCACCGTCGAGTTCGTCGCCGACGCCTCGGGCGAGCTCTGGTTTCTCGAGGTCAACGCCCGGCTCCAGGTCGAGCACCCCGTCACCGAGATGATCGCCGGCGTCGACCTCGTCGAGTGGCAAATTCGCGTCGCCGACGGGCAGAAGCTGCCCGCAGACTTCACCTTCGCGCCGAAGGGCCACGCCGTCGAGGCCCGCGTCTACGCCGAAGACCCCGCGAAGAAGTTCGTCCCGCAGCCCGGCAAGCTCGCCCGCGTCGTCTGGCCCGAGGCCGGCCCCGACCTGCGCGTCGAGACCGGCGTCGAAGAGGGCGGCGAGGTCACCCCGCACTACGACCCGCTCATCGCCAAGATCGTCGCCCACGGCCCCGGCCGCGCCGAGGCCGTCGCCCGCCTCGACGCCGCCCTCGCCGCGACGACGATCGAGCTCGTCGGCGCCCGCGGCCCCGCCCAGACCAACCTCGCCTTCCTGCGCCAGGTCCTCGCCGACCCGCGCTTCGCCGCCGGCGACTACGACACCTCGCTCGCCGAGGCGCTCGCGGCGGGCAAGGCCTGAGGGCGGCGCCATGGCAGACCCCACCCGCCAGGGCCCCGGCGAGGGCGCCGGGGCCGCGCTCAGCCCCGGCGAAGGCCCCACGGCCGCGCTCGGCCCCGGCGAAGGCCTCACGGCCGCGCTCAGCCCCGGCGAGGGCCCCACGGCCGCGCTCGGCCCCGCCGAGCGAGCCCGCGCCTGGGCCGACGACGATCCTGACCCCGAGACCGCCGCCGAGCTGCGCGCCCTCGTCGCGCGGGGCGACGAGGCCGAGCTCCGCGAGCGCATGGCCGGGCCCCTCGCCTTCGGCACCGCGGGCCTGCGCGGCCTGCTCGGCGCCGGCGAGAGCCGCATGAACCGCGCCGTCGTCGCCCGCGCCGCCGCCGGCCTCGCCGCGCACCTCGGGGCGAGCGGCGCCTCGGGCCCCGTCGTCGTCGGCTACGACGCGCGCCGCATGAGCCGCGAGTTCGCCGAAGAGACGGCCGCGGTGCTCGCCGGCGCCGGCCTCGCCGCCCACGTCTTCACCGAGCCGCGCCCGACCCCGCTGCTCGCCTTCGCCGTCACCGAGCTCGGCGCCTCGGCCGGCGTCATGGTCACCGCCAGCCACAACCCCCCGGCCTACAACGGCTACAAGATCTACGCGCAGAACGGCGCCCAGATCGTGCCGCCCGACGACGCGTCGATCGCGGCGGCCATGGCCCGCCTGCCCTCCGCCCGCGCCGTCGCCCGTAAAGACGCGGCCGAGGCGAGGCGCGCGGGCCTGCGCCGCGACGTCGGCCCCGACCTCTTCGAGCGCTACGTCGACCGCGTCTCCGCCCTCTCGCGCGACGCGCGCGGGCGCGACCGCGTGCGCATCGCCTACACGCCCCTGCACGGCGTCGGCTACGCGAGCGCCGCCGCCGTGCTCGCCCGCTTCGGCTTCGACGATCTGCACGCGGTCGACGAGCAGCGCGAGCCCGACCCGGCCTTCCCGACCACGCCCTTTCCGAACCCCGAAGAGCCCGGCGCGCTCGACCTCGCCCTCGCGCTCGCCCGTAAGGTGGGCGCGACGCTGGTGCTCGCCAACGATCCCGACGCCGACCGCCTCGCCGTCGCGGTGCCCGCGGGCGCCGGCGCCTTCCGGCAGCTCAGCGGCAACGAGGTCGGCGCCCTGCTCGGCGAGTACGTCCTGCGCCACGAGCGCCGCGGCGGCCCCCCGCCCCTCGCCGTCACCACCGTCGTCTCTTCGCCGCTGCTCGGGCGCATCGCCGAGGCGCTCGGGGCCCGCTACGCCGAGGTCTTCACCGGCTTCAAATGGATCGCCAACGTCGGCATGCGGCGCGAGGCCTCGGGCGGCGAGCACTTCGTCTTCGGCTACGAAGAGGCCCTCGGCTACGCCATCGGCGGCGCCGTGCGCGACAAAGACGGCCTGAGCGCCGCCGCCCTCTTCGCCGAGCTCACGGCCGTCGCCGCCGCCGAGGGGCGCACCGTCCTCGACGAGCTCGACCGGCTCGCCCGCACCTACGGCGCCTACGAGAGCGCCCAGGTCAGCCTGGTCAAGACCGGCCTCGCGGGCGCCGAGGCCATCCGCGCCCACCTGCGCACGCTCCGCTCGGCCCGCCCGGCGCGCCTCGGCGGCCTGCGCGTCGAGGGCGTGCGCGACTTCCTCGCCGGCGCCGGCGAGGCCTCGGGCCTGCCCCCCGCCGACGTGCTCGCCTTCGACCTCGAGGGCGGCGCCCGCTTCGTCGCCCGCCCGAGCGGCACCGAGCCGAAGCTCAAGCTCTATTTCGACGCCCAGGCCCCCGCCGCCGAGGGCGAAGACCTCGCCGCCACCCGCGCCCGTGCCTCCGCGCTCGTCGCGGCCATGCGCGCCGACGTGCTCGCCCTGCTCGGCGAGGCAAAGCCGTGAGGCCCGCCGCCGCCGCCGCCCGCGAGGCCCGCCCGAGCGCTGCCGCAGCCGGCCGCGAGGCCCGCCCGAGCGCCGCCGCGGCCGCCCGCGAGGCCCGCCTGGGTGTCGCGGCGCCCGCGAGGCCCGCATGAGCGCCCCCAAGCCGCCCACGGTCTGCGCCTCGATCTCGCGCTTCCCCTCGCCGCTGGGCCGGGCCATGCACGACGCGGGGTACCGCGCGCTCGGCCTGAATTTTCTCTACGTGCCCTTCGCCTGCCGCGACATCAAGGGCGCGGTCGCGGGCGTGCGGGCCCTCTCGATTCGCGGGGCCGGCATCTCGATGCCCTTCAAGGTCGAGATTTTGCCGCTGCTCGACGGGCTCGACGAGCTCGCCCGGCGCATCGGCGCGGTCAACACCGTGGTCAACGACGGGGGGCACCTCGTCGGGCACAACACCGACGCGGTCGGCGCCCGCCGCGCCCTCGAAGAGAGGGGCGAGCTCGGCGGGCGCTCGGCCCTCGTGCTCGGCGCCGGCGGCGCCGCCCGCGCCATCGCGCTCGGGCTGCTCGACGCCGGCGTCCGGGTCAGCGTCACCAACCGGGGCGAGGACCGCCTGCGCGAGCTCGCCGCCTCGCTGCCCGGCCTCGAGACGCTGCCCTGGGCCGATCGCGCGGCCGCCGCCCGCGACGCCGACCTGGTCGTCAACGCCACCTCCCTCGGCATGGCCGACGTCGACCCCGCCTCGCCCCTGCCGGCCGAGGCCCTGCGGCCCGGCCAGCGCGTGCTCGACGCGGTCTTCAAGCCCGTCCAAACCGCCCTGCTCGCCGAGGCCGCCCGGGCGGGCGCCACCGCCATCGACGGGACGCGTATGCTCCTTCACCAGGCGATGGCGCAATTTACGCTGTATACGGGCCTGCCGGCGCCCCAAGCCGCCATGGAAGCGGGGCTGCGCTCGGCCCTCGGCGGCCCCTGATTCGGCCGGCCCTCGGCCCCCCGCGCCCTTGCCGGCGCCCCCGCGCGGCCTCGGCCCGGGCGCCCCGCGCGGCCTCGGGTGGGCCCTGGCGGCCTCGCCCGGGCCGCCCCGGCGACCCCCGGGGCCCGAGAGCGTTGGAGCGCGGGCCTCTGCCGCGCTAACGTTGCCCCAAGCCCATGCGCCTCACCGAGAAAAACCTCGCCCTCCTGCGTGACCGCCTCAAGGCGCGGGGCGAGCGCCGGTCGATCACCTGGGCGCTGGCGGCCAACGCCGCCGAGGTGGCCGAGGCCATTCGCGTCGTCGAAGAGTATGGCCCCATCTGCGAGGCCATGTACCTCGTGATGCTGGCCGACGGGCGCGTCACCAACGTCGAGCGCGACGTCCTGCGCGGCGCCCTGCGCGTGCTCTCGAACGACCGCGTGCGCACGACGCACATCGAGTCGATGATCGACGTCGCCTCGCGCAAGGTGGCCGAAGAGGGCGCGGCCGCGCGCCTCGCCAGCGTCGTCGACCGCCTGCACGGCGACCGGGCCCGCGCCGAGATCGTCTACGTGCTCGCGCACGCCGTCGCCGCCGCCGACGCCGGCATCTCGCCCGAAGAGCAGGCCGTGCTCGACTCGTTCGCCGACGCCCTCGGCATCGACGACGAGACCGCCCAGCGCCTGCTCGCCACCCTCGAGCGCAACACCGACCCGGGCCCCGCCCCGGCCTGAAGCGCCCGCCCGGGGCGGGCCCCGCCCGCGTCCGTCGCGCCGGCGAGGCCTCAACGCCTCGGCCAGGCCCCGCCCGCGTCCGCCGCGCCGGCCAGGTCTCGACGCGCCCCGGCCAGGCCAGGCCCCGCCGGCGTCCGCCGCGCCGGCGAGGCCTCAACGCCCCGGCCAGGCCCCGCCCGGCCGTTGCCGCCCCGCCCGAGGCCGGCGGGCGCCGCCTGCGATCACTCGGCCGCGTCGGACTCGCCGTCGTCGGTCTCGTCGGCCCCGTCGTCCGAATCGTCGCCGTCGCCCGACCCGTCGCCCGCCGGCTCGCCGTCGACCCCGCCCCCGGAGCCCGCCCCCTTGCCCTTGCGCCGCCCCGGCCGCCCGATGCCCAGGAGGCGCAAGAGCGACCGGTCCGCGATCGCCATGCGCGCGATGGTGCTCCACTCTTGATACCAGGCCCACATCGCGGCCTCGGCCTCTGCGGACGCCGCGTCCCGCTCTTCTTTCGAGGGGCCCTCGCCCGGCGCTTCGGTCGCCACCGTGCCGAGCTCGCGCAAGAGAGCTTCGGCGCCCTCGACCGCCTGCGGCGTCAGCCCCCGCCGCGCCAGCAGCCGGCGCGCCGCCTCGCCCTTCTCGCCCATACCCCCCTCGGACTCGGGGCGGGCGAGCAGCGCGAAGCGACGCACGAAGGTGCCGACCGAGACCACGACCTGGAGCCCCTGCGTCTGGCTCAGGTTTCGAAAGAGCCACGCGTGCACCTCGGGCGCGTGCCGCGCGAGCGTCGCCGACGCAATCGGGAACCACTTGTTCTCCCACGCGTCGAGCCGCCCGATCGTCTCGGGCCCCGCCGCCTTCGGCCCCTGCGCCCCCCCGTCGAGCGACGCCGCGCTCTGGCGGCGCAAGAGCGCCCAGCCCTCGTCGAGATCGTCGTTGGTGAACCCGTGCTTCGCCAAGGCCTGCGCGATCACCGGGTGACGCAACCCCATCAAGAACCGCAAATGCTTCTGTGCCTTCTGACCGACCGAGAGAGTTGCCATGCCACGTCGCTCCGCCGCCCCCTCGGGCCCGGAGCACCTCCTTCTGATCGTCTGCTCGGCCAGGGCCCGACCCCGGTTGCTTCCGATTTTTCGGACCCCCTCATTTTTTTTCCCCAAGGCCCCGCCCCCGCTCTTTTTCTCGAGGCGCCGCCCCCCCCTCGTTTTCCCGAGGCCCCGCCCCCCGCTCGTTTTCTCGAGGCGCCGCCCCCCGCTCTTTTTCTCGAGGCGCCGCCCCCCTCATTTTCTCCCGAGGCATCGCCCCCCTCATTTCTCTCGAGACGTCGCTCGCCTCTTTTCCCCCGAGGCCTCCCCCCCTCTTTGTCTCCCGAGGCGCCGCCGCACGCTGGTCGGTGCTTCTCCTCCATGCCTTGGGCGGGCCTTCACGCGAAGGGGGGCGGCGCCATCGGGACGAAATTGGGGTGTCGGCCCCAAGAATCGGGGTGTTCGCGCCCTGAATCGGGGTGTCGGCCCCAAGAATCGGGGTGTTCGCGCCCCGAATCGGGGTGTCGGCCGAGCCTAGGGGGGCGCCGACGCCGAGAACGGGGGTGTCGGCCCCGAGAATCGGGGCGCCGGCGCGCCGAACCCTAATTCGCCCCCGTCGAACCCGACCGCCGGCCCGCCAGAACCGCGTCAGCTGCGCGCAGAATCGGTCGGCGGCACGAAAATCGGTCGCCCGCGCCCGTGCGCCGGCCCCCCCGCTGCACCCGGTCGTAGTTCGGACGGCGAATTATGATTTGAGCTCACGAGGTCGCTCGCGCCGAATTGCCACGGCCGTCGAGCCCTATGAAATAGCAATCGGGCGACGTTCGTCTTCGATTGGTTCGACGACTTTGCTCGCGCCGGCGCCAAACGGCATCGTCGGCGTCTTTTCGCGCATTGGCTCGGCCGCCGAGCAGGTTGCCAATCGTGCGCCGGCGAGTTCGCTTGCCGTTTGCTTTTCGTCTTTGAAAGCGTTCGGCCCTCTGCTAGAGACTCACGCAAGGGGCTAATCGCTAGCCAGGCCGCCCAATCACCACGCAGGGCGAGCACGAGCGGCCTCGCTCCGGCACATGGGGCCACACGGTACGTCGACCACGCGCCCGCCCCGGGGTTCGCTGGTCGCGGGGCGACGTGCATTCAACGGTCGTTCAACGAATTCGTCCAAAATGTGCAGCAGGGGCGTGCCCCGGCGCCGGGAGGCAACCATGACAACAACGTATCGAACGTGGCGGTGTAAACCCCGTCTCGTCTCTCTTCTTCTCCTCGGCGCGCTCGCGGGCACCGCGGGCTGCGGCCCCGCGGCCGAGGGCGACTTCGAGGGCCCCGCCGGCTTCTCGCGCGCCGAGAGCGCCGAGAGCGCCCTCGCCCCCGCCACCCTCACCCGCGAGCGCGGCCGCCTCGTCACCCGCGCGCTCCTCGCCGCCGAGCACCGCGACCCGGCCGCCTCGGGCGCCGGCCTGCCCCCGCTCGGGGCCGAGCTCGGCGGTCACTACGACGAGGGCCTGCGCCTCGTCGCGGCCGCCAACCCCGCTGCCTTCGTCGAGCTCGAGCCTCTCGGCGTGGCCTCGCACGCCCCAGCCCGCCTGCGCCACGACGGCGCCCTCGTCGCCTACGACGAGGCCTACCCCGGCGTCAGCGCCGCCCTCGGCGCGAGCGATGAGCGTGTCGAGACGAGGCTGCGCTTTGGGACGTTACATCGCATTGCCCCTCGGTCAAACGTCGCGTCGAGCTCTTGCACGTGCCCGCCGACGTGGCGCGCGCCGACCTGGAGAGTTGCTTGGCGCACGTGCGCGCCGCGCCGACTTCGAGTTCGAGGCGCTCGCGGCCGAACTCGGGAGGCACCTCGAGGCCATTACCGAGCGCGTCGGGCGCGAGGCGATCCACGGTGATGTCAGCGACGCGCCCGAGGGCGAGCCGAAGGCGCTGCCGGGGCCGTCGGGCTCGTAGCGCGCTGCCCGGCGCGGGCCCGAACGTAGGCGCGTAGGCGCGCCCGAGCGCGCCGGGAGGGGCAAGAACGGGGCAAGGTCGGGCGCAGGGGCAAAGCCCGGGGTCCGGAGGGTGCGGCGGTAGCCGAGAGATGTAGGCAGGTGTGTTCTCGAGGCGCTGCGACAGATGGGGTTTGGGGCGAGAAGATGTTCTAGTGATCCTTGTCTCGCACTTAAGTCACAGACATGTGAGCCCGCCTCCCCCAGTCTGGCCCCTGAGCGGGGGTGGCCGGGTCGCGGGCTCGCGTAGCCCCCTGAGGTCGGTGAGGTAGGAAGCCGAAGCGAGACGAGCGTTGGTTTTACCCGACACCCCGGGGCGGTGGCTCGGTGCTCCGGGCCCTTCGGGGTCGGTTCGTCGTGGGCGCCCCGCGGCGGCGTTCGGCCGACCTTTGTCCGGCCGGCGCCGGCCGTGGGCGCGGCTAGTTTTTAATTCGAGCAATCTCAATTGTGTCGGCGCGGCGCCCCCTGGTCGTTTTATTTCAGATAAAAGACGAAATTGATTGACGAGGGGGCGGGCGATCAATAAGCATAGGCATCATGGTAAAGCGAACAACCCTCTTCGTCGTTTCGGTTCTGGTGGCGTCGGGCTGCGGCGCCGATGGTGGTGGTGGTGGCGCCGCGGGGGCCGACGCGCTCTCGGCCGGCGCGCCCGTCGGGGTCGCCCCGCTCGACGACGACGACGGCGACGATGACGACGACGACGACGACGACGTCGAAGAGGGCTTCGAGAACTTCGTCGATCCGATCCCCGGCGGCAACGGGCGCGCGTGCGCGACTTGTCATATCCCGTCCAAAAGTTTCACCATTACCCCGGCCGAGGTCGAGCGGCAGTTCCAGCTGAACCCGAACGGCCCCCTCTTCCGGTCGATCGACGCCGACGACTTCGCCAGCGACTTCGCCACCGTCCGCACCAAGGCCCTCTTCCGCGTCACCATCCCCCTGCCCGCGAACGTCAAGCTCGTTGACGACCCGGCGGCCACCGAGGTCAAACTCTTCCGCGCCGTGCCCTCGGTCTTCAACGTCAAGCTGAGCGCGCCGTACACGTCCGACGGCCGCGCGCCGACGCTCTTCGAGCAGGCCAAGGGCGCCGCCCTCGAGCACAGCCGCCCGGCCGGCGGGGTGCTGCCGGCAGACGCGTTCTTCGACAAGATCGTCGAATTCCAAGAGAGCAAGTTCTCGTCGGCCGCCGTCAAGAGCGCCTCGGGCCTCCTCGACGCCGGCCAGGCGCCGCCGCCGGCCGGCCAAGACTACGACGGCCCGCTCACGCCGCTCGAGCAGGCGGGCTTCGAGACCTTCAAG
>DASTPP010000186.1:0-19850 GCA_035762175.1 Polyangiaceae bacterium | reverse complement strand
ACTCGCCTCCGGCTCAGACCGTGGGGCCCCCGCCTTCAGGCAGTCGCCACGAGCCCGGCAACCGCTCTAGGCCCCGTCGGGCGAAGGGGGGCGGAGCCCGAGCCGCGCGAGGGCGCCGCGGGCGGCCCGCCGCGCGCGCTTGGCCGCGCCGTAGGCCCAGCGGTCGGCCGGGGCCATGCGGTAGCCCTCGCGCGCGGCGCGCCCCTCGGCGCCCTCGTGGTCGTACGCCACGCGGTGGAACGACGCCGTGCGCCGGGAGGCGTCGAGCAGGGCGACCTCGGCGAAGCGCTCGCCCGACTTGCGGGCCGCGTCGACCGAGCCGGGGTTGAGAAAGAAGACCGCGCCCCGGGCCGAGACCTCGACCTCGCCGGTCGTGTCCCGTTCGACCGCGACGCCGCCGCGCACCTCGTAGAGCCTCCGTTCGTGGGTGTGGCCGAAGAGGCAGAGGCGCACGCCGGGCGCCCGCCGCCCGAGGAGCGCCGCCTCGGCGGCCACCGCCCCGGCCCCGCGCAGGTAGCGGCAGACGTCGTCGACCCCGCCGTGCGTCAGGTAGATGTCGCCCTCGACCAGGCGCCCGAGCGGCAGGGCGGCGAGAAAGCGCCCGGCGCCCTCGCCCAGCGTCCGGCGGGTGCGCCGCAGGGCGAAGGCGGCCTGGTCGCCGCAGCGGCCGAAGCCGAGTTCGCGCGCGGCGATGCGGTCGTGGTTGCCGGCGACGGTGACGGCGCCGAGGCCGCGCACGAGGTCGACGCAGGCGTTCGGCTCGGCGTTGTAGCCGACGACGTCGCCGAGGCAGAGCACCCGCGAGACGCCGCGCTCGGCGCAGAACGCGAGCGCGGCCCGCAGCGCCGCCAGGTTGCCGTGGACGTCGGCGATCACGCCGTAGACGCTCACGCCCAGGCCCTCCGCAGCGCCTTGCGGGCGGCGGCGCGGCCGGCCCAATGCAGAAAGGGCGCGGGGTCGGTCCAGGCGAAGAGCTCGTAGACGAGGCGCCGCGGCGAGAGCGACGAGGCCCACGCGGCGGCGGCGCGCCAGCCCCGCCGGCCCCCCTCGCGGAAGGCCCGGGCGTCGCGGTAGAAGTTCAGCCAGCGGTAGGTCGGCGCGTACGCGGGGGGCGCGGCCGGCGCCCGGCCCTCGACCAGGTAGGCGTAGGCGATCGCCGGCAGGTTCACGCCGTGGGCGGCGCCGAGGTAGTTCCACAAGGTGTAGCGGGCGTTGACCTCGAGCGTGTAGTAGCGCCCGCTCGCGCGATCGCGGGCGAGGTCGATCTTGAAGGGGCCCTTCAGCCCGAGCGCGCCCGCGGCCGCGCGCCCGGCCCGATCGACGGCCGGGTCGTCGGTGAGCTCGATGAGCGAGCTCTCGCCCGCGAACGCGGGGTACGTGCGCACCTTGCGCCCGCAGAACGACGCGAGCAGCCGGCCCTCGGCGTCGGCAAAACCGTGGAACGAGCAGAGCCCGGCGGTGTCGCAGTCGACCCGCTCTTGCACGAGCAGCGCCGCCGCGTGCTTGCGAAAGCCGGGGTGCGCGAGCAACTCTTCGGGGGACGCGAACGCGCGCGCCTTGCCCGCGCCGCCGAAGAGCTCGGCCTTGAGCACGGCCCAGGACGCCTTGCACCTGGGCTTCACCACCACCGGCCCCGCGAGCCCCGCGAGCGCCCGCGCCGGCTCGGCCCCGGGCTCGACCGTCTTCGGGGCGAGCACCCCGCGCGCTTCGCAGAGCGCCGCGAAGCGGGCCTTGTCGTGCAGGGCCCAGCCGAGCTCGTCGTCGTTCAGCAAGAAGAGGTAGTAGCGAGCGAGCTCGCGCCGGTACCGATACAAGAGCTCGAGGTGCCGGTCGGTGCCGTACACGAGCGGCACGCGCCCGCCCGAGGCGTCGGCGAGCCGGGCGCCGACCTCGAGCAGCGCGACCGCCGAGCGCTCGAGCCCCGCCCCCTCGAAGCCCGGCAGCACGACGTGGCCGCTCACGTAGCGCGAGCGCAGGGTGACGTCGTCCGGGTCGGTCGTGCCAACGACGACGGGGATGCCCGCCATGCCGTGCGGCCGCACCAGCGTCAGATCGCCGAGCACGAGGGCGGGGGGGCGCCGCCGCCGAAGCGGCACCAGGGGAGGGGAAGTCGCGAGCGTCACACCCGGCGCCGCGAAGCAGGTGTCGTGCCGGGCCCCGGCGAGCCTCGCGCCCGGCCCCGCCCCCGACGGCGCGTGGTAGGGTGCCCCCGCCATGCAGCCCTGCGGGCGGGCCCTCGAAGGCGCCTGGGCGAGCGCCGCGCGCCTGCTCGAGGGCGCGCACGACCTGGTGCTCGCGCGCGCCGAGGGCGGCGAGGCCCCCGCCTGGTGCGTCGCCCGCGGGTGGGAGCCCTTCTTGCGCGGCCTCTCCGACGACGATACCGCGGCGGCCGAGCGCGAGGGCCTCTCGGCGCTCTCGCGGGTCGCGGGCGCGCCGCCCTCGCTGCTCGCCTTCGCGCGCGAGGTCGAACGCGTCGTTGCGGTGGGCCCCCTCTCACCCGCCGACCTCGGCCCCGCGCTCGCCCCGCTGCCGCCGAGCGACCTGCCCCTGGGTGTACGGGGCCGGCGGGCGAGCGATCGCAAGTGGGCCCAGGTCGTCGCCTTCGCCGCCGCCTGCGCGCCGCTCGCCCGGGCCTGCTCGCGCGTCGTCGACGTCGGCTCGGGCCACGGCCACCTGACGCGCCACCTCGCCGAGGCGTTCGGCCGCCCGGCGCTCGGCCTCGAGCGTGACGCCGCTCGCGTCGCCGTCGCCACGGCGCTTTCGCGCCCGGCGAGCGGCGCCGCGACCCCTTCGCGGCCCGCGGGCGGCGCCGCGACCTTCGTGACGGCCGACCTCTTTCGCGAAGGCCTCGCGATCGGCGCGGGCGATCTCGTCGTCGGCCTGCACGCCTGCGGCGATCTCGGCGATCTCGCCCTCGACGCGGCGTCCCGCGCGGGGGCGCCCCTCGCGCTCGTCTCGTGCTGCTTGCAGAAGACGCGGGCGGCCGCCCGACTACCCCGCGAGAGCCCCGCCGGCGTCGACCCCGCGCGCCTCGTCTGGCCGCGCGAGGTGCTCGGGCTGAGCAACCTCGCCCAGCGGGCCGAGGGGGTCGAGGCCTCGCTCGAGCAGAACCTGCGGGCGCGGCAGAACCGGTGCGCCCTCGCGTGGCTGCTGCGCGAGCGGGGCCTCTCGATCGGGCGCGGCGAAGAGCTCGCGGGCGTCAACCGGCGGCGCGCGCACGCGCCCCTCGACGAGTTCGCCGGCTTCGCCCTCGCCCGCCGCGGCCTCGCCCCCCCGACGGCCGCCGAGCTCGCCCGCGCCGCCGAGGCGGGCGCCGCGTCGTACGCCCGCGCGCGCCGCTACGAGCTGCCGCGCAACGCCCTCGGGCGCGTCCTCGAGGTCTTCGTGCTCTACGATCGGGCCCGCGCGCTCGGGGCCCGCGGCTACGCCGTCGCGGCGGGCGTACTCTTCTCGGACGCGTGGAGCCCCCGCAACCTCGCGCTGCTGGCCGCCCCCGCCTGAGCGGCCTGCGCCGGGCGTTTCGCGGCGCCCCCGTCTGCCCGGGCGACGCCCCCACGCCGCTTCTTGGCGCCATCGAGCGCGGTCGGTCTAATACCAACCGTGTTTGATGCGGCCAGGAATCGGGCCGGGCGCGGCGGGCGGCCCCCGGCTGAAGCCGGGGGCAGCGAACGCCCGCGGAAACGGCCGTTAAAGCCCTGCCGGAGGCAGGGCTCTCGCGCCGCGCGCCGCGTCGCGCGCTCGCCCGGAAGCCGGCGCCCTTGGGAGCCCGGCCCCCGGCGAGGGGGCGGGCTTTGCGGTCCGAATCGACCCGACGCCGCGCGGCACGAGCGGGCGTCCGCTGCCCCCGGCTTCAGCCGGGGGCCCCGCCGCGCCCGGCCCGATTCCTGGTCCGAACAAGAACAGCTGGTCTAACCCTCGCGCTTCGGCCGCCCCGGCTGGCTCGCGCGGGCCGACGGTCGGGCCGAGGCAGCGCGGGCCGTCGGGGCCCCAGACGAGCGGATCGAGGTGCGGTCGGCGGGCGCGCCGGTCGGGCCCCCAGGCGTGGTAGGCGATGTAGTCGGTGGCGCCGTCGGGGCCGCGCACGATCGAGGTGTGCCCCGGGCCGATGATCGTGCCGGGCACCGAGCGCAGCACCCGGGGGCCCTCGGGGCAGGCGTCGGCGTAGGGGCCGAGCACGTGGTCGGCGACGCCGAAGTCGACGCCGTAGCTCTCGGTCTCCCAGCGGCCGCCGCTGTAGAGGCAGTAGTAGCGGCCCGAGCGCTTGCGCACGCAGGGGCCTTCGAGCGTGTGCCAGTCGTAGACGCCGCCGTACATCGGGCGCTCGGCCAGGAAGCGCTGCCAGTCGTGCCGGGCCCGCAAGACGACGCGCGCCTCGCCCGCGAGGCGCGTCATCGACTCGAGCCGGTCGACCACGAGGGCGGTGCCCGCCCGCAGGGGCGCCTCGCAGTCGAGGAAGTCGGTCGCGTAAAAGAGGTAGCGCTGCCCGTCGTCGTCTTGAAAGAGGTGCGGGTCGATGGCGAACGCGCACCGCGTGCGGTCGGTCAGCGGCGCGTCGAGGTCGCGGTAGGGCCCGAGCGGCGCGTCGGCCGCGGCGACGCGCAGCTGGTGCTGCCGGTCGGCGAAGCCGACCGAGTAATAGAGGTAAAAGCGCCCCTCGGCGTACGTCACCTCGGGCGCCCAGTAGGTGTCGCCGAGGGCCGGGTCGGGCGGCTCGAGGGCCCGGCCGGCGGGGCGCCAGGTCACGAAGTCGTCGGACCGGAGCAGCGGGAAGATGCCCCCCGCGCCGCCCGCCTCGCCCCCGGCCTCGAGCTCGCCGGTGCCGACGGCGTAGTAGGCGCCCGCGTGCTCCCAGACGAAGGGGTCGGCGAAGTAGCCGGGGAAGATCGGGTTGGTCGGCGCTCTCTGCGGGTTCGGCATGGGCCTCGTCGCTTTCTGCGGGCTCGGCATGGGCCTCGTCTTGGGGGGGGCTCGGGCCGGGCCCTCAGTACGCGAACTCGACGTACGACTCGCCCGCGTCCTCGCGCAGCTCGTCGACCACCTCGCAGCGCAAGAGCGCGCGCAGCGCCGGCGGCAGCGATTCGTAGTAGGCCCGCGGCACCCGGAGGTCGACCTTGGGCGTGTGCAGCCAGTGCATGACGTAGCCGAGCACGACCATGGGCCGCGGCCGGTCGGTCAGGTTGGGCGTGCCGCGGTGCAGCGCGAGGGGCGTGCGCACCGCGACGTCGCCGGCCCGCATGGTGAACTGCTCGAGCGGCCGCTCGCCCGAGGCCACCTTCGCGAGCCCGACCTCGCGCGGCAGCACGTGCGTGCCGCGCGCCATCTCGAGCGGGCCGTTCTCGGGCGTCACGTCACAAAGCGGGAAGTTTACCGCGAGCGCGTAGAGCGGCGTGACGATCTGGTCGGTGAAGAGCGGCCGGTAGTCGCGGTGCACCTCTTGGTACGCCGAGCCCCGCTCGGGCGTGTCGGCGGCGAGCTGCACGAGCCGGTACTCTTGGGGGAAGATGCGCTCGAGCAGCGCGACGAGGTCGGGGTTGGCGAACACCGCCGCGTCGGCGAAGGGCGGGACCCACGGCAGCGTCACGTAGAAGCGGCCCGGCCCCCGCGGCGCCAGCCCCCCCGGGCGGCCGCGCCGGGCCTCGACCAGGGCCGCGAAGGCCCGGGCCCAGGCGTCGATGAGCTCGCGCGGCAAGAGCCCGCGCAGGGTGCAGATGCCGTCGCGCCGCAGCTCTTCGGCGTGCGCGTCAAGTTGCTCGTCGGTGAACTTTCGCTCGGGCGTCGTGCTCATCGGGCCTCGCCGGCCGCCCCCGCACAGCCGCCGGCCGGGGCAGGTGCTTCTGTTATAAAACGCGGGCGCGGGGCCGCCAGCGCGAGCCCGAGCGCGTCCGTGCCCGCGACCGGCCCGGGCCGTGGTAGGGTGGTTTAGGCCAATGCTCTCGCAAGCAGGGGGCGCGGACCGCGCATGAAGATCACCATCGACCGACGACAGCTGATTGCGCAAGAAGACGACGAGCTGCGCCGCGAGGGCCTGCTCTTCTTCGACGCGCTGGCCGAGGGCCGCGACGAGCTCACCCTCGTGTGGGACGCCGTCTCGGCCCTCTGGTTCTCGCAGGCCTTCCCCCAGCTCGCCTGGGTGCGCAAGCAGCTCGGCCTCATGGTCTGCGCGCCCGCGGCCGACCTGCGCGGCGCCGACCTGCGCGGGGCCAACCTCGGCGAGGCCGCGCTCGTCGAGGCCGACCTGCGCGAGGCCCGGCTCGAGCGCGCCTTTCTGCACCGGGCCGACCTGCGCGACGTCGACCTGAGCGGGTCCTGCCTGCGCGGCGCCTACATGCGCCGGGTGCACCTGCGGGGGGCGAACCTGGTCGGCGCCGACCTGCGCGAGGTCGACCTGGTCGGCGCCGACCTCGGCGGCTTCACCAGCCTGCACCGGGCCGACCTGCGCGGCGCCGACCTGCGCCGCGCCGAGCTCTCGCCCCAGGTCGATCTGCGCTACGCCAACCTGGCCGGCGCCGACCTGCGCGGCGCCGACCTGCGCGACGCCTGCCTCTTCCGCGCCGACCTGCGCCGCGCCGACCTGCGCCGCGCCGACCTGCGCCAGGCCGACCTCTGCGAGACCCAGCTCGAAGGGGCCAACCTGCGCGACGCCGCCCTCGACGGCGCCGACCTCGGCGGCGGCGCCCGCGCCGAGCTCGACGCGGCGATCGAGGGCTGGGCGGTGCAGGGCGGCCGCATCGTCCGCGCCGGCGAAGAGCAGCCGCGCCCGCTCTGAACAGGCCGCCTCGCCCCCCGCGCGCCGGCCGTCGCGCCCCCCGTGAGCCGTGCCGCGCCCCTCGCGAGCGGGCCGTCTCGCCCCCCGTGAGCCGGCCGTCGCGCTCCCCGCGAGCCGTGCCGCGCTCCTCGCGAGCGGGCCGTCGCGCCCCCCGTGAGCCGGCCGTCGCGCCCCCGTGAGCCGGGGCGCCTCGAGGCGTCTGCGTCGCCGTCTGGCCCGTCGGCGAGCCGCCGCCCTCGGGGCGGGCGGGCGCCGGGGAAAGGCGCCGCCCTCAAGGCGCCGTCGGCGGCGCCGCGGGCGCTGCGGCCGGGGCGCCGGCGCCCGCGCCGAGCACGGCCGTGGCGGAGGCCGGCTGGCCTTCGACGAGGAGGCAAGGCTGGTAATAGAACGGTATGAACCCCGCCACGGTCTCGCGAATCCGCCGGTTGACGAGCGTGTCGGTCTTCGCCTTCTCGAGCGCCTCTTTGAAGGCCCCTCAGCCCGGGCCTGTTCCGCACGGGCATCGTGGTGGCGAGCGAGCTGCCGCGTGAGCGCGCGACGCTGCTGGTGCGGCTGATGGCGGCCGGGCCGCTCTTGGCGCAAGCCATCGAAGAGCTCGGCGCGCTGCCGCCGGACGCGCACGAGCGTGCCGTGGCCGAGCAGATTCGGCTAGCCTTGGAGCACGCGCTCGGCAAGAAACCAAAGCCAACCCCCGAAGAGCAGGAGTTTCTCGTGAAGATACACACCAGCTGGCACAAAGAGCGCGAGCAGGGGCGCACCGAAGGCCGCGCCGAAGGCCGCGCCGAGCAAGCCGCGCGGGCCGTGCTGACCGTGCTGCGCGTGCGCGGGCTCGAGGTGCGTGACGAAGCGCGCGAGCGCATCGTGGCCGAGACCGACCCAGAGCGGCTCGAGCGCTGGCACGAGGGCGCTGGTCGCCGGCTCGATCGACGAGGTGTTTGCCGAGTCCGCGCCGAGCTGAGGCGCCTCGGCCCCTCGCGCGAGGGCGTGAACGCCGACGAAATCTTCTTCGCGCCGCGCGCTTCTCCGTAACGAGCCCATGCATTCATGCTAGGGTGCTCGCGAGAGGGGGAGGGGCTCGACGATGACGTTGATGACGTTGCCCGAAGCTTGGCCTGCCGCCTGGCCCGAGCACAAGCGCGCGAAGCTCGCCGCCATCGCGGCGCGCATTCGCGCAGAGGCGCCCTGCGCCGACCTGATCTTGCTCTTCGGCAGCCACGCCCGGGGCGACTCGGTCGACGACTTTCGCACCGGCTACCGCAGCGACTTCGACCTCTTGGTGGTGGTCGAGCGGGCCGAGGCGGCCGAAGACCACGCCCTCTGGGCCCGCGTCGAGAAGGCGATCGAACCGCTCGCGGCGCCGACCCCCGTCTCGCTCATCGTGCACGACGTGCGCGCCATCAACCAAGAGCTCCGGCGGGGGCAGTTCTTCTTCGTCGAGATCGTCGCGCAGGGCGTCGTGCTCTTCGACGCCAACCGCTTCACCCTCGCCCGGCCCAAGGGCGCGACCCCCGAAGAGCGGCAGGCCGTCGCGCAAGACTACTTCGACCACTGGTTTGGCAGCGCCGGCGAGTACTACGACACCTACCGCGATGACCTCGGCAAGGGTCGTTTCGCGAAGTCGGCGTTCGAGTTGCACCAGGCGACCGAGCGCTATCTCGCGGCGGCGCTGCTCGTCTTCACGGGCACCAAGCCGACGACGCACGATCTCGACAAGCTCGGCAAGCTCGTCGCCCCGCTGCACCCGCTGCTCGCCGAGCCCTTCCCGAGGGCGAGCGAAGACGACGAGCGGCTCTTCAAATTGCTCAAACGCGCTTATATTGAAGCGCGGTACAAGCGCGGCTACCGCGTCACGGCCGACGATCTCGCGGCGCTGGGCGAGCGGGTGCGTGACCTTTCGGCGCGCGTCGAGCGGGCGTGCCGCGAGGGCATCGCGGGCATCGGGGCGCCCGCGCAGAGCGAAGTGGCAGGGGGCCCGGGCGGGGCGCCGGCGCAGAGCGAAGTGGCAGGGGGCCTGGGCGGGGCGCCCGCGCAGAGCGAAGCGGCGGGGGGCGCAGGCGGGGCGCCCAGGCGGGGCGGGGGCGAGGGGGCGGGCGGCTGACAGGGCCTGGGCCCCCTGCTAGCTTTGAGGGTATGAGCCAAGCGCGTTGGCCCGGTAGCCCTGAAGGCCCCTTCCGGCTCGAGCACGTGCCCGAGGGCAGCCGCTACGAGCTGAGCGAGGGGCATGCCATCTATTGCGCGCCTGCCGGCCCCAAGCACGCCGAGCCGCATGGGGTCGGCCCGGCCGTGGTGGGCAGCGATCCGGCAAGGCCGAGGGTCGGTGTCGACGTCGGCCACGCCCTGAGCGATAAGATCCTGCGGGCGCCCGACCTGTCGGTGGGCGACTGGGGCGACGGCGAGGGCACGTGGGCGACGAAGGCGCCGCCGCTCGCCATCGAATACGCGGCGCAGGGGCAAGACGAGGCCGACCTTCAGCTCAAGATCAAACAACTGCTCGCAGGCGGCTCGCGCTTCGTCTGGGTGGTACGGCTTCAGGGCCCGCGACGGGTCGAGGTCTACGAGCCGGGGCGCCCGATGCAGACGAAGCTTCCGGGGGAGCGACTCGAGGCGCCGGGGGTGCTGAAGGGGCGGCCCTTGGTCGAGGCGCTTTATGACCCCGAGGCGGCGTCCGAGCAGACGTTGCAGAACCTGCTCGAGCGCAAGGGCTACGCGGGGCTCGACGCGGTGCGCGAAGAGGGCGAGGCGCGGGGCGAGGCGCGCGGGCGCGAAGAAGGGCTGCGCGAGGGCAAGGCCGAAGGGCTGCGGGCAGGGGTGCTCGACCTGTGCGAGGCGCTTGGCCTCGAGCCGAGCCCCGCGCAGCATGCCGCGCTCGCGGTGATGGGCGTGGGCGAGCTCGAGGCGCTGCGAAAGGCGCTCAAGCAGACGAAGCGCTGGCCGGGCTGACGCGGCGCCGGGCCTTGCGCAGGCCGCTCCCGGCTCGCTCGCCGGCCGCTCGCGCCGGGGGCGCGGGCTTTTCGGCGCGCGGCGGGGGCTCGGCGCCCGCGCGGGGCGGGGGGGCTCAGCGCCGGCCGCGGGGGAGGGCATGGGGGGCTGAGTAAGCTCGGGGCCAGTGCCAGCGCCTTCTGTCGATTTGGCACACCATGGCACGGCCGTCAGACGCTTGGGGCGCGCGCCTTTGGGGAACCGAGCCGGGGACCGAGAAAGCCATCAGGAAGCGAGCGAGCGGGGGCGGCTGGCATGGCCGATGCTTTCCGAGGGCTCATGCGTCGCTGGCAGGCTTGGCTTCCCTTTCTTTTTCTTTCGTATCTTGGGCTAGGTGCATGTTCGAGTTCGAGCGATTCGCAGGGGGGCGATTACGGCGGTGAGGACGGCCCCGAAAGAGGCGATCGTAGCGGCGATAGTGGCTCCGGTGCCGACGGCGGCGACAGCGAGAGCCCGGACGCGGGGGGCGGGCAAGGGGGGGGGGGCGCCCAGCCCGGGGTCTTGACGGCCGGCGCCTGGGACGACAACCGCAACTACGACTTCTTTCTTTCGTATCGCGGCGCGCTGGCCGAGAGCGGGGTCGCGGCCATCTTCCCCTCGACCGTCGAAGAGCACGGGGCCGCGCACGCCAAGTTCTCCGCCCCGCCGGGGGCGAGGTCGCAGCTCGACGTCTCGCTCGTGATCGACACGACCGGCAGTATGACCGACGAGATCGACTACTTGCAGGCCGAGTTCGAGGCGCTGACGGGCTCGATTCGCGCGAAGTTCCCGAGTGCGGCGCAGCGCTGGTCGCTCGTCGTCTACCGCGACGAGGGCGACGCGTACGTCACGCGGAGCTTCGAGTTCTTCGACGACGGCAACCTGGGGGCGTTCCGGGAGCTGCTCGGCGAGCAGCAGGCCAACGGCGGCGGCGACTTTCCCGAGGCGCCCGAGCAGGCGCTCGAGCAGGCGGCGACGCTCGAGTGGCGCAGCGACGGCGGCGTGGCCAAGCTGCTCTTCTGGGTGGCCGACGCGCCCCCGCACGACCGGAACGCCGGCCGCATGGTCGGGGCGGTGCGCGCGCTGGCCGAGCGCGGCGTGCACGTCTACCCCGTCGCCTCGAGCGGCATCGACGAGGCCGCCGAGTTCTCGATGCGATCGGCGGCGCAGCTCACCGGCGGGCGCTACCTCTTTCTCACCAGCGACTCGGGCGTGGGCGGCCCGCACAAAGAGCCCACCGTACCCTGCTACTTCGTGACCAAGCTCGACGACGCCATCGTCCGCATGGTTTCTATCGAGATGACGGGCGTTTATGCCGAGCCCGACCCCTCCGAGGTGCTGCGCGTGGGGGGCGAGCCCCGCGACGGCGCCTGCGCGCTCGGGGACGGGCAGCAGGTGCTCGTTTTCTAGGGTGGCCGCCCGGGCGGGAGGAGCGGTCGCGAATCGTGGGGCGGGCGACGCTAACCCGCCGGGCTCGAGCCGCAGCAGGCCGGTGCCGCCGCTGATGAAGACGTGGGTGCCGTCCGAGGCGATGGGGCCCGAGCGCGGCGTGGCATGTTCGGCCCAGGCCCGGCCGTCCCAGTGGAAGGCGCGGGGCTTGGACGCGTCGGCGCCCGCCACCCAAATGTCGTTGCCGGAGCCGACCCAGAGGTGGGCGCCCACGAGGGCGACGGGCGGGCCGGCCTGCTCGGTCTTGGGCTCGGGCGAGAGCCGGACCAGGGTGAGGCTGCGGGCGCGGTCGACCAGCAGCCAGACCGAGCCGTCGGCGTGGCCGAACGAGCCGAGAATGGTGCCGCCGCCGAAGTCGACCGGCTGGAAGGCGGCGCCGTCGTAGAGGCGCACGGCGCCGGCCTGGCTGCCGTCGACGCCGACGACGTAGGGGCCGCCGGCGGTGCCCCAGAGGTGCCGGGCGCTGATGTCGACGGCGACGGGGGCCCAGGTCTCGCCCGAGAGGCGCAAGAGCGAGTCGTCTTCGAGCAGGGCCCAGAGGTCTGAGCCCTTCGCCCAGACCTCGAGGGCGTCGTCGATGGCCTCGTCTCCGTTGAAGAGAGACCAGGCGCCGCCGGCGTAGTGCCAGATGCCGCGGTTGCTGAGCGCCGACCAGAGGCTGTCGGGCGATTCGACGAAGATGCGGCGGGCGAAGAGGCCGCCCTCGTAGGGGACGACCTGCTGCCAGGCGCTGCCGTCGAAGTGATGAAAGAAGCGCGTGCCCGGCGCCCAGACGTTGCCCGGGCCGAGCGCGACGGGGGCGCCGATGGCTTCGTCGGGCGGGGCGTTGAAGCTCGACCAGCCGGCGGCGGCGTCGAAGCGCACGAGGTGTCCGCCGTTGCCCACGGCCCAGCCGGTCGTGGGGCCCGACATCGAGACGGCGTTGACCTCGTCGCCGAACCCGTAGGGCGTCGTGGGGCGGCCGAGGGGCGCGGACGACGAGAAGGCCGCGCCGTTGCGCGAATAGATGTCGGACGAGCCGGTCGTTACCCAGAGCCCCCCGTCGTTCGTCGCCGCGATCGAGGTCGGCGTGAGCGAGGTCGGGCCCTGGCGCTCGGTCCAGGTGGTGCCGTCCCAGTGGTAGAGGTTGCGGACGCTCTCCGGGCCGCTGATCGGATCGCTCTCGGCGACCCAGACGTTGGTCGGCGAGCTGCCGCCGATCGCCGAGAGCGGCGGGTCGCCCGCGAGCTCGGTCGCCGACCAGGCGCCGGCGGCGAAGCGCGCCACCTTCATGCTCGTGCCGATCGCGAAGGCCTCGTCGGCGCTCGCAGCCCAGATCGCCTTGACGCCGGCGATGCCGGGCGAGCTGAGCGCCCAGGCGTTGCCGTCGAAGAAGGCCGCGCGGGTGCCATCGCCGACCCAGGCCTGGTCGGTCGAGAGGGCGGCGACCGCCTGGGGCGTGCCCGGGAACGCCTCGGGCAGCTCGAGCTTGGACCAGCTCTGGCCGTCGAAGCGGTAAAGCCCGCCCGTGCTGGTGACCCAGGCGCCCCCGCCCGCGGCCGAGACCTGGCGCACCGACTGGCCGTCGGGGATGCGCCAGACGCGCCACTCGGCGCCGTTCCAGTGCAAGAGGGTATCTTCGGACGAGCCGGCCCAGACGTTGGTCTCGCTCGCGGCCGAGACCGTGAGAAGCTGGCCGCCGTAGGGGGCGGGGTGGCTCCAGCAGAACGAGCCGGCGGGGCAGCCGAGGCAGGGGAGGCCCTTTTCGACACAGCCGACGTCATCGGGAATGCCATCGGGCCCGAGGTCGCCGCCATCGTTGTCGTCGTCGTCGTCGCCGCCGCAGGCGACGAAGCAGGCGAAGGCGACGCCGAGCATTCGAAAGGCGAGCGCCGCCCCCCGCGGCCGGCGCGCGGCGAGGACGGGCGCTCGGGCGGGCGAGCGAGGGGCGCGATCGGGGGCGGTCATCGCGAGGCATCGTACGCCGGGCGCGGTCGGGGGCCCAACGGCTTTCGGGGAGGCGAGGGTTGCGCTTCGTCGATGCTCTGGCGGCCCCCGGGCGGTGGCGTGCGCCGCGCCGGGCGTTTACAGGGCGGTGCGGGCGGTAGATGCTCGGGGGCGATGTCCGCCGGCGACCGGCCCGAGGGGCCCCCGACCGACGCGCGGCCCGCGGCCGCCCTGCCCGACTACTACACGCGGCAGTATTGCGAAGAGAACGTCTGGCACCTCTGCCAAGACCCGGGCGTCGAGGCCGACGAGGCCCACGTGGTATTCATCTCGAACGCCCAGGAGGCCTGCGCCTTCTGGATGCAGCGCGCCGCCCCCGCCGCCCGCCAGCCCGTGCTCTGGGACTACCACGTCATTCTGCTCGGCCGCCAAACTGGCTGGAAGGTCTGGGACCTCGACTCGCGGCTGCCGCGCCCGGTCGACGCGCTCGAGTACCTGCGCGAGACCTTCCGGCACGAGCGGGCGGTGCCGGCGCCGCTCCGCCCGCGCTTTCGGGTGGTGCCGCGGGCGATCTTTCTCGATACCTTCGCGTCCGACCGCTCGCACATGCGCCTGGGCGACGGGGGTTGGCTCGCGCCCCCGCCGCCGCGGCCCCCGATTCGCACGGCGGCCGAGGCGATGAACCTGCCGCGCTTCGTCGACACGCGGCGCCCCTTCGTGGGCCGGCTCTTCGACCTCGCCGGGCTGCGCGGCTGGCTCGCGGCGGGCGGCTGAGGGCCGCCCGGGGCCCGGCCGGGGGTAGACGGTCTTGACAGTTTGGTCTCGGGTTGTAAAGTGTGCCCGGTCTTCCCACGACGGCAGGTGAGCTCCCATGGCGGCTTGGTCCTACGACGATATTCCCGACCAGACGGCGCGCGTCGCGATCGTCACCGGCGCGAACTCGGGCATCGGCTTCGAGACGGCGAGGGCGCTCGCGCGCAAGGGCGCGCGCGTCGTGCTCGCGTGCCGCAGCGCCGAGCGGGGCCGGGCGGCGCTCGAGCGGCTCGCGGGCGAGGTGCCCGCCGGGCGCGCGACGGTGGCCCCGCTCGACCTGTCCGACCTCGACTCGGTCGCCGCGTTCGCCGCGGCGTTCGCGGCCGAGCACGACCGGCTCGACCTGCTCGTCAACAACGCCGGCGTGATGGTGCCGCCCTTCGCGCGCACCGCGCAGGGCTTCGAGCTGCAGTTCGGCACCAACCACCTCGGCCACTTCGCGCTGACCGCGCGCCTCTGGCCGCGGCTCGAGCGCACGCCGGGCGCGCGCGTCGTCGTCGTGTCGAGCACGGCCCACAACCTCGGCCGCATCGACTTCGACGATCTGAACTGGGCGCGCCGCCCCTACAAGCCCTGGGCGGCTTACGGCCAGAGCAAGCTCGCGAACCTGCTCTTCACGTTCGAGCTGCAGCGCCGGCTCGCGGCGGCCGGCTCGCGCGTGCTCGTGACCGCCGCCCACCCCGGGTGGACGGCGACCGATCTGCAGCGCACGGCGCCCGTCCCGCGCCTGCTCAACCCGATCTTCGCGATGAAGCCCGAGGGCGGCGCGCTGCCGACGCTGCGGGCGGCGGTCGACCCCGCGGCCGAGGGCGGCAGCTACTGGGGGCCCTCGGGCCTGCTCGAGCTCAGCGGCCCGCCGGCGCGGGCGCGCGTCAACCCCAAGGCCAACGACCGGGCGGTGGCCGCGAGGCTCTTCGACGTCAGCGAGGCGCTCACGGGCGTCTCGTTCGCGCCCGCGGCCGCCGCCGAGCCGCCGCTGCGGGCCGCGGTCTGAGGGGGCCGGGGCGCCCGACGGGGGCGGCGGCGTCGACGCGCGGCTCGTCGCCGCGTTCGAGGCCGCGCGCTTCGGCTCACCTCAGCGAGGCCAGAAAGCTCGCGAAGCGCAGCGTGCCTTCGGGCCAGGGGCCGTGGCCCGACTCGACGTTGATGTGCCCGGCCTCGCCCGCGTCGGCCAGCTCGGCCCCCCAGGCCGCGGCGAGCTCGGACGCCCGCTCGAACGAGCAATAGGGGTCGTTGCGGCTCGCCACCACCACCGCCCGGAAGGGCAACGCCGCGCGCGGGATGGGCGCAAGATCGTGCTCGAGGCCCTCGACGAGGTTCGGCCGCTCCCAGTCGGAAGGGGCGACGAGGAAGGCGCCGACGACCTTGCCCCGCAGCCGCGGCGCGGCGTGCGCCACGACGACCGCGCCGGCCGAGTGGGCGATGACGACGGCCGGCCGGGTCGACTTCGCCGCCTCGGCCACCAGCCGCTCGACCCAGGGCCCGCGCGCGGGCTTGAACCAATCGTCTTGCTCGACCCGGCGGGCCGACGAAAGCTTCGTCTGCCAGCGCGACTGCCAATGCTCGGGGCCAGAGTCGCCGTAGCCGGGCAGCATCAAGACATCAACGTCGGCGAGTTTCATGGGGCGCTCGAACCTCGAAGAAGAAAGGGGGGGCCGGGGGCAGCCGGCGGAGCCTCGGCCGCGCCGCGCCCGCGGGAGCCGCGTCAGCCTTCGGCCGCGCCGCGCCCGCGGGAGCCGCGTCAGCCCTCGGCCTTGGGGGGCTCGTCCCAGTCGACGACGTCTTCGCCGCGCTCGCGCGAGAGGATGTCGATGGCGGCGGCCGCGCCGTCGCCGGCGCTGATGATGGCCTGGCTGCGCCCGGGCCGCGCCGAGCGCCCGACCACGTAGACGCCGTCGAGCCGGCTCTTGCCGTTGCGGTCGGTGGCGATGCCCTTGGCCTCGTCGAACTCGAGGCCGAGCTGGCCGGCGAGGCGCGGGCCCTTGCCCTCCGAAAGGATCAGGTACGTCGCCTCGTGCGTCGCGCCGTCCTCGGTGGTCACGCGGTAGCCGTCGCCGGCCCGCGCGACCGACTCGACGCGCGCGTCGCGCAGCGTGGCGCCCAGCGCGGCCACCTGCCGGCGCGAGATCGCCTGAAACTCGCTGCCCAACATCTCGGGCACGCCGAGGTAGTTCTTGAGCAGCGCCCAGTGCATCGCCGTCTTGTCTTGCCCGAACACGACGACGTCGAGGCCGCCCTTGGCGAGAAAGAGCGCCGCGCTGAGGCCGCCGGGGCCGTCGCCGATCACGATTCCCTTGGCCATTCGAGTCCTCCGGGCCGCGAGTGTGGCACGGCCCGGGCGGCCGCGTCCGGCTCTTTCGGGCCGACGCGCCCGGCCCGCGGGGGGCGGGGGCTCGGGGCGCCGGGCAGCGAGAGCGCCTTGCCTCGCCCGGGCCCGGCGCCCTCGCCCGCGGGCGGCCCTGGCGGCCGGCCCCGCCCGCGAGGGCGCCGGGTGCGGCGCGACGACACAGATCACGTGCGACGTGGGGCTCACGTGCGTCGCGAGGTAGCGGCGTCCGGGGTCGGTCGGCCTCCGCCGCGAGCCGTGCGGCGCGGGCCGCCGGGCGCGCGGCCGCGCCGACGTCCGAGCGCCTCCGACCCGGCGGCGCGGGCCCGCGGCGCGCGTCGCTACTCGGACGCGCGGTCGACGGCGGCCTCGAAGTCGTCGAACGACTTGTCGAGGTTCGCGGCGAACGACGACCAGGTCGCGTCGGCGACCGTGCCGACCGTGTCGAGCTGCCGCCCGAGCGCCGCGCGCTGCTCGCGCAAGCGCTTGACCTTGGCGTTGAGCTCGGCCTTCGCCTTGCCCGTCGCCGTCGCCGCCCGCGCCTCGAGCGCGTCGACCTTCTGGTCGAGCGTGATGAGTTCGTCGCGGTGCCTCCTCAGGTAGTCGCCGCGGTTCGGGGCGAGCACCGCGTTGGCGCCGCCCACGGCGGGCGCGTTGCGCGCTTCGGCGGCCGTCTCGCGCGCATGCCGCTCGGCCTCGGCCACCTCCTTTTGCGCCTCGCGTCGCGCCTCGGCCAGGTCCTTTTGCACCTCGCGCCGCGTCTCGTCGAGCTCGCGCTGCGCCGCGGCGGCCTCCTCTTGCTGCTGCCGCGCCGATTTCTGGCAACCGACCGCGGCGAGCGACGCGGCGAGCGCGCCGAGCACGAGCATCGAGTTGAACCGGTGTTTCATTGGTCTCTCCTGTGGTTCGGGGTGCTCGTGCGGGCCGCCCGGTACGCCAACGACCGCCGACGGGAACCGCGCACGACCACGTCTCGTGGGCTTGCGGCGTGACGCCGGGCCCATTGTGACCACGAGAGCGAAGCAAGCCGCGTGCTCGGGCTCGAGGGGGGGGCGAGGGCCGATCGAGGCGACCACCTTCACGGCCGAGCTGGCGCTGACCGAGGGCAACCGCGCCTCGGTCGCCGTGCGCACCCCGGGGCCGCCGGCCGCGGGCGGTCAGGGCGGCGGCGCCTTCGCCCGCAGTGTGCGCACGAGCGCACGTATGCGCCCGCGGAACCAGTCGAGCGCCGGGTCGGCGTCGTGCCGGGCGTGCCAGAGCAGCGCGACCGAGAAGCGCGGGGCTTCGAAGGGCAGGGGGCTGCGCGCGAGCCGGAACGCCTTCGCGTAATAGGCGGCGGCGACCGACGGCACGTTGGCGAGCGCCGCGGTCCGGCGTAGCGCGAAGGGCAAGGGCGAGAAGTGGGCGAGGGCCGCGGCCACCCGGCGCCGCCGGCCCAGCGCCGCGAGCGCGTCGTCGACCGGCCCGCGGAACACCCCCGGCCGCCCCGCCGAGCGACACGAGCGCCGCCAGCAGAAGCCAGCCCCTCACCCGCCCCAACGCCCCTGCCTCGCCCCCCAAGCGGCCTTCACACGGCAGACGGCCCGGGGCGATGGCACGGGCGGCCCATCGTTTGGCGCGTTCTACCCTCGTCATGGCGAGGGCGAGATAGCTACAATGGTTGCTACCTACCATGATGAACTTGCGCCAACGTAACAAGACGTTCATGACCCTCGCTTGCCTGCTGCCCCCCCTCTGGGCGGCCGCCTGCTCCGACAGTAGCGCCGGGGCCCCGAGCCGCGAGTCGGGCCCCGACGTGGTCGCCGAGCCGACGGAGTACGTGCGAATCGCCGGCGGCTTCGAAACCTTCGAGGCCTGCCGGGCGGCGAACCCGGACCCGGTGGTCAATTGCCAGCAGTCGCTCGTGCTCTGCCCCAACCGCGCCTACATCATGAGCTTGACGGACATCATCACGGAGGGCAGCTACGTGCTCGACGGCGACACCCTGCACGGCCAGCTCGGAACGGCCGGCGACACCCCGAGCGAGTTCACGCTAACCTTCGCCGACGACGGGTCGTTCACCTCCGCCGATCTACCCGGCGGCGCCTTTCTCAAGACCACGCCCGACGCCGACGGGCGGCGGCAACTTGAAGAAGGGTGCAAAGCGATCGAAGGCCGCTACTGGTACCGCGATCGGTTCTGAGCGCGCCCGGCGGCGCCCCTGACTTCGAGTCGGTGGCAGCCGCCCCGCTTCGGCTCAGTCTTCGAAGGGCGGCGCCGGGCGGGTCGAAACCACCGACCGCGCGGCCTTGACCAAACGGCGGCCTCGACCGGGGGTAGGCCGCCGTTGACCGCGAGCGCGCGGGGTCGGTGCACAACTTGGCCGCGGCGCGTCCAAGTTGCATCGGCCCGGGTACGTTCTGGCGCACCCGCGCACGACTCGCCCCGGCCGGCGCGCGCCTCGGACGCGGCGCGCACGACGCGCGCCCTCGAGGGAGCCCCGGCCCGAGCCCCGGCGACGACCGCGAGGGCCACCGACGCGCGGCGCAGCACCGGGGGCAATAGGCCAGGGGCCTTGGCAAGGCAAGCCTCTTGGCGCCGCGGGCGGCAGAATGCTCTAGGTTCTTGGGCTGCGGCCGGCCGCGTGCGCCTCGTTCGGTCGGCGTGCGCGTCAGGGCGCGCTTCCAAGTTCGTTTGCTTGGGGAGGCAATCTTCTGCCCTCGGTGCCCTGGCCTGCCCCTTGCACTTACGTGACTCTGCCTGGTGCGACGGTTCAAGGCTTCGCCGGTGGCGACTGCCGCCTCGGCACGGCTCCTTGGGCCGGCGCCCCTCGTGCGCAGGCGGCCTGATTGCAGGCCCACTTCTGCCCCCCTTGGCGGGGGCGATGGCCCCGACGTGCGGGGGGCGTGCCTGCGCCCCTCGCGCGACCGCGGGCCGTTCTTTCCCCTCTCTTCTTTCGCGATGAGGTCATCATGAAAACGTTCGGTATCAAGTCGCTCTTGTCGTCGGTCCCGCTGCTCGCCGCCCTGGGCGGCTTCGCCAACGGCTGCGCCGACCAAGGCGCCGAGGCGCCGAGCGCTCCCGCGGGCGTGGGCACCGAGGAGGCGGTCGAAGGCAGCAACTGCGGCGAGCCCGGCTTCAGCGTTTGCCTCCAGTTCGGGGGCGGCAGCGGCTGCGCGGACCATTGCACCGAGACGTGTCAATCGGGCGTTCGCACGTGCCTCGCCGGCGGCGGGGGCGCGGCGTGCGCGGCGCGCTGCGGCACGCGGGTCGCCGGCGCCTGCCAGCTGCCCTCGCTGAACTCGCCCGACCAGGTCTTCCAGGTTTGCCCCGACCTGCGCGTCACGCGCCTCGAGCTCGCGTGCATGAACGTCCTGATGAACAAGCAGGGGCTCGAGCTGACCGATCAGAACATCAACTGGGCTTATTCGAATTGCTGGGTCATCGCCAACGAAGGCTTCGACACCGCGGCGCCCGACCTCGCGAAGGTCATCGAACAGTGGTTGAAAGCGCGCGGGCTGCTCTGACCGCCGTCGCCGCCGCCCTCGGGTGACCGCCGCGGGGCGCGTCGAGGTCGGGGCTCGTCGGGCCGAGCCTAGAGCGCTGCTCGCTTGCTTCGCGTACGGCCCGAGC
>DASTPP010000185.1:0-16171 GCA_035762175.1 Polyangiaceae bacterium | reverse complement strand
GGGCCGCCGCCGGCCCCGGGGGGCGGGCGCCGTGACGGGGCGCGACGCGAGCGTCGTCGTCGTCGGGGCGGGCGTCGGCGGGCTCGCGTGCGCGATCGATCTGGCCGCCGCGGGGGCGCGGGTGCGCGTGTTCGAGCGCGCGGCGGGGCCCGGCGGCAAGGCGCGCGCGCTCGAGGTCGGCGGCGCCGAGTTCGACGGCGGGCCCACGGTGCTGACGATGCCCTGGGTGTTCGACGAGCTCTTCGACGCGGCCGGCGCGTCGTTCCGCGCCGAGGTCGGCCTCGAGCGCGCGTCGGTGCTGGCCCGCCACGCCTGGCGCGACGGCACCCGCCTCGACCTGTACGCCGACCGGCAGCGCTCGGCCGACGCGATCGGCGAGGCGTTCGGCCCCCGCGAGGCGAGCGCCTACCTCGACTTCTGCGACGACGGCCGGCGCATGTACGAGCTCTCCGAGGCCGCCTTCCTGCGCGCGCAGCGCCCGACGCTCGGGGGCATCGTGCGGCAGTTCGGCGCCGCCGGGCTCGGGGCGCTCGCCCGCCTCGACGGCCACCGCACGATGTGGCGCGCGCTCGAGCAGCGCTTCGCCGCGCCGCGCCTGCGCCAGCTCTTCGGCCGCTACGCGACGTACTGCGGCTCGTCGCCCTTCGAGGCGCCCGGCACCCTCAACCTCGTCGCCCACGTCGAGGCCGAGGGGGTCTACCGCGCGCGCGGCGGCATGCGCGCCCTGGCGGCCGCGCTCGACCGGCTCGCGCGCTCGCTCGGGGTCGAGCTGCTCTACGGCCACGGGGTCGAGCGCATCCTCGTCGAGCGCGGGCGGGCCGCGGGCGTCGTCGCGGGCGGCGCCGCCCACGCCGCCGACGCCGTCGTCTTCAACGGCGACGTCTCCGCCCTCGGCGCCGGGCTGCTCGGCGCGCCCGCCGCCCGCGCCGCGCCGGCGACGCCCCCCGAGGCCCGCTCGCTGTCGGCGGTGACGTGGGCGGCGCGGGCCCGGGCCTCGGGCTTCCCCCTGGCGCACCACAACGTCTTCTTCGCCGACGACTACGCCGCCGAGTTCGACGCCATCTTGCGCCGCCGCAGGGTGCCCGACGAGCCCACCGTCTACGTCTGCGCGCAGGACCGCGGCGGCGACGCCCCGCCCCCGGCCGAAGAGCGGCTGCTGGTGCTGGTGAACGCGCCGGCGACGGGCGACGCCCCCGAACGCTGGAACGAACCGGAGAGGGAACGATGCACGAACGCGACGCTGACACTACTTCGCAGGGCCGGCCTGACGCTCGAGACGTCGGCGAGCGTGCAGACCACGCCGGCCGACTACCACCGGCTCTTCCCCGCGACCGGCGGGGCGCTCTACGGGCCGCGCTCGAGGGGGCCGCTCGCCGCGCTCTCGCGCCAGGCCGCGGCCTCGAAGGTCCCCGGCCTGTACCTGGCGGGCGGGAGCGTGCACCCGGGCCCGGGCGTGCCGATGTCGGCCCTGAGCGGGAGGCTCGCGGCGGCGCAAGCCCTCCTGGACCTCGCTTCGACCGGCCGATCCCGCCCGGCGGCTACCACTGGCACTACCTCGACGGACTGAGCGACGACGGCCGCACCGCCGTCGTCGTCATCGCCCTGCTCGGCAACCCCTTCTCGCCCGCCTACGCGGCCGCCCGGCGCGGCGGCCCCGCCCCCGCCCTCGCCCACTGCTCGATGAACGTCGCCGTCTACGCCCGCGGCGCCTCGGCCTGGGCCCTGCGCGAGGGCCCCCTCGGCCCGGCCGCGCGCGGCGCCGCCGGCGTCGCCATCGGCGCGAGCTCGATGCGCTGGGAGCGCGACCGGCTCACCGTCGACGTCGACGAGCGCACGACGCCCCTGCGCGGCGCCGCCCGCCCCGTGCGCGGCCGCATCGTGCTGCACCCCGAGGCGCGCACCGACCTCGAGCTGTCCATCGACGAGCGCGGCGAGCACCGCTGGTGGCCCGCCGCGCCGCTCGCGCGCATCGAGGTCGACCTGCCCTGGCCCGGCGTCCGCTTCACCGGCCACGGCTACTACGACGCCAACGCCGGGGCGCGGCCGCTCGAGTCGGCCTTCGAGAGCTGGCACTGGTCGCGCGCGCGCGGCGACGGCGCCCTGCTCACCTACGACGTCGCGTGCGCGTCCGGCGCCGCCCGCTCGCTCGCCTTCCGCGTCTCGAGCCGCGGCGAGATCGACGACCTCGAGCGCGTCCACACGACCCCGCTCGCGCGCACGCTCTGGGCGCTCGAGCGGCGGGCGCGCGTCGACCGCGGCCACGGCGGGCGCGTCGTGCGCACGCTCGAGGACGGCCCCTTCTACGCCCGCGCCCTCGTCGAGACGCGGCTCGGGGGCCGCCCCGTCCTCGCCATGCACGAGACGCTCGCGCCGCACCGGCTGCGGCGCGACTGGGTGCAGCGCATCATCGGCGCCCGCATGCGCCAGGCCGTCTGAGCCACCCGCCCGCGGCCCCCGTCCGGCTCAACCGCCCCCGGGCCCGCCCGCGGCCCCCGCCCAGGTCGACCGCCCCCGGGCCCGCCCGCGACCCCCGCCCAGGTCAACCGCCCCCGGGCCCGCCCGCGGCCCCGGCCAGGAAGGCCTCGTAGGCCGCGACGAAGCGGGCGGGGACCTCGAAGTACGGCAGCGCCCCGGTCTCGAACACCGTGAACGACCAGTTCGCGCGCGCCCGCATGGCCGCCGCGCCCCGGTAGTCGACGAAGTCGCCGCGCACGCCGTGCGACATCCACACGGGGTGCTCGAGCGCGTCGTAGAGGCGCGTCACGTCCGCGCTGAACAGGTGCCCCGACACGAAGTAGAGCGGGGCGTGCTTGGCGCCCGGCGCCCGCACGGTTTGCACGTCGTACGCCCAGAGCCCCTCGTCGATCTCGCGGCGGCCCCAGGTGCGCTGCAAGAAGTAGCGAATGACGCGCGGCCGCGTGAGCAGCCAGAAGATCGCGTCGCCGAGGGGCGGCGTGCTGACGAGCGCGTGCAGCCCCGGCACCGCCCGCGTGCTGCCCGGCGGCCCGGGGCGCCGCCGCGGGCCGCTGAAGCCCGTCGGGCTGACGAGCGCGAGCGTGCGGAAGGCCCCGGGCTCCTCGACCGCCGCCCGCGCGAGGAACTCGCACGACAGCGACACCGCGAGCGCGTCGACGGGCGCCCCGCCGTGGCGGCGGCGCACCTCGCGCACCACCGCGAGCAGCGCGTCGGTCATCAGCTGCGGCGTGTAGACCCGCGCGCTGCGCTCGGACAGCCCGAAGCCCGGCAGGTCGAACGCGTAGGTCGGCCGCGCCCCCGCGAAGTGCTCGTAGAGCGGGCGCACCTCGAACGCGGAGGCGGCCGCGTTCACGCTGTGCACGAGCACGAGCGGCGCCCGCCCGACCTCGGCGCCGCCCCCGCCGCCGTAGCACCAGAGCCGCCCCACCCGGGCGTCATCGAGCACGAACGAGGGCCCCGGCAGGGCCGGCGGCAGCGCCGAGTCGGCCGCGCGATCGTGATTCTTCATGGCTCGCCTCCGTGGGTTACGTCAGCGTACGATCTGCCGGCCCCGCCCGCCACGCGGCCCGGTTCGAAGGCTCGAGCCGACGCCCGAGGTGACAAATGAACTTGACACTCTCAAGTGTCAAGTTTCACAATGAGGCTGGTTTGGCGCCCCGCGCAGCGCCCGGCCGGGGGGTCGGCGGCGCGCACTGCGGGGGGCCCGGCGGTCTCGGTGGCCCGCGGGGCGGGCGGCGGTGAAAGCTCATGGACACTACCAAGCTCGGTTGGCTCAGCATCCTCCGCCTGGGCCTGGTCCAGGCCGCGCTCGGGTCGATCGTGGTGCTGACGACCTCCACCTTGAACCGGGTGATGGTCGTCGAGCTCGCGCTCCCGGCCGTCCTGCCCGGGGCGCTCGTCACGCTGCACCACGCGATGCAGATGCTCCGCCCCCGCATGGGCTACGGCTCCGACCTCGGCCGCCGCTACACCCCGTGGATCGTGGGCGGCATGGCCGCGCTCGCCGCCGGCGGCACGGGGGCGGCCTGGGCGACGACGCTGATCGGGCGCCACGTCGCGCTCGGCACCGCCCTCGCGGCCGCGTGCTTCGCGCTCATCGGCTGCGGCGTCAGCGCCTGCGGCACGTCGCTGCTCGTGCTGATGGCCAAGCGCGTCGCCGAAGAGCGGCGCGCCGCCGCGGCCACCGCCGTGTGGATGACGATGATCGCCGGCTTCGCCGTCACCGCCACCGTCGCGGGCAAGCTGCTCGACCCCTTCTCGCCCGCGCGCCTGGTCGCGGTCGCCGGCGGCGTGTCCGGCGTCGCCCTGCTCGTCTCGATCGCGGCGATCTGGGGCGTCGAGGGCCGCGCGGCGCCGGCCGCGGCGCCCCCGGCGGCCGGCGGCGAGGGGCGGCCGGCGTTCCGGGCGGCGCTCGCGCAGGTGTGGTCCGAGCCCGACGCGCGGCGCTTCACCCTGTTCGTCTTCATCTCGATGCTCGCGTACAGCGCCCAAGACTTGATCCTCGAGCCCTTCGCCGGCTCGGTCTTCGCCTTCACCCCGGGCGAGTCGACCAAGCTCTCGGGGGTTCAGCACGGGGGCGTCTTCGCGGGCATGTTGCTCGTCGCGCTGGCGACGAGCCTCCTCAAGGGCAGGCCCGCCGCGTCGCTGAAGGGCTGGGTCGTCGGCGGGTGCGTGGCCTCGGGCGTGGCCATGGCGGGGCTCGCGCTCGCCGGCGTGCGGGGCGCCCCCTGGCCCCTGCGCGAGAACGTCTTTCTGCTCGGCGTGGCCAACGGCGTCTTCTCCATCGCGGCGATCGGCTCGATGATGACCCTGGCCGGCCAGGGGCGGGGCTCGCGCGAGGGCGTGCGCATGGGGCTCTGGGGGGCCGCGCAGGCGATCGCCTTCGGCGCGGGCGGCTTCGCCGGCACCATGTTCGTCGACTTCGCGAAGTGGCTGCTCGGCCCCTCGGGCGGCGCGTACGCGTTCGTGTTCGCGCTCGAGGCGGTCGGGTTCTTCGTCGCCCACTGGCTGGCGCTGGGCACGACCTTCAGCCAGCCCGCCGAGGCCATCGGCCTCGACGCGGCGAGCCCGGCCGAGTGATCGCCCGCCGGCCGGCGTGAGGCCCGCGGCCCGCCCGGCCCCTCCCCCCCGCGCGGCGCCCGACGGTCAAGGGCGGGGCGGCGCCGGGCGCGCGGCCTTCGCCAGATCGACCGCCCGCCACAGGTACCAGCTCGCCGCCGAGCGGTAGGGCCGCAGCTTCTCGCCCCAGGGCGCGAGCTCGCGGGGGCTCGGCAGCGCCGCCCAGCCGTAGGTCAGCGCGAAGCCCTTGCGCACGCCGTAGTCGTCGACCGGCCAGACGTCGGGGCGGCCGAGGCGAAAGATGAGCAGCATCTCGACCGTCCAGCGGCCCACGCCCCGCACCGCCGTCAGCCGCGCGACGACATCGTCGTCGGACAGGGCGGCGAGGGCGCGCGCGGGCGGCACGACGCCCTCGATCGACTTCTGCGCGAGATCGCGCAGGGCGGCGGCCTTGGCGCCCGAGAGGCCGGCCCCGCGGAGCGCCGCCTCGTCGGTGGCGAGCAGGTCGGCCGGGCTGGGAAAGGCCTTGCCCGGGTAGAGCGCGCGGACGCGCCCGAGGATGGTGGCGGCCGCCTTGCCGGTGAGCTGCTGAAAGACGATGGCCTCGGCGAGGGCGCGGAAGATCGAGTGCGTCGGGCGGGCGCGCAGGCCGAGGGGGCCGACGCGGTCGACGAGCGAGGCGAAGCGGCGATCGACCGAGCGCAGGTGCTCGCGCGCGGCCTCCGGGTCGAAGGCGAGGCCGGTGGCCTCGGACGCGGGCGCAGGCGCAGGCGCAGGCGCGGGCGGCGCGCGGCGGGCGGGCGCGGGCGGCGCGCGACGGGCGGGCGCGGGCGTGGGCGCGGGCGCGGGCGCGGGCGGCGCACGGCGGGCGGGCGGGGGCGGCGGGCGGCGGGCGGGCCCGGGCGGGCCTCAGGCGGGGCGGCGGGCGAGGGCGCGGGCGCGCTCGAGGGCGGCGAGCGGCAGCCAGAGCGGGAAGAGCAGGGGCAGCGCGCGGCAGAGCACGACGAAGGCGCCGAAGCCGGTGGCGCGGCGCCCGTCGCGGTCGACGGCGGCGAGCGGGGCGCCCTCGGCGGCGGGGCGCACCTCGAAGCGGGCGAGCCAGTCGAGCAGGCGCAAGCGCTCGCCGAGCTTGGCGCGGGCGGGGGGCACCTCGAGGGCGCGCTCGCGCGTCGCCGGCGCGGCGAAGAGCAGGTACACGGTCAAGGTGGTGTACGAAAAGAGCTGCACCTGCTGGGTGACTTCGATGGTGACGTGAAAAAAGAGCCCCACCCAGAGCGCGACCGCGCGGGCGCGCGGGGCCCAGAGCCCGAGCGCGAGGAAGAGCTCGGTGGCGATGACGAGCTTCGAGAAGGGCGACGCGACGTGGGGCTGCGCGAACCACTCGAGGAAGGGGTCGACGGGCCAGCCGAGGCGCCGGCGCTCGAGGAAGCGCGCGGCGCGATCGCCGAGCATGACGCCGCCGCGCCAGTCGGGGTCGGCGAGCTTGGTCAGGCTGGAGGCGAGGTAGACGAGCGAGGCCTGGGCCTGCACGAGGCGCTGGGCCCAGAGCGGGCCCCGGCGCGCCGAGGGGTCGCGCGGGGCGCCGAGGGCGAAGGCGCGGTCGCAGGGCGCGAACGAGAGCAAGAAGGCGTAGCAGTACAGGGCGTAGCGGTTGTTGTGGTACTCGAGCCGATCGCAGAGCAGAAGGTAGAGGCCGACGAGCGAGGCGAGGCCGAGCGCCGGGCGGGCGCGCCAGCCGGCGACGACCCAGAGGGCCAAGAGCAGGTGCGCGCCGAGCAGCGCGCGGTAGACCGGCGCGCTCGGCAAGAGGGCCTCGGGCAGAAAGCTCAGGTGAAAGTGGTCGCGAAAGAACCCGCGCCGGGCCTCGCGAAAGAGCGTCATCGAGGCCGAGAGCAAGAGCAGGCCGAAGCCGAGCCGCGTCAGGCCGAGCACGTACGTCTCGCCCTCTTCGCGGAGCCAGCGCCCGAGCCCGCCGAGCGCGCCCCCGCCCCCGCCCGCCGGGGCGCCCTCGCGCGCCGCCCGCCCGCCCCTGCGCGCCGACGGCGCGATCTCGTCGCCGCCCGCCGGCGCGCCCTCGCCCGGGGCCCGCGCGCTCATCGGGGCGCGCTCGCGTAGGTCTCGGTCGGCTGCTTGCGGCCGTTGATGCGGAAGTCGAGCTCGACGACGAGGCGACGCGTCTCGGCGTCGCCCTCGAGGTGCGCGGCGACGTCGTCGAGGGCGGCGCGCACGCGGTAGCGGTGGGCGGGCGCGCCGTACGAGGCGAAGGCGGTCTCGTCGAAGCGGTTGATGCGGTAAAAGCGCACCCGGTCGGCCCAGGAGAAGTCGCGCGGCTTGCCGGCCGCGTCGCGCGCGCGCCAGGCGCCGCCCGGGGCGTGCACGCGCCGGGTCGGCCCCCCGGGCCGGCCGACCTCGCGGTAGAGCCGCTGGGTCACCACCGTCGACTCGGGGAACATCTGGAAGCCGAACGCGCGCTCGGGCCGCCCGGCCGCGGTGGCGACGAGGGCGAGCTGCGCGCCGAAGAAGGCGAGGGCGAACGCCGCCCGGCCGCGGGGCCCGAGGTCGACCATGGCCCCCCCTTCTGCCCCGAAGCGGGCCGGCCGCGCAAGGGCCGCGGGGGCCCGGGGCGACGAAAACTACGACCCCGCCCGCGGCCGTGGCACGCTCGCGCCCCGACCTTTTCGGAGGCAGCCCGTGCAACTCGGAATCGACTTCGGCACCACGCGGACGGTCGTCGCCTACGCCGACCGCGGCAACTACCCGGTCGCGCACTTCGTCGACCGCGCGGGCGACGCGTGCGACCACTTCCCCTCGGTCGTCGCGGGCCGCGACGGCGAGCTGCGCTTCGGCTTCGACGCGCTCGAGGCGGCGGCGGCCGAGCCAGGCTGGGAGCTCGTGCGCTCGTTCAAGCGCCTGCTCGCCGACGCGAGCGCCTCGGCCCCGCTCGGCGTCGCGTTCGGCGGCGGCATCTACTCGGCCCCCGAGCTCGTCGCGCGCTTCCTCGGGGCGCTGCGCGAGGCGATCTTCCGCCGCTCGAACGTGCCCGCAGCCCTGCTCGCCCCCGGCCGCGCCTCGGCCGTCGTCGCCAGCCCCGCCAACGCCCACGGCACCCAGCGCTTCGTCACGCTCGAGGCCTTCCGCCACGCCGGCTTCGAGGTCCTGGCGATGCTCAACGAGCCCTCGGCCGCGGGCTTCGAGTACACCCACCGCCACGGCGCGACCCTCACCGGGCGGCGCGACCACGTCGTCGTCTACGACCTCGGCGGCGGCACCTTCGACGCCTCGCTCGTGCGCGTGCGCGGCCGCCACCACGAGGCGCTCACCACCGCCGGGCTCAACCGGCTCGGCGGCGACGACTTCGACGACGTCCTGCTCGACCTCGTGCTCGAGCGCGCCGGCCTGCGCCGCTCGGCCCTCGCGCCCGCCGCGCTGCGCGCCCTCACCGACCAGTGCCGCGACGTGAAAGAGCGCCTGCACCCCAACTCGCGCCGCCTCGCCGTCGACCTCGAGGCGGCGCTCGGCCGCGGCGCCCCCTGCCCCGCCGTCACGCTCGAGGCGGGCGCCTTCTACGAGGCGAGCGCCTTCCTGGTCGAGCGCACCATCGAGGCGATGCTGCCGGTCGTCGGCCGCCTCGACGAAGAGTCGCCGCGCGAGGGGGCGGTCGGCGACGACGTCGCGGGCATCTACGTCGTCGGCGGCGGCAGCTGCCTGCCCTCGGTCGCGCGCGCGCTGCGCCAGCGCTTCGGCCGGCGCGTGCACCGCTCGCCCCAGCCCTCGGCCGCCATCGCCATCGGCCTCGCCATCGCGAGCGACCGGGGCGCGGGCTACACGCTCTCCGACCGCTTCTCGCGCACCTTCGGCGTCTTCCGCGACGCCGAGGGCGGCGAGCGCGCCGTCTTCGACCCGCTCTTCGGCCGCGACCTGCCCCTGCCCCGCCCCGGCGAGGCGCCCGTCACGCTGCGGCGCACCTACCGCGCCCTGCACAACGTCGGCTGCTACCGCTTCGGCGAGTGCGCCGACGTCGACGCGGGCGGCACGCCGCTCGGCCAGCTGACGCCCTACGAGCCCTTCTACGTGCCCTTCGACCCCGCCCTGCGGGGCCGCCCCTCGCTCGCCAAGGTGCCCGTCGTGCGGCGGGCCGAGGGCCCCCTCGTCGAAGAGGCTTACGCGGTCGACGAGCACGGCGTCGTCAGCGTGCGCATCGCCGACCTCGACACCGGCTTCGCCCTCACCCGCCTCTTCGGCGCCCCCCTGCCGAAGGCGGGCTGAGCGCCGGCCCCCCGCCCGCGCCCGCCCGGCGGCCTCCTCCGCGCGGCGGGCGGGTCGGCGCGCCCTTCTCAGGGGGCGGCGCCCGCGGTCGGCGGCGCGGTCGGCGCGCTCGGCAGCGGCGCCTGGGCCGACGCCGGCGGCGCCGCGCCGGGCGGGCGGCGCGCGACCGTGGCCGCCAGCTTGTAGACGCCCGCGTTCTTCTGCTCTTCGGCGATGGCGTAGAGCGTGTCGCCGCCGTAGTAGCAGGTCTCGCGGCGCAGCCGGTTCATGGCCGCGTCGCGGCCGCCGGGGGTGAAGTCGACCGAGATGCGGGCGATGTCTTCGACCGGGTAGTCGGCCTGCGGCCGCGGCAAGATGCTCACGTCGCAGTTCTGCGGGCGCGCGGGCAGCTGCGGCCGGTAGAGCGTCACGTCGGTCGTGCGCGCGAAGCAGCCCGCGGCGCCGAGGGCCACGGCGAGCGCGGCGGGCGCGAGCGCGAGCGCGAGCCGGAAGGGGGAGCGCGGCCCGGACCGACCGCGCGCGTCAGAGGGGGTGCGGTTCGCCATGGCTCAAAGGTACCCCCCCAGCACCGACTGGATGCCGACGTTCGTCGTCTTCGGCAGGTCGGCCGAGTCGCCGCCCTCGGCCTCGGCCGAGTGGCTGAGCTCGGTGTTGATGAAGGGCCCGGCGCCGAGAAAAAAGTGGTTGGTGATGTGGTAGAGGATGGGCGCGTTCAAGAAGAGGCCGAACGCGCGCTCGGTCGTCTCGACCGGGGCGCCGGCGACGTCGCCGGTGCCCTTCTCGCTGCTGAAGGTGACGCCCGCCTGCGGCCAGATCGAGAAGTCGTCGCTGAAGGCGATGTTGTAGCCGACGCGCGGCGCGATCGAGAACACGCTGTCGTCGCCGTCGTTGCGCGTCGTGTACTCGACCTGGCCGCCGATCGAGAGGTTGTCGATGACGAAGTAGTCGAGCGCCCAGAGGCGGCCGATGTTGGTGCCGAAGAGCACCGAGAAGTCGGACGTCGACTGGTCGAGCGGCGGGTCGCCGCCGCTGCGCGCCGTGTAGACGAAGCCGACGTCGAGGTTGGTCGAGAGCACGAACTGGTTGGCGAGGCCGAAGTTGGCGTGGGTGTCGCCCACGGCCGGCCCGCTGTACGAGTACGAGCCGCCGCCCCCCGTGCTCACGCCCCCTTGCGCGCCCCAGCCCTGGGCCCACGCGGCGGGTGCGACGAGCAGGGCGAACGACGAGCAGCCTACGGCGAGAAGCGATCGCATCGCGGACCTCCTTCTGACGGGGGGCGGCACGGGGCGCCCCGCACGCCCTTTAGCAAAGCCCGCGGGCCGGAGGCAAATCGGCCGGGGGCGGCCCGCTCAGCCGCCGGCCGAGGTGTAGCGCGAGAGGGCGCGCAGCCAGACCCTGCGCGCGAGCCACCCGAAGGCGAGCGCCAGCCCGAGCGCGAAGGCGCCATCCAGAGGGTCGAGCCGGCCGAGCAGCGCCTCGGCCGGGAAGGTGGTCATCACCGCGAGCGGCACGACGAACCTGAACACGTACTTGAGCGCGCCGCGGAAGACCGACGCGGGCCAGCGCGCGGCGTCGAAGACCGAGACGAACAGGAAGGTCAGGTTGTCGACCCGCACGACGTAGAAGGCGGCGCTGACGGTGACCACCCAGAGCGAGTAGAGCAGCAGCGTCGAGGCCCCGAAGAGCGCGGCCGCGGCGGCGACCTCGGCGGGCCCCGGCGCGCGGCCGAGGCGGGGCAGGGCGTAGGCGAAGACGGCAAAGGCGGTGACGACGTTCGCCCCGCGCCAGGGCTGGAAGCGCGCGGTCGAGACGAGAAACTGCGCGTCGGCCGGCTTGAGCAAGACGAAGTCGAGCGTGCCCTTTCGCACGTGCTCGACGACGTGCGAAAGGCTCGGGTTGATCGCCCCCTCGAGCACGCCCTGCAAGAGCAGAAAGAAGCCCGTCACCAGGAGCGCCTCGGGGAAGGCCCAGCCCGCGACCGACTCGCGCCGGCCGAAGACGACGAAGAGCGGCACGAGCGCGGTCGCCGCCCCGCAGACCTCGACCGCCGCCTCGAGCAGAAAGTCGAAACGGTACTGCAGCCCGAGCAGCAGCGAAAGGCGGAGCTGCACAAATACGAGCCCGGCGTAACGTCGCAGCCCCCCCAAGAGCGTAGTAGCTTTTGGTGCAGCGCGTCGTGTATCGTGGGCCGGGCGAAGGGGGCCTGCCTCGCCCGCGTCGGCCCCCGACCCCGCGCCTTCGCTTTCCTGCCCCTCGCCCCGTCCGATCGTCATGGCGTCGCGGCGCGACCTTAGCGCGCCCCGAAGCCCAGGGTGAAACCAGACCGCATGAGCAGTGACGTCAATCGCCCGGCCGCCGGGCCCCCGCCGACCGCCCTCGCCCGACCGCACGCGCCCGGGGGGTGGCGCGGCAAGACCCGCATCGTGGTGCTCGGCGGCGGGTTCGCCGGCGCCTACGCCGCCAAGGGGCTCGAGAAGCGCCTGCGCAAGCGCTCGGACGTCGAGGTGATTCTCATCAGCAACGAGAACTACCTCGTCTTCCAGCCCATGCTGCCCGAGGTCATCTCGGGCACCATCGGCCTGCTCGACGTCGTGACCCCGCTGCGCGACATCTTGCGCCACACCGAGATGCACATCCGCGAGGTCGAGAGCGTCGACACCGAGCGGCGGCTCGTGCACACGAGCGCGGGCTTCGACAACGCGCCGCAGGTCATCGAGTACGACCACCTCATCGTCGCGCTCGGCAACGTCACCGACTTCCGCGGCATGCGGGGGCTGCCCGAGCACGCCTTCCCCTTCAAGAACCTGGCCGACGCGCTGCAGCTGCGCAACCACGTCATCCGCGTGCTCGACGAGGCCGCGCTCGCGAAGCTCGGCAGCGAGCAGCGGGCGCGCCTGCTCACCTTCGTCGTCTCGGGCGGCGGCTTCTCGGGCGTCGAGGTGGCCGCCGAGCTCAACGACTTCGTGCGCCGCGTCGCCGGCCAGCACTACCCCGGCATCGACCCCAAAGAGATCCGCGTCCTCCTGCTGCACGGCATGGAGCGTATCTTGCCCGAGATGCCGCCGAGCCTCGCCGACTACGCCCACCGGCTGCTCTCGGCCCGCGGGGTCGAGATCCGGCTGCAGGCGTGGCTGTCGGCGGCCACGGGCGACGCGGCGATCTTGAAGAGCGGCGAGGTCATCCCGACCAAGACGCTCGTCTCGACCGTGCCCGCCTCGCCGAACCCCGTCGTCGACGCGATGACCCTCGAGAAGACCCGCGGCCGCATCGTCGTCGACGAGTACCTGCGCTCGAAGAGCCACCCGAACGTCTGGGCGCTCGGCGACTGCGCCACCGTGCCCGTGATCGGCGGCGGGTTCGCGCCGCCGACGGCCCAGCACGCCACGCGCGAGGCCGATCTCGTCGCCGAGAACGTCGCCTCCGTCCTCAGCGGCGGCAAGCCGCGGCCCTTCCAGTTCAAGGGCCTCGGCAAGCTCGGCTCGCTCGGCCGCCAGTCGGCCGTCGCCGAGGTCTTCGGCCTGAAGTTCTCGGGCTTCTTCGCCTGGTGGCTCTGGCGAACCATCTACCTCATGAAGATGCCGAGCTTCTGGCGCCGGGTGAAGGTCGCCGTCTCCTGGACGCTCGACCTCTTCTTGCCGCCCGAGCTCGTGCAGCTGCGGCTCGAGGGCTCGTCGGGCATCGACCGGCAGCACTTCGAGCCGGGCGAGCTCGTCTTCTGCGAGGGCGACGCGGCCGACAGCCTCTACATCTTGCTCGAGGGCAAGGCCGAGGTGGTGCGCGGCAGCGAGGTCGTCGCCGAGCTCGGCCCGGGCGAGTACTTCGGCGAGATGGCCCTCTTGGGCCAGGGCCGCACGCAGCGCAACGCCACCGTGCGCTGCGTCGAGCCGATGAACGTGCTCTGCCTGCCGAAGAAAGAGTTCGGCCTGCTCGCCGCCCACATGCCCGGCGTGCGCCAGAGCTTCGAGAGCGTGGCCAAGCGCCGCGCCACCCTCTTCGGCCTCAAGCGCGGGGGGCCCGGCGAGGTCGCCCCCGCCATGGCCGCCATGGGCGCCGTGCGCGCCCAGCAGCAGGCCCAGGCCGCCGCGCAGGTCCCCGCCCTGCCCGGCGCCGCCCCCCAGCCCGCGGCCGCCGCCCCGCCGCACCAGCTGCCCCAGGTCACCTCGCTCGGCGGCCCCCCCCTGCCCGTGCCGCCTCCGCCCATGGCGCCCCAGAACGCCACGGTGCCCGTGCACCACGCCTTCGCGCACGACGCGCACGAGCCGCCGCCCGCGCACGCCCAGGCCCACGCGGCGCAGAAGCGCGCGCCCGCGCCCGCGCCCGCGCGCGCCGCCTCGCCCGCGCGCGGCCCCTCGGCCGGCCACGCCCCGCCCAACGGCGCCCGGCCCGGCCTGCCGCCGCCGCTGCCGCTCGCCCCGAACGACCCCGCCGGCACGATGCCCATGATGCCGCGGCCGAACCTCCCGCACGACGAGTCGCCGACGCAGGCCTCGGCCTTCGAGGGCGACACGACCAGCCGGGCCGGCGACGCGTCGCCCCCCCCGCTGCCGCCCGCGGGCGGCGCCCCGACCGGCCGGGCGCGGCGCGTGCGGGCCTGATCCGGGCCCCGGGCGCGCCTCGCCCGCGCGGCGGGCCCGACGCGACGCGGGCGGCCGCCGAGGGCCCCGACGGGGCGACGCCGCCGCTCAGCCGCCGAGGGCCCCGACGGGGCGACGCCGCCGCTCAGCCACCGAACGCGGCAAAGCGGCGCACGCCCCGGTGCCACAGCGTGAGGGCGAGCGCGCCGAGCGCGACGACGTAGGCCCACTGCGCGGCCACCATGCGGGCGAGGGCGGCGGGGGCCTGCGCGCCCGTCAGCGCCTCGACCGGCAGCCCGATCTGGTAGCGGAAGGGCAGCGCGTCGGCGACCCGGCGCAGCCACGCCGGGAAGAGCTCGATCGGCATCAGGTATCCGCTGAAGACGACGAAGACGATGAAGTAGGCGTCGAGCATCTTCGTCGTGCTGTCGAAGGTGAAGCTCAGCGATCCGATGGCGATGTTGATGAAGAAGGTGATGAGCCAGCCGCCCAGCAGGGTCGCGAGCGCGATCGCGACGGCGCCCGGGGTGTGTGGCGTGCGGCCGGGCGCGGCCCAGTAGAGGGCGAGCGCGCCGACGGGCAGCGCGAGCACGAGGCGCAGGGGCAAGGCCGCCAGGTTCTGCGTGGCGTAGACCCAGACCGGGTGCACCGGCCGCAGCAGGCGCGGGGCGAGCGTGCCCTGGCGCACCTCGAAGTTGATCTCCCAGGCGGCCCACGAGCTCGTCACCTGGCGCGCCAGCAGCGTCGCCAGGTAGTAGGCGACGAACTCGTCGCGGCCGAAGCGGCCGAAGGGCGCCTCGTCGGCCAGCGCGTAGAAGAGCGCGAGCATGACGAGGGGCATCGTGGTCGACAGGATCCAAATGAGCATCTCGGCGCGGTAGGCGAGCGCCTCGAGGAAGCCCGCCCGCACCAACGCCGGCGTCGCGCGCACCGACGCGCGCAGGCTCACGCCCCGCCCCCCCCGGCGCCCGCGACCTCGCCGCCTCGCTGGCCTCGCCGCCCTATGCCCACGGCGTCACCCGGCCCGGCCGCGTGCCGTGCCCCGCCGGCCCGTCCGACGCCTTCACCCCGGGCATCGCGGGCACCCCGGCCCCGCCCCTTTGGCGCCGGCGTCACCTTGCTAGCCCCCCCGCTCGCCTGCCAGGTACCGAACCTTGGACCTCGCCGTCGCGTCCGCACGCACCGCCTCCGCCTTCCGTTCGGCAGCATGGCCAGAGAGAGAAGGTAGCGCACGGGGCGCCGCCGACGCACCGGCGCCGGCCGCCGGTCGCGCCGACGTCCCCCATGCCCGATGGGTGCGCAGATACGTACACCACACCTGGCGTGTGTGATGGGGCTAGCCGTCGGCCGGGCCGACGCGCCCCAGGGTTCGCATGTTTCTCCGTGGTTTTGCGTCCCGGGACGCCCCGCAACGACCCGCGGGTCGGCGTTCCGCGTCCCGGGACGCCCCGTAACGACCCGCAGGTCGCCTCTTCGCGTCCCCAATTGGGCCAAACGCGACATGCATGTCGGCTTGTCGCCTGCCCGGACGGGCCAATGGCGACCTGCGGGTCGTTTTTTTCCGTCCCGGGACCGATCAGGGCGACCCGCGGGTCGTTGCGGGGCGTCCCGGGACCGGTCAGGGCGACCCGCGGGTCGCCTCCTTGCCTCCCGGGACCGGTCGGGGCGACTTGCGTGTCATATTCGTGAGGCTCGGAACAGGTCGAAGCGACTCGCGTGTCATATTTGTTGATTTCTAGGCCAACCGAGGCGACTCGCGAGCCGCCTTCGCGCCCTCCGAGACCGGTCAGGCACGGTCCGGGGCCCACGCGCCTCGCAGGCGCTTGCCCAGCGCGGGGCCGCGTGCTCGGGTGGGCGCGCCATGGCCGCGTCGCTCTTGCATGAGGCGCTCGTCGAGCTCTTCCAGCGCAACCCCCGCCTCGCCCCCCTCGTGGCCGAGGCCGGCGGGCTCGCGCTGCCCGCCTACGACGAGGTGCACACGCACCCGGGCGCGTTGACCGAGCTGGTGCCGATCGGCTACCGCGCCGACGCGGTCGTGCTGCTGACCGAGCGCGGCAAGGCGCGCCACGCCCTGGTGGTCGAGGTGCAGCTCTCGGACGACGGCGACAAGCGCTTCAGCTGGCCGCTCTACCAGGCAGCGCTGCGGGCCCGGCACCGCTGCCCGGCGACGCTCTGCGTGCTGGCGCTCGAGCCGGCGCTGGCGCGCTGGTGCGCCGAGCCCATCGACACCGGCCAGCCGCACTCGCCCTTCGTGCCGCTGGTGCTGGGCGCGGGGGCGGTGCCCTTCGTGCGCGACG
>DASTPP010000184.1:0-21094 GCA_035762175.1 Polyangiaceae bacterium | reverse complement strand
GCGCCGGCGGATCGGGCGGCTGTAGGGCGCGTCGGCGAACAGGGCGTCGGGGTCGAAGGGGGCGAAGGCGGCGGCATCCACCCCGCAGCCTAGCCGACCGCCGGGCAAGGAAAAAAAGTGACCAATCCCTAGAACGAGGGGTGGGCTTTGAGAGCCGTTTCATCGAGTTACCCCCTGCCCCGGACTTCAGTCCGGGGTTCGGGCTCACCGCTTCTTGCCGAGCGCCTCGAGGCGCTTCTTGGCCCGCTCGCCGAAGGGCCCGCCCGCGGCCTCGGCCCGCTCGTAGGCGCGGCGGGCGCCGGCCGGGTCGCCCTGGGCCTCGAGCAGCTCGCCCGCGTAGAGGTGGGCGGGCGCGAACCCGGGGTCGAGCGCGAGGGCGGCGTCGAGGTCGGCCTTGGCGGCCTTGGGGTCGCCGGCCGAGCGGCGGAAGAGCGCGCGGTAGGTGAGCAGGTCGGCGCCCGACTTGAGGGCGATGGCGCGGTCGAGCGCGGCGACGGCGTCGGCGTAGGCGCCGAGCGCGCCGAGGGCGCGGCCGAAGGCGGCGAGCCGGTCGCGGTCGTCGCCGGCCGAGCGCAGGCCCTCGCGCAAGACGCGCGCCGCCGCGGCCTTGTCGCCGCCCGCCGCGAGCGCCTTCGCGTAGCCGAGCCGGTGCCGCGGGTCGTCGCCCTTGCGCAGGAGCGCCTCGTAGGCACGCGCGGCGCCGGCGTGGTCGCCGAGCGCCGAGAGCGCCTCGGCGCGGTTGGTCTGCAGGTCGGCGTCGTCGGGGAAGCGCGCGGCGAGCGGCTCGACGACGGCGCGCGCGTCGGCGCCGCGCCCCTGCCCGAGCAGGAGCGCGCTCAGGTTTCCGGCCGCCTCGCGCAGACTCGGGTCGGCCTCGAGCGCCTGGCGGTAGTGGGCCTCGGCGCCCGCGGCGTCGCCGAGCCCCTCGAGCGCGACGCCAGCGTAAAAGAGGGCGTTCGGGTGGCGCGGCCGCGTCGCGAGCACGCGCCTCGCGCCCTCGAGCGCGCGCGCCGAGTCGCCGGCGCGCAAGGCCGCCTCGACGTCGCCGAGGGCGCCGCCGGACGGGGCGGGGCCGGGCCCGTCGGCGCCCTCCGGCGAGCGGGGCTCGGGGGGCGGGCCCCCGCCGCAGCCGAGCGCCGCGAGCGCCGCGACGAGCAGGGCGGCCGGGCCGCCGAGCGCGGCGACGAGCGAGGCGACCGGGCGGCCGGGCGCGGCGACGAGCGAGGCGACCGGGCGGACGGGCGCGGCGGCGAGCAGCGCGGCCGGGCCGACGCGCGCCGCGGCGAGCGAGGCGGCGGCGGCGCGGCCGGGCGCCGAGCGCGGGGCGGGGGGCGGGGTTGCGCGGGCGGGGCGGCGAGGCGCGGCGCTCACGGGGCCCCCGCGAGGGCGGCGTAGATGGCGTCGCGGACGGCGGCGGCGCGCGCGCCCTCGTCGAGCTCGGCGCCGCCCGCCTCGGTGACGTAGAACACGTCGGCGACGCGCGTGCCCTCGGTGTTGATCTTGGCGAGGGCGATGTCGAGCCCGAGTTCGTGCAGGGTGCGGGCGAGCAGGTAGAGCAGCGCGGGGCGGTCGCGGGTGACGATCTCGACGAGGCGGTGGCCGCTGGCGGCGCGGTGGTCGACGCGCACCTCGGTGGCGACGGCGGGCGAGGGGCGGTCGTCCCAGCGCGAGCGGCCGCGGCCGCGCAGCAGGTCTTCGGGGCGGCGCTCGCCGGCGAGCAGCGCCTCGAGCTCGCGGGCGACGCGGGCGAGCGTGCGCTCGCGCCGCTCGGGCTCGGCGCCGGGGCCGCGGACCCAGAACAGGTCGAGCGCCTGGGGGGGGGCGCCCGGCGGGGCGCGCCCGTGGATCTGCGCCGCCTGGATCTCGAGCCCCGCCGCGGCGAGGGCGGCGGCGACGAGGGCGAGCAGGCCCGGGCGGTCGGGCGCGGCGACGCAGAGCTCGACGAGGTCGTCGCCGGCCTCGGCGGCCGAGAGGGCGACGTGGGCGCCGCCCGAGGCGGCGGCGCGCGCGGCGACGGCGGCGTGCGCGAGGATCGCCTCGGGCGCGTTCGCCAGCGCGTAGCGCGCGGGCATCGAGTCGACGAAGGCGGCGGCGGCGGCGGGGTCTTCGGCGAGCGCGAGCAGGGCGGCGCGCGCGCGCGCGGCCCGGCCCTCGCCGGGCTCGGGGGCGCCGTCGAGCGCGAGGTGGCGGTCGGCGGCGAGGTAGAGGGCGTCGAGCATCTTGGCCTTCCAGCTGGTCATGGCCGAAGGGCTGGTCGTCGACAGGTCGGCGACGGTGAGCAGGTAGAGCTCGCGCAGGCCCTCGCGGCCGCGGACCGAGCGCACGAACTCGGCGACGGTGGCGGGGTCGTCGAGGTCGCGGCGGGTGGCGACGTGGTACATGAGGAGGTGGGTTCGAACGAGGTGCGCGATCTCGTCGCCCTCGCCGTCGTCGAGGCCGAGGCGGGCGGCCACGCCGCGCGCGGTCTCGGCGCCGCGCTCGGCGTGGCCGGTGCCGCCGATGGCCTTGCCGACGTCGTGCAGCAGCGTGGCGAGGTAGAGCACGCGGGGCCGGGCGACGGCGGCGGCGAGGCGGCTGGCGAGGGGGAACTCGCCGGCGAACTCGCCGCGCGCGATGGCGCGCAGCCGGTCGACGGCGGCGACCGAGTGAACGTCGACGGTGTAGACGTGGTAGACGTCGTGGTGCACGCGGCCGACGACGGGGGCGAACTCGGGCACGAGGGCGACGAGCAGGCCGAGGTCGTGCAGGTCGCCGAGCGCCGAGCCGCGGCCGAGGCGGTCGGGGCCGGGGCGGGCGGCGAGCGCGACGAAGAGCGAGGCGGCCTCGGGCGAGCGGCGCAGGGCCTCGCCGAAGGCCGGGTCGGCGGCGGCGCGCGCGAGCGCGTCGCGGCTGGCGGGGGCGACGGGGGCGGCGAGGGCGAGGGCCTCGGCGTAGAGGCGCAGGGCGAGGGCGGGCTCGGCCTCGAGGCGCGCGGGGTCGTCGAGGGCGACCTCGCCGCCGACCAGGCGCACGCCGCCGCCGAGATCGCGGTCGCTCGGGCGGCGGGCGCGCGAGGGGGGCGTCGCGCGGTGCAAGAGCAGCTCTTGCACGCGGCCGACGGCGCGCGCCTGCCGGTAGTAGTCGGACATGAAGCGCTCGACCGCCGCGCCGCCCTCGCCGTAGCCGAGCGCGGGGGCGAGCTGCTCTTGGCGGTCGAAGGTCAGCCGGTCGCTGCGGCGGCCGGCGAGCGCGTGCAGCCGGTTTCGCACGCGCCAGAGCGTCGCCTCGGCGGCCTCGGCGGCCGCGGCCTCGGGCGCGAGCAGGGCGCCGTGCCCGACGAGCGCGTCGAAGCCGGCCGCGCCCCAGCGCGCGCCGGCCGCCCAGCGCGCGACGTCGAGATCGCGCAGGCCCCCCGCGCCGTTCTTCACGTCGGGCTCGAGCAGGTAGACGCTGTCGCCGAAGCGGGCCCGGCGGGCCTCGACTTCGGCGGCGAGCCGGGCGACGAAGGCCGCGAGCGCCGGGCCGGCGAAGAGGCCGCGGCGCGCGCCCGCCGCGAGCCGCTCGGCGAGCGAGAGGTCGCCGCCGAGCGGGCGCGCGTCGAGCAGCGAGGTGGCCGTGGGCAGGTCGGACGGGGCGAGCGAGAGCCACTCGTCGACGCCGACGACCTGGTGGCCGACCTGCACGCCGCCGTCCCAGAGGGGGTAGAGCATCGCCTCGGCGAGCGCGCGCGCCGGGCCGCCGTCGCGCCCGACGACAAAGCGCAGGTCGACGTCGCTGCCCAGCGCGACCGCGCCCCGGCCGTAGCTGCCGACCGCGAGCAGCGCGCAGGGCGCGGCCTCGGGCCGGTGGCCCGCCGCGGCGCACGCGGCCGCGAAGAGCGCGCCGAGCAGCCCGTCGAAGGCCTGGGCGTAGCGGCGGCCGAATTCGACCCCGCCCGCCGGGGGGCCGCCCGCGGCGAGGTCGGCCTCGAGGGCCCGGCGGTGCAAGCTCACAAACCCCCGCACCTCGTCGGTGAGCGCGCGCGAGCCGAGGGGGGCGCCGTCGGCGAGCGGGGCGTGGTCGCGGAGGGTCGTGGGGTTCAAGGCGGGCCTCGGCGCCTGCCCCAATATTCATACGCGCCCGCGGGGCCGGAAGCGACCTCGTTTCGTTCGGCGCCGTGGTGCGCCGAGGGCGAAAAGTGATAACTTTCGGCCCATGGCTTTCGCTCGGCCCCCCGGGGCCCTCGACCGCGCCCTGCGCTCGCTCGCCCTCTTTCTCGCCTTCGCCGCCGCCCTCGCCCTCGCCCCCCCGGCCGAGGCGATGCTCGCGGTCGAAGCCACCGTCCAGCAGCTCGTCTCCGAGTCCGACTTGGCCGTCGATGCGATGCCGGAAGAATCTTACAGCACCTGGGAAGACATCCCGAAGGTGGGCCGCCGCATCGTGACCTACACCCGCATGCGCGTCACCGACGCGGCCTTCGGCGACGTGCCCTCCGAGGTGTGGGTGCGCACGCTCGGCGGCCACGTCGGCGACATCGGCCAGCGGGTCGAGGGCGAGGCCGAGTTCAGCAAGGGCGCGCGGGCGGTGGTCTTCCTGCGCCGCGTGCCCGACGGGCGCTTCCGGGTGACGCAGATGTCGCAAGGGCACTTCCGGGTCGACGGGGCGGGCGCGATCGCGCGGCTGCGGGCGACCGCGCGCCTGAGCTCGCTCATCAAGGCGAAGACGGGGCTCGGCGCGCGCGCCGCGCTCGACGGGCTGAGCGTCGCCGACGCGCTCTCCGCCTTGCGTCACGAGCGGCAGGCGCTGGGCAAGTGAGCCCGCCGCCCCGCGGCCCGGCCGCCCCCCTGCGCGCCCTCGCGGCCGCGGCCTTCGCGCTCGCCGCCCTCGCCGCCGCGCGCCCGGCCTCGGCCTACTGCTTCACCTATGACTGCGACCCGACCTCGGGCCGCTGCCCGATCAACGAGGACGACGGCTGCCCGGGCGGCAGCGTCCGGCTCTCCTGGGGCGCGCGCTGCGTCGGCTTCTGGCTGCAGCGCGACGGCTCGCGCCAGATCGGCGTCGACGCCTTCGACCCCATCGCCCGGGCCGCGTTCGACGCCTGGACGGGCGCCGACTGCGGCGGCGGCCGGGGCCCCTCGATCGAGGTCAGCCTGCAGGGGCGCGTCGCCTGCGACAAGCAAGAGTACAACCAGGACGACGGCAACGCGAACATTATCATGTTCCGCGACGACGTGTGGCCGTACACGGGCGCCGACAACACGCTCGCGCTGACGACCCTCACGTTCAACACCGACACGGGCGAGGTCTACGACGCCGACATGGAGATCAACGGCACGTCGCGGATGCGCCTGACGACCAGCGACACCGACGTCGACAAAGACTTGCTCTCGATCGTGACGCACGAGGCGGGCCACTTCCTCGGCATCGCGCACACCCAGCGCGCCCTGCACCCGGACGCGACCATGTTCGCGAGCTACGACGCGGGCACCATCACCCTGCGCGACCTCGCGCAGGACGACCGCGACGCCATCTGCGCCCTCTACCCCGCCGGCGCGAGCCGGGGCGCGTGCGACCCGACGCCCCGGCACGGCTACGCCAGCGAGTGCGGCGACGGCAAGTCCGACGACGACGGCTGTCGCGTCGCGGCGCCGGGCCGCGCCCCCGCGCCCGGCCCCCTGCCCCTCGTCGCCCTCGCCGCCCTCGCCGCGCTCGCGCGGCGCCGCCGCGCCGGCCGCCCCGCCCGCCCGTGAGCGACGCGGCCGGCGCCCCCGTCCCGCTGCTCGCGAGCGGCGACGAGGTCGCGCGGCTCGCCGCCCGGCTCGCGGCCGCGCCCCTCGTCGCCCTCGACGCCGAGAGCAACGGCCTCTACGCCTACCGCCCCTCGCTCTGCACGCTGCAGATCGCCTGGCAGGGCCCGCGGGGCGAGGCGGGCGTCGCCGTCATCGACACGCTGCGCGCGCCGGTCGAGCCGCTGGCCGAGGCGCTCGGCCCCGCGGGCCCCCCCGTCGTCGTGCACGATCTGACGCTCGACGTGCGCCTCCTGCGCGCGCGCGGCGTCACGCTCGGCAACGTGCGCGACACCTCCGTCGCCGCCCGCCTGCTCGGGCGCCCCGGCCTCGGCCTCGCCGCGCTCGTCGCCTCCGAGCTCGGCGGCCACGTCGACAAGGCCCTGCAGAACCACGACTGGGCGCGCCGCCCGCTGCTCGCCGAGCACCTCGCCTACCTCGCGGGCGACGTCACGTGCCTCCTGCCGCTCTGGCACGAGCTCGCCGGGCAGGTGGCCGTCGCCGGCATCGGGGCCGAGGTCGTCGAGGAGACCGCCTACAAGCTCGCCGAGGCCCTCTCGCCGCGGCCGGGCCCGCCCGCCTACCAGCGCGTGCGCGGCTTCGACCGGCTCGACGCCGCGGGGCGCGCCGTCCTGCGCCGCGCGCACCTCGAGCGCGAGGCGATCGCCGAGGCGCTCGGCGTGCCGCCCTTCCGCGTCGCGCCGAACGAGTGGCTCGTCGCGCTCGCGCGCGCCCGCCCCGCCACCGAGGCCGAGGTGCGCGCGCTCGAGGCGGCGCGCGCGCAGCCCGCCGTCCTGCGGCAGGCCGAGGCGTGGGCGCGCGCGGTGCGCCGCGGGCTCGAGGACGGCGACCCCCTGCCCGACGCCTCCGCGCCGGGCAAGCGGGCCGAAGACCGCGCCTTCCTCGAGCGGCGGCGCGCGCGCGAGGCCCGGCTGCGCGCCTGGCGCCGCCGCCGCGCGCGCGAGCGCGGCGTCGACGAGCAGGCCGTCCTGCCCGGGCACTGCCTGTCCGACGTCGCCGCCCTGCGCGAGGCGACCCGCGAGGCGCTCGCCGCGGTGCCGGGGCTCGGCCGCGGCCGCCTCGAGCGCGACGGCGACGAGCTGCTCGCGCTCGTACGCGAGGGCGACGCCGACGCCGAGCTCAGCGCCCGGGGCCGGTGCTGAGGCCGGGCCTGTCGCCCGGGACCAGTGCTGGGGCCGGGCTCGCCGCCCGGGGCCAGTGCTGAGGCCGGGCCCGCCGCTCGGGGCCGGTGCTGAGGCCGGGCCCGCCGCCCGGGGCCAGTGCTGAGGCCGGGCTCGCCGCCCGGGGCCGGTGCTGGGGCCGGGCTCGCCGGCCGCGCCGTGCTCAGTGCCAGAGGCCGACGCTGAGGCCGATGTTCTCGTAGCGCGGAGCGATGTCAGCGACGCCCGTGATGCGCCAGGTCGAGCCCTGGGGGAAGGTGCCGAACACGTCCCACGGGAAGAGCTTCACCTCGACGCCCGCGGTGAAGTGCTGCCGCGCGCCGGCCACCAGCCCCGACGAGCCGGGCGGCACCTCGTAGCGCGTCGGCTCGAGGTAGGTGCCCACGCGCGTGATGAGCAGCCCCACCACTGGCTCGCCCTCGAGCCCGAGGCGCGGCTGAGTCGTCACCCGCCGCCCGCTCGGCACGTCGCGCTGGTCGAGAAAGGAGCGCAGCCCGATGCCGCCCTCGGTGTCGCCCGTGATGAGCAGCTCGGCGACGACGAGCACGCGCGGCCGCGGCCAGTTGAGGTAGCGCGCCCGGCGCTCCTGCGCGAGCTGCTCGACGTCGGCCCGGTAGCGCCGCTCCTCGCCCTCGCGCAGCGCCGCCTCCTCGCGCGCCCGGGCGAGCCGCAGCGCGTAGCGTGAGGGCGCATCGGGCAGCGCCCCGAGCTCGCGCTCGAGCGCCCGCGCCCGCTCGGCCCGCCGCGCCTCGAGCGGCTCGCGCAGGCGCCGCTCCTGCTCGGACGGGTCGATCCAACGCGGGTTGAGCGGGCGCGGGCCCGCGCTGAGCGCCGCGCCGAGCTCGAACTCCCAGGGCCAGTGGACCTCGCGCGGCACCGCGAGCGAGGCCGCGCGCCGCACGCCGTCCGCCTCGACGGTGCCCCCGCCGGTCTCGGCGCTCACCGGCGCCCGGAAGGTCGCCCCGAGCCGCCAGGGCAGGTAGTTCGGCGAGAAGAGCGCGCCCACCTGCGGCGCGAAGCCCACGATGGTCAGCGCGTTCGTGGGCAGAAACCCGCCGTTCGGGTTCGGCAGCGTGACGAGCGTGGTCACGCCCCGCAGGCCGCCGGCGACCTGCAGCTGGTTGTCGAGCAGCGAGTAGCCCGCGGTCGCGTGCAGGCGCCCGACGGTGACGCGGGCCGAGCCATTGATCTCGTAGCGCTGAAAGTCGCCGAGCAGCCCGACGCCGAAGCGGCCGAACTGCAAGAGCCCCCCGAGCGTGTAGAAGAAGGTCGAGGCGGCGAGGTTGCGGTCGCCGCTGTTGTCGAAGTCGGTGCGCCCGAAGGCGCCGGTCAGCGACGCGCCCAGCGTGATGTCGTAGTCGAACCAGTTGGTGCTGTAGGGGGGGCGCACGACCGACGCGGCCGCGTTCTGCCCGAGCCCGTCGGCCCCGTCGCCGAGCGCGGCGTAGGCGCCCGCGAGGCCGATGACGCGCGTCGGCGCGAGCACCGGGCCCTGGTGCAGATCGATGGCGAAGTCGTTGCGGCAGAGGTAGGGCGCCTCGGGCGGCGGGGGCGCCGGCCCCGCGCAGCGCTCGGCGGGCGTACCCTGCGCCCGCGCGCCCGACGGCCAGAAGGCGGAGGCGGCCAGCGCCGCCGCGAGCCCGAAGGCCCGCCCGGCGCGTCGGCCCAGCACGGCGAGCGCCGCGCCCGAAGCCAGCGCGGCGAACGCCGCGCCCGAAGCCAGCGCGGCGAACGCCGCGCCCAGACCCAGCGCGGCGAGCGCCGCCCCCCAACGCAGGGCGACGAACGCCGCGCCCCGACCCAGGGCCGTGAGCGCCGCCCCCGAACCTAGGGGGTCGAGAGCCGCCCCGCCACGTTCGCGAGCACGAAGCGCCGCAGGGGCTCGACGTCGAGCCGCGCCGACGAGAGCAGGCCCTCGAGCAGGCGCCGGCCGAGCTTGGCGAACTCGAGCAGGCTCTTGATGCGCTCGAGCTGCAGGAGCGCCCGCGCCCGGTCTTCGTCGCTCGGCGACGACTCGAGCCGCGCCTCGAGCGTGCGCAGCGCCTCTTCGAACGACTCGATCGCCGCCGAAATCTCGGCCCGCTCGCGCTCGGCCAGGACCCGGGAAATCATGCGCCACAGGTGGACCTCGGCCGTGAAGTGGTCACGGCGATCGCCCTGCACCCACACCTTGCGCACGACGCCCCAGCGCAGAAGTTCGGTGAGCGTCATGCTGACCGCGCCCGACGAGAGCGTCAGTTTGTCGCGCAGGTCTTGGGCCGTCAGGGCCTTGGGAGAAAGATAAAGGATCGCCCAGACCCGCCCGAGGTTGCGCTTGAAGCCCCAGAACTCGATGAGCCGGCCGACCACGTCGCTCACGACGGCCTCGCTCGGCCAGAGCGCGGGCGAGGGCGCGCCCGGGGGGGCGGCGGCGTCGTCGGAAGAAGGGGGCGGCAGGGCGTCGTCGGTCATGGGCTGCGGGCTCGGGCCCGGCGGGCGGGGGCCAAACCCTTCGAGGTTAGCGCTCACGGCGGGTCAGGGCGATGGCGACCTGCTCGAGCAACGTTCGGGCGGGCGAAGGGGGCGCCCGCCGGAGCGCCGCGAGCGCCGCGTCGGTCGTCGCCCGCGCCCGCGCCCGCGCCTCGCGGCACGCCCCCGACGCCCGCACCGCCTCGGCGACCCGAACGGCCGCCGCCTCGTCGCCCCCCCGCGCCCGCTCGGCGTCTTCGCCGACCTGCGGCCGCTCGGCCGCGGCCAGCGCGAGCGGCAGCGTCACCTTGCCCTCGCGCAGATCGCCGAGCAGCCCCTTGCCCATCTGCCGCGGGTCGCCCTCGTAGTCGAGCACGTCGTCGACGAGCTGGAACGCGACGCCGAGCCGCTCGCCGAACTGCACGAGCGAGGCGGCCTCGGCCTCGCCCGCCCCGCCGAGCCGCGCGCCCGCGCCCGCCGCGAACCCGAAGAGCGAGGCCGTCTTCGCCGCCAGGATGCGGTCGTACGTCGCGGCCGACAGGTCGAGCGCGACCCGGCCCCGCAGCTGGATCACCTCGCCGTCGACCAGGCGCCGCAGCGTCACGAGCAGCTCGCCCATCAGCGCGGGCGCCGCCCGGAAGGTGCGGTCGAGCGCGTGGGTCAGCATCAGGTCGCCCGCGAGCACGCTGACCGCGTTGCCGTACACCCGCCGCGCCGTGACGCGCCCCCGCCGCTCGTCGCTGTCGTCGATGACGTCGTCGTGCAAGAGCGTCGCGACGTGCACCATCTCGACCACCGCCGCGAGCTCGCGCGCCCGCTCGTCGGCCGGCCCGAAGCAGGCCGCGCTCAGCAGGAGCGTCAGCGGCCGCACCCGCTTGCCGCCCGAGGCGATGAGGTGCTCGGCCGCCAGCGTCGCCGGCGCCTCGCCCTCGCCTGCCGCCTGCTGGAGCGCCAGCTCGACCAGCCCGGCGGCCGGGCCGACCAGCGCGTCGACGTCCTCGAAGCGCGGCGCCTCGGACAGGGCCGTCAGGTTGACGTGGCGCAGAGTTTCGACCCCGTTGGCAGTAGAAAGAAGCTGCATGGTCGGTCTTGGCACCTTTAAATCGTTCAAATCTTTTTGAACGATGCGAGAAACCCAGCCGGCCGTCAAGACCCCCTGATTTTCTTGGGTACCCGAATGTTGTCCAAGCGTTGCCCCACGACGCGTCGCAGCAGAAAGCGTTACCTAAGGTAACCTTGGCCCCCCTACCGGGCCCGTTCGGGCGCGCGCAAGCGGCGGGCCAGGCGGCAGAAACGCCGACGCGCTTTGACCTTCCGGCCGAGCCCCGGTAGTCTGCCTGCGTTGGGTGGGCTTTATGCCTGCCGACGAACACGACGTGGCTCGGTTCCGCCTCCGATTTCTGCTGCAAGAGTTCGACCTGCCGCCGGGCGAAACCTTGCTCGGTCGTAGCCCTGACTGCCACGTCACGATCGAAGACCCGCTCGTCTCGAGGCACCACGCCCGCGTGCTCATCACCGACGACGAGGCCACCGTCGAAGACCTCGGCAGCCGCAACGGCGTGCGCGTCAACGGCACGCTCGCCAAGGGCCCGACGCGCCTGGCGCACAACGACCGCGTCCGCATCGGCACCCAAGAGCTCGTCTTCTGCAAGCTCGCCGACGGCGCCGACCTGCCCTCGAAGCGCACCGGGTTCTTGCGCCACTGCGGCCGCTGCCAGACGCCGTTCCCCGAAGAGATGGTCTCGTGCCCGAGCTGCGGCTGGGGCGACGACGAGGCGACGCCGAACGGCTCGACGGGCGACGGCCGCTCGAGCTGGACATTTCAGCTGCTGCTCGAAGTGGTCGAGAAGGCGCTCTCGCTCGGGCGCGACGCCGAGGCCGACCGCATGATGGCGCGGGCGGCCGACCACGTGAACGAGCGCTCGGCCGCGGGCTCGCCGCCCGAGCGCCCGCGCTTCGACGCGCTCGCGCTCGCGGCCGCGCGACTGTCGGTCAAGCAGCAGGGCGCGCGCTGGCTCGTGTGGACGTTGGGCGTCTACGAGCAGCTCGGCTGGGCGCCGCCGGCGGCGCTGGCCGAGCAGATCGAGCTGCTGCCGCGGGCGTCGCGCGCCGAGCTCCGGCCGAGCATCGAGCGGCTCGTGCGGGCGCTCGGCCCGCGGGCGGGGGGCCTGTCCGAAGAAGAGCGCTCGGCGCTCGAGCGCTTTCAAACCCTAGGGCGCGCCGTCGGGGCCTAGCCAATGCGCTACCGGTTGCGCTACTTGCAGCACAACCTCGAGCTGTCGCCGGGCCAGTTTCTCATCGGCAGGAGCACCGACTGCCAGCTCTCGGTCGACGACCCGCTCGTGTCGCGGCGGCACGCGCGCCTGCTCGTGACCGACGAGGCGGTCTACGTCGAAGACCTGGGCAGCCGCAACGGCGTGCTGGTCGACGGGGTGCGCATCGACGGGCGGCACCGGCTGCGCGACGGCAGCAAGGTCACCGTCGGCGGCCAAGAGATGGTCATCGTCGACGCGCAGCGCTCGCACACCGGGGCGCCCGGCTCGATGACGCACGCCGACAGCTCGGCGATGCGCCACCCCACCCTCTCGCTCTCGCAGCCGCCCTCGAACGTGCTCGCGGCGAACGGCGCGTCGCTGGCGGCCGACCCGCAGGTCGACGACCCGTCGCGGCGCGTCGACGCGCTGCGGCTGCTCGGCGGGGTGGCCAACAAGGCCCTGGCGCTCGGGCGCACCGAAGAGGCCGAGCGCATTTTGAGCACGCGGCTGTTTCGCATCCTCGAGGTGACGAAGAAGACGCCCGGCGAGATGCCCCCCGAGGTGGTCGACCAAGCGGCGCGCTTCGCGGCGCGACTGGCCGGGGCGACGACCAAGGGCTCGTGGGTCGACTACGTGGTCGACCTGTACGCGGCGCAGGTGCGGCCCTTCCCGGCGCCGCTGGTCGACGAGCTCTACACCGTGCTGCGCAAGGTCGGGCTCATCAATCTCGGCGCCCTTCGCGATTACGTCGAAGATCTTCAGAACCGCTCGGGCGCGTTCGGGCCCGCCGAGCGCTTTTTGCTTCAGCGAATCGAGGGCCTCGAACGGCTCGCTTCCGTGAAGTGACGAGCCCCTCCTGCCAGGCGAGGTTGATGGCGGCCGCCTCGGCGAGGGTCTGACGCAGCTCGTCGTCGCCGACGTCGGCGAGGGCGCGGGCGAGCGCTTCGGGCAGCTCGGCCTTGGGGGCGGCGGGCGGCGGCGGCTCGACCTTGGGGGCGCGGGCCGGGGGGCCCACCTCGCCCACCTGAAAGCGCACCCGCTCGACGCGCACGCCGTAGGCGGCGAGCCGGTCGATGATGGTCTGCTGCAAGAGCGACAGCTCTTGGGCCCACGACGAGCTGGCGACCCGGACCCAGAGCGTGCCCCGGGCGATGCGCAAGGGCCGCGAGCGCAGGGCGACGCCCATGCCGACGACGCGGCGCCAGGCGACCTCGTCGACCGGCGAGGGGCCCGCGGCGAAGGAGCCCCCGCCCTTGGGGGCCGAGCCCCCCGGCCCCTCGGCCCAGCCGGCGACGAGGTCTTCGAGGGCGACCGGGCGCCCCGCCTTGCGCCGCCTGCGTTGCCCCATGCTGCGGCTTCTAGCACGGGCCGGGGGTTGGGCCACGCAACGCGCTTTCGTGCTACCATCGGCCATGGACAGCCAGCCCAAACTGCCGCTCTCCTTCTTCGAGCGGCTCCCCAAGACCGACCTGCACGTCCACCTCGACGGCTCGCTGCGCCTCGAGACCATCCTCGACATCGCGAGCCGCGAGGGCATAAGGCTGCCGGCCGACGACCCGGCGGGCCTGCGCAAGGCGATGCACCTCGGCGAGAACTGCGGCTCGCTCGTCGAGTACCTGAAGGCCTTCGACGTCACCCTGCAGGTGATGCAGAGCGAAGAGAGCCTCTACCGCATCGCCTACGAGCTCGCCGAGGACGCGGCGCGCGAGAACGTCCGCTACATGGAGGTCAGGTACGCCCCCATGCTGCACGTCAAGCGGGGCCTGAAGGTGACCACCGTCGTCGAGGCCGTGCTCGCGGGCCTGCGCGCCGCGCAGCAGGCGTTCAACATCGAGTCGAACGTCATCGTCTGCGGCATCCGCAACATCTCCAAAGAGACCTCGCTCGAGATGGCCGAGCTCGCCGTCGCCTACAAGAACCGGGGCGTCGTCGCCTTCGACCTCGCCGGCGCCGAGTACGACCACCCGGCCAAGCACCACAAGGCCGCCTTCCAGCTCGTGCGCGACAACAACATCAACGTCACCATTCACGCCGGCGAGGCGTACGGGCCCGAGTCGATCGCGCAGGCCATTCACGTCTGCGGCGCGCACCGCATCGGCCACGGCTGCCGCCTGCGCGAGAACGGCGACCTCCTGCACTACATCAACGACCACCGCGTGCCGCTCGAGTGCTGCCCCTCGAGCAACGTGCAGACGGGCGCCGTGCGCGACTTCGCCTCGCACCCCCTGCGGCTCTACTTCGACCTCGGCCTGCGCGTCACCATCAACACCGACAACCGCATGGTGACCGACACCACGGTCTCGAAAGAGCTCTGGCTCTGCCACACCCAGCTCGGCTTCTCGCTGCGCGACGTCAAGACGCTCATCTTGGCCGGGTTCAAGAGCTCGTTTCTGCCCTTCCACGTCAAGCAGGCGTACCTGCGCAAGGCGAGCGACGAGCTGAAGCGCTTCCACGAAGACGGCGTCGAGCACCCCGCGCCGAGCGAGTCGCGGCCCTCGGCGGCGTCGCTGCCGTCCTGAGGGCCGGGGCCCCGGCCCGTCCCCGCGCGAGGTGCCAGCCGAGATGCCCCACGTCCTCGTCGTCGAAGACGACCGGGCCATCGCCGAGGCGGTGGTCTACGCCCTCAAGCGCGACGGCGTCCTCGCCCGCTCGGTCGACACGCTGGCCGGCGCGCGCGAGGGGGGGCCGGGCTCGGACCTCTTGATCCTCGATTTGACGCTGCCCGACGGCAGCGGCTTCTCGCTGCTCGACGAGCTGCGGCGCTGGCCGCGCGCCCCGCGGGTCATCGTGCTGACGAGCCGCGACGAAGACGTCGACTGCGTCGCGGCGCTCGAGGCGGGCGCCGACGACTTCGTCACCAAGCCCTTCAGCCCCCGCGCCCTCGTCGCCCGGGTGCGCGCCGTCCTGCGCCGGGGCCAGGCGCCCTCGCCCCCCGCCCCCGCCGAGCCCGCCGCCCCGGGCCCCGCCCCCGGGCCCCCGCCGGCCGCCGCCGCCGCCCCCGGGCCCCCGCCCCCGCCGGCCGCCGCCCCCGCCCCCGGGCTCGTCGTCGACGCCGAGCGGCGGCGCGTGACCTTCGCCGGCCGCGAGGTCGGCCTCACCAAGATCGAGTTCGACCTGCTCGCCGCGCTCGCCGCCACCCCCGGCCGCGTGCGCACCCGGGGCCAGCTCGTCGAGACCGTGTGGGGCCCCTCCTACGCGCTGACCGAGCGCACCGTCGACTCGCACCTGAAGGGCCTGCGGCGCAAGCTCGAAGAGGCGGGCGCGCCCGCCACCCTCGTCGAGACCGTGCGCGGCGTCGGCTTCCGGCTGCGCGAAGAGCCCTGATCGAACAGCGGGGGCGCCTGGCGCGCCAGGCGCCTACTGGTTGAGCCGGCAGCCGAGATCAGGGTGCCCGCAGAGCGTGCCAGGCGCCCCCGCCGTTCGTCGGGGGCGGGGGCCGAGCCGAGGCGCGCGGCCGGCGGCCCGAAGGGCTGGGCGCGCCGGCCCGGGCGCGAACTTGGCCGGTCGCCCGGCGCTCGGGTAGAGCGGAGCGCGATGCGCACTGCAGGCCCGGCTGGTAGGCTCCTCGCCCTCGCCCTGCTCACCACGCCCTTTATCGGAAGTTGCGTGCAACCGACAAACTTCCTCGGGGCGCCCAAGGTGCCCGGGGGCCCCGACGGCTGCCGCGCCCGCTGCACGCAATGGGGCCTCGAGTTCACCGGCATGGTGGCGATGGGCGAGTACAGCGACGGGTGCGTCTGCCAGGTGCCCCAGCGGCCCGCGCCGGCGACCGCGGCCGGGCAGGCGGCGGCGGTGGGCGTCGTGCTGCAGATGCGCGCCCGCGAAGAACAGGCGCGCCAGCAGCGCCACCCGTGGGGCCCCGCCCGCCCGCCGCCTTCGCCCGCCTTCCGCCGCTGAAGCGCCCGGCCGCGGGGCGGGGCGGCGCGCGCCCCGGCCGGTCTGCTATGCCAGCGGCATGACCTGGCTGGTGGCGCTGGCGGCGGCGGCCGACCTCGCCCTGCTCTTCTTCATGCTCTGGCGCCTCTACCGCGCGCGCGAAGAGGGCCTGTCGCTGCGCCTGCGCATCTTCGGCGCGCTCGCCGTCGCCACGCTCGTCGGCGCGCTCCTGACGGGGGTGTACGCCGTCGCCGAAGAGGCCATCTGGGCGGGCATCCGGCCGCTCGCCGCGCGCATCGCGCCCAAGGCCTTCGTCATCGGCTCGGCCCTGCTCTTGCTCTCGGCCGCCGGCGCCGCCGAGATCGGGCGGCGCCTCTCGCGCCCCTTCGAAGAGCTCACCGAGTCGGCCACGCGCATCGCCGGCGGCGAGCTCTCGGCCCGGCTGCCCCGCGGGCGCGGGCGCGAGGGCCGGCGCCTCGCCCGCGCGCTCGCCAGCATGCGCGCCGAGCTCGAGGGCCGGCCCTACGCGGCCGCCTTCCTGCGCGACGCCTGGCACGATCTGAAGACGCCGGCGGCCGCCATCAAGGCCACGGTCGAGGTGCTCGAAGACGGCGCGCTCGACGATCCGCAGGTCGCCCGGCGCTTCCTCGCCAACCTGCGCCAGTCCTGCGACACGCTCGAGCAGACCCTCGCCGACCTCGTCACCCTCTCGCGCTTCGAGACCGCCACGCTCGCCCCCGAGGCGCGGCTCGCCGCCTCCGAGCTCGTCGCCGACGCGCTCGCCCGCGTGCGCCCGCTCGCCGACGCCACCGGCGTCCGCCTCGCCCCGCCCGAGGGCGCCGAGGGCCTGCGCGTGCGCGGCGACCGCGAGGCGCTCGCCCGCGCCCTCGGCAACCTGCTCGAGAACGCCGTCGTCGCCAGCCCCGGCGGCTCCGTCTCGCTCTCGGTCGACACCCCCTCGCCCCTCGAGCTCACCCTCGACGTCGTCAACGAGCCCGGCGAGGTGCCCGTCGCCCTGCGCCAGCGGCTCTTTCAGCGGGGCGCCACCTCCTCGCGCAAGGGCTCCGGCTCGGGGCTAGGCCTGGCCATCGCGCGGGCGGCCATCGAGGCGCATGGGGGCCGAGTTCGATTTCTCGAACTTGGCCCCCCCCGCGTCCGCGTCCGCATCGAGCTGCCGCGCTGAGTGGGGCGTTTTGGCCGAAAAAGGGCCTTCCCCGGCCCCTCCTCAGGCTCTTCACGAGCCCTGCGCACAGCGTCGGCCCGGCCGTGCCATGGTCCCGGCATGACTGCTTCCGTCGCGTCGATCCCGTCCGCCCCCCGCCACGTCGCCATCATCCTCGACGGCAACGGCCGCTGGGCGAACAAGCGGGGCATGCCCCGCGTCGTCGGGCACAAGTACGGCGCCGAGCGCGTGCGCGAGATCGTGCGCGCGGCCGGCAAGCTCGGCATCCAGTACTTGACGCTCTTCGCGCTCAGCCTCGACAACCGCAAGCGCCCCGCCGAGGAGGTCAGCGCGCTCTACGGCCTGCTCGAAGAGTTCGCGCGCACCGAGCAAGAAGAGCTGCGCTCGCAGGGCGCGCGGGTCGAGGTCGTCGGCGACGTCGGGTCGCTGCCGGCGTCCTGTCAGGCGGCCATCGCGCGGCTCTGCGAGGCGACCTCGGGCGGGCGCTCGATGGTGCTGAGGCTCGCGGTCGCCTACGGCGCGCGCGAGGACGTCGCGCAGGCCACGCGCCGCATCGCCCGGCGCGTCGCCGCGGGCGAGCTCGACGCCGGCGCGGTGAACGAAGAGACGCTGCGCGAGCACATGTGGACGGCGGGGGCGCCCAACCCCGACCTGGTCATCCGCACCGGCGGCGAGCGGCGGCTGAGCGACTTTCTCCTGCTCGAGGCGGCGTACGCCGAGCTCTACTTCACCGAGGTCGCCTGGCCCGACTTCGACGCCGCCGAGCTGCGCTCCGCGGTCAGCGACTTCACCCGCCGCGACCGGCGCTTCGGCCTCGTCAAGGCGAAGGCGGCGAACGGCGCGGCCGCCCCGACCGGCGCGAACGGCTTCGAGAGCCAGGCGCAGGCGGGCTAGCCCGGCCCCGGCGCTCGCCCGGGCGGCGGCGCGGGCGCCCCCGGCCCGGGGGCGCTACGCTTGCCGGCGTGCACGTCAAGACCCGCCACCGCTGGGACGTGAGCGTCGACGAGGCCGTCAAGCTGCAGCGCGCGCTGGCGGCCGAGCTCGTCTACGACCGGCCCCTCGATTTGAAGAGCCTGCGCCTCGTCGCCGGCGTCGACGTGAGCGTGAAGGGCGACGAGTCGCTCGCGGCCGTGGTGGTGCTGCGCCTGCCCGAGCTCGAGGTGGTCGAGACCTCGCTCGCCCGCGCGCCGACGCCCTTCCCGTACGTGCCGGGGCTGCTCAGCTTTCGCGAGGGCCCGGTGCTCGAGAAGGCCTTCCGCGCGCTCGAGCACGAGCCCGACGTCTTCCTTTTCGACGGCATGGGCCGGGCGCACCCGCGGCGCATCGGCATCGCGTGCCACCTGGGGCTCTGGCTCGAGCGCCCCACGGTCGGGTGCGGCAAGACGCTCTTGACGGGCACCTACGTCGAGCCCCCCGACCTGCGCGGCGCGCAGGCGCCGCTCGTACACCGCGGCGAGCTCATCGGCTCGATCGTGCGCACCCGCCCCAAGGTCAAGCCGGTGTTCATCTCGGTCGGTCACCTCGCCGACCTGCCCAGCTCGGTCGAGCTCGTCATGCGCTGCACGGGCCGCTACCGCCTGCCCGAGCCCATCCGGCACGCGCACAACGCGGCGGCCGCCGCCTGGGGCGAGAAGGCCGAAGGGGCGAGCGCGGGCGCCCGCCTCAGTATTCGTTGATGAGCAGCGTGCCGGTCGAGAAGTTCGCCGTGTTGCCCGTCGACGAGCTGGTGAGCGACGAGATGCACGCCGGCGTACCCGAACCGACCAGGTGGTAGCGCATCGTGCTCGTCGTGGTCCTCACCGAGCGCGCGCCCGCGGCCGTCCACTCGGCCTCGGCCGCCCACGACTCGGTGTCGGCCTGGATGCCGAGGTTGTCGTAGACGTTGATGGTGGTGCCGCTGACCGTCCAGGGCGTGCCGTCGCCGCAGTAGTCGGCGCGCAGCATGCGGGTGCAGGCCTGGTGGTGGTTTCGCAGCGAGGTCGAGCCCGACTGCGCCCAGGGCTTGTAGCCGAGCTCGACGCACTTCGCGAGCACGGCGCCGCGGCAGGCGAAGGTGATGGACGACGAGTCGTTGATCCACGAGCCGCCGCCCGCGACGCCCTGGCGGTAGTCCCAGCGGCCCGCGAGGGCGATGGCCTCGATCGCCGCGCCGCCGCCGTCGAGCCCGCAGAGCGGCTTGTTGCCGGTCGTCGTCGCGTAGCTGACCTTGTAAAACCAGATGTTGTCCGCGGTGCGCGCCGCGTCGACGCGCAGGTTGAGGGTGTCGCCGGTCGAGAGCTGCCCCTGGAACTGCACGCCGACCATGCCCGCGCCGCTGAGCGACGTGCCGGTCGAGGTGGTGCCGACGAGCTCGCTGCCGTTCAAGTTCGCGCCGTTGAGGTTCGCGCCGTTCAAGTTCGCGCCGTTCAAGTTCGCGCCGTTCAAGTTCGCGCCGTTCAAGTTCGCGCCGTTCAAGTTCGCGCCGTTGAGGTTCGCACCGTTCAAGTTCGCCCCGTTGTCCGTGATCGCCGCGAGCTCCCGCTCGGCGACGGGGTCGAGGGCCTCGGGGCCCTCGTCGGCGGCGGGCGCGCAGGCGGGGGCGACGAGGGCGACGAGCAGGGCGAGCTTATGACCATACAGAGCCATGGTGGACACCTCGGGAGGCTGGTTGGCAATTCGAGATAGGGCGACCCGGGCCGGCCGCGTGGGCGGACGGGGGCCTGCGGGCGCGGGGCGCGCCCTTCCAAGGGGCCCGGGGCCGGCCGATTTCTTCGGGCCGCCGCCCCGGGCGGAGATGGTGACGGAGTGCGAAAACTCTTATGCGATTTGGACGCGGGCCCGCGGGCCGCGCGCACCTGTGCCGTTACCGCGCGCGGCCGGCCCCCGCGCCGCGGCGCCGGGCGGGCTGCGCCCACCACGGCCGCGGCCCGAGGCCTTCGCGGCAGTTTCGATGGGGCCCCGGCGGGCCCCGACGGTCGGTTACAAGCGAGGTAAAGCGGTCAACAAAGAAGGGCGCCCCCGCGGGCCACGGCCCGAAGAACCTAGGACGAGGCGGCGGACGCGGTCGGCTCGCCCGCCGCGGCCGAGATGGACCGGTGGCGGGCGGCACGGGCCGGCGGCTCTCGTACCCTTCGCCTAGAACGCCGACTCGTACCCCGGGCGAAGGGCGTAGGTACGAGCCATCAGATTAGGCACCCAGCGGGAATGTCCCTATATATTTTTTCTATAGCAACGGATGAGGTCTCGCAAAAGAAGAATTTACACGCCCGCGAAAAAATTCTTTCGCCCCCAAAAATGCTCACCCTCATTTGCTGCTGATGTAGGCCGACCCCGGGAGCAGCCTACCAGCCCCTGAAATTGCCGATTTTGTTGCGGAATTACCCCCGGGACAGCCGCCGCCCAGGCGGGCGTCATGGGCCCGTCGGCCGAGCCAACCTTCTTGGCACGCTTTCGTGTTTCTTTCGTCACTGTATTACCGCAATGCGTCCAGGCGAACGACGCTCGGCGTCAGCGGCGCGTCACCGACCCACGCCGGGCGGCGCGCGTCGGCGAGCCTCGTCACGGCCTACGGCCCCGACGCCTCGCGCGGCGGCCTCGGGCGCCGGCCGGCGGCGGCTCGAGCCGGCACGTAAAGGCGATTGGCCCTTCGTGCGCGCCGGGGGCGGCGCCGAGGGCCGGGGGAAGGTGGCGCACAGGCGCACGCCCACGCCCGTGTCGCGCAGCGCGGGCGAGACCACGGTGCGGTTCATCAGCTGCGCGGTCTTGCGGTCGTGCAGGTAGCTGCCGCCGCGCACGACGAACTGGCCCTCGTCGAGCGACGAGCGCGCCCACTCGAACGCGTTGCCGCTCGTGTCGTCGAGCCCGAAGGGGCTGCGCGAGGCGGGGTGGCTGCCGACCTCGTCGGGGCCCTTGCCCTCGCCCCCGTACGTCTCGCCGTAGTTGGCCTCGGCCCCCGCCAGGCCCTCGCCATGCGGGAAGGGGCGCCCGTCGGCCCCGCGCGCCGCGCGCTCCCATTCGTACTCGGTGCACAGCCGCGCCCCCGGCACCCGCCCCGTGCGGTCGAGCCACGCCGCGTACGCCGCCGCGTCGTCGGACGAGATGCCCGTGACCGGCAGCCGGCGCCAGTCTTGGCGCGCCCGCTCCTTGCGGCCGGAGTAGATCAGCGGCTCGCCCGCGTGCGCCTCGTACGTGCGCTCGGACGGGGTGATCGTCAGCCACCACTGCTCGCCCCGCCGCTCGAGCCGCAGGCCGCCGCTCTGGCCGACCTTGGCCTCGGACTTGGGCGTCCGGCGCGCGCGCTCGGCCGGCTCGAGCGCCTCGAGGTAGTCGAGCCAAGCCCCGTAGGTCACCTCGGTGCGCCCGATGAGGTAGCCGCCGGTGCGCACCTCGTGCCGGGGCACGGTGTCGAAGTAGCCGCGCCGCACCTCC
>DASTPP010000183.1:0-4337 GCA_035762175.1 Polyangiaceae bacterium | reverse complement strand
CTCGGCCCAGCGAAGCGGGTCGGTCCAGTCCGCGAGTGCGTCCATGCGGCGGGGCTAGCGCCAGGCCGCCGCCAGGGCTCGCACGAAGGTACCTGAGCTCGTGCTTGCCCCGCAGAAGTGACCAATGCCCAGCACTTCAGTGCGGGGCCGCGCAAGCTCACCCGCCGCGTGGCTTACGCCGTCTTCGCGGCCGCCGCCGCGGCGAGGCCGAGCTCTTCGACGGCGAGCTCGCGCAGGCGAAACTTCTGCACCTTGCCCGTGACCGTGAGGGGGAAGGCGTCGACGAACTTCCAGTAGCGGGGCACCTTGTAGGTCGCGATCTGGCCGCGGCAGTGCGCGTCGAGCGTGGCGGCGTCGCAGGCGGCGCCGGGCTTGAGCACGACCCAGGCCATGACCTCTTCGCCGTAGCGCTCGCTCGGCACGCCGACGACCTGCGCGTCGGCGACGGCGGGGTGGCGGTAGAGGAACTCTTCGATCTCGCGCGGGTAGACGTTCTCGCCGCCGCGGATGATCATGTCCTTGATGCGGCCGACGACGTTGACGTAGCCCTCGTCGTCGATCGTGCCGAGGTCGCCCGTGTGCATCCAGCCGGCGCGGTCGACGGCGCGGGCGGTGGCCTCGTCGTCGCCCCAGTAGCCGAGCATCACGCCGTAGCCGCGGGTGCAGATCTCGCCGGGCGCGCCGCGGGGCACGACCAGGCCCGACTCGGGGTCGACGACCTTGACCTCGACGTGCGGGTGCACGCGCCCCACCGTGGAGACGCGCCGCTCGACCGGGTCGTCGACCGCGCTCTGGGTCGAGACGGGCGAGGTCTCGGTCATGCCGTAGCAGATGGTGACCTCGGGCAGGTGCAGCCGCTCGCGCACCTGCCGCATCACCTCGACCGGGCAGGGCGAGCCGGCCATGATGCCGGTGCGCAGCGACGAAACGTCGCGCCGGGCGAGCGACGGGTCGGCGAGCATGGCGATGAACATGGTGGGCACGCCGTAGAGCGAGGTGCAGCGCTCGGCCTCGACGGCCTCGAGGGCGGCGGCCGGGTCGAAGGCCTCGCCGGGCACGACCATGCAGGCGCCGTGGCTGGTGCAGGCGAGGTTGCCCATCACCATGCCGAAGCAGTGGTAAAACGGCACGGGGATGCACACCCGGTCGCGCTCGGTGTAGCGCAGCGCCTCGCCGACGAAGAAGCCGTTGTTCAGAATGTTGTGGTGCGAGAGCGTCGCGCCCTTGGGCGCGCCGGTGGTGCCCGAGGTGTACTGAATGTTGATGGGGTCGTCGAAGGCGAGCGCGGCCTCGCGCGCCTCGAGCCGGGCGTCGGGCACGGCGTCGCCCGAGTCGAGAAAGGCGCCCCACTCGTCGTCGAGCACGACGGCCCCGCGCAGGTCGGGGCAGCCGCCGCGCACCGCGGCGAGCATGGCGACGTAGTCGCTCTGGCGGAAGGCGCGCGCCAAAAAGAGCCGCGAGACGCCCGAGCGCGCGAGCGCGTACGCGAGCTCGGCGGTCTTGTAGGCGGGGTTGATGTTGACCAGCACCGCCCCGACGCGCGCCGCGGCGTACTGCACGGCCACCCACTCGGAGCGGTTGGGCGACCAGATGCCGACCCGGTCGCCCTTCGCGACGCCCGCGGCCAAGAGGGCCTTGGCCGCGCGGCCCGTCAGCTCGTAAAAGGCGCGGTAGGTCAGGCGCAGCCCCTGGGCGCGGGCGACGAGCGCCTCGCGCTCGCCGAAGCGCTCGACGGTGCGGCGCAGGTTCTCGCCGATGGTCTCGCCGAGCAGGGGTTGCGCCGAGGTGCCGTGAACGTACGAAGCTCGCGCCATGGCCGGGCCTGCCTTTCGCGGGGGGCGGGGGCATTCGACCACGGCGGGCGCCGGCGCGGAAGGCATTCGACCGCGCGGGGCGCCGGCGCGGAAGGCATTCGACCGCGGCGGGCGCCGGCGCGCGAAGGCGCTCGCCCCGCCCCGGCCCCGAACGCTGGTAGGGTACGGGCCCCCGAGCCGCCCATGCCCCCGCGCCCCCGCCGCCTCGCCCTCTTCGACCGAGCGCTCGGCTCGATCGCGTCCGGACACCCCTGGGTCTACCGCGAGTCGGTCGCCTCGCTGCCGCCCGGGCTCGCGCCGGGCGACCTCGTCGAGCTCGTCGACGGCCGCGGCGCGCTCGTCGGCCGCGCCCTCGCCGACCCGACGAGCCCGATCGTCGCCCGCGTGCTGACGACCGGCGAGGCCGAGCGGCCCGACTCGGCCTGGCTCGCGGGCAAGCTCGCGGCCGCCTTCGCCCTGCGGCGCTCGCTCGCGGGGCTCGGCGACACCGACGCCTACCGCCTCGTCTACGGCGAGGGCGACGGGCTGCCGGGCCTCGTCATCGACCGCTACCGCGACGTGGCCGTGCTGCGCACCGACGGGGCGGCGGCGGCGGCCTGGCTCGAGCGCGAGCGCGAGGCGGTCTGGGGTGCGCTCGCGGCCGAGGGGCTGCGCTCGGCGGCGCTGCGCGAGACGCTGAAGGGCGCCGAGGGCCCGAAGGCGCGGCCCTGGGCGGGCGACGAGCCGCCCGCCTCGCTCGCGGTGCGCGAGCACGGCACCCTGATGGAGGTCGACCTCGTGCGGGGCCAGAAGACCGGCGCCTTCCTCGACCAGCGCGAGAACCGCCGCCGCGTGCGCTCGCTCGCGGCCGGCCGGCGCGCCCTCAACCTCTTCAGCTACGCCGGCGGCTTCAGCCTGGCGGCCCGGCTCGGGGGCGCCCCGCACGTCACCTCGGTCGACCGGGCCGCGGGCGGGCACGCCTCGGCCCAGCGCTCCTACCGGCTGAACGGCCTCGACCCCGCGGCCGACGCCTTCGTGACCGCCGACGCCTTCGCCTTCCTCGAGGCCGCCGCGGCGCGGGGCGAGCGCTGGGGCCTCGTCGTCAGCGACCCGCCGAGCTTCGCCCCGAACGAGCGCTCGAAGGCGCGGGCGCTCGGCGCCTACCGGGCCCTGCACGCCGCCTGCGCCCGGGTGCTCGAGCCGGGGGGGCTCTTCTGCGCCGCGTCGTGCTCGAGCCACGTGGGGCCCGACGAATTCCTGCAGACGCTCGACGCGCGGGCGCTCGGGCCGGGCTTCCGCTTGTGCGAAGAGCGGGGGCTGCCCGACGATCACCCCACCTCGCCCGCTTGGCGCGAGGGCCGGTACCTGAAGTTTGCTATCCTCGCCGCGCCCCCCCATGCGCGTCCTGCTCGTCTCCGCCAATCGTGAGCGCCTCCCCTCGCCGGTCGTCCCCCTCGGCGTCCTCTCGGTCGCGGGGGCGCTGCGCGGGGCGCACGAGGTGCGCGTCGTCGACCTTTGTTTCGAGGCCGACCCCGCCGGGGCGCTCGCCCGCGCGGCCGCGTCGTTCGCGCCCGACGTCGTGGGCATCGGCCTCCGCAACCTGCACACGAACGCGTACGACGGCACCGAGGCGCTGCTCGGCGCGTACGACGCGCTCGTCTCCGCCCTGCGCTCGGCCACGCGCGCGCCGCTCGTGCTGGGCGGCTCGGGCTTCTCGCTGCAGCCCGAGCGCCTGCTCGCCCGCTTCGGCGCCGAGCACGGCGTCGTCGGCGAGGGCGAGCGGGCGATGCTCGCGCTCGTCGACGAGCTCGCCCGCGGCGGCCGGCCCGAGCGCCTTTTGCGCGCCGCGAGCGCCCTGCCCCCCCCGCCGCTCGCGCCGCTCGCACCGCTCGGGCGCCGCCCGCCGCCCCCCCGCGGCGACGACCTCGACGCGCTGCCCCCGCCGGCCCGCGATCTGGTCGACCCGCGCTACTACGAGCTCGACGGCACCGACAACGTGCAGACCAAGCGCGGCTGCGCCTTCCAGTGCGCGTACTGCGACTACCCCGACCTCGAGGGCCGCAAGGTGCGCGCCCGCGACCCCGAGGCGGTCGCCGACGAGGTGCTCGCCCGCTCGCGCGTGCCGGGCGTCGAGTACGTCTTCTTCGTCGACAGCGTCTTCAACGTGCCGCGCTCGCACGCGCTCGCCGTCTGCCGCGCGCTCGAGCGCCGCGGCTCGCCCCTGCCCTGGGTCTGCTACGGCTCGCCCGCCGCCTTCGACGCCGAGCTCGTCGCCGCCATGGCGCGCGCCCGCTGCCTCGGCGTCGAGGTCGGCTCCGACGGCGGCAGCGAGGCCTCGCTCGCGCGCCTGAAGAAGCCCTTCGGCCTCGACGAGGTGCGCCGGACCCGCGCCCTCTTCGTCGAGCACGGCCTGCTCGACTGCCACACCTTCGTGCTCGGCGCCTTCGACGAGTCGCCCGCCGAGGTCGACGAGACGCTCGCCTTCGTCGACGAGCTCGACCCCGACGTCGCCACCTTCGTCGTCTTCATGGAAGACCGCGAGGC
>DASTPP010000182.1:0-6522 GCA_035762175.1 Polyangiaceae bacterium | reverse complement strand
CCGGGCCCGCCCCGGCGGCCGCGGCCCGGGGCGCCTGCCCGGCGCGCTGGCGATCGCGCTCGCCGCCTGCGGCCCCGCCGCCTGCTCGCGCCCGCCCGACGTCACGCCCTCGGGGCCCGCGCCGGGCGCGTCGTCGGCGCCGCCCGCGCCGCCGCCGCCGGCGCCGCCCGACGACGACTGGCCCCGGGGCCGCCCCTTCTTCTCGGGCGCGCTGCGGCCCCCGGCCGGCGCGCCGCCCTTCTGCTCGCCGCGGCGGCCGCTCTGCGTGCACGCCCGCTCGCCGGCCGAGGGCCCGTCCGCGCTCGACGCGCTCGCCGAGGCCGAGCGGGCCTACGACGCGCTGCGGGCGGGCCCCGGGCTGCCGCCGCCCGCGCCCGACGGCGACGAGGGGGGCTCGCCGGCCTTCGACGTCTATCTATCCCAATTGGGTGATTCGACCTACCGACTTGGGTGCGACACGCCCTCCGCCGCCCCCTACGACCGCTGCGCCGCCTTCGGCCTGCTCGACGCGCGGCTCGGCGCGGGCTGCTTCCGCAAGACGGCGCTGCACCGGCTCGTCGCGCTCGCCATGCTCTCGGCCGTCGACGCCGGCGAGACGGGCGGGTTCTTCGCCGCGAGCGCGTCGTACCTCGCGCTCTCGACCACGGGCTGCCTCGGGCCCGTCCTGCCGGCGGTCGACCGGGCGCAGGCGCGGCCCGAGCGCGCGCTGCTCTCGCCGGGCGGGCCCGACGAGCCCGACGCCTCGCCCCTCTTGCCCTGGTACTTCGACGCGGCCTACGGCGCCGGCGCGCCCGGCGCGTTCGTGCACGCGCTCTGGCAGCTCGGGCCGCAGGCGACGCCCCCCCTCGCGACGCGCTACCACAACGATCACGACGCGTTCACGTCGCTCGCCGCGCTCGCGCGCCACAAGAGCGCCGACCTCGGCGAGCTCCTGCTCGACCTCGCCGTCGACCGCGCCTTCTTCGGCGAGCGCGACGACGGGCGCCACGCCCCCCCGGGCTTCGCCGCCCTCGGGCCCTGGGGCCGCGTGCGCTTCGACGCCGCGTTCCCCTTCCGCTCGCTGCCGCGCCGGCTCGGCTTCACGCCGCTCGAGCCGACCGGCATGGTCTACGTCTGGGTCGACCTCGAGGGGGCGCCGCCGGGCGCGTCGCTCGCGCTGCGCGCCGCCTGGGAGAAGCCCGTCTCGATGCGCTGGGCGGCCCTGCGCGTCGGGCCCGAGGGGGCCGAGCGCTCGCGCGTGCCCATCGCCTACGAGCAGGGCGCCTTCGCCGCCGAGCGCCGCGTGCTCGGGCTCGACGGGCTCGCCGGCGTGCTCGTCGTCGGCGTCAACGTGGGCGACGAGGGCCCGGGCTCGCCCTTCCGGCCCGACGAGTGGCCCTACGAGCCGCACGCCGGCACGCTCGCCCTCTTCGCCGAGTGAGCGCGAGCGCCGCCAAGCCCGCGAGCGCGCCCGCCGCCCGCGCCGCCCGCGGGGGCGGCGGCACGGCGGCCGCCGCGCAGCCCCCGCGCGCCCGCGCCGCCCCCTGCGCCGCCCAGGCGTCGACCTCGACGGGCAGCGACTTCTCGGCGCCGAGCTGGGCCCCCTCGTAGGCCGCCGCGACGCGCAGCACGCCGCCGCCGAGCCCGGGCGGCGCCGCGAGCGTCGCCTGCCAGAGCCCGGGCGCCCGGGGCGCGAGCGGCGCGAGCACGACGGCGCCCTCGGCGCGCAGCTCGAGCGCGCCCGGGAAGCCGTGCGCGGCCGAGCCGTCGGCGGCGCGCGCCTGCACCGTGACGACGACCGGCGAGCGGCCGTCGGGCCGCGCGAGGCCGGTCGAGAGGTGCACCCAGCTGCGGGCCGGGTCGGGCGCGAGCCCCCGCGGGTGGTCGCGCTCCTCGAGCGCCGCGAGCGCGCCGGTCACCGACAGCGCGCCCGGGCCCGCCTGGAAGTCGTACGACACGACGCCCTCGAAGCTCCGGGCGCCGGCCTGCAAGAGCGCGATGATCTCGGGCTCGGTCAGGTCGGGCCGCCGCTCGAGCAAGAGCGCGACCGCGCCGGTCACGTGGGGCGAGGACATGCTCGTGCCCGAGGCGATGGCGTGGCCCTCGTCGACGACCAGGCACTCGTCGCCGTTCGGGCACGAGCCCGAGGGCGAGGCGAACATGCTGCCGGGGTTGGTCGACGGGCGCGCCGAGGCGCCCATGGCGGCGGCGACGAAGGCGCCCGGGGCCGAGATCTCGGGCTTCGGGGCGCCGAGGGCGTTCGGCCCGGCGGAGCTGAAGTAGCACGTCGTGTCGCCCGGCGGGTCCTCGACCGCGCCGAGGCGCGAGATGCCGACCTCTTGGCCGGCGGCGGTGCGCCAGTCGCTGCGGTTGAGCGTGCAGCCGACCGCGAGCAAGTCGGGGTGCGAGGCGGGGATGTTGATCGTGCCCTCCTTCACGGCCCGCGGAAAGAGCGCCCCCGAGCAGCCCGCGGTCTCGGCGCCGCCGGCGCCCTGCAGCCAGGCGCGCGCGGTGCCGCGGCCGGTCAGCGTGACCGCGAACGCGTCGGACCCGACCCAGGCCCCGTCGACGACGACGATGGCGCCGTTGGTGCCCTCGCGCACCTCGGGGGCGTCGTCCGAGTGGCCGTTGATGACCGCCGCCGAGATGCCCTCCTCGCCCCGCTGGCGCCCCTTCGGGTCGTCGACCGACGCCTCGCGCCCGGGCGGCACCGGCGCGAGCAGCGTCTGGCCGTTCTTCTCGATGCCGACCGACACCTCGTCGCCGGGCTGGAAGGTCACCCACACGTAGAGCGCCCCGTCGACCGGGCTCTCGGGGTCGACGCCCTCGACCTCGATCGGCAGGCGCGTCGTCGCGCCCTCGAGCACGCGCGCCTCGGTGTGCCCGCCGAGCACGCGGCCGTCGTCGGGCACGCAGAGCCCGCCCGAGTTGCCCGCCGCGACGACGATGGCCCGCCCCGGGCGCCCCTCGCCGACGAGCGAGGCGAGCCCCTGCTCGAGGGGGCTCGAGCCGTCGTGCGGGCCGAAGTCGCCGCCGAGCGAGACGTTGACCACCGCCGGCATGCCGAGCTCGGCCGCGCGCTCGAACACGAAGCGCGCCCCGCCGATGACGCTCGCGTCGTCGATGCCGCCGCCCGGGCCCCGGCGCTGCGCCCGCACCGCGATGATCGTCGCCTCGGGCGCGATGCCGACGTAGCGCGCCATCGGGCCGCCGTTGCCCGCCGCGATGCTCGTCACGTGCGAGCCGTGCCCGACCTCGTCGCCCGAGGGCGCGTCCGCCCGGGCCAGCTCGCGCTCGATGTCGGCCGCGTCGAGCACCGCGCAGCCCTCGCCCTCGGGCTGGCCCGCGCACCCGAAGCTCGCCTCGAGCTCGGGGTGCAGGCCGAGCGGCTCGCGCCCGAAGTCGAGCATCCAGGCGACGCGCGTCTTGCCCGACGCGTCGAGGAAGTCGGGGTGCCCGAAGTCGAGCCCCGTGTCGATGACCGCGACGACGACCCCGCGGCCCGACGCGCCCTGCGCGTGCGCCTCGTTCGCCCGCGTCCAGTGCGTGCCCGAGCGATCGAGCAGCGGGCGCAGCGGCGGCGAGACCCAGGGCCGCCGCCCCGCGTTCGCCGCCACGAACGCCCCGAGCTCGTCGTAGGGCACGCGCCTCGCCGCCAGCCCCGGGGCGAGCTCGACGGCGCCGAGCCCCGCCGCCGACTCGCCCGGGGCCAGCCGGAAGGTCACCGGCACCCGGCCGCTGCCCGGCGACGCCACCGCCGGACGCCGCCCCCCCGCCGCGAGCAGGGCAGGCCAGCGCCCCGGCGCGACGTACGACGCGGGCGCAGTCGGGGCGCCCGACGCCCCCGACGCCCCCAAGCCCAAGGCGATCGCAACCAGGGAAACCACCAAGGAACGACGGTGCAACACGGCTCGATGCTAGGCGTCCGAACGGGCCAGAGCTAGCGTCGTTTGAAGGGCGCGCAGGGGCGACCTTGCCTACTTCTACCCACAGCCCTCCGACTTTGTTTGGGTTTTCCCCACGACCGGTGCGTGGGGCCGCGCTTCGGCTAGTATGTCGACCCATGCGCCCGGCCCTTAGAACTGCCGCTTGCGTTTTGTCGCTCGCCCTCGCGCCGCTCGCCGCGTCGGCGCAGACGCCCCCGCCCGACGGCGGCTGGGGCGCCCCCCCCCAGGGCGCCCCGCCGCCCGGCTACGGCCAGCCGCCCCCCCCGGGCTACGGCCAGCCCCCGCCCGGCTACGGCCAGCCGTACGGCCAGCCGCCGCCCGGCTACGGCCAGCCGCCGGTTTATGGGCAGCCCCCGCCGGGCGGCTACGGCCAGCCGCCGCCCGGCTACGGCCAACCGCCGGGCGGCTACGGGCCGCCGATGTCGAGCGAGCCCGAGCCTCTTTTGTTGAGCATCCGCGCCAACCCCCTCGATCTGCTCTCGAAGCGCGCCTCGCTCGAGGGCGAGGTGGCCGTCTACGGGCCGATCTCGTTCGAACTCTCGCCCTCGTACGCGTTCGGTATCCCGGGCACCAAGCAGTTCGAATACTCCGCGACGGGCTTCGGCATCGACGGCAAGGTGGGCGTCTACTTCGAGGGCACTGCGCTCGAGGGCTGGTTCGCCAAGGGCGTCGTCGGCTACCACGGGTACAAGGCGAAGAGCGACTACGCCTCGCTCTCGTACGGCGACGTGCTGCTCGGGGCCGTGGTCGGCAACCAGTTCTTCCCCATCCCCGACGTGGGTTTCTCGATAAGCACCTCGATCGGCATCGGCGTCGTGCCGAACGCGAAAGAGCGGCTGCTCGTGGTCGGCCCGCCGCGCATCGACGGGCGGCAGTCGTCGTGCGACGACGGCAAGGCGCGCTCCAACAGCGAAGCGGCCTGCGTCTCGAGCGGCACGCTGCAATTTCTCGGCTCGCTCGCGCTCGGCTATTCGTTCTGAGGGCTCGCGCCGCGCCCGCCCGCCCGCCCGCCCGCCCGCGGGGGCGGCCCGCGGGGCCGGGCGCGCGAACGAGGTTCCCCGCGGCGGGCCGCGCGTGCTATGGCCGCCCCACGCCGGGCGGGCGGGTGCCCGCCCCGGCCCCGAGGCGACCCAGCAGATGGCGACGAGCGACACGGGTGAGGCCATTGTCGGCCCGGCGACGACGGTGCGCGGCCGCATCCGCGGCGAGGGCGACCTGCGCATTCTCGGCACGCTCGAGGGCGAGGTCGAGCTGCGCGGCACGCTCACGGTCGCCGAGGGCGGCGCGGTGCGGGGCGAGACGCTCGCCGCCTCCGAGGTCGTGGTCGCCGGCGAGGTCGTCGCCGACGTGCGCGCCGAGGGCGGCATCACCATCATGGCCGGCGCCACGGTGCGCGGCCGCCTGCGCGGCGGCAGCGTGCGCGTCCACGAGGGCGCCCGGCTCTCGGCCGACTTCGACGCCGACTTCGACCTGCCCGCCGAACTCCTCCCGTTAGACCCCCATGGCCAACACCTTCATCGCCCAAGGCATCACCATCGAAGGCGAGCTCACGTCCGACGAAGACGTCGAGATCGCCGGCACCCTGCGGGGCCGCGTGAGCACGAAAGAGTCGCTCAGCGTCGCCTCGGCCGCCGTCGTCGACGCGCAGGTGGCGGCCGCGAGCGTGGTCGTGGCCGGCACCATCAACGGCGACGTCGTCGCCACCGAGCGGGTCGACCTGCAGGCCGGCGCGCGCCTCGTCGGCGACGTGAGGGCCGCCCGCTTGACGATCGCCGACGGGGCCAGCTTCAAGGGCAACGTCGACATGGACGTCGGATCGTTACCCCCCGCCCGCCGCGCCCCCCGCGGGCGCGCGAAGAGCCCCACCCCATGGCCGGACAGACCATTCTCGGAGCCGCGTCGTTCCTGCGCGGCCACATCCGCGGCGAGGGCGACCTCGCCGTCGAAGGGCGCATCGAGGGCGACGTGACGCTCGCCGGGGCGGTGACGATCCGCGCCGGCGCGCTCGTGCGGGCCAACGTCCGGGCGGCGCGCGTCGCGGTCGAGGGCACCGTCGTCGGCGACCTGTACGCCGAGCAGAGCATCTCGCTCGAGCGCGGCGCCCGCGTGGTCGGCAACCTCTTCGCCCCGAGCGTGTCCATCGGCGAGGGCTCGCTCGTGCGCGGCCGCGTCGAAACGGGCCCCGCCGGCGTGGCCGAGGCCCGCCCCACCGCCCCGAGCCCCCGCCCCGCCCAGCAGCCAAGCGCCCCGCCCACCCCCCAGCGGCCGAGCGCCCCGCCCTCGCGCGCCGAGCTCTCGAGCCCCCGCACCCCGACCCCCACCGTCCGCTCGGTGCCCGAGGCGAACGCCCGCGCCCGGGCCGAGGCCCCGCGCCCCCAGGCCGAGGCCCCGCGCCCCCAGGCCGAGGCCCTGCGCCCCGCCGCCGAGGCCCCTCGCCCCGCGGCCGAGGCTCGCGGTCGCGCCCCGGGCGAGACCCCCGCCCCGCCCGAGGCCCGCCCGAGGCCGCCCGAGGCCCGCCCGAGGCCGCCCGAGGCCGCCCCGGCGCGCCCCGCCGCCGACCTCCGCGCTCGCCCGCACGAGGGCGCCGCCCGGCCCC
>DASTPP010000181.1:0-37916 GCA_035762175.1 Polyangiaceae bacterium | reverse complement strand
GTGGCGCCCGTCCAGGTGAGGGTGACGGTCTTGACGCGGTTCTGCTGGCTGCTGACCGCCGTGACCTGAATGGTGGCGGCGACGGCGACCGACTGCTGCACGGTGCTGGTCTGGCCGGTGCTATCGGTGACCGTGAGCGAGACCTCGTACGTGCCGCTCTGGGGGAAGGAGTGGGCGGGGTTCTGCTCGTTCGAGGTGGTGCCGTCGCCGAAGTTCCACGACCAGGCGACGATGTCGCCGTCGACGTCGCTGCTGGCGTCGGCGAAGTCGCAGTCGGGGCCGAGGCAGGTGAACGTGAACGAGGCCGCGGGGGCGGCGATGACGGACACGTCTTGCTGCGTGGTGCTGGTGAAGCCGGCGCCGTCGGTGACGGTGAGCGAGACGGTGTACGTGCCGCTGGCGGCGTACGCGTGGGCGGGGTTCTGGTCGGCCGAGGTGGCGCCGTCGCCGAAGTTCCAGGCCCAGGCGACGATGTCGCCGTCGGGGTCGGTGCTCGCGTCGGTGAAGCCGCAGCTGAGCGAGGTGCAGGCCTGGCTGAACGAGGCGACGGGGGGCTGGGCCGCGGGCAGCACGTCGAAGACGAGGTCGTCGCGGTCGTTGAAGCTGCCGGTCGAGCAGACGCCCTGGGTGCTGAGGAAGCGGAAGTTACCGCGCACGGCCTGCACGCCGCCCTCGGGCAGCGTGTAGGTCGCCGAGAGCACGTGGGCGCCGCCGGAGGTCGGCTTCATCGTGGTCAGGTACGTCCAGGTCGGGTTGGTCGCGTCGGCCGCGTAGAAGAGGTCGAGCGAGTCCGAGGAGCCGGTCGACCAGGCCCAGACGGTGGCCTCGATCTTGACGGTCTTGCCGACGGTCATGGTCGAGCCGTCGAGGGTCGAGACGCGGATGCGGTCGAGCGACTCGTCGTTGTGGAAGGAGCCCAAGTTGCCGTCGACGCACGAGGCGTTGACGGTGTTGGGGGCGTTCTGCTCGGGCCCGACGTTGCCGCGGCCGACGACGAGCGTGCCGCTGTCGCAGACCGCGCCCTTGTCGGTGCAGTGCGGCGCCTTGAGCGCGGGGTCGTAGGAGGCCTGGCCGGGGTTGTTGACGGTGACGGTGACCGCGGCGCTCGAGCCGACGTTGCCGCCGGCGTCGAAGGCCTTGGCGACGACGGCGTGGGCGCCGTTGCCGCCGAGGGTCGTGTTCCACGCGAGCGAGAAGGGGGCCTCGGTGTCGGTGCCGAGGAAGGCGTTGTTGACGAAGAACGAGACGCGCGTGACGCCGACGTTGTCGCTGGCGTCGGCCTCGAGGGTGACGGTGCCGGCGACGGTGGCGCCGTCGGCGGGGGCCGTGACGGCGGCGGTGGGGGCTTCGTTGTCGCCGTTGCCGTCGCCGAGCGAGGCGGTGAAGAGCAGCAGGTTGGGCGAGCCGGTGCCGGGGTTGGTGACGGCGCCCGGGGTGGCGAGGGTGGTGAGCACGCCGGCGACCTGCTCGGGGCTCGCGGTCGGGTTCGAGCCCAGGTAGAGGGCGATGGCGCCGGCGACGTGCGGGCTCGCCATCGAGGTGCCGCTGATGGTGTTGGTGGCCGAGTCGCCCGTGTGCCACGCCGAGGTGATGCTCGAGCCGGGGGCGAAGAGGTCGACGCAGGTGCCGAAGTTCGAGAACGACGAGCGCGCGTCGGTGAGGGTCGTCGAGCCCACCGTGATGGCGGCGGGCGTGCGCGCGGGCGAGCGGTTGCAGGCGTTCTGGTTCTCGTTGCCGGCGGCGAGGGCGTAGATGACGCCGGCGTTGATCGAGGCGGCGACCGCGTCGTCGAGGGCCTGCGAGGCGCCGCCGCCGAGGCTCATGTTGGCGACGGCGGGGGCCTCGAAGTTGGCGGTGACCCAGTCGACGCCGGCGATGACGCCGGCGGTGGTGCCCGAGCCGCCGCAGTCGAGCACGCGCACGGCGTGCAGGTTGACGGCCTTGGCGACGCCGTAGGTCGAGCCGCCGATGGTGCCGGCGACGTGCGTGCCGTGGCCGTTGCAGTCGTTCGAGCCGTTCGCGTCGTTGATGGACGAGAACCCGGGCGCGGCGCGGCCGCCGAACTCGGCGTGGGTGACGCGGATGCCGGTGTCGATGACGTAGGCGTTCACGCCGCCGCCGGCCGTGTTGTACGTGTAGCTCTGGTCGAGCGGCAGCGCCCGCTGGTCGACGCGGTCGAGGCCCCAGGTGGCGTTGGGCTGGGTGGCCGAGATCGACATCACGCCGTCTTCTTCGACGTACTTGACGCGCGGGTCTTCGGAGAGCCGCTTGGCGTCGACCTCGGTCATCTCGGCGACGAAGCCCTGCAGGGCGTGGCGGAAGACCTGGCCGACCTGGCCGCGGTAGGCGGCGGCGAGGTCGTTCGCGGCCTGCCGCGCGTCGCGCGCGGGCTCGTCGCGCAGGACCACGATGTAGCGGTCTTTCACCGGGCGCGCGCTGGTCAGAAACCGGGCGCCCGCCGCGGGCGCCTCGTCGGCGCCGGGGTCGGCCGCGCCCGGCCCCCCGGTCGGGGGCGGGGGCGAATTGCAGGCGGCGAGCGCGAGCGCCGCCAAGGCCACGAGGTGAAGGTTCGACCGCATGCGTTCTCTCTCCTTGTCGATGACGAAACTGGCCCGCGAAGCAACGACGACCCGCAAGAAGCCCACGCAAGAAGAGGCCGCGCGGCTCTGCTCGGCGCAGGCCGTTCGGCGGTAAGCCGTAATTGGGCGGTGGTGTAGTTAGAGAAAACCTGGTTCGAAGTAAAACGAAATCGCACCCGCCCTCTCACGAAAGTCGACGGCGGGCGCGGCGGCGCACCGCGGCGCCGGGGCCGGGCCGCGGGCGCCCCCCGGGGCGCGCCGCGCGCGGGCCTTTTCCGGCGGTTTTCGCGGCCCCCGCCCGCCGGGCGGCGCCCCGCGGCCGCGCCGGCCCCGGCCGAGGGGGCGCCGCCGCCGGGCGGGCCTCGGCGAACTGCCTAGCGCCCTAGAGGCAACGTTGATTCGATAAGAATGAAACCACCTTCCGCTGATGGCGGAACGCGCGACGCGCCGCATTGGCGGCGTCACGACCGCGGCGGCCGGTCGGCGCTTGCGCGCTGCAGCGCGCGTCGGAGGGGGAGGGGCGCTGCTCGCGCTCGGCCCCCCTGGGGCGCCGTGCGGGCTCAAAAGGCCGAGCGCGGCGCCCCGGCTGCTCCCGATCGGAGCCGCCTTCGGCCGCCGCGCCGGGCGGTGCCGGCAGCTCTCGGGCGGCCGGCGGGCCCGCGCTCGCGGCTTCGCCCCCCCACAATATATATGGTGTCACTCGGCGGGGCCTGGCGGCCGGGGCGCTGTCGTGCCCCGGCCGGGTCACGGCCGACCCCTAGGCGGCGAGCAGCCCCGGGTCCGACGCGAGCGCCTCGTCGAGCCGCGCGAGTGCCGGCGCGGCGTTCGCCCGCCCGAAGCCGACGCGCACGTGGCCGGGGCGCCCGAAGAGCGAGCCCGGCGCGAGCAAGACGCCGTGCCGCTCGGCGAGCCGGGCGCAGAGCGAGGCGTCGTCGACGCCCGCGCGCAGGGCGGGGAAGGCGACGGGCCCCGCCTGCGGCTCGAGCCACCGGAAGGGCGAGCCCTCGCGCCCGAAGGTCTCGCGCACGATCGCGAGGTTCGCGGCGACGAGGGCGCGGTTGCGCTGCAAGAGGGCGTCGCCGTGGCGCAGGGCGAGGGCGGCGAAGAGCTCGCTCGGGGCGCTGTTGCAGATGGTGGTGTAGTCTTTGATGGCCGCCGCCCCCGCGAGCGCCTCGCGGTCGTGGGTCGCGAGCCACCCGATGCGCAGGCCCGCGAGCCCGTACGCCTTCGACATGACGCCGAGCGAGGTGGCCCGCTCGTAGCGCTCGCACGCGGGCGGCAGGGCGGCGCCGGGCCCGTACTCGAGGCCGCGGTACACCTCGTCGGAGAGCAGCCGCGCCCCCGCGCGCCGCGCGATCGCGACGACCCGCTCGAAGGCGCCGCGGTCGAAGTGAAAGCCCGTCGGGTTGTGGGGCGAGTTGACGACGACGAGCGCGGTGCGGGGCCGGACGAGGGCGGCGAGCTCGTCGGGGTCGAGCCGCCACGAGCCGCCCTCGGCCCGCAGCGGCCAGGGCGACAGCTCGCAGCCGAGCGCGCGGGGCAGCTCGGCGAGCGACTGGTAGCAGGGCTCGACGGCGACGACGTGGTCGCCGGGCTCGAGGAGCGCCTGGGCGTAGGCGAAGATGGCCTCTTCGGCCCCCGAGCAGACGAGCACGCCGGGGGCCCCCGCGTAGGTCGCCCCGATCGCCTCGCGCAGGGCGGGCGCCCCGGCCGGCTCGGTGTACCCGAGCCAGAGCCGCTCGAGCGCGTCGCGGGCGCCGGGCTCGAGCGCGAGCAGGTCGCCGACGGAGCGGGCCTCGCAGTCGGAGCTGGCGAGCAGGTACTCGGTACAGAACTCGTAGCGGGCGAAGAAGCGCTCGAGGGCGAAGGGGGCGGGGCGCATGGCGGGCCGGCGAATGTAGCGTGCTTCGGGGCGCGCCGCCGGGCGGCCTCAGAAAAGGCGGACGCGGGCGCGGGGCCGGGCGGCGCCCGGAGGGGCCGATGCGGACGCGGGATCGGGCCGCGTCCGGAGGGGCGGACGCGGGGCCGGGCGGCGTCAGAAGAGGCCGATGCTGAAGTGGAAGGTGCCGAAGCCCTCCCAGGGGCGGGGGTCGAGGTTGATGCCGTAGTCGAGGGCGACGGGGCCGATGGGCGTGGCGAAGCGCAGGCCGCTGCCGGCGGCGTAGCGCAGGCGCCAGGGCTCGATGCGGGCGGGGTCGACCCAGACGTTGCCGGCGTCGACGAAGAGGGTGGTCTCGAGCGGGCCCCAGAGCGGGACGCGGAGCTCGGAGCGGGGGTTCAGAAAGACGTCGCCGCCGCGCACGGCGAGCCGGGCGGCCTCGCGCCACTGGTCGAGCTCGGGGTCTGCCTGGTCGTACCTCGGCCGGGCGAGGATCTCGTCGGCGAGGTCTTGGGGCAGGAGCGAGTCGCGGAACAGGCCGCGGAAGCTGTCGTAGCCGCCGAGGAAGAAGAGCCGGTCGGGGTAGGTCTGCGAGCCCCGGATGAGGTGCTGGATGACCCCGCCGCGCAGCAGCAGCGCGAAGGCGAGCCCGCGCTCGCTGAGGCGGACGTAGCCGCCGACGCCCCCCGTCCAGCGCAGGAAGTCGGCGTCGCGGGCGCCCTCGCTCGTGTCGATGGGGTAGGCGTGCGCGTGCTCGACGCTGCCGGTCAGGAGCGTGCCGCGCGTGGCGCCGAGCGGGTTGTCGCGGCGGTCCCAGGTGGCGGAGACGCGCTGGGCGACGACGAGCGTCAGGCCGTCGGGCACGCGCAAGAGGCGCGCGAGGTCGCTGTCGGTGCCGATGCCCTGGACGTACTCGTCGATGCTCTCGCCCGAGTAGGTGCGCACGTCGTTGCGCTCGAGCGAGGCGCCGAGGGTGACGGCGACCTGGCGCTCGGGCCGGAAGGTGAGCGCGGGCAGGACGGCGTGCTTGGTCAGGCCGAAGTCGCGCGCGTTGTCGCGCACGTCGATGAGGTCGACGCCGAGCCGCAGCGCGGGGTGGAACACGTCGGGGAACTGGAGGCCGAGGCTGTTCCGGCGCTCGATGCGCTCGGTGAGCGAGAGCCGGTCGAAGTTCTCGCGCACCCTCTGCTCGGGGATGAAGAAGGTGGGCAGGTAGTTCGCCTGCAGCCTGAGCGTGAGCTGGATGGCGCGGCCGCCGACGTTGCGGTGGCCGTACTCGAGCAGCCCGCGCACGCCCTCGCCCGACGAGAGGCCGGGGCGGAACTCGAGGTACTGCGGGCGCCGCTCGACGACGGTGACGACGACGTTCTTGCGCGTCGCGGGCACCTCGGGGTCTTCGAGGGCGATGGTGACGCTCGAGAAGACGCCGAGGGTGGCGAGCAGCTCTTCGCTCTGCCGCGCGCGCTGCTGGCGGTAGGGGTCGCCGGGGGCGAGGCGCAGGCGCCCGAGCACGGTCGCCTCGTCGGTGGCCTCGGCGCCGCGCACGATGACGCGCCCGACGACGACGCGCTGCCGCTCGACGACGACGAAGCGCACCCGGGCGCGCTGCTTGTCGGGCGAGAGCTCGACGCCGGCGCGCACCTCGGCGAAGGCGTAGCCGTCGTCGCGGTAGCGGTCGAGGATGGCGCGGCGCGCGGCGTCGACCGCCACGTTCGAGGCCGGGTCGCCGAGCTTGAGGCCGCTCGCCTCGAAGAGCTCGGTCTCGGGCACCGAGACGGCCCCCTCGAAGGCGACGTCGTGCAGGCGCGCCCGGGGCCCGGGCCGGACGGGGATGCGCAGCGCCACCTCGGGCTCGCAGCGCAGCCCCCGCGCCGGGTCGGGCCGGCAGAGCGCCTCGCGCGGCAGGGGCGGCTCTTCGAGGGGCAGGCCCTGGCTGTCGAAGGCGCACTTCGGCTCGGGCAGGGGCGGCGGCGGCAGCGGGCGGCAGAGGCCGGGCGGCGAGCGCGGGTCGCAGCGGCGGCGCAAGACCTGCAGCGGGCCGACGAGCACCGAGAGGTAGCCCTCGGCGCGGTAGAGGTCTTCGAGGTGCGCGATGGCGCGGTCGTACGACTCGGGGGCGAAGACCTCGCGCGGCTTGAGCTCGAGCGGCGCCGGCCGCGCCCCGGTCGTGCCGCCCGGCCCGTAGAGCTCGGCGACGCGGCGCGGGTCGACGGGCCCGAGCAGCGTCGCGCCGGGCAAGTCTTCTTCGAGGAAGCTGTCGATCTCGTCGTCGAGCTCGCGCGCCCGCCGCGCCCCCGCCCACCCCTCGCCCGGCCCGCCCGCGCGCGCGTTCAGGCAGGGGTAGGCGCGCGAGACGACCCGCACCCGCTCGCCCTCGCGCACCCGCACCGCCCAGTGGTTGACGGGCTCGTCGGGGCCGCCCCGCACCTCGACCGCGACCTCGACGTCGTAAAAGCCGAGGCGCCGGTACTGCTCGCGCACCTTCTGCTCGACGCGCGAGGGCGTGCGGTCGCTCTCTTTCTCGAGGTCGACGACGTCGTTGAGCTGGTCGGCGTCGAGCGCGCGGTTGCCCTCGTACACGAGCCCGACGAGGGGCCCGAGGCGCGCCGAGACGAGCGCGTAGGTGCGCCCGTTCGCCTCGTAGAGCCGGTGCTCGACGGCCGCCCGCACGTACCCGCGCGCCCGCAGCGACTCGCCGAGCGCGCGGTCGGCCTCGTCGAGGGCCTCTTCGTCGGCGAGGTCGCCGCGGCCGACGGCGTAGCCCGCGAGCAGCGCCGCCGCGGCCCGGTCGGACGGCGGCCGGTCGACCACCTCGCGGCGCACCCCCGCGAGCAGCCTCGGCGGCCAGGCCGACACGTCGACGAGCACCACCGCCGCGCGCGGGTCGTCGGTCTCGCGCAGCGACGAGCGCACCGACGCGAGCGGGTAGCCCCGCAGCTTCAGCCGCTCGACCGCCGCCGCCTCGGCCGCGCGCAAGAGCGGCGGCGTCAGCGCCCGCCCCCGCTCGACCCCCGACGCGCGCAACACGTCGCTCACGTCGGCGTCGCCCCGCACCCGCACCGCCGCCACCCGCCGCCGCGCCACCGCCACGAAGCGCACCGCGACGCCCGCGCCCTCGCGCCAGCTCTCGACGCCCACCTCGGCCGCCATGCCCCCCTCGACCAGCTCGCGCGCCGCGCGCCTGAGCCGCGCCCCGCTCGCCAGCTCGCCCGGCCGCAGCGCGAAGCGCTCGGGCACCGGCACCGGCCAGGCCGGGTCGGTCGAGACCACCTCGAAGCGCACGAGCGGCCCCTCGGGCGCGAGGTCGGCCTCGGCCGGCGGCGGCCGCAGCGCGGGCACCTCGCCCGGGCCCTGCGCCCGCGCCGGCGACGCCGCCGCGGCGGTCGCGGCGCCGGCGATCGCGGCGAACCGGGCGAGCCGACGACGGGCCGGCGCACGGCGCGCGGCGGTGAAGGGGGGCGACATCGACACGGCGCGGGCGCGCCGCACCGTCTACCTTGGTTTGGGCCCCGGCGCGAGCGGGAACGTCGGTTTCGCCCCCGGCGCGAGCGGGGACGTCGCCCCCGGCGCGAGCGGGGACGTCGCCCCGCCGAGGCCGCCCCGCGCGGCGCGCCCTCAGCCGCCGAACTGGATGCCGAGCATCGCCCGGTACTGCGGGTACGCGAAGATGGCGCCCTTCGTGTTCGGCACCGGGACGGCGATGTGCGTCGGGTCGAAGACGACGTAGAAGCCGCGCGCCACCTTCCATTCGACGCCGAGCGGGCTGATGCCGACGTAGGGGCCCACCTGCCCGGCGGGCGCGCCCACCAGGTCCATCGCCAAGATCGAGACGCCCGCGTTCAGCGTCGTGCGCAGGTTCACCGCCTCGTACTTGAGCTGATACTGCCGAATGACCGTGCCGTAGACGTTCGCGGCGCCCTCGCCGAGCGAGCCCGTGTTCGAATTCAAGAAGGGGTTCCATTCGCCCTCGACGCCGAGCAGCCACCCGGTGCTCAGCCGCACGAGCGCGCCGCCCCGGCCCGCGAGCGCCGCGTTGTCGATCGAGCCGCCGAAGCCGAGCGTGCCGTAGACCCCGAAGTCGCGCTCGATCGGCTGCACGTCGTTGTTGCCGCCCATCGCCGGCTCGACGGCGTCCTGGGCCCGGGCTCGGCCCGGCGCCGCGGCGAGCGCGAGGGCGACGGCGGCGGCGCCGGCGGCCGCCCGGCCGAGGCCCTTGCGGCGGCGGCGCGCGGCGCCGAGGGCCGCGAGCCCGAGCAGGCCGGCCCAGGCCGCGCCGCCCCCGCCCTCGCCCCCGGCCGAGCGGCAGGCGCAGCCGCGGTACTGCTCGGTCGTGAGCTCGGGCGCGTCGCACCAGCCGTTGTCGTAGCCGCAGCCGGGCTCGTAGCTGAAGTAGGTCGCGAGCACGGCGTCGATCGCCGCCTCCTTTTCGGCCCGCGAGCGCGCCGGGTCGAGCGCGGCGCGCGCGAGCTCGGTCGACGCCTCGGCCGCGCGCGCGACGCGCAGCCGGCGCATGTCGTCCGCGGCCTCGCAGTCGTCCATGCCGCTGAAGTGCGGGGGGCCGTCGCGCGACGCTTCGCGCCGCCCCTCGACCTCGTCGATGAAGTTCAAGACGCCGCGCACCCGCAGGCCGTCGGGCGAGCGCAGCGTGTGCGAGAAGCCGTCCTGCACGGCGTGCAGCGCCTGGCCGAGCTTCACGAAGAAGAGCGGCAGGTTCACGTCGATCTTGCCCCGGATGCCGAGGGTCACCTCGAGGCTCATCTCGCGCCCGTAGTCGACGTCGCCGGAGGGGCCGAGCCCGTCGAGCGCCTCGAGCATGCGCTCGCGGATGAACGCGCGGCAGTCGGCGAGCGCCGCCTCGCTGCCGCCCGGCTCGTCGTGCTCGGGGCGGCGCAGGCAGTGCTCGCGCTGCAGGTCGGGGTCGCCGTGAATGAAGGTGAGCGAGTCGGCCTCGCGCCCGCCCTCGCCCTTCAGATCGTTGTCGCGCACGCCGATCACGAGCGCCGCCGCCCCGCGGTCCTGCAGGTCGTCGGGCAGCCGGAAGGGCAGATCGTCGACGAGCGCCCGATCTTGGTCGGTGAGGGGCGCGGGCAGCCCGGCGCCGAGCTCGGCGCGCACGGTGCGCAGCGCCCACCACGTCATGCGCTCGTGGCAGGGCGACCCGATGACGCCGCCCGAATACGAATACGCCCCGGCCTCGCGCGGCGCCGCGCCGAGCGCGGCGAGCAGCGCCGCGCCCGCGATCGCGCGCGGGCCGGGGCGGAGTTGCGACAGAAACGCCTTCATGCACCGGGCAGACCGCAAAGGCCGCGCCACGGTTGAGGCCGCGCTCTCCGCGCCTGTGCCGGCGCCCCCTACCCGACGTTCGGGGCGCTAATTTCGGGCGGGCCTCGGAGGCCGCGCCGCTGGTCCCACCCGTTCGGGCGTCCGCGTCGGGCCGCGCGCGGTCGTGGCAGAAATGCCGAACTTTGTGGCGTTTTGCCCCCGCGGGGCACCTAAGGGGTCGACGCCGGTGCGGATGGGCAGCGAGGGGTCGGCCGCCCAGTCGCTCCAGGAGCCTTCGTAGAGGTAGGTGTCGCGGAAGCCGGCGAGGTGCAGGGCGAGCAGGGTGTGGCAGGCGGTGACGCCCGAGCCGCAGTAGACGACGATGCGCTTGCCCTCGGTGGCGCCGAGCTTGAGAAAGTAGCCGTAAAGTTCGTCTTTGGACCGGAAGGTGCCGGCGGGGCCGAGGTTCAGGGCGTAGGGCGCGTTGATGGCCCCGGGGATGTGACCCGCGCGCCGGTCGAGGGTCTCGACGGCGCCCGAGTAGCGCTCGGGGGCGCGGGCGTCGAGCACGAGGGTGTGGCCGTCGTGCAGCATCTCGGCGAGGCGCGACTTGTCGACGACGCGGCGGGGGAGGGCCACCAGCTCCATCGGTTGGGCGCGGGCGACGCGGGCCGAGCCGGTCTCGAGGGCGCGGCCCTCGGCCTGCCACTTGGCGATGCCGCCGTCGAGCACGCTGCCGAGGCCGTGGCCGTAGTAGCGCAACATCCACCAGAGGCGGGCCGCGCGGGAGCCGCCCTCGTCGTCGTAGGCGATGACGCGGGTCGAGGGCCCGACGCCGGCGCGCGCGAGCACGTCGGCGAAGGCGGCGGGGCTGGGCAGGGGGTGGCGGCCGGGCGCGTGGGGCCCGGGCGGGGCCGACAGGTCGGAGTCGACGTCGAGGTGCACCGCGCCCGGCAGGTGCCCGGCCCGGTACGCCTCGGCGCCCTTGCGCCCGTCGAGGTACCAGCGCGCGTCGACGATGCGGACATGGGGGTTGCGCAGGTGCGCCGCCAGCCACGTCGTCGATACCAGGGCGGGGGCCTCGTCGCCGTGCTCCATGGGGAGCACGCTACCACAAAACCGGGCGCCGCCCGGAGGGCGTCACTTCAATCGTACCGCTCGGAGTGTACCCGCGTGCGCGGCACGTTGAGCTGCTTGCGCACCAGGGACCTGACGACCGACACCATGCGCTCGAGCCCGCAGACGTACACGTGGGGTTCGGCCCCCGGCCCGCCCTCTTCGGCGAGGCGGCGCCAGAGCTCGGGCACGTGCCCCTGCACGTAGCCGGCGAGCCCGGCCCAGTCGGGGGGGGGGCGCGAGAGGGAGAACCAGACCTTCAGGTTGGGGTGGGCGGCCGAGAGCGCCTCGAGCTCGTCGCGGTAGAGCATGTCGGACGAGTGCCGCACGCCCACGAGCACCCAGAGCGGCTCTCGGGCCCCGGCCGAGAGCGCGGCGCGAACCATGCTGCGCAGCGGGGTCAGGCCGGTGCCGGTGGCGACGAAGAGCGCGGGCGTGCCCTCGCCGGGCTCGCGGGTGAAGAAGCCGTGGGGCCCGAGCACCAGCACCTCGGCGCCGGGGGCGAGCTCGTGCAGGAACCTCGAGCCGGGCCCCTCGGCGACGCGCGTGACGGCCAGCTCGAAGCGGGGCGAGCCGTCGGGCGGCGACGCGATCGAGTAGGCGCGCAAGAGCTCGCCGCCCTCGGGCCGCTCGATGGCGAGGTTGACCCACTGGCCCGGGCGGTGCGTCATCGGCAGCCCGTCGGACCGCTCGAAGCGCAGCTCGCGCACGTGGGGGGTCAGCATGCGCGCCGAGGTGAGGCGGACGTGGAAGGGGGGGGGCGGGGGCATGGGGGGCGGGGGGGGGCGCCCCCGGCTCAGGCGCCCTCGTCGGCGAGGGCGAAGAGCGCCGGCTCGAGGGCGGCGAGGCGGAAGGCGTACTGGGCGCGGACGCGGGCGAGGGTGGCGAGGGCGTGATCCATGCGGAGCAGGGCGTCGGCGACGTCGTCGAAGGGCGCCCCGAGGCTTCGCGCCTCGTCGAGCAGGGCGCCGAGGTGGGGCGCGGCCTCTTCGGGCAGCCAGAGCAGCCCCGGCAGCAAGGCGCAGCCGTCGGCGGCGGCGGCGATATGCCCGACGAAGCTCGCGCCCGAGGGCAAGGCCGCGCGCGCGCCCCGCGCCACGTCGTCGGCAGCCAGTAGCACAAAGGCGCCCCCGCGCCATTGGTCTTCGGCGTAGACCGCCCCGTGGGCGACGACCAGGCGAAAGAGCCCCCGCTGCGCCCGCCCGAGCAGGGCGGCGAGCTCGCGCTCGCGCTCGCCCTCGAGGGTGGGGCCGAGCTCGCGCGCCAGGCCCCCCCCGACCAGCGCGGTGTCCCAGGCGGCCGCCTCGCGCGCCTCGGCCCGCGGGTGCGACGACTCGAACGCCCCCGCCCGGCGCCGGAAGCGCGCCCGCAGCCGGTCGGCGCGCGGGCGCAGCGGGCCGGAGGCGGCGCGCTCGACGAGCGCGTCGTAGACGGCGGCGAGGGCCGGGGTCACGGGCGGCGGGCGCGGCGGGGGCCGGACGTCACGCCGGGCCGGCGGCCGGCGCCAAGGGAGCCAGGCGTCACGTCGGCCCGGCGGCCGGCGCACAGGGGGCCGGGCGTCACGGCTGGCTGGCGGCGGGCGCACAGGGGGCCGGGCGTCACGGCTGGCTGGCGGCGGGCGCAGGAGGGGCTCACGTCGAGCCGGTCGCGGGCCCGCAGAGGGCCGGCCCCGAGGGGGGCCTGCTCTGGTATGGTCGCGGGCCTGAGCGCATGGGCAAAAACCGTATCTTCTTCCCCCAAGAGGCCCTTCACGCGTGGCTGGTCGAGGGGCGAGTCGACCTGACCAACGACGAGCTTACCATCAAAAACGAGGGGCGACGCTACCGGCTCGCCGAGGCGGCGCGCGTGGTGAGCGAGGTGACGAGCACGCCCGACGCCTTCGAGCTGGTCGGAAAGGTCAAGAGCCTGGCCTTTCTGCGGGAGCTCGGCGCCGAGATGCTCGACCGGAGCATGCTCATCGGCGAGAACGCCTACGACATCGTGCCGGGCTTTCTCGGCGCCCCGGTCGGCTCGTTCGCCGAGCACATGGCGGGCGCCGCGGCCGGCGACCCCCGCCGCAGCCGCCCCGACGGCGTCCGGCCGCCCTCGAGCGACGAAGAGCTGCTCGGGCAGTTTTTGCTGCGGGTCCTGTAGAATTCGGCCCTGGGCGCCGGCCGGGGCCCCCGCGGGGCATTTTTCGGCCGGGCGGCCCGGGTGATGGGGCATTTTCTCGAACGGCGAGCGGTTTTTCTGGTCGGCTCTCTAGCGCCCGGGCCCGCCCCGGGGGAGAATCGGCGGCGTGACGGCTTCCGCAGTGGCATGGGCTGGGTTCTGGGCGGGGGCGGCGGGGTATCTCGCCGCCACCGTTCTCTTCTTCTGGCAGATCAGCCGGGGCCTGCCCCCGCGCCTCGTGCGCCTCGGCCCGGTCTTCATCGGCGCGGGCGCCCTGAGCCACGCGGTCTTCATCACGCTGGCCAGCCTGGTCGCCAACATCTGCCCCGTGCGGAGCGTGAACTTCGCCCTCTCGGTCGGCGCCCTCGCCACCGCGTTCGGCTACCTGGTCGCCCGCCTGCGCTGGCGCATCGACGCCATCGGCGCCTTCGTCGCGCCCATCGGCCTCACCTTCCTCATCGCCAGCCGCCTCGCCAACCTCGGCGCGGTCGACGCCGAGCTGCCGCCCTTCTTTCTGGCCCTGCACGTGGGCGTCAACCTCATCGGCGACGCGCTCTTTCTGCTCGCCTGCACCACCGCCGTGCTCTATCTCGTGGTCGAAAAGCGCCTCAAAGAGAAGAAGCTCGGCGGCGTGCTGGGCCGGCTGCCGTCGCTCGACGTGCTCGACCAGGCCGAGCACCGGTTCTTGCTCTTCGGGTTCCCGCTCTTGACGCTCGGCATCATCACCGGCACCGCCTGGGCCTACCGGCTCGAGGCCGGGCACGCCGGCGAGGTCTTGCGCGCGGCCTTCGCCTACCTGACCTGGGCGGTCTTCGCCGGCGTGCTGCTCTTGCGGGCGGCGGCCGGTTGGCGCGGCCGGCGCGCCGCGCTAGGCACCATCACCGGGTTCTTCTTCGCCGTTCTCGTCCTCGTCGTTTACCTCGTCCGACCTCCCGCGGGGCCCGTCTTATCATGCTCGTCGTCGTTGGCCTTTCCCACCGCACCGCGCCCGTCGAGGTGCGCGAGCGGCTCGCCGTCTCGTCCGACCAGATGCCCGCCGTGCTCGGCGCCTTCGCCGGCCGGCCCTCGGTCGGCGAGGTGATGTGCGTGTCGACCTGTAACCGCGTCGAGGTCGTCGCGACGCCCCCGCCGGGGGCGCAAGTCGACCTCGATCGCGTCGCCGAAGAGATCGTCGCCGCGCTCGAGGGCTTCGCCACGCCGGGCTCGGGGCCCGTGCTGCGCCCGCACCTCTACCGCAAGGTCGGCAAGGACGCGGTGCAGCACCTGTTCCGCGTCGCCTCGTCGCTCGACTCGCTGGTGGTGGGCGAGCCGCAGATTCTCGGCCAGGTCAAGCAGGCCTTCGAGGCGGCGCAGGCGGCGGGCACCGTGGGCCCGGGCCTGCAGCGCATCGTCGGCCGGGCGCTGCAGACGGCCAAGCGCGTGCGCAGCGAGACGTCCATCGGCGAGGGGCAGGTGTCGATCGCGAGCGTGGCGGTCGACCTCGCGCGCCAGATCTTCGGCGAGCTCAAGGGCCACCGGGCGCTGCTCGTCGGCGCCGGCGAGATGGCGCTCGGGGCGGCGCAGCTCGTGGTGCGGGCGGGCGCGCGGCTCGACGTCATCAACCGCTCGCCCGAGCGCGCCCAGGCGCTGGCGCGCGAGCTCGGGGCGGGCGTGCGCGCGTGGGACGAACTGCCCTCGGCCATCGTCGACACCGACGTCGTCATCTCGAGCACCTCGGCGCCGGGCTTCGTGCTGACGCACGACATCGTCTCGCGCGCGGTCAAGCTGCGCAAGGGCCGCACCCTCTTCTTCATCGACATCGCCGTCCCGCGCGACATCGAGCCCTCGGTCGAGGCGCTCAACAACGTCTTTCTCTACGACGTCGACGACCTCGAGGGGGTCGTGCGCGAGACCTTCCGCGAGCGCGAGGGCGAGGCGAAGCGGGCCGAGCAGCTGGTCGCCGAAGAGATGAGCTCGTTCGACGCCTGGGTCGACACCCAGAGCGTCGTGCCCACGGTGGTCGCGCTGCGCGCCAAGGCGCGCGCGACGCTGATGGCCGAGCTCGAGCGCTCGTTCGCGGGCAAGCTCAAGCACCTCGGGCAGCCCGAGCGCGCCGCGCTCGAGGTCATGGTCGACGCGGCCGTCAACAAGCTCCTGCACGCGCCCGTCGCCCGGCTGAAGCGCGCGGCCGGCGACCCGCGCGGCGAGCAGATGGCGCAGATCGTGCGCGAGCTCTTCGAGCTGCCCGACGTCACCGTCGTCAGCGACGCGTCCGGCGCCGCCGGCGGCGCCCGCGAGCGGGGGGGCCCGTGAGCGGCCGCGAGCTGGTGCTCGCCACGCGGCGCTCGGCGCTCGCGCTCGCGCAGGCCCGGGCCTGGGCGCAGGGGCTGCTCGCCCGCCGCCCGGGCCTGTCGGTGCGCGAGCTGCACGTCGTGACGACCGGCGACCGCATCACCGACCGGCCCCTGCAGGCCATCGGCGGCAAGGGCCTCTTCTTGAAAGAGATCGAAGAGGCCCTCGTCGAGCGGCGCGCCGACTTCGCCGTCCACTCGATCAAAGACGTGCCCGCCGAGCTCGCCCAGGGCCTGCGCCTCGCCGCCGTGCCCGCCCGCGAAGACCCGCGCGACGTGCTCGTCTCGCGCGAGGGCCGGCCCTTCCGCGACTTGCCGCAGGGCGCCCTCGTCGGCACCTCGAGCCTGCGCCGCGTCGCCCTCCTGCGCCGCGAGCGGCCCGACCTGCGCTTCGCCCCCCTGCGCGGCAACGTCGACACGCGCCTGCGCAAGGTCGCCGAGGGCGAGTGCGACGCCATCGTGCTCGCCTACGCGGGCCTGCGCCGGCTCGGCCTCGGCGACCGGGCGACCGAGGTGCTCGCGCCCGAGCTGAGCCTGCCCGCCGTCGGCCAGGGCGCGCTCGGCATCGAGTGCCGCGAGGGCGACGAGCAGACCGCCGAAGACCTCGCCTCGACCCACGACCCCGAGACGTCGCTCGCCGTATCCGCCGAGCGCGGCGTCATGGTCGCCGTCGGCGGCAGCTGCCAGGTGCCCGTCGCCGCCTACGCCCGGCGCGAGGGCGCCCAGATGCACCTGCGCGCCATGCTCGCCGACGCCGAGGGCAACGATCCGCGCTTCGCCGAAGAGCGCTTCGCCTGGCCGGCCGACGACGACGAGGCGCGCGCCCGGGGCGAGGCGCTGGGCCGCACGCTCGTCCGCCACTGAGGCCGCGCGGCCGCCCGGCCGCGAGGCGCCCCGCCCGGCAGTGAGGTGCGCGCTCGGCGCCAGCCGATCGGCGGCGTGCGTCGGGGGGCCCGCTCCCCCGGGCGGCGCGTCGGCCGGGGCCGGCCCCGGTTTTGGCGCTGCGTCAGAGACAGCGCTGGTTCTCTTTTCCGCCCGCGGCGCCAGGGCCCCGGCCCTCGGCCGCCCGCGCGGAGGCCCCAAAGGCTCGCTACGACCGATCTGGCCCGACTTTTCTTTCGTACCCCATCACCGCGAGAGGCAAGCCCGGCTCGCGCGGCGTAACATGTGGTATATCTAGCCCCCCCGGGGCTCTCCGCCGATGACCCTCGCCAATTCTCTTCGACCCGGCTACCGCCTCGGGCGCTACGAGTGCCTGGTGCCGCTCGGGCAGGGGGGCATGGCGGCGGTGTGGGCCGCGCGGGTGCGGGGGGCGCGCGGGTTTCAGAAGGTCGTCGCGCTCAAGGTCATGCTGCCGACCTTGGTCGACGACAACCAGCGCGACCACGAGGCGATGTTCTACGACGAGGCGCGCATCGCCTCGCAGATTCGCCACCCGAACGTCGTCGAGACCTTCGACCTCGGCGAAGAAGACGGCTCGCTCTTCATCGCGATGGAGCTCTTGGAGGGCGAGTCGCTCAGCCAGCTCTGCCACCTCGCGCCGAGCGGCCTCTTGCCCCTGCCGGCCGCGCTGCGCGCGGCCATCGACGCCTGCGCGGGCCTGCACGCGGCGCACACGCTGACCGACGAGCAGGGCACGCCGCTCACGGTCGTGCACCGCGACGTGACGCCGCACAACCTCTTCGTCACGCGGCACGGCGTCACCAAGGTCACCGACTTCGGCATCGCCAAGGCCTTCGGCAAGTCGTCGCAAGAGACGCGCACCGGGGTGCTCAAGGGCAAGATCGCGTACATGGCGCCCGAGCAGCTCGGCAACACGCGCCCGGTCGACGCCCGCAGCGACATCTTCTCGCTCGGCGTCTCGATCTACCAGATGACGACGGGGGTGCACCCCTTCCACGCCCAGACGCTGGGCGAGACCGTGGCGCGCGTGCTCGGCAACGCGCTCGAGCCGCCGAGCCGGGCCGTCGGCTGGCGCTACCCGCCCGGGCTCGAGGCGGTGCTGATGCGCGCGCTCGCGCCCGACCCCGACGCCCGCTTCCCCTCGGCCGAGGCCTTCGGCGAGGCGCTCGACGCGGTGGGGCGGCGCGAGGTCGGGCTCGCCTCGGCGCGCGACGTCTCGTCGCTGCTCGAGGTGACCGCGGGCGCCTCGCTGCGCAAGCGCTCCGAGGCGCTGCGCCAGGCGCTCGAGATGGCCAAGGCGCGGGCCGACCAGTCGGTCGAGATCGGCGCGCTCGCCACCGTCCCGGCCGGGCTGCTCTCGCCGCCGACCGCGCCGCCGACGCCGACGCCGACCCCTTCGAACAACGTCGCGCCCGTCGACCTGGGCTCGAAGGTGTCGTTCCACCGCTCGCTGGTCGTGAGCCTGCCGCCGCCCAAGCGCCGCTGGCCGGTCGCCGCCTTCGTCGGCGTCGGGCTGCTCGCGCCGGCCTTCGGCGCCACCGCGGCCCACTTCTGGGCCGGCCCCGCCGTGCTCAAGCCCTTGCCCGCCGCCCGCGGCGCGGCCAGCGCGACCGCCCTCGGGGCGAGGCCCGCCCCCGCGGCCGACAAGCCCGAAGGCACCGCCGCCTTCGTCGCCCCGCCCGAAGGCGCGCCGCCCTCCTCGTCGCCCCCGTCCGCCGCCCCGCGCGAGGCCTCCGGCAAAGAGGCCGGTCGCGACGCGACCAAACCCCCGCCCAAGGCACCCCCGCCCCCGCCGCGCCGCAACGGCGCCGGGCGCCCCGGCGAGGCGCCGGCGAACCCCGGCGGGGGCGCGGTGCCGGTGCGCGACCCCGGGTTTTAGAGCGGGGCGCGCCCGTCGATGGGCCCCAAGCGGCGCTTCAGCAGCCGAAATTGGCTGGCAAAGCGTTGCGCTTGGCACACCCGCACGCGCGCCCCGCTCGAGAGCGGCGCCGCCGCTCAGCGCAGCCGCCGGCCGAGCACCCTCGTAAAGTCGTCGCTCACCCAGTACGCGACGCCGTTGCGCACGCTCAGCGCGTCGGTCGAGACGCCCTCGACGAGCTTCCGGACGTCGGCGCAGCCCGCCTTGGGCACCGTGTGGATGTCGCCGGCGGTGCTGCCGACGCCGCCGCGGCGGTTGACCCAGTAGAGCGAGTCGGCCTCGGCCTGGAAGAAGAAGGGGTCGTTGCCCGCGTTCGTCGACAGGAAGGTGAGCTCGCCCTCGCCGAAGCGGCGCACCTGGCCCAGCGACAGGAAGTAGTAGACGTCGCCCTCGACGACGCCCTCGAAGGGGACGGGCTCGGGGTTGGCGTCGCCGTCCAAGATGAGCGTCGAGATGCCGGGCTGGACGCGGGCGATGTTGCCGTTGCTCTCGACGACGACGGCCTCGTCGCCCTCGGCGCCCACGAGGCTGCGGGCGACGTTCGTGACGACGACGCCCGTCGTCGTGTTGTTGTTGCCCTTGTCGGCGCGCACGACCGTGCCCGGGGGCTGGTCGTCGTTCTCGCGGAAGGCGTAGACGAAGCGGTCGCTGAGCTCGTAGGAGAAAAAGACCCGGCCGTTGCCCGCCGCCAGCAGAACCTGCCCCTGCCCGCCCGCCTTGGGCACGCGGAGGATGGCGGCCGGCGGCGTGCCGGGGGGCTGATCGGCGTCGAGCAGAAAGCCGTAGATCGAATCGGCGTCTTGTTTGAGGTTGACCAAGAGCTGCCCCTGGGGCAACTGGCTCGCGTCGGCGACCACCCGCACCGGGCCCTGGCCGTCGGCCGAGCGCGCCGACATCGAGCAGGTCTGGTTCTGCAGGTTGCACTCGGACCAGAAGACCGACTCGCCGTCGCTGACGACGCCGAACAGCTCGGCCGAGGCGGTGACGACCTCGAATTCGCAATCGGTCACGCAGCCGTCCGTGGCGCCCGCGCACGCCCCGCCCGCGGCCCCCGCCGCGCCGCCCGCGCCGCCCGAAGGCAGGCCGCCGCCCGCGCCGCCCGCGGGCAGGCCGCCGCCCGCGCCGGCGCGGCCCGCCGCGGGCGAGCCGCCGGACCCGCCGGCGGTCTCGTTTTCGCCGTTCGACCGAAACGAGTATTCGGGAAAGCTACAGTGAGCCAGCAACGCGAGGGCGCAGGCGGGCGCGAGGGCGGTCGCGGCGCGCCAGGCGCGGTGCGTCGGGCCGCGTCGGTGCGGGGCGCTAGGGTGCGTCAAGAAAGACCTCGTGCGAGAAAGAGCTCGCCGACGAGCCGGTCGCCGACCCTCGTATCTTACCCGCCAAAGGGGTGGGGTGCCCACCCGTTTTGGGCCCTCTTCGGGGCGCGCCCCGGCGTCGCGCGCGGCCGGCCGATCAGCGCACGCGCAGGCCCCGCAGCTCGCGGCTGCCGGGGTCGAACCAGTACACGGAGTCGCCCGCGAGCACGTAGTCGTCTGCGGGCAGCCCCTCGACGAGGGTCTGCGGCCCCGCGCTGCCGTCTTTCGGCGCGACGCGTAGGCTGCGGATGACGTCGCCGGCGACCCAGTAGAGCGACGGCCCGTCGGCGCGCAGGTTCACGCAGTTTTTCTCGTCGCGCACGATCACCCGCATGTCGGCGAAGCGGTTTTTGTCGCGCGGCAGGGCGCGAATGGCGTAATCGACGAAGTCGTCGCTGGAGGCGAAGTAGTACGACGATTCGTCGGCCGCGAACCACTCGAAGTAGGGCAGGTCGTTCGGGGCGTCGGCGAAGATGGGCTGCACCTCGGCCGGCTCTTCGTTCGAAGCCCGAAATACGCGCAGCAGCGTGCCCTCAACCTCGTCGTAGAGGACGGCCGCGTCGCCGTCGGGGCCGAGCGGCGTGTACGGGCCGCCCTGGGGGTGCTCGATCACGCGCACGGGGAGGGGCGTGGGGGCCCCGAGGGCGCCCTTCGGCAGGCGGAAGACGATGTCGGTGTCGAGCACCTCGTCGTACGTGACGAAGAAGAACGACGCGGCGCCGACGAAGCTGGATTCGGGCGAGGGGAGCCTCGCCGACCCGAGGTCGGCGGCGAGCCGCACCTCGCCCTTCGGGCGGTCGAACACGAAGAGCTTGTTGGGCACGGACGCGGAGGCGACCAGGTAGAGGTACTCGGCGTCGGCGCCCCGCAGGACCGGCTCGACCATGGCGCCCGGGCTCGCCAGCGTCGTGAGCGGGCCGCCGGCGAGCGGCGTCGTGACCAAGATGCCGTTGGTCTGGGGGCTGGGGTCCTGCGTCCAGAAGGCTGACGTGCCCTCGACGGCCAGCGAGATGACCGACGCCTCGGCCTTGGCGACGACGAAGGGGGTGCAGTTGGGCGGGCACTCGATCGAGCCCCCCTGCCCGCCCGCGCCCCCGAGCCCGGCCGCCCCGCCCTGGCCCATCGTGCCGGACCCGGCCCGGCCGCCCGTGCCCCCGCTGCCGCCCCGGCCCCCGCCGCCGCCCGCGCCCGTGCCCGCCGCGCCGCCGGCCGCCTCGCCGAAGTCGAATTCGGGGAAGGAGCAGTGCGCCAGCGCGACGAGGGCGAGCCCGAGCGCCCCGTCCGTGAAGGAGCGTGACGTGCGAGCGCGGCCCGCCGGGCGGGCGAAGGGGGGGCTCGGGCGCATCAGGGGCAACCTCGGGGTCGGGAGGACCGGCAAGCCAGGGCGAGAAGCAGCCGACACCTTACGCGCGCGAAGCCCGCCCTCGCAAGGCTCGCCGCCGGCCGCGGCGCGCGGGCGCGGGCCGGCCTTGTGGCCCGAGAGGGGGTGGCATAGGCTCGGCGGCGCTTTGCGCAAGGCCCCGACGAAGCCCACGCCCGCCCGCCGCGCCGCCCGCCCGAGCCGCTGGGCGCCCTTCGCGCTGGCCCTCGCCCTCGCGCCCCCGGCGCGCGCCCAGAGCACGAGCGCGAACGAGGCGCGCGAGGCCTTCCGGGCGGGCATCTCGCTCGAGCAGGCCGGCGACTGGGAGCGGGCGCTCAAGAAGTTCCGCGACGCGGCCGGCTTCAAGTCGACGCCGCAGGTGCGCTTTCACATCGCCCGCTGCCTCGAGAAGCTCGGCCACTGGACAGAAGCCATCGGCGCCTACGAGCTCGCCATGGCCGACGCGACGGGGGCCGACCGCAACGAGATCATGAAGCACGCGAAGCCCGCGGTCGAAGCGCTGCGGGGCAAGGTGCCGAAGTTGGTTCTCGAGCGCGGTCCGGGCGCCGAGCTCTCGACGGTGCAGCTCAACGACACCGAGGTCGGGTCGGCCTCGTTCGGGCAGCCGATGGCGCTCAACCCGGGCGGGCACGTGCTCAAGGTCAGCGAGGGCGGGGCGACCGAAGAGCAGATCGTGGTCATGGCCGAGGGCGAGACCAAGACCGTGGTCATCCGGCCGCCCAAGAAGGCCGCGACCCCGCCGCCCCCGCCGGCGCCGTCCCAGCCGCTCGCGCCCGCGCCCGAGCCCGAAGCGGGGTCGAACTGGCTGCCCTGGGGGCTGATGGGCGTCGGCGCCGCGAGCCTCGCCGCCGCGGGCGTCTTCGTGGTCTTGCGCCAGCAGCGGCTCAACGATCTCGAAGACCAGTGTGGGCCCGACCGCGACAACTGCCCGGCCTCGGCCAAGTCGCTCTACGACGACGGCAAGCGCTTCAGCCTGCTGGCCAACGTCACGGGGGGGGTGGGCGCCGCGGCGCTCGGCGCCGGGGTGGTGCTGCTCCTGGTGCAGCCCAAGGGCAAAGATGCCGCCCCGACGGCCTCGTCGGCGACCTCGCTGCGCCTGACCCTGTCGCCCGGCATGGTCGGGGTGGGCGGGCGCTTCTGAACCGCCCGTTACACCCCCCGGGCAGGGGGCCGGCCTCGTGCGCGTACGACCCGACGCACGATGGAACAAAACTCCCGGCCGGCCACTCCGTCGAAGGTAGCGCGGCTCGGACGCGCCGCGTTCGAGGGCTTCGACGCGCCGCGCGAGGGCGGCGTGGGGCCCCGGGGCCGGTCTCGGAGGAAGCCATGACGCTATCGCATTGGTTGCGCAAACCCCAGGTGGCCCGCGGGCTCGCCGTCGGCTCGGTCGTTCTTTCGCTGGGCGGCCTCGTGCTGGCGCGCTCGAAGGCGGGCCCCTCGGGCGGCTTCGTGACGGCCGACCCGGGGGCGGGCCCGAACGCGGTGGCCTTCGCCGGCCCCGGCGCCCGCGGCGTGCTCGCGCTCAGCCAGACGCGGGTGCTCGGCGGCGAGGGCACGGTCTACGCCGAGCTCAAGCTCCGGGCCGACGAGGAGGGGGGGCGGGCCAAGCAGCGCGCGCCGCTCTCGCTCGTCGTGGTGCTCGACACCTCGGGGTCGATGAGCGGCGACAAGATTCAACAGGCGAAGGCGGCGGCGGTGCGCCTCGTCGAAGACATGCACGAAGACGACGAGGTGGCCTTCGTGCGCTACGCGAGCGACGCGAGCACGCTGCAGGGCCTCGGGCGGGTGGGCGACGTGCGGCGGGGGCTCGTCGAGAAGATCCGGCAGATCGAGGCGGGCGGGGGCACGGCGATCCCGCTCGGGCTGAGCCGGGGGCTGCGCGAGCTCGCCGAGGCGTCGCCGGGCCGGGTGCGGCGCGTGGTGCTGGTCAGCGACGGGCTCGACTCGACGCGCGCCGAGGCCGAGCGCATGGCGCGCGAGAGCTTCGAGCGGGGCACGACGATCTCGTCGCTCGGCGTGGGCCTCGACTTCGACGAGTCCTACATGAACTCGGTCGCGCGGGCCGGGCACGGCAACTTCGCCTTCGTGAAAGACGCCTCGGCGCTCGCGAACTTCCTGAGCCGAGAGCTCAAAGAGGCCTCGTCGACCACCGTCGAAGACGCCGTCGTGCGGGTGCGGCTGCCCGCGGGGCTCGAGCTGTCGAGGGCGGTGGGCGTCGACGCGCGCGCGCAGTCGGGCGGCTGGGTCGAGCTGCGGCTCGGCTCGCTCTTCGCCGGCGACGAGCGGCGCGCGGTGCTCGAGCTGCACGCGTCGGTCGGCGCGGGGGGGGCGGCCGCGCTCGAGGGCGAGGCGGCCTGGCGGCGGGTGGGGGGCGAGCGGGCCGAGGCGCGCGTGCCGAAGCTCGCGGTCTCCGGCACCCCCGACCCGACGGCGGCCGAGCGCAGCGTCGACGCGGCCGTGCTCGCGTCGGCGACGAGCGCCCTCGCGGCCGAGCGGCAGCTCGCGGCGACCGAGGCGTACGCGAAGGGCGACCGCGCGAAGGCGGACGCGCTCATTCTCGAGAACATCTCCGAGCTCAAGCGGGTCGAGCGGGCCGCGCCGGCGCCGGCGAAGGCCTCGCTCGGCCGGCAGCTCGCCGACTACGAGCGGACGCGCGGCGACTTCGCGAGCTCCGCGCCCGGCAGCGAGGCGGGGCGCGAGAAGGCCAAGTCGTCGTACGAGCGCAACAGCGCCCACACCTCGCGCGCCAAGTTCTGAGGGGCGCCCCGCGGCGCGCGCGCCCCCCGGCGGCGCGCGCCGCCCGCCCCCGCGGCCGCCGGGGCTCGCACGCTCGCCCATCGTCGTTCGCCCGAGGGTCTCCATGCAAAAGCTCGCTCTCATCGCCGTCGCGGCCGCCCTCTTCGGGGCCCTCGATCTGACCTCGTCCTGGCCCCCGCTGCCGGGCGCGGCCCTGCTCGTCGGCCTCGCCGTCGCCGCCGCCGTCGCCGCGAGCGCCCGCCCCGCCGCGCTCGCCGTCAGCGCCGGCGCGCTCGGCGCCCTCGGCGCGGGCGTGCTCGCCGAGCTCTCGGCCCCCGTCGCCTGCGCCCTCTTGCTCGCGGGCGTGTACGCCGAGCGCACCGCGCGCGTCCGCGGCCGCGGCGCCCGCGCGGCGCACGTCGGGGCCGCCCTCGTCGCCGGCGGCGTCGCCGGCGCGCTCGTCGCCGGCTTCTCGGGCGCCGCCCTCTCGACCTACGCGGTGGCGCTGCTGGTCGCCGCCGTGCTCTCCGCCGCGCCCCTGCTCGTCGAGGCCGACGACCCCGTCGCCTACGCGCTCGAGGCGCTCGCCACGTCGCTGCGCGAGCCCTCGCGCGGGGCCCTGCTCGAGGGCGCCGAGCTCCGGCGCGCCGCCGCGAGCGGCGCGGTCGACCCGCAGATGGCCAAGCGCGTGCGCGAGAGCTGGGCCTCGCTCGTGCGCCTGGGCGAGGCGCGCGCGAAGCTCGAGCAGCGCGCGCGGGGGGGCGCCCCCAGGCCCGCCCCGCTCGCCATCGAGGTGACCGTCGACGCGCCCGCGGCCGAGGCGGCGGCGACCAAGCGCTCGCCCGCCGCCGACGTGGCCGCGATGCTCGACCGGCAGATCGCCGACCACGTCGCCGCCCTGACGCGCGCCTACGCCGCGGCCGACACCGTGCAGGCGGCCAAGCTCGGCCTCGACGACCAGGCCCTGCGCCGCGCCGAGACCGTCGGCGAGTCGCTCGAAGAGGTGGGCCGCGCCATCGTCGAGGTGAAGGGGCCCTGAGCGGCCGCGGCGCCCCGGGCCGGAGGGCGCGCCGGGCGCCGGCGGGCGGCCCTCAGCGCCCGATCACCACGCGCTCGGCGAAGGAGCGGTCGACCTCCTCGCAGAACGACCGGAAGGCGGCGTACTCGCTCGGCGCGACGCGCGTCTTCTCGAACGCGAGCTTGGTCTTCACGAGCACCTTGCCCGGGGCCGGCTCGACGCGCAGCTCGAGCCGGCCGAAGGGCGACTCGAGCGCCTTCGAGGGCGGCGCGTGCTTGAGGCGCAGGCCGGCCGGCAGCCGAATGGTCCACTCGTCTTCGTAGGTCGCGCGGAAGGGCAGCTTGAGCGGGTGCCGCCGCGACGAGAGCACGGCGTAGTGGCCGACCAGGCTGCCGAGCGGGGCGACCTGCAGGCCGTAGTCGCCGCCCTCGGCCCGCGTGATGCCGAGCGCGCGCCCGCGCAGCCTGAGCTGCACCGGGCGCTCGATGTCGTCGGGCCGCCCGACCTCGAGGCCGGCGGCGCCGCTCTGCAGCGACAGGCCCCCGAACTCGCGCCCGAAGTCTTCGAGCGCGCGCGCCCGCCGCGTCGACTCGGGGTGGTAGCGCTGGCGCAGCTCGGACGCGAAGGCCCCGGTCGACTCGACGCGCAGGTCGAGCGCGGCGGCGCCGTCGCCGAGCGTCAGGTCGATCGCGCGCGCGCGCCGCGTCTCGGCCGCGGGCGGCTCGGGCAGGCGCACGAGCTTGCCCTGGCCGTCGACGATCTGCAGGCCGAGGGCGCCCCGGTCCATCGGGGGCAGCTCGGCCATGCCGGTGTATTCGGCCGTGCCGTCGAGGTAAAGGTCGAGCGAAGGCACGTACGCGATGGCGTGGTCGAAGAAGGCGTAGCTCGGCGCGTCGGTCGGGGCGAGGCCCCGCATGCCGGTGCGCACCAGCACGAGGCGCGCGGGTATACCGAGTTCGCGCAGCATCGTGACGATGACCACCGCCTTGTCTTTGCAGTCGCCCCAGCCGCGCGAGAGCGTCAGCGTGCAGCGGCGCGGCTTGAACCCCTCGATGCCGAACTCGAGCGCGACGTAGCGCGTCTTCTGCACGACGAAGTCGTAAACCGCCCTGACCTTTTCGCGCTCGTCGGTCAGCCCCTTGGTCAGCTCGCGGGCGAGCTTGCGCGTCTCGTCGTCGGCGTCGAGCTGCTCGCGGGCGAGGCCCCAGAACCAGCGGCCGACGTCCTCCCACGAGGCGAAGGTCGAGGCGCTGAGCGGCGCGGCGACCTCGGCGAGCGGCGGCATCAGCGGCTCGGGCAAGAGGGGGGCGACGTGGTCGGCCGACACGCGGGCGATGTGCACCTCGCCCTCGTCGCGCTCGTCGCGCTTGACCTTCAGGCCCTCGGGCACGCGCAAGGGCACGCGCCGCGCGCGCGGCGTGACGAGCACGTACTCGGCCGAGGCCACCGGCTCGAAGGCCTGGAAGTACGCGGTCTCGGAGAACGTGTCGCCGAAGTCGTTGCGCGGGGTCGCCTCGTCGACGCGGTAGCGCAGCTCGACCACGTCGCCCGGGGCGAGGCGCGGCAGCTGCACCACGAACGAGCGCGTCGAGGTGTACATGGCGATGGCGGGGTTGTCGACCGGCGCCTGCGCCGTCTCGACCGTCTCGTCGACCGCGCCGTTCGCGCGGTAGACCCGCGCCGCGCGCAGGTCGACCACGTCGCGCCCGGCCTGGAAGGTGAACGCGTACTGGCGCGCGTCCTCGGCCGCCTCCTCGGTCAGGGGCTGGAAGACCACCTGGTGAAAGCGGCTCGCCAGCCCGTTCGGGTGCACCGTCGTCACCTGCAGATCGCGCAGCGTGCGCTTGGCGAAGCCCGCCTGGGCCGGCGCCTTGGCGAGCGCGCGCACCCGGTCGGGGGCCCAGGCGAAGGCCTCGTCGCGCCGCGGCGCCGTCGGCCGCGCGTGCTCGACGTACTCGCGCACGTCCTTCGCTTGGGGGCGCAGCGAAAGCACCTGCCGCAAGAGCTTGAGCTGCTCTTCGCGCCGCCCCGCCTCGGCGTGAAAGTCGGCGAGCACCCGCATCGCCTCGACGTCGTCGGGCGCCGCCTCGAGCCGCCGCTCGAGCAGCGCCAGCGCCCGCGGCGCCTCGCCGAGCGCCCGCAGCGACCGGGCCACGAACTCGACCGTGTTGAGCGAGCTGCCGTCGAGCGCGAGCAGGCGCTCGGTCCAGTGGTCGACCGCCGCCCGGTCGCGCCGCGCGAGCGCCACCTCGACCTTGCGCCGGAGCGCCGTCGGGTCGTCGAAGCGCAGGCGCAGGTAGCGCTCTTCGGCCTCGTCGGCCTCGGCCTGGCGCCCCGACGCCCGGTACTGGTGCGCCAGGAGCCGCAAGAGCGCCACCGCGTGCGGCTGCTCGGCCGAGGCCCGCTCGAGCGTCGCGACCGTCGTCTGGCGCAGCCCCGCCTCCGCGTAGAGCTCGACCCGCCCGAGCAGCGCCGCCACGTTGCGCGGGTCGCGCGCCAGCGCCCGCTCGAAGTAGGGCACCGCCTCGCGCCAGTTCACCCCCGAGCGCGCGTGCAGCCCCTCGGCCACCAAGAGCTCGGAGTCGTCTTCGCCCGGCTTGATTCGCGCCCGCGCCCGCCGCAGCCACTCGCCCGCGGCGTTGCGGTCTTCGGCGAGCTCGGACGCGAGCAAGAAGCGCTCGGTCGTCGGCGCCGCCTCGGCCGCGCGCTGCGCGAAGTCGCGCGCCGGGTGCTCTTTGCGGTCTTCGCCGCCCGTCAGCGCGAGGTAGCGCGCCAGCGTCTCGAGCTGCGCCGGCGGCGTCGCCTTCTCGCGCCGCGCCCGCAGCACTTCGGCGAGCGGCCCGAGCGCGGGCGGCGGCGCCTTGCCCGCCGGACCCCCGCCGCCCGGCGCCCGCGCGGCGCCCGCCTCGCTGCCGCGGTTCGCCGCCGCGCCCGCCTCGCCCGCGCGGTTCGCCGCCGCGCCCGCCTCGCCCGCGCGCGCCGGCGCCGGGCCCGCCGAAGCGGGCGAGATCGTCGGCTCGGCCCGCGCCGTCGTCGAGGGCGCGGGCGCGCCGGCCGCCTTCGCCGCCTGCCCATCGCGCGCCGCCGCCCCGTCGGCCAGGCCCGGGTCGGCCGAGATCTGCAAGCTCGGGTCGGGGCCGCCCGCCGCGTCGCCGAGGCGCACCTGGTAGAGCACGCCGTCTTCGTCGCCGCAGATCTTGAGGGTCAGGCGGTTCCAACCGGGGAGCACCGTCACCTGCGCGCCGAGTCGGTCGGCGTCGAGCGCGCGGTAGGCGCCGTCCGAGAGCACCTCGCGCCCGTTCCAGTAGGCGCGAAAGGCCCCGGCCGCGCCCGCCCAGAGCGTGGCCGCGCGCGCGCGCGCCGCGGGCTCGGGCCCGCCGGCCTTGTCTTTCTGCCCCGAAGGCGGCGCCGACCGGACGAAGGTCGTCGCGTACGCGCAGATCTTCTCGGACGGCCGGAGGAAGCTGCCAAGATCGACCCACCCGTACGGAAAGATCGGCGGCGAGAGCCGCCAACTCACCGCGCGCTCTTTGCCCGGGTACGACTTGCCTGCGAGCGGGGCGTCGAGATCTCGCTCGGGGCCGAAGTTCGTCTCGAGCCCCTCGCCGCCCTCGTTGTCGAAGGGGCCAACCACCAGCCACTGCGACACGAACCCGAGCTCGCGCACGCGCCGCTGCGCCCCCTCGAGATCGCCGCGCCGCCGCCGCGCGTACGCGCCGAGCAGCCCCGCGTACGCGCGCACCGGCGCCGAGACCCTCGGGTCGGCCTCGACGCCCCGGAAGGCCTCCTCGATCTGGGTCGGCTCGACTTGGTCCCAGCGGCGCCAGATGCGGCGCAAGGCCACGTACGCGGCCGCCCCCCGCGCGCCCGTGGCCTCGGCGCTCGACGAGACGACCACCGGGTCGACCGCCCGCAAGGGCGCGGCCGGCGCCACCGTCGGCAAGAGCGCGGCGCCGAGCGCGACCAGCGCGAAACGCCCCCGAACGAAGCCCGCTTGGTGTGATGCCACGCCGGGCTCTGTTCCGCGCCCCGGGGGCCGGGTCAAGCGAACATCGCCGGGCGCCCCGGCCGGGGGGCGGCCCGGATGACTTTCGAAGCCTTCCGAGGGCGGGGCGGAAACGCCCCCACCGGGCCCGCGGGCCCCCCAGCGCCCGCCCGAACGGGGCCTAGTTTCGGTTCGTCGGCGGGGCGTCGGGCCCCGAAGGCGGCTCGGGCGGCCTCGGCTCGTCATCGCCCTGCGGGGGGCGCTCGGCCGACGGCGGCGTAAAATTCTTTTCGAGCTCGTCGCTGACGCGCCGGCCGACCGAGGCGACCGCTCGCACCAACTCGGTCGCGCCCTCGCGCACCGTCTTCTCGACCGTCGAAACGGTCACGTCACGGTTGAGCTCGCGCGCAAAGCCCTTGGCCGCGCGAAACAGATGGCCTAGCCCTTCTCGAAGCTCTTCGGAGGGGGTTTTGGGGTTCGTCATCGCAAAGGCCTCTTCTTGCCACGAGCCTCGCCCCTCGCAAGGGGCCCCTTCCGGCCGCCGAGGCCGGCCCCTTCAGCCTAGCATCGCCCCCCGAGCAGGCGAACGCGAGCGCCGCCTCACGACCCCGGCGCGCGCTCGGGTTCGGCACCGCTCGGGCCGACGAACCGAACGCTCCGCTCGCCACGAGCCGAGCTCCGTGGCGGCGCTCCGGCCGCGCTCGAGCGAAGGCCGCTCGAAGGCCGCCGGGCGCGCTGCCGTATCACCCCGCCGGGCCCCGCCGTCTTTTTCTCAAAGGTGAATTTGATGTTGTTTCTTCGGTTGCTGCAGCTCGCCTGGCCGACCCCCGAGGTCGGCGTCGGCTTTGCCATCGGCCTGACCTTCGCCACGATGGCCTTCCGCGAAGCCAGGCCCGCGCCGAAGCGCACGAAGGTCTGACCCTCCGCGCCGCCCACCGTTCGTCGCGCCCGAACCACGGGGGCTCGGCCCCCGGCCGGGGCCTCAGGGGATGGCGAGCGCCTTGGCGTCGGCGTTGTTCGGATCTTGCCGCAGGGCCTCGTCGCGCGCGGCGCGGGCCTTCGCCGCGTCGTTCTTGGCGAGGTAGGCCCGGGCGAGCACGATCTGGGCGCGCGCGGCGAGCGGGGCGGTGAGCTTCTCGCCGAGCAGGGCGGTCTCGGCCTCGAAGAGGGCCTTGTCGGGCTCGGCGCCGCCGACGAGCGCCTCGGCGTAGAGGGCGTGGGTCTCGGCGCCGTGCACGTCGACGAAGACGGCGCCCTCGCCGACGCGCTTGGCCTCGGCGAAGTTCTTCTTCTCGAGCAGGCGCGACATCAGCCGGCGCCAGACGCGGCGGTCGTGCTGGTCGAGCGCGGCGAGCGGGCGCAGGTAGGCGAGCTCGCGGTCGGCGTCGTTGGCCTTTCGGGCCATGTCGGCGAGCGACTGCAGGGGCTCGAGCTGCGTCGGGTCGAGGCGGTAGGCGGCCTCGTAGTGCGCGGCCGCGGCCTTCTGGTCTTTGCCGTCTTCGGCGAGGTCGGCGAGCGTCATGCGCACGGCGTAGCCGTCGTTGCCCTCGGCGATCATCGCCTCGAGCTCTTTCTTCGCGCCGGCCGCGTCGCGCTTGCGCAGGGCGAGCTTGGCGCTCAGAAAGCGCACGCTCGGGTCTTTCGGGTTCGCCTTCTTGCCCCGCTCGAGCGCGGCGAGGGCCTTGTCGCCGTCGCCCGCGGCGAGCGCGGCGAGCGCGACGTCGACCTGGGCGCGCGGGTCGTTCGGCGCGGCCTGCGCGGCCTTCTCGGCCTCGGCGAGGTCTTTCGGCTTGAGGTCGGGCACGAACTGGGTCTTGTAGCGGGCGAGGCGCTTGTCGAGCCAGGCCCGGAAGCGCCGGTCGAGCTCGTCGGGCTCGAGCCCGGTCGCCGCGCGCAAGACCTCGGGCGTGCGCTTGCCCTCGCCCCAGGCCTTGAGCATGACCGAGATCTTCGGCATGCCGAAGGTCTCGACGAAGTAGGCGACGATCTGCGACGACGCGTAGTACGCCGTGTTCATGTCGTTGCCGTCGTCGGCGTGGGTGAAGGCGCGGTTCATGCTGGCGAGCTTGGGCACCCGGCCCCGGCGCAGCGCGAGGTAGAGCGCGGGGTCTTCTTCGCGCTGCCACTCGGCCCGCTTGACGAGGGTCTCGTACTCGCTGAGCCCCTCGGTGAACCAGCGCGGCACGTGGCTCTTCGAGAGCTGAATCGCGAACACGTGCGCGACCTCGTGCCAGACCACGTTGCCCCAGTTGAAGGGCTCGGGCTTCGGGCTGATGGCCGCGAGCGTCGGGCCGAAGCAGACGCCCTGAATGCCCACGTTCGGCAGCCCGCTCGTGCGCACGCTGAAGTGCTCGCGGCTGCCGTACAGCTCGACGCCGACCGGCTGCGCGGGCGTGTAGCCGTAGCGCCGCACCATGCTCGACCAGGCGTCGCCGAGCAGGGCGGGCACGTAGCGCTCGAGCACCTTTTTCTCGTCCTTCGGGTACCGCACTTTGAACGGCCCGTGCGTCGCCGACTCGTACTTCTGCGCGACGTCGCGCTCGTAGAGGTTGAGCGTGTTGAAGGCGCGCACGTTGAACCGGTCGAGCTTGAAGCCCCGGTCGAGGCTCTTCAGGCCCTCGCCCTCGTCGCCGACGCGGATCTGGTTCATGCCGAGCGTGACGAAGTTGCGCCCGTCTTCGGGGTCGAGCTTCACCGCGTCGCGCATCATGGCGACGATCTCGGCGTAGCGGTGCTCCCAGTCGGCGTAGTCGGCGATGATCTGGTAGAGCTTGGCGTACTCGGGGTTCTTGGCGAGCACCGCCCGCGTCGCGGCCTGAAAGCCCGCCCGGTCGTCGGCAAGAAAGCGCACCGCCGCCCGCATCGACAAGAGCTCGAGATCGCTCGGGTCGGCCGCGAGCCCCTCGTTGATGGCCTTGTCGGCCTCCTCGATTTCGAGGTCGCGCAGGCGCACGCCCGCCCGCACGAAGTAGGCCGAGGGCAGGGCGCGGTTGACCTTGAGCGCCCGCTCGATCTCGCGCTCGGCCTCGTCGAAGTCGAGGGTCTGCTCGAGCTTGACCTTCGCCATCATGACGTGCGCCTCGGGCAGCTCGGGCGCCGCCTTGAGCGCCTCGCGCACGGTCTCTTCGGCGCGGCCGATGTTGTACGCCTCGAGAAAGAGGTCGGCGCGCCAGAGCAACAGCTCGGGCGACTTGTTGCCGGCGCGCTCGGCCCGGTTGTACCCCTCGTCGTTGGCGCTGCGCTTGTCGCGCAAGAGGTGCGCGGCGCGGCCCGCGAGCGCCAGGCCCTCGCCGTCTTGGTCGGTGATGGCGCCCGACTGAAAGTCGCGAATGAGCGTCATCAGCTCGGGCTCGGCCTCGGCCCGCTTGCCCTGGCGCAGCTTCAGCTCGCCCAAAAAGAGGCGCACCCGCCTCGCCTCGGGCGCGCCCTTGGCGTCTTCGCAGGCGCGCACCGCCTCGTCGACCTTGCCCTGCGCCGCCAGCGCCTTCGCCTTGGCGAGCGCCGCGGCCGCCTTGACCGCCTTGTCGGCCCGCGCCGCCTCGTCGGCCCGCTTGATCGCGTCGCCGTAGCGCCCTGTCGCGAGCGCCACCCGGGCCAGCCCGACCAGCGCCTTGCCCTTCTCGGCCGCGTTCTGCGCGGCCTTCGTCAGCTCGGCCTCGGCGGTCGCGTACTCGCTCGCCTCGAGCGCGTCGAGGCCGCCCTGCAGCCCCACCCGCGGCGGGGGCTTGGCCGGCGGGGCGGGCGCGCCCTTCTTCGCCCGCGGCAGCCCATCGTCGTCGGAGCGCAGAGGCTCGTCGCCCCCCGAGACCGGCGGCGGCGCGGCTTGGGGCCCCGAGGCCACCCCGGGCGGGCTCGGCCGCTTCGGCCGCTTGACGCCCTCGCCCGGGGCGCAGTGAAGAAACGACGTCGCAACCAGCGCCGCCAGCACCAGGGCCGACGAGCGCGGACGGCCCAACCGCATCGAGGCTCGCATCGCCCGGCGCATGGTAGCGCAGCGGCGCCCCCCCTCCAGCCGCCATCGTCGCCCCCGCCCTTTGCCCGCCGGCCCGCCGCCCCGCGAGCGCCCCGCTCGAGCCGCCCCCGCCTGCCCGCGCCCCGCGCTACCTTGCGCCCCCGCGCCCCCGCGCCCCCGCGCCCCGCATGCTCCGCCCCCCCCGCCCGCCGTCCCTGCCGCGCGCCGGCGTCGACGGAGCGCGACCGCGCGCCGCGCCCCGTCCGCCCCGCGCGCTCGCCGCCCTCGCCGCCCTCGGCGTGCTCGGCGGCAGCTCGCTCGCCCACGCCGCCGGCCCCCTCGGGCCCCAGGGCTCGACCATCGGGACCTCGGCGTACGCGATCGACTTCTTCCAGGGCCCCGTCCTCGCCTCGAGCCGCATCACCGGGCTCGCCGGCGCCGCCGCCGCCATCGCCGAGGGCGTCGACGGCATGTACTCGAACCCGGCCGCCCCGGCCGTGCGCGTGCCCTGGTCGTACACGTCCTTCGACTACGACCTCAGCGCCGGCCTCACCCTGCCCTCGACGCTCGCCAAGACCGACTTCGACAACAACGGCACCCGGGGTTTCGCCTACCGCAACTTCGTCTTCGTCAACCTCGGCGCCACGTTCCAGTCGGGCCCCTTCGGCTTCGGGGTGACCGCCGACGCGACCAGCTACCGGCTCGACGACGACCGGTCCTCGGTCGCGCGGGCGCTCAGCGTCGACCTCGGGCGCTTCCGCGTGGCCGCCGCCTACGCGTTCGATCGCAACCAGCTCGTCGTCGGCGTCGGGGCCCGCACCGGGGTCTTGCAGCTCAACACCGCCGGCTCCGACCCCCAAGAGATCGCCTCGCTGAGCGCCGGCGCGGGGCTCGAGGCCGGCGCCGTCTACGGGCCGCTCGCCCTGCCCTCGCTGCGCTTCGCGCTCGCCGTCCGCGGCGCCGTCATCACCAAGCTCGACCCGGGCGCCGACGGCCTCGAGCCCGACGCGCAGGGCGATCGGGTGGTCGACGGGCTCTACCTGCCCGAGCGCGTCGTGCAACCCTGGGAGGCCGAGGCGGGCGTCGCCTGGCAGCTCGGCCGGCGCCCGCTCAACCTCCCCTGGGACGACCCCAACGCAGAGGCGCGGGCCCTGGTCAACGCGGTGCGCTCGGCCCAGGAGGCGCGGCGCGCCCGGGGCGAAGCCGAAGAGCCCGCGCGGCGGGCGAGCGAGGAGGCGCTCGTGCGCCGCTCGCGCGAGGCGGTCAAGGCCATCCGGCGCGAGGCGGCCGAGCGGCTGCCGCGCCGGCGCCTGTTGCTGCTCGCGTCGGTGCTCGCCTCGGGGCCGGCGCGCGGCGCGGTCGGGGTCGAGTCGTTCCTGGTCCAGAGGGTCGACCGCTCGGGCGAGCGCACGTCTTGGACGCCGCGCGTCGCCGTCGAGGCCGAGCCGGCGCCGGTGCCGGTGAAGCTGCGCGCCGGCTCGTACCTCGAGCCGACGCGCTTCCGGCAGGGCTCGCCGCGGCTGCACGGCACCGCGGGGCTCGAGCTGCGGCTCTTTCCGTGGACGGTCTTCGGCCTCTGGGACGAGGGCACGCACTGGCGGGCCTCGGCCTTCGCCGACGCGGCGCGCGACTACTTCGCCTTCGGCTTCTCGGCGGGGGTCTGGCACTGATCGGGCGGTGGTTGGGTTTGCGCGCTTGGCGGGCGGCTCCCCTACGGTCGGCGCCGGCGGCGGGGGCAGGGGGCCCCGAGCGCGCGCGAACCCGACCGCCGTCTGTGCGAGGGGCGGCGGAGGCTTCGCCGGCGAGCCGGGCGGGGCCAAGCCCGGGTCGAAAGGTGCCTTCGTAGGGAGCGCGTTCGCCTCGGGGGGCGCCGCGGCTTGCCCCGGCGCAAGCCCCCGGGCGGCCCGCCGGGTGACGCCCCCGTGACGGACGCGCCGGGGGGGCCACAAGACTATGGCGCTTTTTGGTCAATGCCTCACAATCGGCGCTTGCAGCAGCGACCGAACGCCGGCAATGCGCCGGCCACGCGGAAGGCCCCGGGCGGCCCGCCCGCCTCGCTCACGCCACCTCTTGCCCCCGTGAGGTTGACCCAGGTGAAGTCGCAGCCCCTCTCGACCCCCGCCCCCGCCCCCGCCCCGGCGCCCGAAGGCGACGAGCGCCCCCCAGCCAGCGGCGAGTCGCCGGGCCAGCCCGGCCCGTCGTGGACGATCGACGACGCGCGCAACCTCTACTTCATCGACCGCTGGAGCGGCGGCTACTTCAACGTCGACGAAGACGGCGCGATGGTCTGCTCGCCGCTGCAGACGCGGGGCGGCCGGGTCAAGCTCGTCGACGTGATCGGCCGGGCGCGCGAGCTCGGCCTGCGCCTGCCGCTGCTCGTGCGCTTTCAAGACATCTTGCACCACCGGGTGCGCGCGCTCAACGAGGCCTTCAACAAGGCCATCGCCGAGAACCGCTACCGGGGCCAGTACCGCGGGGTCTACCCGATCAAGGTCAACCAGCTCCGCGAGGTGGTCGAAGAGATCCTCGAGGCGGGGCGGCCCTTTCATTACGGCATCGAGGTGGGCAGCAAGCCCGAGATGTTCGCCGGCCTCTCGGTGCACAGCGACAACGACTCGCTCATCGTCTGCAACGGCTACAAAGACGACGCGTTCATCCGCACGGCGCTCATCGGCCGGCGGCTCGGCAAGAAGGTGATTCTCATCGCCGAGAAGCTGTCCGAGGTGCGCAACATCTGCCGCATCGCCAAGGAGATGGGCGTCGAGCCCGCGATCGGCGTGCGCGTGCGGCTGATGAGCCAGGGCGCGGGCAAGTGGGCGACGAGCGCGGGCGAGGGGGCGAAGTTCGGCCTCTCGACGGCCGAAATTCTCGAGGCGGCGGCCATCATGGCGAACGCCGGCATGGCGGGCGCGTTCAAGCTCCTGCACTTCCACATCGGCTCGCAGGTGCCCGACATCCTCATCATCAAGCGGGCGGTGCGCGAGGCGGCCCGCTACTACGCGAAGCTGCGCAAGCGCGGCCACCCGGTCGAGTACCTCGACGTCGGCGGGGGCCTGGCGGTCGACTACGACGGCTCGCGCTCGACCTTCCACGCGTCGATGAACTACACGCTCGAAGAGTACGCGCGCGACGTCGTCTACAACCTGACCGACGTCTGCGACGAAGAGCGGGTGCCGCACCCGCACATCGTCAGCGAGTCGGGCCGGGCGATCGTGGCGCACCACTCGGTGCTCGTCGTCGAGGCCTTCGGCTCGATCGAGAAGGCGCAAGGGGCCGAGTACCTGCAGGCGCCCGTCAGCCACAAGCTCTTGCTCGAGCTGCAAGACGCCGCCGAGCACCTGCACGAGCGCGGCCTCAACGAGACGTGGAACGACCTGCAGCAGGTGCGCGAAGAGGCCCAGAAGATGTTCGAGCTCGGCCTGCTCGACCTCGACGTCAAGGCCCGGGTCGACACCCTCTACTGGCAGCTCGCCCGGCGCATCGACGCCCTCGGCCGCACGATGGACCCGAACGAGGCCCCCGACTTCCTCGGCGACCTGCGGGCGCACCTGGCCGAGCAGCACATCTGCAACTTCAGCGTCTTCCAGTCGCTGCTCGACCACTGGGCCCTCGGCGTGCTCTTCCCCATCGTGCCGGTGCACCGGCTCAACGAAGAGCCCAGCTCGCAGGCGACGCTCGTCGACATCACCTGCGACTCGGACGGCAAGGTGAGCAAGTTCATCGACATCAAGAACGAGATGCGCGACACGCTGCCGCTGCACGCGGTGCGCCAGGGCGAGCCCTACTACCTCGGCATCTTCTTGACCGGCGCCTACCAAGACATCATGGGCGACCTGCACAACCTCTTCGGCCGCGTCAACGAGGCGCACGTCTTCCTCGATGAAGACGAAGAAGACGGCTACTACATCGAAGAGACCATCGCCGGCAACACCGTCGGCGAGGTGCTCGGCATGACCCAGTACGGCGCCCGCGAGCTCGTCGCCCGCGTCAAGGCCCAGGTCGACGCCGCCATCAAGCAAGACAAGCTGCGGCCCAACGAGGGCATGAAGCTCTTGTCCGAATACGAGAAGGGCCTGCGCGACCAGACGTACCTGTCGTTCTGAGGCCGGCGCCGGGGGCCCGCGCGCCCGGCGGCCCCGGACGTCGAGTCCGGGGGCGCCGGGCCCGCCGCCCGCGTTCAGGCCGTGCGCAGCGCGCCGTGATCGTCGCAGTGGCCGCCGTGCGGGTGGTGCAGGTGCCCGTCGACCAGGTAATCGACGTGATCGCCGTGCGGCACCGCCTCGTGGCCGCAGCCCGCGCCGTGCGCGTGGGCCTTGTCGTGGCCGCCGCAGGCGTGCCCGGGCGTGCAGGCCGCGGGGTTGTCGCCCCCGACCTCGAGCGCGTGCTCGTCGACGTGATCGCCGTGCGGGTGGTGCAGGTGCCCGTCGTGCAAATAGTCGGTGTGCCCCGCGTGCGCGACGGCGCGGTGGCCGCAGCCCTCGCCGTGGACATGCTCGTGGGTGCCGTGGGTGTGATGCGTGCTCATGGCGGTTTCCGTTTCTAAAATGGTGGGTTGAAGCCGGCCCGGGGCGCCTATTCGACGCCCGGGTCGGGCCGTTCGGTGTCGGGCTCGAGATCGACCGACAAAGGCCGATCGGTGTCGGGCGCGAAATCTGTCGAAGCGGGGCGGTCGGTGTCGGGCCCCTGCGCCTCGTCGGGCGGCGAGGCGCCAGGCGCCTCGTGCGCGTGCGCGAGGGCGTTGTGAATGAGCTCGGCGACGTGGCCGTCGGCGAGGGCGTAGTAGATATGCTTGCCCTCGCGGCGCCGCGACACGAGGCCCTCGGCGCGCAAGACGCGCAGCCGCTGCGACACCGTCGAGAGCGGCTCGCTCGCCTCGGCCGCGAGCTCGGTCACGCAGCACTCGCCCTCGCCCAGCCGTTCGAGCAGCCGCAGCCTCGCCACGTCGCCCGCCGCTCGAAAGTTCGCCGCCGCCCGCTCGACGGCCTCGGCAGGGGCCGGCGGGCGACGCCGCGGCGCGTGGGCATGCGGAGCCTCGGCGCAGGGGGGCGCCGGGGCAGGCTGAGGGGGGCGAGCTGTCTTCACCACGTCACTTCACCAACTTTGGAAATGATGAAGCGTCCCTTTGCCCAAGGCAAGGCCTTCCAGCACCCCCCGCACAAAAACCCGCTTTCGTGTCGTACCCGCCCGGCTCCGCTACCCTTAGCCGCCATGCGCTTTGCCACCTTGCGCCCTTGGGCCCTTTTGCTTGTCGCGGCCGGCTTCGGCTGCACGCCCCGACCCGAGGCGCCGCCTCCCGAGCCGCCGCCACCGCCGCCGGCCCCGGCGGCGAGCGTCGAGGCCCCGAAGCCGAAGTC
>DASTPP010000180.1:0-10783 GCA_035762175.1 Polyangiaceae bacterium | reverse complement strand
CGAGGGCCCGGTCGAGCGCGGGCGAGTCGGGCCGCGCCTTCTTCGCGACGACGATGGCGCGGCAGACGGCGCCCTCGTCGCGCTCGAGCCCGCCGAGGGCGCGGTCGCGCGCCTCGAAGGCGGCGGGGTTGAAGGGTTTGCTTTCTGTCGATTGACGAGTAGACTTCGGCTTGCGCATCGGTTCCCTCCCGTTGCGTACACGTGCTGGGAAAGGCGCCCCGGCCGGCTCCAACCGGTCGGGGCGCCTGTGTTTTCAGGCGGCCGCCGGCCCTTCCGGCACCGCCGCTTGGGTCTGCTGCGCCCGGGCGACGGCCTCGCGCACGTCGGCCTCGGCGGGCCGCTCGCCCCGGCCCTCGAGCAGCCAGAGCGCGTCGACGCCGAAGACGGCGACGAGTCGGCAGAACTCGCGGGCGCGTGGGTTGGTCCGCCCGCCCGACTCGAGCTGGCTGACGTAGGGCCGCTCGACGCCGGCGGCCTCGGCGAGCGCCGCCTGGGTCAGGTCGGCGGCCTGCCGGAGGTACTTAAACCGGGCCGCGAGGGTCCGGAGGGCGCCTGTTTTTCTCACGGTATCGAATGATACCCAGCAGGGGATCGGTTGTCAAACGTGACCGAGAGGCTTAACTCAGGCTTGATGGTATCGTTCGACACCATGGCTACGGGGGCGCATCGCCGGACGGTGGACGTCGAGGGACAGCGGCGGCGGCTGCGCGAGGCGGTCGAGCGGTCGGGCAAGCCGGACAAGGTGGCCTCACGCGAGGCCGGCCTCGTCGAAAACTACATCCACAACTTCACCAAGACCGACCGCGGTAAGCGCGGCATGACCCTGGACGCCGCCAAGGCGCTCGCGCCCGTCCTCGGCGTCTCGTACCTTTGGCTCTTGGAGGGTCACGAAGAGTCGGGCGAGGTGGTCATGCCGGTGCCGCGGCAGCCCCAAGCCGTCGACCCGGGCGCCGACCCATTCCCGGCGCGCCGCCGGATGCTCGGCGTCATCGAGCACCGGCTCGACAAGCGCATGCGCGACTGGCTCCTGTCGCTCAACGAAGAGGAGCACGCGGGGTGGGGCGAGCTCGAGTGGTTCGAGGAGGCCAAGCGCATCTACGCCCTCGTGACCCGGCTCGACGGCGACCCGGGCCTACCGCTCGCGCCGCCCCCCGGCGGGCCCGGCAAGCCCGGCAAGGCGGACGCCTTAGGGGGGGGCGTTAGGATGGGGGGAGCGATGCGCGAGCGGGCCGAGTCGGTGTCGTACGAGGCGGGGGCCATCTTGCCGGGGCCGGGCTACCGCCTGCTCGGGCGGCTCGGCCGGGGGGGCATGGGGTCCGTCTATGAGGCCGAGCGCATCGGCTCGGGCGAGCGGGTGGCGCTCAAGGTCGTCTCGGCCGGCGTCGCCCGCGGCCCAGGCGGCGCAAACGTCGAGGCCCGGCTCGTTCGCGAGGGGGAGGCCTTGCGCGTCGTCGCCGGCCCGCACGTCGTGCCGGTGTACGAGGCCGGGCGGCTCGACGACGGTCGGCCCTATTTCACGATGCCGCTGCTCGAGGGCGAGACGCTGCGCGAACTCGTCAGCCGGGGCCCGGTCGCCCCTCCGCTCGCGTGCGGCATCCTCTCCCAGCTCCTCGAGGCGCTCGACGCCGTGCATGCCGCCAGGCTCGTGCACCGCGACGTCAAGCCCTCGAACATTTTCTTGCGATCGGACGGCCTCGTCGTCCTCCTCGACTTCGGCCTGGTCAAGGCGCCCGAGGGCGACGAGCGGTTCACGCCGCTCGGCTTTTCGACCGACGGCTGCCGGGCCCTCGGCACGCCGCGCTACCTGCCCCCCGAGCTTTGCGCGGGCGCGGCGCCCGACCGCCGGGCCGACCTCTACGCGGCGGGCGTCGTGCTCGTCGAGCTGCTCACGGGCCGGCTGCCGCTCGCGCACCTCGCCGACAGCGATTACATAGCGCGGCTCGGCCGGCACGGCTTCCCTCGGCCCTACGACGGGCCGGGCGCGCCGCTCGTGCCCGACGCCCTGCGCCCCGTCGTCGACAAGGCGACAGCGAGGCAGCCCGACCGGCGCTACCAGACGGCGCGCGGGATGGCGCTCGAACTGCACTGGGCATGCCTGCGGGGCGGTATCGCGGTCACCCCGGCGGGGGCCCGGCCCGAGCCGACTCCGCCCCCCGCGCGCGCCCGGGCGGGCCCCGGCCTCGTGGCGCACGGCGCGCTCGTGGTCGCGGGCTTGGCGGCGTCGGCCGTCTTCGGCGCGACGGCGCTCGCGCCGCGGGCCCCCGCCCCCATCGCCGCCGAGCCGCGCGCCCCGGCGCCCGAGCGCCCCGCCGCGGTGGCGCCGCACCCCGAGGCCGCGGCGGCGCCCGAACCGCCCGCCGCCCCCGCCGCCCCCGCCGCGCCCGCCGCGCCCGCCACCGAGTCGGCGCCGCGCCCCGCCCCGGGCGCGCCCGACGCGAAGGCCGCCGAGCGGGCGCGGCTCGAGGCGAAGCTCAGGGGCGGCCGGGGCACGCTCGCCGAAGCGCGCCTCTTGGTGAGCCTGTGTCACGCCGCCGGCGACGAGGCGGGCCTCGCGCGGGCCGAGGCGTTCGTCGTGCGGCTCGGGGGCGGGCGGTGAGGCGCGCCACTCTCGCCCTCGCGCTCGGGCTCGCCGCACGGCCCGCGCCCGCCGCCCCGATGGGGCCGGGCGTCGAGCCCGTCGCCGTCCTCGCGCTCGAGGCCGACCGGGCCGGCGACCTCGCGGCGAAGACGCTCACGAACGCCCTGCGCCAGGCGGTGCTCGACGCGCCCGAGTACACCATCGGGGGCGAGAGCCCGCCGCTCGTCGCCGCCGCGTATGACGCGAAGTGCCGGCTCGGGGGGCCCGGCGGCCTGCTGCCCGACGAGCGCGCCTTCGACGAGCCGTGCCTTCGCAAGGTGGCGAGGCGCCTCGGCGTGCGGCGCTTCTTCTGGGGGCTCGTCCGGCCCGGCGAGGGCGGTCGGCCCGTCGTGCGCCTGCACTTCTGGCAAGAGGGCGAGCCCGACCGGTCCGCCGAGCTGCCCTACGACGAGGGGGCGCGCGACCGGCTCGCCGCGAGGCTCTACGCGAAGCTGGTTCGGCCCGACCGGGTCGGCGACCTGACCGTGTCGGGCGAGGCGTCGGGCGAGCTCTGGGTCGACGGCAAGCTCGAGGGGGCCTACGCGCCCGGGCTCGAGCTGACCCTGCCCGCCGGCGGGCACGAGCTCGAGGTGAGGCAGGGGCCGCGCGTTGTCGCCCGCGCCCGGGCCGCCGTCACGCCCGGCGGGCGCGCCGAGGCGAGGCTCGAGCCCGCTGTTGCCCCCGCGCCTCCGCCGCCCACGCGCGTCAACGACCCCCCGCCCGTCACCGTCCGGCCGAAGGCCTCGGCGTGGCCTTGGGTGCTCGGCGGCACGGCTGCGGCGGGGCTCGTCGGCGCTGGGACCTTCTGGGCGCTGAGGGGCGCGGCCAAGGGCGACGCCGAGTCCTCGTGCTCGGGCGCCGTGTGCCTCGAGGGGGCTCGGGGCGACGTCGAGCGGGCCGACCGCTACGGCGCCCTCTCGGCCGTCTCGCTCGGGGTCGGGCTCGCCGCCGGGGCCGGCCTCGCGGCCTACCTCGGGCTCGCCCGACAACCGCCGCGCGTCGTCGGGGGCCTCGCGCCCGTCGCCGGCGGCGGTGCTGCGCTCTCGGTTGGGGGGTCGTTCTTATGCGCGCCCGGGCCCTCGCCTGGGCGGGCGTCCTCGCCGCCGTCGCCGCGTGCTCGTCGGGCCTGCGGATCGACCCCGCCGAGTACTGCCGGCGCGAGCCGCAGGACCCCGCCTGCCCCGCCGCCGGCTCGGCGGGGGCCTCGGGCGAGGGCGGCGGAGGGGGCGGCTCGGCCGGCGCCTCGGGCGCCGGCGCGGGCGGCTCGTCGGGGCTCGGTGGCGGGGGCTCGGGCGGCGGGGGCCCTTGCGAGTCGGACGCGGCATGCGCCGCCGACGAGGGGGCGGGCTCGCTGTGCGTCGGGGGCGACTGCACCGCGCCGTCGGCGAGCTGCTCGCGGGCGACGCTCGTCGTGGTCGACGCCGGGCGTGAGCCGAGCGGGGTGCCCGAAGGCGCATGCCACTTCCGGGCGCTCGGCCCGGCGCTCGCCGCCGTCGGAAGCGAGACCAAGAGCGTGCTCGTCTTCGCTGACTCGGCCGAGGCGCCCGCGCCCGTCGCTCTCGGCGCGGGGCTCGCGCTCGAGGGGCGGGCCGCCGACCCGACGAAGCCGGTGGCGCTCGAGGTGGCGGCGCCCATCGCGGGCGCCCCGCTCGTCACGCTCGCCGACGGCTCGAGCCTGAAGGGCTTCGCGCTCGACGGCGCCGGCGCGGCCAAGGGGGTGGCCGCGAGTTCGGGGAGCGTGACCCTCGCCGGGCCGCTGACCATCAAGGCGGCTACGCTTGCGCTCGAGCTGACCGGCGAGGCGAAGGCGACGGTGACCGGTAGCGAGGCGGCACCCGTACTCGTCACCGCGAACGCGCGCGGCGTCCTCATAGGGCCTACGGCCGGCCTGACCTTCGATGGCGATGGTAAGTCGGGGGCCGTGGTCGAGGGCACGACGGCTGGCGCGGGCGTGCTCGTCGAGGCAGGCACGGGGTCGCTCGCGGCGACGCTGCTCGACGGTGTGACCTTTCGGAACAACACCTTCTCGGGCGTCTCGGCCGGCTCGGGCGCGGTCGAGGTGCGCCGGGCCCGCCAAGTCTCGGTCGCGTCGTGCACGTTCGAGAAGAACCTCGTCTCGGTGACCCTGGCCGGCGAGGGCAAGTCGCTCTCGGGCGACTTCAACGGCCTCACCCTCTCGGGCAACGACTTTTCCGCGGCGCTCACGGGCTCGGGCGGCGCCGTCGTTTGCGGCTCGAACCTCAAGGCCGAAACCCAGCTCAGCGTCGGGCCCGGCGACTTCTTCCCCGGAGGCAAGGCATGCTCGGACCTGCCCGCCCCCGCCTTTGGGTGCGGCGGGGGCGTGGCGGTCGGCTACGACGCGCCGGCGGGCAGCGTCGTCGTGCAGTGCCTTTAAGGCACCTTCAAGACGGGCGCATGGGGTTGGTCGTGAGCGCACGCCACCGCCGCCCACCGACCCGACAGAATTACTAAACGGCCCGCCGGCCCACCGGCCCGCCTAGCCCCCTCGGGGGCGCCGCCCTCGAGGGGGGCTGCGCTGTCGGGCGCGCCCCTGGGCCCCATGCTGCGCGGGCGTTCAGATCTCGATGGCCGGCTGCGACTCCGGGTCGCGGTCGCGCGGCCCATTTTGGCCGCGGTACCACTTTTTTCTTGGGTATCTATTGACACCTTGAGTCGCTTGGGTAACATTTGATACCCAAGTCGGGACACAAGGGAGCGCGGAGTGGCAAAGACGATTTTGGCGGGGGGGTCGGGGGGTAAGGGGGCGAGGCTGGCGTCGTCAGCCGAGACGGGGCGGGCGCTCGCGCGCCAGGAGCGGCGGGCGTCGTCGGCGCGGCTCGCCCGGCGCGCGGGCGGGTGCGCCCTCGCGGCCGGCGTCGAGACGGCGGCGCTCGAGATGCGCCGCTGCCTGCACCGCGACGCGCTCGCGCGCGAGGCCTCGCGCGAGCTGGTGGCGGGCCGCGAGCGCCTGCGCCGCGTCGCTGCGACGCTCGGGCCGTCGCGCCCGGGGGCCGAGGAGCGCGACGACTGCGACGCGTACGGCGGCGCGCTCGCCTCCGAGATGGTCGGGGGGGCGGCGTGACGCGCGAGGGCCTCTTCTGCGCGGCGGTCTACTGGGCGTCGCGCGCGTCGGGGCAGGCACCCGCCTACGCCCGCCTCGCGGCGGCCGGCGCCCTGCTTGGCTCGGCCGGCCTTCTCGCCGACCACCTGGGCGAGGCGGCCCTGCGGGGTGAGCGCGCGCTCTTCGCGGGGCGCGGCTGGTCGGGCTTCGCCGACGCGGTGCTCTCCGGCGGGGAAGGGGGCGCGCCTTGACCGCGCTCGAGCTCGAGGCCCTGCGCCTCGTCGCGCTCTACGGCCACGCCGACCGGCTCTACGACCGCGAGGGGGCCGCCCCCGAGACGGCTTGCCGCGAGGGCGACGACACGCTCCGGGAGCTCGCGATAGCGGGCCTCATCGCCATCGACCGCGACGACGAGGGCGAGGCCGAGGCGATGCGCCTGACGCTCGCGGGCCTCGGCGCCCTCGCCCGGGCGGCGCGCGAGGCGAGGGAGGCGAGCGAAGGCGCGCTCGCCGAGCCCGACCGCGAGGCCGCCCGCGCCGTGCTCGGGCGGGCGCCGACGGACGCCGAGGTTCGGGCGGCGCTCGACGCCTTCGACCGCGCGTTCTTGGCGCACGGGCCCGGGGCCGAAGAAGAGGTCTGTCAGGCCGCGGGCTGGCTCGCCTTCGCCTACGCGCTCCTGCCCGACGACGCCCGCGACGCCATCGACGCCGAGCACCTCGAGGCGCGCGAGCGCGGGGACGCGGCCCGGCACCCCGACCCCGAGGTCGCCGCCTCGTACGAGCGGCTCGGGGGGCTGCTCGCGGCGGCGCCCGGCGGGGGCGGCGAGAGCGGCGGCTGACCGCGGTGGCCGACGTCGGGCGTCCAGGCGACTGGGCGCCCGGAGCCGGCCCGCGCGGTGCGCAACGGGCGGCTCGGGACGCAGTTCACCGACTGGGGAGGGTTCTACGAATGTTCAAATCGATTTACGCGGCGGTTCTCGTGATGGCGGCGCTCGCGCTCGGCGCGTGCGCGGACGGTAGGGGCGAGCCCGGCGAGGGCGTGGCCCGCGAGGCGCAGGCCCGCGGGGGGCTGGTCATCGGCGACGTCGACTACAAGGACGTCGCCTGCCACCCGGTCACCACCCCGGAAGGCTTCGCCGACGGCGTCGCGCGCTTCCGCCCCGACTCGGTGCAGGACGAGCACATCGACGCTTGTTCGGCCGTGCTCTTGCCGGGGGATTTCCTCTTGACGGCCTCGGCGTGCATCTGGGACCCGCCGATGTCGAAGGGCCAGCGCGTCGGCACGATCACCTTCGGCGAGCGGGCGAAAGTATGCGGCGGCACGGCGACGGAGATCCGCCGCAGCTACCCGGCGGCCTACGTCCGTCACGACGATGGCTTGGGCGTGATGCTTTTGAAGGCGGGCCCGCAGGTCGGCGGGTCGCTGCCGCCGGGCGCCCTGTACCCCACGATCCGATTCGCGACCGAACTGCCGCCGGTCGGCTCGAAGATCGCGCTCGCCGCCTACCAGTCGACGGACGGCCTTCTCCAACTGCAAGACGGGGCCGACCTCGTCGGGTACTTCGACGAGTTCTTTTACAACTTCATTCTCCACAACGCCGACGCGGAATCGCTGGGCCTTTTCTACCAGGAACCGGCCGCGGGCGGGGCGCTGGTGTACGAGTACCCGGACGACCCGGGCTACTGGTACGTGTTCGGCATCCACCTGGGGGCGTACCCGCTCGACGACGCGCCGCCCGAGGGCGTGAACCTCGGGATGCCGTTCAACGAGTTGATCGAGGTCGGCTTCCTCGACGGCGTGCCGCTCGACGGGGCGCCCGCGGACGGCGCGCGCGACCCCTTCTGCGCCACCTTCCCCGACCACCCGTGGTGCTGACGCCGGCCCGCTAGCCAGCCGCCGCCCCCGCCGGTCGTGCGGGCCCGCGGGGGCGGCTTCGGGCGAGCGGACCGCCGAGGAAGGAACGAGTCTATGTCGAACGCTATCGTGATAGACGGCTGGGCGGTGCGCCTCGAAGGGGGCGAGCCGCGCGTGCGCGACGTCGACCTGGGCGAGCGCGCCGGCCTCGCCCGGCCCCGGGACGTGCGCCGGGCCATCCGGCAGGCGCTCGAGGACGGCGCCCTCGCCCTGGCGGCCCCCGGCGGGGGGGGTGCGCACGAGAGCGCGCCCCCCGCGCGCAGGCCCCTCGCGTGGGTCGAGCGCGAGTTCTCGTCGGGCAACGAGACGGAGGCCTTCTACCTGAACGAGGAGGGCGCCCTCGTCGTCCTGACGCGCCTGCGCACCAAGGTCGCGGTGCAGGCGACGCAGGCGGTCGTGATGGTGTTCGTCAAGGCCCGCCGCGGCGAGCTGCCGGGCCCCGCCCCGGCGGCGCCGGCCGAGCCCGCCCCCGGGGCCCTGATGCCCGACGCGGCGGTGCGCGCGGCGGGCCGCTCGATCGAGCTCGCGCTCAAGACGGGCAAGCTCACCGACGAGGCGGCGAGCCTCAAGTACGCCGAGCTCGCGCGGCGCGCCTCGGGCTACGACGTGACGGCGCCTGTCGTGGGCCTGTCGTGGTCGGCCGCGCTGCCGCCGGCCATCGCGGGGCTCAAGCCCGGCGAGTCGGTGCGCATCACCAAGACCATCGACACGAAGGGCTACCTGTCGGCGCGCGCCGTGGGCGAGCCGTACGGCCTCTCGGGGCAGGTCGTCGGCCGCATCGCGCGCGAGCTGGGCGTCTTCGGCAAGGAGGGCTACGGCGTCTGGCGGAAGTACGAAGCGAACGACGAGACGGGCGATCCCATCGACCACTGGCTCTACGGCGAGGCATCCGTCGCCGCGCTCGCCCCCCGCCTTCGCGAAGAGGCGAGCCGACCGAAAGGTCGCCGGGCGAAGGCCTCGCCGGGCCCGAAGCGCGTCAAGCCCGAGACGCCGCTCGCCTCGGTTCAGCCCTTGCCCTTCTCGCGGGCCTTCGTCAACAACGCGCCGGGCGGCTCGCCGGGCGAGGGGGCCGCCTGATGCCGGCCGGGGCGCACCGGGACGTGGCCGTCCCGCGCGGGGGCGAGGTGCGGGTGGTCTGCGCGCTGCAGCGCCGCGGGGGCCGGGCCGTCAATGTGGCGAACGACCCGGCTGCGCGGGCCGAACTTGCCGGCGCCGTCGGCGAGCTGCGCGTCGCCACGCTCCGCCGGCAGCTCGCCCGCGAGGCCTTCCTCCTGCCCGAGAAGGTCACGACGAAGGCCGGCGCGACGGCGCGCGAAGACTTCTTTCTCTACCTGCTCGACTGGGCCGCCGAGAAGACCGAGGGCCGGCCCGACGAGCACGCGAAGAAGCTCGACCGGGCGCTCGCGCGCCTGCGCCAGGTGGCGGCCGACACGCCCTGCGACCGGCTCCTCGTCGACGACACCCGATGCAACCTGCCGTGGCGGCACGCAGACGAGTGCGAGTGGTCGCTCGAGCGGGAGCGGGCCCGGGCCGCCGAGAAGATCGCCCCGCCGCGGCCCGCCGAGGCTCCGAAGCCGGCGCCCGGGCCCGCCCGGGAGATCGCCCCCGCGCGGCCGGCCGCCGCGAAGGGTCCGGCCGCGAAGCCGCCCCGAGACCCGCAAGACCCCTGGGGCATGAAGGCGCCCGAGGCCGCGCCGGGCGCCGACGGCTGCGCCCGCTGCCGCGGCGTCGCCTTCGACGGGGCGAGGTGGTGCGCCGGGTGCGTCGAGGCCGTGCGCGCGAGCCACCCCGCGAGGGCCGAGCTCGAGGCGGAAGCCCGGGGGCTCCGGGGCCACCTCGAGTACGCCCTGATGGGCCTCGACGTTCTGCGCGACCGGGGCTTCGCCGTGCGGCGCGCCGACGTGCGGACGGCCCTGCTCGCGTGGGCCGGCGAGGGCGGCTGGGCGGGCGACGCGGTCTCCCGCCTTCGCGACGCCATCGAGTGGGCCTGGCGGGCGCGCGGCGACGCCGACGCCGAGATCGACCGGCTCGCCCGGAGGCTCGGCCCGTCGTGGGCCTCGACGGTCGAGAAGATGAAGAAGTCGTCGCCGCTCTGGCACGCGATCCCGACGCTGTCGGCGGCGCTCGCGAGGCCGCCCGGCGCCGACGTGCCGCCCCCGTCGCCCGCGGCCCACGTGCCCCCGGCGGCCTGCCCCTGCGGCGCGCCGGCGGTCTTTTACGACTCGATCGGCGGGCAGATGCAACGCCACCTCTGCCGGCCGTGCGCCGAGGCGGCGGGCTACGAACTCGCGCCCGAGCTGCCCGGGCCCGGCGAGCCCGACGCGCTCGGCTTCCGCGAGGGGGCGCTCGGGCCCGACCCGGAGCGCGCCGCCGTCCGAGGGGAGGGCGCGTCTTGAGCTCCGAGGTGGGGCGCCTGCGCGCCGCCCTCCGGGCCATCGCCCGGGCCGCCTTCGCGCGGCCCGGCGACGTCGTCGCCGTCTTCGTCACCCGTCGCCGGCTGCCCGTGAGCGGCGAGCCCTGGCACGTCGCACGCGCCGTCGTCAGCCGCTACCGCCCGGGCTGGGCGGCGGCCGGCCGCGGGCGCCCGCCGCCCGCCGTCGAGGTCGCCCGGGGCGAGATGCGCGACCCCGAAGAGGCCCTCTACGCCGCCCTGCGCGACGCGCTCGAGTCGGCCCTCGACGCGAGCGGGCGCGCCGACCTCGCCTCGCGCCGCGCCTCGGGGCGGGCCCGCGCGAAGAGGGCCCGCGCCCGGGCGGCGCTCGAGGCCCACGCGCGCCTCGCGCCCGAGGCCCCGTTCGAGTTCCCCCAAGACCGCCTGCCGTTCTGAGGTCGCTATGCGGAATGTCGGCTCACCCCTTTTGACCGCCGCGCTCTTCGTCGCGCTGCTGCCCGTCTGCGTCGGCCTCGGGCTCTACTGGGCCTGGAGGCGGCCGTGAAGCCCGAGAAGCTGAAGAAGCTCGGGGCGCTGGCCGGCTGCGAGGTGGGCGGCGTCTTCGGCAACCCGAGGCTCGCTCGGGCCGTCGCCGGCGACTTGATGGCCCGCATTCGCCTTCGGGCCGACCTGTTCGCCGAGGCCGTGCGCATCGGCGAAGGGGAGCGCGCGCCCGAAGAGCAGATGCGCCCGCTGCGCGAGAAGCGCGACGAGACGGCGGCCGCGCTCGCCGAGGCCCTCGCCCTCGTCGAGGGGGAGG
>DASTPP010000179.1:0-7626 GCA_035762175.1 Polyangiaceae bacterium | reverse complement strand
TGCCCGGCTCGTCTGCCCGGGCCTTGCCCGGGGGGACCACCCGAACAGGTTCGCAAAGGTCATCAGCCTGGGCGGTTCGGCTCGGGTCGCTACCCCTCGGGGCCGCGGGGGGCCTGGGGGCTTGGGGAGGCGCTACCCCTCGGGTCGGCAGGGGGCCCCAGAGCTCGGGGCGGCGCTACCCGGCCGGCTCGCCCAGGCCCGCCGCGCGGCGCAGCCCTTCGAGATCGACGATGTCGATCTGGCCGTACGAGAGGCGCACCAGGCCCCGGGCGGCGAGATCTTTGAGCAGCTGGTTCACCGTCTGCCGCGAGGTCGAGAGCATCAGCGCGAGCTGCTCTTGGCGCACGTCGAGCACGCGGTGGCTCTCGCGGTCGTGGCGCTGGCCGTAGCCCTCGGCCATCACGACGAGGCGCCGGGCGAGGCGGGCGGGCAGGGGCAGGCTGGCGATCTCTTCCATCGCGACGAAGGCGAGGCGCAGCTTGCCCGCGACGAGCAGGCCGAAGTCTCGCCAGTAGCGCGGCTCGCGCTCGAGCAGGGCGTCGAGCGCGGGCTGGGGCACCTGCGCGACGAGCGCGTCTTCGTCGGCGACCGCGTCGTGCGTCCGGGGGCGGCCGTCGAAGACGGCGATCTCGCCGAACCACGCGGGGGCTTCGAGCAGGGCGAGCAGCGCCTCTTTGCCGGTCTCGGTCGACGCCGTGATTCGGATGGCGCCGTCGAGCACGGCGAAGAGCCCGTCGGGCGGGTCGCCGCGTGAGAAGAGGCGCTGGCCGGCCGAGAGCGGCCGGAGCACGGCCGCCGCGACGAGCGCGTCTTGCAGCTCGCCGGGCAGCGCCCGGAACCACCGCCCCGCCCGCAAGAGCTCTTTGTAGCGGCCGGCGCCGGGCATGCGACAAAGCCTATCGCCGCCCGGGTTTTTCGCAAATCTGTCGCCCGCGCGACAGAGTCTTCGGGGCCCGGCCGCCATACTCGGGCGAGAAAGGCAGAAGGCCCCATGATGACGCTCGTCCGGCACCTCTCGAATTATGCTGCGTACCACCGTGACCCGCGCAACGTGGCCACGCACTTCGTCGGCATCCCCCTGATTGTGGTCGGCACCGCGGCGCTGCTCGCGCGGCCCTCGGTTACGCTCTTCGGCCTCACGCTCTCGCCGCTCGTCTTCGTGGCCGCGGCCGCGGCCGGCTTCTACCTCGCCCTCGACCGCCGCTACGGCGCCGTGCTGACCGCGCTGCTCGGCCTGGCCGGCTGGGCGGGCATCTCGCTCGCGGCCGGCCCCACGGGCTCGTGGCTGCTCGGCTCGGCCGGCCTCTTCGTCGGCGGCTGGGCGCTTCAGTTCGTGGGCCACGCCCTCGAGGGCCGCAAGCCCGCCTTCGTCGACGATCTGATCGGCCTGCTCATCGGCCCCCTCTTTCTGGTCGCCGAGGCGAGCTTCGCGCTCGGGCTGCGCCGCGAGCTGCGCGACGAGATCGAGGCGCGCCTCGAGGTGACCCGCACCCGCCCCCTGCCGGCGCGCTGAGCCGCCCGAGGGCCTCGGCCGGCGAGCGGGCCAATCGCCCGGGCCCCGGCCGGCGAGCGGGCCAATCGCCCGGGCCCCCGCTGGCGAGCGGGCTTGCCCCGCGGGAGCCCCCGGCCAGCGGTTGGGCTCGCCCGGGCCTCGGCCGCCGGGCGGGGTTGCCTTCGCGGGGCCCCCGGCCAGCGGGTGGGCCCGCCCGAGCCTCGGCCGCCGAGCGGGGCGGCCTCCGGGGGCCGGGGCGATCGCCGTCGGGCCGAAAAAAAGGGGTCTGGGGGCGGCGGTGAAGGGGCGAGTGATTTTACTGATCAGGTCAGGCGACTCGGGTCACAGGAGGGACAAGAGCGCGCGAGGACGGCGACGGGGGTCGCCGGGCCCGGGCGTTTCTCCCCCCCAAAGTAATCGTTTCTCGACGGCGACCCGGCTCGCCAAAGGAGAAAGATCACCATGTCGCTCGCCTCGCGTCTTCGCACCTCCTCGTCCGACCGCCCCCTGCGCGGCCTCGCCTGGTTGCTCGTCACCGTCGCGGCCTTCGCCTTCACCCCCGGGTGTAGCGACGAAGACAAAGACGAGGACGGCAACGGCGCCGCCACCGCCCAGGACGTCGACGGCGACGGCGTCTTGAACCACGACGACGCCGACGACGACAACGACGGCGTCCCCGACGAGAACGACACCGACGACGACAACGATGGCATCCCCGACTGGGACGACGACGGTGACGGCGACGACGACGACGAGGACGACGAGGACGCCGACAGCGACGGCGACGGCGTGCCCGACGGGGTCGACCTCGACGACGACAACGACGGGTTGCCCGACACGGTCGACACCGACGACGACGGCGACGGCGTCCCCGACGTCAACGAAGACGACGACGACGAGGACGACGAGGACGACGACGACGACCTCGACAGCGACGGCGACGGCACGCCGGACAGCGCGGACAACGACGACGACAACGACGGCGTCATCGACGGCGCCGACGCGGACGACGACGGCGACGGCGTGCCCGACGCGCAGGACCCGGACAAGGGCGAGTGCGACAACGACGACAACTCCGGCTCGGGCAGCTGCGGCGACGACGAGGGCCCTGACAGCGACGGCGACGGGGTCGACAACCAGTACGATCCGGACGACGACAACGATGGCATCCCCGACGACCTCGACCCGGACCACAACGGCGACGGCGACGGCGACGGCGACAACAGCGGGCCCGGCTGAGGCTTAGCCCGGCCCCTGACGTGAGCGGAGTCTCGTGACCGACCCGGCGCTCGGCAGGTGCGCCGGGGTCGGCTCATGCCGCCCCGGCTGCGCTCGCGCGGGGGCCGTTCTCTCGCTGCGCTGAGCTGCCGCCCCGCGCCGCGATGGCGCCCCGGGGCGGGCGCGCGCGTGGTAAGGTGGGGCATGGCCGAGCGCGCGACGCCGATCTCTGACCTTATCGAGGGCTGCCTCGAGCAACAAGACGGGGCGGCCGAGTCCGAGAGCTTTCGGCGCTTTCTCGACGCCTTCGTCGGCGCGCGCTTCGGGGTGATCGTGGCCGGCAAGCTCGAGCGGGCGAGGCCGGGCGAGCCCTTCGTGGCGCGCGAGGGGCAGGTCGCGTGCGCGATGGTCAACCTGCCCGGGGGGGCGAGCATGCTGGTCGCCTGCGCCGACCGGGCGGCCTACTCTGGGCGCTACGCGAGCCGCTTCAACGCCGAGGTCGACGCCCACACGCTGCTCACCATCGCGCTGGCCAACGAGGCCTGCAGCGGCATCATGGTCAACAGCGCGCGCAGCGACCGCTCGGTCGCGCTCGCCCGCGAGCTCTTGCCGAAGCTGCTCGAGCGCTGCCCGGCCCCGAAGAAGATCGAGCCGCCCTCCTGGCGGCGCACCACGTCCTGAGCGGGCGGCGCCGCGTCGCGGGTCGGGCGTCGGGTTGGGTCGACCGGCACCGCGTGCCGGGCGGCGGGCTCGGTCGGGCGGCGTCGCGGGTCGGGCGGCGGGCTCGGTCGGGCGGCGCTGCGTGGCGGGTCGGGCGGTGGGCCTGCGCCCTGCCCGCTTCGCTCACTTGTCCTGGCGCAGCACCTTGGGCCCTTCGGGGCCGATCTCGAGGGCCTGGGTGGGGCCGCCGTAATAGCGGGAGAGGCCGACGTCGATGCGCCAGACCCGGCCGTCGCAGGCGGCGTTGATGCCGTCTTGCTGCACCGTGTGCCCGACGACCATGCGCTTGGCGCCGAGCCTCGCGAGCGCCTCGCTGAGCTGTGAGCAGGCCTCGGCGCGGCCCGGGTTCGAGTAGGCGCGCGTCCAGATCGGGCCGTCTTCGGCGGTGACGATGCCGGGCGGCTCGGGGCGGCGGCCGAGCACCCAGGCGTGCACCTCGTCGTTCATGCGGTCGAGGCCGTAGCTGACATGCTTCGGCAGGACGCCGCCGTGCACGAACACGCTGTCGCCGACCTTGACGAAGAGCGGCTTGTCGCCGAAGCGCAGGGCGTAGGGGCCGCCCGGGCGGAAGGCGGCGGCGCGGCCGCGCTCGGCCTCGGCCGACGAGGCGGGGGCGGCGCGTCCGGCCGAGGGGGCGGCGGTGGCGCGTCCGGCCGAGGGGGCGGCGGTGGCGGCGGCGCGGGCCGAGCTCGCGCCGGGGGTGGCGTCGGCGAAGGCCGAGAAGCCGCCGGGCGTGACGTACCGGAAGTCGAGCGCGACGTTCATGAGCTCGTGGTTGCCGAGCACCGAGATGAACTCGCCGCCCGCCGCCTTGGCCTCGCCGACGAGTCGATCGACCAGATCGAGCACCGCCCGGTCGCCGTCGCCCCGGTCGATGAGGTCGCCCGTCTGCACGACGACGAGCTTGCCGCCGGCCCAGCGGTCGCGCTCGTCGATCGCGCCGGCCAGGCGCAGCACCCGCCGCGCCGCCTCGATGTCGCCGTGCACGTCGCCGAACGCGACGAGCCGCTCGGGGGCGGGCCGCGCGAGCTGCGCCGAGAGCGTCACCGGGGTCGGCGGCGCCGAGGGCGCGGCCAGGGTGGCGGTGGGGCGCGCGGCGGCGGGCTCGGGCGCCTTCTGATCGCAGGCGAGGGCCGACGAGGCCGTGAGCGTCGCGAGGCCGAAGCGCCGGACGGACGTCGAAGCACCAAGCGGGGGGAGCACGGCGGCACTCTACCCCGGTTCCGCTCCGGGTTGTCCGAGCGCTTCTGGCCCGGGTCCGGCGCGGCCCGGGCCCACGAGGCGGCGGCTCGGCTCGCCACGGGGCGCCCGCGCGCGTCAGCCGCTCGCTAGCGGCCGCAGCGGGTCGCCGCCGGCCTCTACCTGCCCGGGGGCGCCGCCTTCGCGCACCAGCGAGTGCAGCCCCCGCCGGTGGCGCGAGAGCCCCCCCTCGGGGATGCCGAGCCGCGCCCGCAGCTCGCCCACGCTCAGCGCGAGCAGCTCGTCGTACGCGCGCTCGTCGACGTCGGCGAAGAGCGAGCCCCGGCCGCCGCCCGACGCCAGGAAGGCGCGCAGGGTGCGCAGGGGCGCGCGCATGAGCCCCGCCATCGTGCCGAGCACGACGAGGCTGCCGACGTAGAGGCCGAGGTTGCGCAGGCCGCGGCGGAGCTCCCACGCCGAGACCTCGCCCTCGCCGGCGACGTCGGTGCCGTAGCCGGTCGCCACGTGGTGCAGATCGTGGAGCATGATGCCCCAGCGGTGCTTGGGCGGGTTGGGCACCGAGAACGCGAAGCCGAGGAAGGCCGCCCCGGTGCGCGGGGCGTCGTAGGCCTCGAGCGTGAACTGGTTTTCGGCGAGGTAGGCGTCGCGCGCCTCTCGCACCGTCCACTCTTTGGGGATGGGGGCGTCTCGCGTCAATTCGGCTCGGCTCATGGCTTGGTCATTCCGCGCCCTTCCGTGCGGGGCGCGGCTCCGTAAAAAACGGTGGTTTCGGGCGGCTGACGGCGCCAGTGCGAAGGCCCGCCGAGGGCCGACGCAGGGGGCGCGCGCGTCAGCGGGGGCGCCACGCGGTGGCAGGCGCGATGTGGTGTCGCAGCCCTACCTCGACAAGGGTCCTGTCGGCGGGGCCTCGAGCGGGGCGGCGCCGAGACCGCGGGGGGCATACCAGGCCGCCGTACACCCGCCCGAGGGGTCGGAGCGGCCCGACCGCGCGCCGCTCGGGTCGTGCCGGCGTCTGGGCCCTCGAGCCCGGCACGGAAGGTGCAAACTCTTGGAGTCGAAGCCCGGACTTCGTAACGAAGAGGCAAAATAGACGGTGGCCTCATCGTTTCTCCGGGCTTTTCCCCTTTTGTCTGGCGCCGTTTTCGACCCGCCGAGAGCCCTCGAGCCCTTCGCCCCGAGCGACGAACGCCCGCGCCGAGCTGCGTTCCGAGCGACGAACGCCCGCGTCGAAGCGAGGCTAGGGCGCGCCGCCGCGGGCCGAGCCCCCCTCGGAGGGCGCGTCCGGGCCGATGACGCGCGCCCAGGCGTTCGGACGGCCGGGAGCGAGGCCGCCGGCCGGCTCGCGGCGGGCTGAGGCTTAGTGCCGCGGCCGAGGCGCACAATGAGGCGTTCGGGCAGGCGAGCATGGTCGGCGTCGGCCCACACCCGCGCTACGCTCGGGGTCGTGTTCCACCGCGATGGGCCGACCTTCTTCGAATTGATGCAGCAGGCGCTCTCGTCGACCGAACGGGGCTACGATCTGATCGCGCCGAAATTCGACCGCACCCCCTTCCGCACGCCGGAGCCGGTGGTCGAGGCGATGGTGAGCGCGATCGGCGGTCCCGGCAGCGTCGGCGCCGGGCTCGACGTCTGCTGCGGCACCGGCGCGGTGCTGCGCCGCCTGCGCCCGCTCTGCCGCGAGCGGGCGGTGGGGCTCGACATGAGCGAGGGCATGCTGGCCGAAGCGCGGCGGCGCCTGGGCGAGGGGGGCGGGCCCGCGAGGCTCGAGCTCGTGCGCGGCGACGCGCTCGCGCTGCCCTTCGACGGCGAGTTCGACGTCGTCGTGAGCGCGGGGGCCTTCGGCCACATCTTGCGCGAGGACGAAGACCGCTTCGTCGCCGGCGTCGCCCGCGCCCTGCGCCCCGGCGGCCGCTTCGTCTTCGCGACGGCCGAGCGCCCGAGCGCGGCGAGCGCGAGCTACTGGGTGCTGCGGGGCTTCAACGCCGTGATGCGCGTGCGCAACGCGCTGATCCGGCCGCCTTTTATCATGTATTACCTGACGTTCCTCTGGCCCGACGTGCGCCCACTGCTCGAGTGCCACGGCCTGCGCCCCGAGGCGAGCGCGCCCTTCGCCGAGGGGCCGCTCGCGCGCGCGCGCATCGTCGTCGCGCACAAGGCGCGCTGAACCCGGGCGGACGAGGGCGGTGCGGCGCCCCCGAGGGAACGCGGGGGCAGCGAACGCCCGCGGAAACGGTGCGCAAAGCCCTGCCGGAGGCAGGGCTCCCGCGGCGCGAGCCGCTTCGCTCGCTCGCCTGGGGGGCGGAGCCCGCGGGAGCCCGGCCCCCGTCGAGGGGGGCGGCCTTTGCTCTCCGAATCGGCCCGACGCCGCGCGGCACGAGGGGGCGAACGCTGCCCCCGCGTTCCCTCGGGGGCGCCGCACCGCCCTCGTCCGTTTGGGCGGTTGAGTGCCGTGCTAACCCGCACTGACGCACACTTTCGGTCGCGGACGATTCTGGCGGGGCGGGGCGAAAACGACGCGTTCTTGTGAATGCTTGTAGCCAAGCCCAACGAAAGCCACGTACCCTGGGGGGTTATGTGGTTGTATCCCCTCACGCTTGTTTTGCTGTGCTGCGTCGGAGCTTTGGGTTGTAGCGGAGACGGGGAGACATCGATCTTCGGCGGTCCGGGCAACGCCGCCGGCAACGGCACGCTGGGGCCCGGCGACGGGCTCGGTGGGGCAGGCGGGGCGCCCGGGGCCGGCTCGGGCGGGTCGGGGCCGCCGACGGCGGGCACGGGCGGCAGTGGCACGGGCGGCGCGGGGGGCAGCGACACGGGCGGCTTGGGCGGCGCGGGAGGTGCGGCGGGCGGCACGGGCGGCTTGGGCGGTGTGGGTGGCGCGGGCGGCGGGGGCGGCGCGGGCGGCGTGGGTGGTGCGGGCGGCGCGGGCGGCGCGGGCGGCGCAGGCGGCGCGGGCGGCGGGGGCGGGGCTGCGGGCGGCGCGGGCGGCGGGGGCGGGG
>DASTPP010000178.1:0-2446 GCA_035762175.1 Polyangiaceae bacterium | reverse complement strand
CCGCGTCGGCCCACGCGCCGGCGCCCCCGCCGCTCATGCGCCGAACACCCGCGCGACGGCCCCTTCGACCCGGGCCGCCGAGCCCACCTCGTCGAGCGGGTCGCGCCGCAGCCGGTGGCGCAGCGCGAGCGCCGCCACGCGGCGCAGGTGGCGGTCGCTCACCTCGGCGCCGCCCTCGAGGGCGGCCGCCGCCCGCGCGGCGCGGATGAGCGTCAGCTCGCCGCGCAGGCCGTCGGTGCCGAGCGCGCTGCACAGGGCGGCCGCGCGCCCGACGGCGGCGTCCGGGACGGCCACCTCGCGCACCCGGGCCCGCGCGTCGCGCAGCCCCGCCGTCAACGCCGCGCCCTCCGCCGCGTGGGCCGCGGCGAACGCCCGCGGGTCTTGCTCGTAGGCGAGGCGCCGCTTGACCACTTCGACCCGCACGGCGACGTCGCCGGGCGTCTTCACGTCGAGCGAGAGCCCGAAGCGGTCGAGCAGTTGCGGCCGCAGCTCGCCCTCCTCGGGGTTGCCGCTGCCGATGAGGACGAAGCGCGCCGGGTGCCGGACGCTGACGCCCTCGCGCTCGACGACGTTCTCGCCCGACGCCGCCACGTCGAGCAGCAGGTCGACGAGGTGGTCCGGCAGCAGGTTCACCTCGTCGATGTAGAGAAAGCCGCGGTGGGCGCGCGCCAGCAGGCCCGGCTCGAACGTCCGCTCGCCCCGGGCGAGGGCCGCCTCGAGGTCGAGCGCGCCGACGACGCGGTCTTCGGTGGCGCCGAGCGGCAGGTCGACCACCGGCACCGGCACCTCGACGGCGGCCGCCCGCGCCTCGCGGCCGGGCGCCCCGCAGCCCGCCGGGCACGCCGCGAGATCGCCCGCCGGGTCGCACCGGTAGGGGCAGCCGGCGACCGCCCGGATGGGCGGCAGCAGCGTCGCCAGCGCCCGCACCGCCGTCGACTTACCCGTGCCCCGGTCGCCGAACACCAGCACGCCCCCGACCGCCGGGTCGACCGCCGCCAGCTGCAGGGCGAGCTTCAGGTCGTCTTGCGCGACGATGGCCGAAAAGGGAAAGGGGGTCACGCCCGCACCGCCCCGCCGAAGGCCGACCCCGCGGCGCTCATGCCGCCGCGCCCACCGTCGACGCCTTGCCCTCGCGCGCCAGCTTCGACAAGACCGCGTCGGGCCCCGGCGCCCCCGCGAACGCCGCGCCCGCCGGGGCGCCCGCCAGCTCGGCCGAGGCCCGCGCGAGGGCGCGCAGCCGGCGCCGCTGCGCGCGCCACAGCGCCCAGGTGCCCGCCGCGAGGCCGCCGAAGAAGACGAGCAGCGTGTCGGGCCGCAAGAGCAGCCACGGCTCGCGCAAGAGGCCCCACTTGCCCGCGATCTCGACCGGGGTCCAGACCACGATCATCGCCCCGATCGCGTAGCGCACCGCCGCCCCCCAGCCCGGCTGCTGGTGCAGCCGCCGCACGCAGTAGATCGCCCCCGCGATCGACAGCGCCATCACCGCCTTCGTCGCGAGCGAGTAGACCCCGAAGACCCGCTCGTCGTACGCCCACAGCAAGAGCAGGTAGAAGCCCCAGACGGTCGTCGCGTACTGGAACCCGCTGCGCGGCCCGTAGTTGTCGATGCGCCCCGAGACGACCGGCCCCCGCATCGTCGGCACGTTCTTGCGCCACCACACGAAGAGCGGGCAGCGCGACGTCTCGAGAAAGAGCAGGTACCCCAGCACCAGCGCGAGCAGGCCCCAGGTGTGCTTGAGCAGCACGTACTCGCCGTAGATCGCGACCGCCTGCCCGTCGACCACCCCCACCGCCTTGCCCACGCCGAGCTCGCGCGCCGCGATCGTGAGCCCGTACTCGACGCCCCCCGTCCACATCAGGTTGCCGCCGAAGATGCCCACGATCGTCTGCGCCGCGTCGCCGCGCAGCCGCGACGTCAGCCAGAGCAGCGCCCCCCCGAGCGCCGTCAGCCCCAGCATCGCGCCCACCAGAAAGCGCGTGACCGGCAGCGTGCGCAGCGCCACCGGCCGCCCCGCCCGCTCCTCCGCCAGCGCCGCCTCGAGCACCCGCCGCTTGTCGGGGGCCTTCGTCTTGTTGACCGCCGCCGCCAGCTCCTCCGCCATCGGGCGGTCGGTCACCATGCGCGCCGGCAGGCCCTCGCCCGGCCGCGGCGGGTCGAACGCGCCCTCGGCCGCGTTGACGACCACCATGAAGAGGTGCGCCGAGGCCAGCATCAGCAAGATGAACGCGCTCGTGAGCGCCGTCCGAAACCAGGCGGATGCTTTCATGGTTTCAAGATCTTTCTCCCTCACCGGGGCGGGCGACGCCGTGCGGCCGCGACGAACTGGTGTAATATCAGAGTGACACATGGTCATGTCAATCTGTCTTTACACTCGACCGCCCGGCCCCGCCCGGCAGCCCCCCGCGGCGGCCGCGCGAGGCCGGGGCGCCGGCGGCCGCGGGCGGCC
>DASTPP010000177.1:0-10777 GCA_035762175.1 Polyangiaceae bacterium | reverse complement strand
CGAGGGCCCGGTCGAGCGCGGGCGAGTCGGGCCGCGCCTTCTTCGCGACGACGATGGCGCGGCAGACGGCGCCCTCGTCGCGCTCGAGCCCGCCGAGGGCGCGGTCGCGCGCCTCGAAGGCGGCGGGGTTGAAGGGTTTGCCTTCTCTCAATTCACGAGTAGACTTCGGATCGCGCATCGTTCCCTCCTTTGCGCACACGCAAAAAGGCGCCCCGGCCGGCTCCACCCGCCCGGGGCGCTCGTGTTTCAGGCGGCCGCGCGGTGGCGCTTCGCCCGACCAGACTTCTTCGCCTTGGCCTCGGCGGCGGCGACGGCGGCTCGGACGACGTCGGGGGTTGGCTCTTCGCCCTCCCCGCGCGCGAGCCACGCAGCCGAGACGCCGAGCACGTCGGCGAGCGCGAAGAGCGGACCCGTGCCGGGCATGAAGCCGCCGCGCTCGACGGCCCCGAGGTACGTCGGCGATAGGCCGACGAGCCCCGAGAGCCGCCGCTGACTGACGCCCGACCACCTGCGGGCCCGGGCGACGCGTTCGCCGACCCTGCCCGCCGAACCCTGTGCTCCGCGCATCTGAGGTGTATACTAGTCGACGAATATACTTGTCAAGTCTGGCGGGCGCGTTAAGTCCCTATTGGATGACTACAATGCTCGTCATGGCCCCCAAGGACGATTGGATGCCCCGTGTTCGCTTCGCCCACGAAAGTTCCGGGCTCTCTATGGGGGACCTGTCGAAGAAGGCCGGCTTCTCCCGCACCTACCTGAGCGCCCTGCTCCGCGGCGAGATCGACAAGCGGGGCCCGTCGGCCGACTCCCTGCGCAAGATCGCCGAGGCGGCCGGGGTCGACCCCGACTGGATAGTCACCGGCAAGGGCTCGCCCGGCGCGGGCCTGCCCGCCACGAAGCACGAGTCGGGCGAGATCGACGTTTCGGCCTATCGCCGGACGGGTGACGACCCCTACCCGGACCGGGAGGACGCGCTCATCGTGCTCGGCCCCCACCTGGACCCGCGCGTCAAGAAGCTACTGCTGCGCCTGAGCGGGCCCGAGTACGAGGGCTACGGCTTCGACGATTGGCTCGCGAAGGCGAAGGAGCTCAAGTCGAAGGTCGACGAGGTCGATCGCGACTGGGGCAAGGCCGCCCCCGCGGCGGCCGAGGAGTCCGCGCCGACGAAGGCGCCCGGCCGCGGCAAGGCGAGCGCCTGAGATGGCACATATAAGGAGGGGAAGCGATGCGCGAGCGGGCTGAGTCGCTCTCGTACGAGCCGGGGGCGGTGCTGCCGGGCCCCGGCTACCGGCTGGTGCGGAGGCTCGGCCGCGGAGGGATGGGTTCGGTCTATGAGGCCGAGCACCCCGCGACAGGCGAGCGGGTCGCGCTCAAGGTGGTCTCGGCCGCCGTCGCCGCCGGGCCCGGCGGCGCCGCCGTCGAGGCCCGGCTCGTCCGAGAGACCCAGGCGCTCGCGGCCGTCGCGAGCCCGCACGTCGTGCGCGTCTTGGAGGCCGGCCGGCTCGACGACGGCCGGCCCTACTACACGATGCCGCTGCTCGAGGGCGAGACGCTGCGCGAGCTGGTGCGCCGGGGCCCGCTCGCGCCCCCGCTCGCCTGCGGCCTCGGCTCGCAGGCGCTCGAGGCGCTCGACGCCGTGCACGCCGCCGAGCTCGTGCACCGCGACGTCAAGCCGGCCAACCTGTTTTTGCGGGCCGACGGCCTGCTCATCTTGCTCGACTTCGGCCTCGTCAAGGTGCCCGACGGCGACGAGAGGTTCACCCCGCTCGGGTTCTCGACCGGCGGCAGCCGGGCCCTCGGCACGACGCGCTACCTGCCCCCTGAACTGTTCGCGGGCGCGGCGCCAGACCGCCGGGCCGACCTCTACGCGGCGGGCGTCGTGCTCGTCGAACTGCTCACGGGCCGACTGCCGCTCGCCCACTGCGGCGACGACCAATACGTGGCCTGGCTCCGGCGGCGCGGCTTCCCGACGCCCTATGACGGCCCGGGCGCGCCGCTCGTGCCCGACGTGTTGCGCCCCGTGCTCGACCGGGCGACGGCGCGGGACCCCGACCAGCGCTATCAGACGGCCAGGGAGTTCGCCCTCGATCTGCACTGGGCCTGCCTGCGGGGCGGCTTCGACGTTGCCGGCGCCCGGCCCACGCCCGCGCCAGCGCGCCCCGCGGCCCGGCCCGGCGTCGCGGCGCACGTCGTGCTGGTGGTGGCGTGCTCGGCGGCGTCGGCGCTCGCGGGCGCGACGGCCCTCGCGCCGCGGGCCTCCGCCCCCATCGCCGCCGAACCGAGGGCGCCCGCGCCCGAGCGGCCCGCCGCCGCGGCGCTGCCGCCCGGGTCGGCGGCGGTGGCGGCCGAGGTGCCGACGGCCGAGGTGCCGACGGCCGAGGCCTCGTCCGTCCCACACCCGAGCGCTCCGCGGGCGAAAGCCGACCGGCGAGCCGAGCTCGAAGCCAGACTGAGGGCGGGGCGGGGCACGATCGAGGACGCGCGCGAGTTCGCGTGGCTGTGCGACGACGCCGGCGACCGGGCGTGTCGGGAGCGCGCCCGCGGCTACCTCAAGCGGTTCGCGGGGATGCGATGAGGAGCGCGGCCGCCGCCCTCGCCTTGGCGCTCGTTCTCGCGGCTCGGCCCGCTGGAGCCCTGCCGATGGGCCACGGCGTCGAGCCCGCCGTCGTCTTCGCGCTCGCCTCCGACCTCGACAGCGACCTGCCCGCGAAGGCGATGACGAACGCGCTCCGGCAGGTCGTGCTCGACGGCCCCGACTTCGCGCTCAATGTCCTGGCCGGCCCCCTTGCCTCGGAGGCCCGCGAGGCCCGGTGCAAGCTCGGCGGGCCCGGCGGCCTCCTGCCCGACGAGCGTGCCTTCGACCCCGCGTGCTTGCAGAGGATCGGCAGGCGCGCCGGCGTTGGGCGCTTCTTCTGGGGGTTCGTGCGGGCGAGCGAGGGGCGGGTCGTCGTGCGGTTGCACCTGTGGCGGGAGGGCGAAGGGGACCGGGCCGCCGAGCTGCCCTACGACGAGGGCGCGCGCGACCGCGTCGCGGCGCGCCTCTACGCGAAGCTCGTGCGGCCCGACAAGGTCGGCGACCTGACCGTGTCGGGCGAGGCTTCGGGTGAGCTCTGGGTCGACGGCCGCGCCGAGGGGGCGTATTCGCCCGGGCTCGAGCTGACCCTGCCCGCCGGCGGGCACGAGATCGAGGTGCGGCAGGGCCCGCGCGTCGTCGCCCGGGCCCGGGCCGCCGTCACGCCCGGCGGGCGCGCCGAGGCGATGCTTGAGCCGGTAGCGCCGCCGCCCTCGCCCCCGCCCGTACGCGTCGCCGACCCGCCGCCGGTTACGATTCGGCCGAAGGCCTCGGCCTGGCCGTGGGTGCTCGGCGGCACCGCCGCCGCTGGGTTCGCCGGGGCGGGGGCGTTCTACCTGCTACGTCGAAGCGAGCTCGGCGATCTCGGCGACGGGTGCTACGGGCGGGCTTGCCCGCTGAGGCAGCAAGGCGCCGTCGACCGCGCCGACCGCTACGGCACCTTCGCTGCCATTTCGCTCGGCGTCGGCCTCGCGGCGGGGGCGGGCCTCGCCACCTACGCCTTGACGGTGAAGCGCCGGCCGCGGGTGGTGGGCGGAGCCGCGCCCCTTGCGGGCGGATTTGTCTTCGGCGTCGGGGGGGCGTTTTGAGGCCCCGCCTTCGGGGCCTGGCGAGTGCCGCCGCTATCGCGGCGGCGGGCGCCTGTTCGTCGGGCTACTTCGTCGACCAAGCCGAGGTGTGCCGGCGCGCCCCCAACGACCCCGAATGCCCCCGGGCCGGCTCGGCCGGCGCCTCGGGCGAGGGCGGCGGAGGTGGCGGCCCGGCCGGCGCCTCGGGCGCCGGCGCGGGCGGCTCGTCGGGGCTCGGCGGCGGGGGCTCGGGCGGCGGGGGGGCCTGCGCGTCGGACGCGGCATGCGCCGCCGGCGAGGGGGTGGGCTCGCTGTGCGTCGGGGGCGACTGCACCGCGCCGTCGGCGGGCTGCTCGACGGCGACGCTGGTCGTGGTCGCCGACGGCCGAGAGCCGAGCGGGGTGCCCGAACGAGCATGCCACTTCCGGGCTCTCGGCCCGGCGCTCGCCGCCATCGCGGGTGAGACCAAGAGCGTGCTCGTCTTCGCCGACTCGGCCGAGGCGCCCGCGCCCGTCGCTCTCGGCGCGGGGCTCGCGCTTGAGGGGCGGGCCGCCGACCCGACGAAGCCGGTGGCGCTCGAGGTGGCGGCGCCCGTCGCGGGCGCCCCGCTCGTCACGCTCGCCGACGGCTCGAGCCTGAAGGGCTTCGCGCTCGACGGCGCCGGCGCGGCCAAGGGGGTGGCCGCGAGCTCGGGGAGCGTGACCCTCGCCGGGCCGCTGACCATCAAGGCGGCTACGCTTGCGCTCGAGCTGACCGGCGAGGCGAAGGCCACGGTAGCCGGCTCGGCCAAGGCGCCCGTACTGCTGGCTGGCAACGCACGCGGCGTGGTTGTCGGCCCTGACGCGGCGCTAACGATGACAGGCGCCGGCGAGGCGGGCCTCGTCGTCGAGGGCACGACGGCTGGCGCGGGCGTCTTGGTCGAGCGGGGTACAGGCGGCCTGGCGGCGACTCTGCTCGAGGGGGGCACCTTCCGGGGCAACGCGGCGAGCAACGGTTTGACGGGCACGGGCGCCGTCGAGGTTCGGCAGAGTCGGCAGGTAGTCATCAAGGCGTGCGCCTTCGAGAAGAACCTCGTCTCGCTCAACTTGAACGGCGAGGGCGACTCGCTCGCCGACGCTTTCTCCGGCGTATCGCTCCAAGGCAATTCATTCTCGGCCGCGCTGACGGGCTCTGGCGGCGCCGTCGTCTGCGGCGCGAGCCTGAAGGCCGGTGCGACGAAGCTCGAGGTCGACGGAGCCAACACGTTTCCGGGCGGCAAGGTTTGCTCGACGCTCGGGCCCGCGACGTTCGGCTGCACGGCGGGGCAGCTCGTCGGCTACACCTCGCCAGGGAACGACGTCGCGGTTCAGTGCCTTTGAGCCTCGAAGTCGCGTGGGCGTGCGCCTTGTGGCAGTAGCGGCCGAGTGTCTTCAGGTGGATGGTCGGCATGTTCGCGCGCGAGCGACGCGCCGGGCGGCGACGACCACTTCCTAGTGGCGCCCCCATTCCGCGACGAAGTTTAAGTCGCGAGCGGGCCCGCCTAGCCCCCTCGGCTGTCGCCCCCCTCGATAAGGGGGCGCCTGTCGCTCGACGCCCGAGCCCGACCCGCTATGCGGGCGTTCAGGTGTGTGGCGCTTGGTTGCGACTGTCTAGTATTTCACTCAGTCCAGCTTGACACGTTCTCTCGTCGCGACTAGTGTTCTCGTCAGACGGGGAGCGCGATGGCAAAGACGGTTTTTCTGAAGGGTGTCGGGAAGGGGGGGAGGCCGGCGTCGTCGGCCGAGACGGGGCGGGCGCTCGCGCGCCAGGAACGGCGGGCGGCGTCGGCGCGGCTCGCCCGGCGCGCGGGCGGGTGCGCCCTCGCGGCCGGCGTCGAGACGGCGGCGCTCGAGATGCGCCGCTGCCTGCACCGTGACGCGCTCACGCGCGAGGCCTCGCGCGAGCTGGTGGTGGGCCGCGAGCACCTGCGCCGCGTCGCCGCGACGCTCGGGCCCTCGCGCCCGGGGGCGGAGGAGCGCGACGACTGCGACGCGTACGGCGGCGCGCTCGCCTCCGAGATGGTCGGGGGTGCGGCGTGACGCGCGAGGGCCTCTTCTGCGCGGCGGTCTACTGGGCGTCGCGCGCGTCGGGCCAGGCCCCCGCTTACGCCCGGCTCGCGGCCGCCGGCGCCCTGCTTGGCTCGGCCGGCCTTCTCGCCGACCACCTGGGCGAGGCGGCCCTGCGGGGTGAGCGCGCGCTCGCCGACGGCGCGGGCTGGTCGGGCTTCGCCGACGCGGTGCTCTCGGGCCGGGACGGGGGCGCGCCTTGAGCCCGCTCGGGGCCTTCGCCCGCGACGTCTACGCCGCGGGCCGCGCGGCGGGCTTCGGCCCGCTCGAGACGCGGCGCGCGGTCGCGGGCGCCCTTATCGGGCTCGACGGGCGCAACGCCTTCGGCACGCCGGCGCCGGCGGCGGCGCGGGGCGAGCGCGCCTACGAGGCGGCCGCGGCCGCCGGCGCGGCCGACGTCGACTGCTGGGGCGCGTTCGCGGGCGCGGTCCTGCTTTTGGAGGCGGGGTCGTGACGCTCCGCGGCCTGCTCGCCCTGCGCCTCGCCCTGCTCGCGGCCGGCTGGTCGCTCGCGGCCCTCGGGGCGCGCGTCGGCAGCTGGGCCACCCTCGCCGCCGGCCTCGCGCTCTGCGCCGGCGGCGACGCCATCGCCTGGCGCGTCAACCGCTCGAGGCCGCCCGAGCCCGAGGGCGAGGCGCCGCTCGCCTGGGCGGCCGAGGGCTGACGCCTCGCCCGTCGACCGCGGGCCCCTCGCCGGGGCCGGAGGTCGGCGCGCGAGGCGCCGGGGAACGAAGGGACGGGAGGCGGCGATGCTCATCACCAAGACCACGTATTGGCTCTACTGGACGTCGGGCGGCTCGAGGCTCGGGCGCCCCTACGAGGGCGAGGACGAGGCGCGCGCCGCGCTCGCCGAGCGGCTCGCCGACCCGGGCGCGTCGGACGTCCGGCTCGAGCGGCTCGAGCCGGACGTGCACAGCGGCCGCTACGCCGTCTGGGTGCTCTTCCCCGCGCCCGAAGACTGACGCGCCGGCCGACGCCGGGCGCCTCGCCGAGGCGCCGGCCGCCGGCCCGCGCGGTGCGCAACGGGCGGCTCGGGACGCAGTTCACCGACTGGGGAGGATTTTACGCATGTTCAAATCGATTTACGCGGCGGTTGTCGGGATGGCGCTCGCCCTCGGGGCGTGCGCCGAGGGGGGCGATGCGCCGGCGGGCGCGGGCGAGTCGGCGGCGGCGCTCGGCGCCCACGCCGACCCGTGGGCGCCGGGGGCGCCGGCCGGGCCGACCCCGGGCGTCGTCGTCGGGCCGAACGGCCTGCGCCACCCCGAGTGCGGCGACGACGGCGTGCTCGTCGAGGCCATCGCCGACACCACCGCCACGTGGGTCCGGGGCGACACGGGCAAGGAATGCACGGCCACCCTGGTCACCCGCGACAACAAGGTGCTCGTGCCGGCGCACTGCCGCACGCAGGTGAAGGGCAAGAAGAGCTGGGTGGTGTTCGACGCCTACCCGTCCGAGGCCTGCTCGACCGCGGGGCCGGTCGCCTCGGGCGACGGCTACCCGGTCGTCGCCGAGGGGCTCGACGTCGGCTCGGGCTTCATGGTCGCGCAGCTCGGGCTGCGCGCCGACGGCGTGGCGGCTTCGGACGAGCACTTCCTGGTGCGCTGGAACACGAACAAGGGCGCGCTCACGGCGCAGACCAACACCGCCGACGAGCTGATCGGCGCGGGCTACAACGCGCCGGCCATCCTCGCCGACGCCGACTGCCGCATCGCCGACGTCGGCTCGGGCTCGCACACGTGCGACACGCTGCCGGGCTCGCCCGAGTCGGCCGCGGGCTCGATCGTGGTCTACGACATGAACGGGTGCGTGCCGACGGCGAGCGGGTGCGCGCCCGGCACCGGCCCGACGAGCCCGGGGGCGTTCCCCGGCCGCGTCGTGGGCTTCCACGTCGGGCCCGACGGCCACGGGGCCAACCGCCTCGTGTACGCGGCCGAGCTCACCTGCCCCGGGTGCCTGCTCGACAAGTACCTCGTGCCCGGGAACTTCAACCCCTTATCGGCTTGCCCGCCGGGCCGCCCCGGCGCGGCCGCCCCGCCCCAGAGCTCGCGCGACCGCGCCGGCCTGGGGTCGGGGCCGTGAGAGGTCCCTATGTCGAATCAAATCGTTTTGGACGGTTGGACGCTCCGGGTCGACGGGGGCGAGCCCCGGGTCAGAGACCTCGACCTCGGCGAGCGCGCGGGGCTCGCCCGGCCCCGCGACGTGCGCCGGGCCATCCGGCAGGCGGCCGACGACGGGGCCGTCGCCGTCGTCGACAACCGCGCGGACCATCGCGCCGAGCTGCGCGATGGTCCCGAGGCGCCGGACAAGCCCCGGGCGTGGCTCGAGCGGGAGGCCATCGCCATCGGCTCGGGCGCCGAGCGCGACGGGGAGGTCTACTACCTGAACGAGGCGGCGGCCCTCGTCGTGCTGACGCGCCTGCGCACCCGGGTGGCGGTGCAGGCGACGCAGGCCATCGTGAAGGTCTTCGTGGCGGCGCGCCGGGGCGAGCTGCCCCGCCAGGCCCCGGCCGCCGAGCCCCCGCCGGCGCCGCCCCTGATGCCCGACGCGGCGGTGCGCGCGGCGGGCCGCTCGATCGAACTCGCGCTCAAGACGGGCAAGCTCACCGACGAGGCGGCGAGCCTCAAGTACGCCGAACTCGCGAAGAAGGCCTCGGGCTACGACGTGACGGCGCCCGTCGAGGGCATGTCGTGGCCGGCGGCTCTTCCGCCGGCCATCGCGGGGCTCAAGCCCGGGCAGAGCGCCGTCATCACCGTGCCCGTCGACACGACCGGCCTCAGCTCGGCCGAGTCGATCGGACACGCCTACGGCGTGTCCGGGCAGTACGTCGGCAAGCTCGCCCGCGAGTTGGGCATCTTCGGCAAGGAGGGGCTCGGGGCGTGGACCGAGGTGCGCGTCAACGGCGTGCTGAAGAAACACAATTGGGCGTACGCCGACGACGCCGTCACGCAGATGGCGCCGCACCTCGAGCGGGAAGCGGCGCGGCGGCGCGAGGCCGCCGAGAAGAAGGGCGCCCCCCGGCCGAAGCGCCTCGCCGGCCAGGTGCCGCTCTCGGTCGTGCCGCAGCCGACCGCGTGGCCCGCGGGCTCGCAGCCCGGGGTCGCCTCGTCGGTCGCGCAGGCGGCGACGCCGGCGCCCGCGCCGGGCGGCAAGGGGGCGGCCTGATGCCGGCCGGGCAGCACAGCGAGGCGAGGGTGCCCCGGGGCGGGCAGGTGCCGCCGCGAAGGAGCGCGACCGCGATGGGGCAGACCGCCGAGGCGATCGACAAGTTCCTCACCGCGACCGACGCGCTGCCCGAGCGCGTCACCACGAAGGCGCTCGGCGAGAGCTCGCGCGAGGCGCTGCAGGTCTACCTTATCAAGTGGGCGGCGAAGGAGCCCGACAAGTTCGTCGAGCGGCTGCGCGCCGCGTTCGCCCGGGTGCGCGAGACCGTCGCCCCGAAGCCCGCCGTCCTCGCCGCCGACTCGCAGCCCCGCGCGCCCGAGGCGCCCGCGCCGGCCCCCGCGAAGGGGCCGGCCGCGAGCCCGCCGAAGGACCCGCAAAACCCTTGGGGGCTGCCGCTCGGCCGGGCCGAGAGCGCCGAGGCCGACGCCGCGCCCTGCTTTCGGTGCGGCACGCCCACGACAGACCGCCGCACGGTGCGGGGTCGGGAGGATGTGCCCGCCTGCGCGGGCTGCGTCGAGGCGGCGCGAGAGGCCGTCCGGGCCGAGTTCACCTGCGCCCGCTGCCGCGGCGTCGCCTTCGACGGGGCGAGGTGGTGCGGGCCTTGCGTCGAGGCCGTGCGCGCGAGCCACCCCGCGAGGGCCGAGCTCGAGGCCGAAGCCCGGGGGCTCCGGGGCCACCTCGAGTACGCCCTGATGGGCCTCGACGTGCTCCGGGACCGGGGCCTCGCCGTGCGGCGCGCCGACGTGCGGACGGCCCTGCTCGCGTGGGCCGGCGAGGGCGGCTGGGCGGGCGACGCGGTCTCGCGCCTGCGCGACGCCATCGAGTGGGCCTGGCGGGCGCGCGGCGACGCCGACGCGGAGATCGACCGGCTCGCCCGGAGGCTCGGCCCGTCGTGGGCCCCGACGGTCGAGAAGATGAAGAAGTCGTCGCCGCTCTGGCACGCGATCCCGACGCTCTCGGCGGCGCTCGCGAGGCCGCCCGGCGCCGACGTGCCGCCCCCGTCGCCCGCGGCCCACGTGCCCCCGGCGGCCTGCCCCTGCGGCGCGCCGGCGGTCTTTTACGACTCGATTGCGGGGCAGATGCAGCGCCACCTCTGCCGGCCGTGCGCCGAGGCGGCGGGCTACGAGCTCGCCCCCGCGCTGCCCGGGCCCGGCGAGCCCGACGCCTTGGGCTTCCGCGAGGGGGCGCTGGGGGACGACGCCGAGCGCGAAGCCATCGCGGCGGAAGGGGCGGCGCAGCCATGACGCACCGGCCCGATCTGCAGAACGTCGAGGACGTGGTCGACGGCGCCGACGGGGCGCCGAACGAGGCCAGCGGGTGGCGTGCCTTCTACGTCGTGCTCGGGGCGCGCGAGTGCAACAGGTGCGGCGGCTACGACGCCCGCATGTGGGAGTACGTCACGCTCTCGCCGGGCGAGGACGGTCTCGGCGTCGAGACCGTCGATCGCGAGCTGTGCCACGGCTGCTCGCCCTTCGCCGACGAGGCGTACCCGGTGGGCGAGGGCGAAGACGACGCCGACGAAAGCGAGGGCCGGTGATGCGCAACGTCGGCAGCCCCCTCCTCACCGCCGCGCTCTTCGTGGCGCTCCTGCCCCTCGCCGTCGGCGTCGGGCTCTACTGGGCCTGGAGGTGGCCGTGAAGCCCGAGCAGCTGAAGAGGCTCGGGGCGCTGGCCGGCTGCGAGGTGGGCGGCGTCTTCGGCAACCCGAGGCTCGCTCGGGCCGTCGCCGGCGACTTGATGGCTCGCATTCGCTTTCGGGCCGACCTGTTCGCCGAGGCCGTGCGCATCGGCGAAGGGGAGCGCGCGCCCGAAGAGCAGATGCGCCCGCTGCGCGAGAAGCGCGACGAGACGGCGGCCGCGCTCGCCGAGGCCCTCGCCCTCGTCGAGGGGGAGG
>DASTPP010000176.1:0-27173 GCA_035762175.1 Polyangiaceae bacterium | reverse complement strand
TTGAGCCGGTTGGCGTGCTCGGCCTCGGCGCGCGCGGCCTGCTCGCGCTTGAGCAGGGCGGCCTTCTCGACCTCCTGGCGCTTTTGCACCGTGATGTCGTTGCCGAGCACGAAGATGCCGGTGACCTTGCCCTCGGGGTCGAAGATGGGCTGGTAGACGAAGTCGACGTAGCGCTCTTCGAGGGTGCTGTCGGCCTGCCGCTGCAGGTGCACGGGCAGGCCCCGGCCGACGTAGGGCTGGCCCGTCGTGAACACCTTGTCGAGCAGCTGAAAGTAGCCCTGCCCCACGATCTCGGGCATCGAGTGGCGCAGCGGCCGGTCGAGCAGGGCGCGGTGCCCGATGAGCTGGTCGTAGGCCTGGTTGCAGAGCTCGAGGACGTGCTCGGGCCCGCGCAGAAAGCACACGAAGCCGGGGGCCTGCTCGAAGAGGCGGCGCAGGTGCCGGCGCTCGGCCTCGAGCAGCAGGTTCGCCTCCTGCACGTGGCGCGCCCGGTCGAGCACGTCGGCCTCGATCTGCGACCCCGACGCCTCGCCCGGGCGCTCGGACTCGCGGCGGCGCGAGGCGTCGCGGCGCTCGTGCAGCTCGGTGACGTCGACCGTATGCTGCAGGATGAACGCCACCCGGCCCCGCTCGTCGAAGATCGGGGTGTGCGTCGCGCTCCAGTGGCGCTCTTCGAGCGTGCTCGGGTCGTCCGGCGCCCGCGGCACCCGGTAGGTGATGAGCGCGAGCACGTCGGGCTTGCCCGTGGCGAGCACCCGCTCGAACGAGTCGCGCAGCTGGCGCGCGCTCTCGTTGTCGGGCGAGCCGGGGTCGTGCGGGAACAGGTCGAAGATGCGCCGCCCGATCAGCGCGCCGAGCTCGCTGCGCGTCGCCCGCAGGTAGGCGGCGTTGGCGGCGACGTAGCGCAGCTCGCGGTCGAGCAGCATGTAAGGGTTGGGTGAGTGCTCGAAGACGGCACCGAAGTCGACCCCCCCCGGTGTCTTGCTTTGGCCCATGCCGCGTTCGCTCGAGAGGCCCCCCTCCCGCCGCGCTGACGCCGAGGAGCGGCGAGGGGGCGGGAGCAAAACTTTGGCACGCTCCGTCTCCCGCGACCAGAAAACGCCTGCCGCCCCCCGGACCGGACTCCGCCTGGCCGCCCGCCGCCCCCCTGACCGGACTCGGTCGGGCCGCCGATCGCCCCCCCCGCGCCGCTCGGCCCGCCGGGCCGACCGCTCGCCGATTCGGGCCCGACCGGGCGGCGCCCGGACGCTAGGGTCTGCCCTGGCGTGACCGGCCCGAAAGCCCGGCGCGCCCCCCTAAACCATGCGCGCCGCCCCTTCCCGCCGTCGTTTTCTCGCCTACGGCGTCAGCCTCGGGGGCGCCCTCGTCGTCGCCTGCCGGGCCACCGAGCGGCCCGGGCGGCCTAGCGCCCCGGACGCGCCTCAGCCGCCCGGAGCCTTCCGCCCGAATGCCTGGGTGCGGGTCGGCCAAGATGGCCGGGTGACGGTGACGGTAGGTAAGTCCGAGATGGGCCAGGGGGTGCGTACGGCCCTGCCCGCCATCGTCGCGGACGAGCTCGGGGTCGAGATGGCGCAGGTGACGGTCGAGCAGGCCTCGCCGGGGCCGGCGTTCGGCGAGCTGGGCACCAGCGGCAGCCGCAGCCTCCGCACCCTCTGGGAGCCGCTGCGGCGCGCGGGCGCGGCGGCGCGCGAGGTGCTGATCGCGGCGGCCGCGGCGCGCTGGGGCGCGCCCGCGGGCGAGTGCCGCGGCGAGCAGGGGGCGGTGGTGCACGGGCCGACGGGGCGCCGTCTCGGCTACGGCGAGCTCGTGGCCGAGGCGTCGAGGCTGCCCGTGCCCGAGGCGCCCCGGCTCAAGCCGCGGCGCGAGCTGCGCCTCGTCGGCCGCGATCTCGCGCGCGTCGACGGCCCGGCGATCGTGCGCGGCGCGGCGACCTTCAGCGCCGACGTGCGGGTCGAGGGCCAGGCCTTCGCGGTCGTCGCGCGCTGCCCGGTGTTCGGGGGCAAGGCGGCGCGCTGGAGCGAGGCCGAGGCGAGGCGGGTGCCGGGCGTCCTCGCCGTCGTGCCGATCGGCGCGGGGCTCGCGGTCGTCGGCGCGACGACCTGGGCGGCGATCGCGGGGCGCGCGGCGCTCGAGCCCACGATCGCGTGGGACGAGGGCCCGCACCGCGAGCACGGCTCGGCCGACGCGTGGCGCGAGCTCGGGCGCGCGCACGCGGGCCCCGTCGCCTGGCTCGGCGAGGGGGCCGCCGCCGCCGAGGCGATCGGCCGGGCCGCGCGGCGCGTGCGGGCCGAGTACGCCTACCCGTACCAGGCGCACGCCCCGCTCGAGCCCCGCAACGCGACGGCGCGCGTGCGCGAGGGGGGCTGCGAGATCTGGGCGGGCACGCAGGGGCCCAACCGCCTGCAGGAGGCGGCGGCGAAGCTGCTCGGCGTGCCGGCCGACAAGGTCGTCGTGCACGTGCCGCTCATCGGCGGCAGCTTCGGGCAGAAGAGCGAGCCGGCCTTCGCGCTCGAGGCCGTCGAGGTCTCGAAGGCGATCGGGCGCCCCGCGCAGGTGCTCTTCACCCGCCAGGATGATCTACACCAGGGCCGCTTCCACCCCGCGTCGCTGCACCGGCTCGAGGCGGGGCTCGACGCCGCGGGGCGGGTGGTGGGCCTGCGGCAGGTGGCGGCGCTGACCTCGCCCCCGCTCGCGTTCGGCCAGCCGATGAGCGACGAGCTCTTGCGCGGCGCGCTCTCGGGCGCCTGGGACTCGCCCTACGACGCCGCGGCCTCGGCGGCGGGCCTCGCCCACGTGCCGCTGCCCGCCCCCGTGGGGCCCTGGCGGGGCGTGGCCAACGTCTCGCACGTGTTCGCGCGCGAGTGCTTCGTCGACGAGGTGGCGCTCGCGGCGGGCGAAGAGCCCCTCGCGTTCCGGCTGCGGCGGCTGCGCTCGCGGGCGGCCTTCCGGGGCGGGCGCGACCAGGTCGAGGTCGACCCGGCGCGCCTCGCGGCGGCGCTCGAGGCGGCGGCGCGGGCGCTGGGCCCGCCCGGGGCGGGGGCCGCGGGCAGGGGGCGCGGCTTCGCGTGCAACGTCTACGACGGGCACACCTACGCCGCCCTCGCGATCGAGCTCGCGCCGGGCGAGGGCGGGCGCCTCGCCCCGTGGCGCGTCGTGTGCGCGGTCGACGCGGGCGTCATCGTCAACCCGCAGGGGGCGCGGGCCCAGATCGAGGGGTCGGTCGTCTGGGGCCTCTCGGCCCTCTGGTCGCAGATCACGCTGCGCGCGGGGCGCGTCGAGCAGAGCACCTACGCCGACTACCCGGTGCTGCGCCTGGGCGAGGCGCCGAAGGTCGAGACGCTGCTCTTGCCCAGCGAGGCGCCGCCGGTGGGGCTGGGCGAGCCGGCGGTGCCGCTCGTGGCGCCGGCGTTTCTCAACGCGCTCTTCGCGGCCACGGGGCGAAGGGTGCGGAGGCTGCCCCTGGGGGCGGCGGACGTCGCGTGGCCGGCGGCGGGGCGGCGGTAGCGGGCGGGCGGGTTCGGAAGGGTCGGAAGCAAGGAGGGCGTATCGTGACGGCAATTTCTCTCTGGGTGAACGGCGCGCTGCGGCAGGTCGAGGTGCCCGAAGACATGCCCCTGCTCTGGGTGTTGCGCGACGTGCTGGGGCTGACGGGCGCCAAGTTCGGCTGCGGCGTCGGCGTCTGCGGCGCGTGCACGGTGCACGTCGAGGGCGAGGCCGTGCGCGCGTGCCAGGTGCGCGCGGCCGAGCTCGGCCCGCGCAAGGTCGTGACCATCGAGGGCCTCTCGCCCGAGGGGCGCCACCCCCTGCAGCGGGCCTGGCTCGAGGCCGACGTGGCCCAATGCGGATACTGCCAGCCCGGGCAGATCATGCAGGCCGCCTGGCTCTTGGCGAAGCACCCGCGGCCGAGCGCCCGGCAGATCGACGAGGGCATGGCGAACAACGTCTGCCGCTGCGGCACCTACCAGCGCATTCGCGAGGCGATTCAGAAGGCGGCCGGCGTCGTCGAGTAGAGGGCGCGCGCGCCCGCCGTCGCCCCGGGGCGGGGGGCGAGGGCGGGCTCAGAAATGCTGCGAGGCGTCGACTCTCGGCCCCGCACCTCGGGGGCGAGCCTCCGTCGATGGAGGGGGCGTGGGGGTGTACGATGCCCCGATGCGAACCTTCGCCCGGGCGCTCGGGCCCGCGCTCGTTCTTGCCTCGGCGGCCTTCGCGCCCGGCGCGCGGGCCCAGAACGTCGAGCTGCTTCAGGGAGAGCTCGACGCCGCCGAGCCCGACCACGTGCTCGTGCCCTTCACGGTGCCGGCGGGCACGGTCGAGATCGAAATCCGCCACGTCAACCCCGTCGCGGCGAACGTCATCGACTGGGGCGTCTACGACCCGAACGGCTTTCGGGGCTGGGGCGGCGGCCTCGACGAGGCGGTCATCATCAACGAGAAGGCCGCCTCGCGCTGCTACGTCGCGGGGCCGCTGCCGGCGGGCACCTGGCACCTCGTCGTGGGCAAGGCGAAGATCGTCGCCACGCCGGCCGAGTACCAGGCCGAGGTCGAGTACCGCCCGGCGGCGACCCTGGCCCCGCAGCCCGAGCGGCAGCCCTACGTGGCGCCGGGGGCGCTCGCGGCGGGGGCGCGCTGGTGGCCGGGCGACTTTCACGTGCACTCGCGCGAGAGCGGCGACGGCCGCCCGACGCTCGACGAGGTGCTCGCCTTCGCGGCCGCGCGCGGGCTCTCGTTCGTCGAGCTGTCGGAGCACAACACGATCTCGCAGCTCGACTTCTACAACGCGGCGCAGGCGAAGAGCCCCGACGTCTTGCTCGTGCCGGGCGTCGAATACACGACCTACGACGGCCACGCCAACGGCATCGGCGCGACGGCGTGGGTCGACCACAAGATCGGCCTCGGCGGCCTGACCATCGAGGCGGCCGCGACGGCCTTCCGCGACCAGGGCGCCGTCTTCGCGCTCAACCACCCGACGCTCGATCTCGGCGACCTCTGCATCGGCTGCGCGTGGAAGCACGAGCTCGATCTCGGGCTGGTGGGCGCCTACGAGATCGGCCTCGGCGGCTGGGACGAGACCGGCCAGCTCTTCTCGCCCGCGGCCATCCGGACGTGGACGGAGCTGAGCGCCCGCGCGCACCTCGCGCCCGTCGGCGGCAGCGACGACCACCGCGGCGGCCAGGACGTCGACGCCCTCCACAGCCCGATGGGCTCGCCGACCACGCTCGTGTGGGCCGACGCGCTCAGCGTGCAGGCCATCGTCGAGGGGGTGCGCAAGGGGCGCACGGTCGTCAAGCTGCGCGGGCCCCAAGACCCCATGGTCGAGCTCGGCGCCGCGGGCGAGCCGGCGGCCATGATCGGCGACACGGTGACGAGCCCCCGGCCGACGCTGGTCGCGACGGTCACGGGCGGCGTGGGCCGCGAGGTGCGCATCGTCAAGGCGGGCGCGGTCGTGGCGAGCGCCGCCGTCGACGCCGACCCCTTCCGCTTCGAGTACCCCGTCTGCGCCCCTCCGGCGGGCGAAGACTTCTACCGGGCCGAGGTCTACGAAGGCGCGACGCCCCGCACCATCACGGGGCACCTCTACGTGGCGGCCGCGGCGGCGGGCCCTCCGTGCGGCGCGGGCGGCGCGGGCGGCGGCGGCCTCGCTGGCGCGGGCGGCGCGGGCGGGGCAGGCGGCGCGGCGGGCACGGCCGGCGTGAGCGGCGCGGGCGACGGGGGCGGGGGCGGGGCCGCGGGGGTGGCGGGCGGCGTGGGCAACCCGGCCGACGGCGAGGGCGGGTGCGACTGCGGGCGGCCGCTGCCGGCGCGGGCGTCGCGGGGCGGGGCGGCGAGCTTGGCGGCGCTCGGGGCGTGCTTGGCGCTCGCCGCCCGGGCGCGGCGGCGGGCGCCCTTCTAGCGCGCCCGGCGGGCGAGGCCCTCCGCGCAGGGGGGGCAGTCTCCGCCGCAGTCGACGCCCTCTTCGGTGCCGTTCTGCACGAAGTCTTGGCAAGACGGCTTCTGGCAGGACTGATCGCAGACCCGGCTGGAGCACTCGTCGTCGTTCGCGCACGGCTCGCCGTCGTCGCACGTGCCGAGGCAACCGCCGCCGCAGTCCTCCGCGATCTCGCCGCCGTTCTGCACGCCGTCGGTGCAAGACGGCGCGAGGCACGTGGGGGGCGACCCTTCGTCGCTCTTGACGTTGCAGACGCCGCTCTGGCAGTCGCTCGGGCTGCGGCAGAACGCGCCGTCGTTGCAGGGGGCGCAGGCGGGGCCCCCGCAATCGAGGTCGCTCTCGTCGCCATTCTGCGCGCCGTCTTCGCAGCTCGGCGCCACGCACCGGCCGTCTTCGCAGACCCCTTCGGCGCAGTCGCCGGACCCCCCGCAGCGGGCGCCCTCGCCGCAGGGGGGGCACGCGGGGCCGCCGCAGTCGACGTCGGTCTCGGCGCCGTTCTGCGCGCCGTCGACGCAGTCGAGGCGGGCGCAGAAGTCGCGCGAGCAGACCTCGACGCCCGGCTCACATTGGGTCTCGTCGACGCCCTCGATGCAGCGCACGCAGCGGCCGAAGGGGCCGCAGACGCCGAGCGCGCAGGGGGCGCCCGGCGGGGCCGGGGCGTGCGATGGCGCGCCGTCGACGCACGCGTCGAGGGTGCACTCGTCGCCGTCGCTGGCGACGTCGTCGGGGGCCACCACCTCTTCGGTGCGCCCGTCGGCGGTGCACCGGACCTGCTTGCAGTCGCCGGCGATCTGCGACGCGACGGGCGTGCCGGCCGGCGCCTCGTTCAGGCCGCAGACGCCGCCGACGCAGGTGCGCACGAAGCAGACGTTGCCGCCGACGGGGCAGTCGGTCGGCACCTGGCAGGGGATGGGCCCGGACCCGGCGCGGTTCGAGAGCACCTCGATGCCGACGAGCAGCGCGCAGCCCTGGGCGGCGAGGGCGGCGGCGAGGGCGACGGCGGGGGCGTGGCGCGGGCTCATCAGAAGGACCCTTTCAGGGTGACCCCGCCGGGGCCGCCGGACAACGACCAGGCCGCGCGCGCCGGCGCGGCCGCGGGGCGCCCGAGCAGGAGCAGCGCCCCCCCGAGCGCGAGGGCGGCGCCGCCGGCGGCGAAGCCCACCGTCGAGGACAGGGCCGCGCGGCTCGCGTCGCGCTGCTTGTCGACCCCCTCGGGCGTGCAGCGGTCGGGCTCGCCGCGCTCGCAGCTCGCCTTCGCCTCGTCGTAGAGCGAGAAGGCGCGCAGGCCGAAGAAGGTGCCGAGCGCGAGGCCCGCGACGCCGACGCTGCCGAGGGCGAGGGCGGCGATGACGCGGCCGCGGCCGGCCGCCGGGGCGGGGGGCGCCGGGGCGGGGGCCGAGGCCGGCGCGAGCAGGGGCACGAGCACTTGGACGCGCGCCGCGCCCGCGGCCACCAGGACGCGCTGCGCGAAGGGCCGGCGGCCGGGCGCGCTCGCCTCGACGGTGTGCAGGCCCGGGTCGACGGGCACGAAGGCGCCCCACTGCGAGGCCGGCAGCGACTCGCCGTCGCGGCGCACGGACAGGCCGGCGAGGGCGGCGCTCTCGGACGCCACGACCACGCCGATCTTCGAAAGCTGCGGCTCGAGCGCGGAGGCGCGCGCGAGGGCCACGCGCTCGCGCTCGGCCTGCCCGCGCGCCCGCGCCGAGGCCGCGGCCTTGAGGAAGTTCGACCACGCGCTCGCGTTGCGTCCGATCTGCTCGTAGCAATCGGCCAGGTAGAGCTTGGTGCCGATGCCCGGCTCGAGCACCTCGCTGCGGGCGAAGAGGGGGCAGGCCTGCTCGTAGCGGCCTTCGGCGTGCAGCGCCTTGGCCCGGTCGAAGAGCTCTTGGGCGCTTTCGCCGCCACCGCGGGCGCCGCCCTGGGCGCGCGCCGGCGCCGGCCGCAGGCAGCCGCCGAGGAGGAGCAGGCCCGCGAAGAGCCGGTGTCGGCGCGGGGCCATCACGTTACTGGCGATCGCCGAAGGCGGATGTTCGGTCGCGCGGCGACGCGCCGGCCGGCGGCGCGACGCGTTCGTCGCGGGCGGCGGCGCCGTCGGCCGGGGGCGCCGCGCCCTGCGCGGGGCCGGGCGGGTGGGGCCCGCGGCCGGGGGCGTGCGGGGGCCGCGGCGGCAGTCGGGACGCGCCGGCCGGCTCGCGGCGCCCCGGGGCTTCGTGGCGGGGCGGCGCCGAGGGCGCGGCCGCCGCGCTCGGCGCCGGGCCGTCGCGAGGAGCGGGCGGGGCTCGGGGGGGCGGCTCTGCGGCCGGGGGCGCTTCGGCCGGCCGGGGCGCTTCGGAGGGCGACGCCGGGGCCTGCGGGGCGGCCAAGGCCAAGCTTCGGGGCGAGCCGGTTGAGGGCGCGACCGCCGCGCGGCGCAACGCTCGCGGCAGGGTGGCCCCGAGCCCGGCGGTGAGGGCGAGGCCGAGCACCAGGCCCACGGCGCGGCGGCGGCCGGAGGCGCCGTCGGCCGGCGTTCGCCCGACGCCGCCGACGGTGACCGAGCCGGCGGTGTGCACCAGGCCGGGCGGCGGGCCGCTCGGCGTCGGCGCCGGCACCAGCCGCGGCAAGGAGGCGGCCGGGTCGGACGCGGGCGGGGGCCCCAAGGGGAGGCCGGACGGCGAGGCGCCGGTCGCGAAGGGGGCGAGCGCGGCGGCGAAGGCCTGGACGTCGGGGAAGCGGCGCGCGGGGTCGCGCTCGAGGCAGCGCATCACCACGTCTTGAAAGCCGGCCGGGGGCGGGCCCGCCGGGCCGACCATGGGCGACGGCGTGCCCGTCAAGATGTTGGCGTAGACCAGCGGCAGGGTCGTGCCCTCGAAGGGCAAGCGCCCCGTGACGAGCTCGTAGAGGCAGACGCCGAGCTGCCAGATGTCGGACCGCGCGTCGACGTCGCGCGCCCCCCGCAGCTGCTCGGGCGACATGTAAAGGGGCGAGCCGAGCTGCGTCGCGGGGCCCGTCAGCGTCGCCTCGCCCGTGACGAACTCGACCGCGCCCGCGCCCGGGCCGACCTTCGAGATGCCGAAGTCGAGCACCTTGATCAGCGGCGGGCCGCTGACGCGCTGGCACAGAAAGAGGTTCGAGGGCTTGAGGTCGCGGTGCACGATGCCGCGCGCGTGCGCCTCGGTCAGCGCCGCGCACGCCTCGAGCGCGTAGGCCGCCGCGCGCTCGGGCGCGAGCGGCCCGTCGACCGCGAGCAGCGACGCGAGGTCTCGGCCCTCGAGGTACTCCATCACCAGGAAGGGCGCGCCCGAGGGCAGCGAGGCGACGTCGAGCAGGCGGACCGCGTACTCGCTCTGCAGCCGCGCCGCCGCCCGCGCCTCGCGCCGGAAGCGCGCCAGCACCCCCTCGTCGCGCGCGTGCTGGGGCGCGAGGAACTTGAGCGCCACCCGGCGCCCCAGCGCCACGTCTTTGGCGCCGACCACCACGCCCATGCCGCCGCGGCCGAGCACGCGCTCGACCCGGTACTTGTCGGCCACGAGGTCACCGACGGACGGCAGACCGCCGTGCCCGCCCGCAGTGCCGCTGCCGCCCACGCCGGCCATGAGTGAGCGGGAGCTTACCACAAGGTCAGCCCCCCGGGGCGCCGCGTCGAACGGCCCCCCGGCGACGCCTGCAGGCGGCCCGCGCCGAGGCCCGACCGCGCCCGGTCACACGGTCGTTGCCTCTCCGTCACCAAGACGGCGTGGTACGTGGCGGCGTCTGCCCGCCGTGATGGCGCACGGCGTCGGGGCGCGCGCCCCTTGACGCTCGCGGGCGGCCTGGCAAAGCCGGCGAGATGGCGAGCCTCTGGGGGGCCTTCCAAGAGTGCGGCTGGCCGGCCTATGCCGTTCTGTTCTTCTCGCTCGTGAGCCTGATGGGTGGCGTCGTGGCCCTCGCGCTGGCGGCGCAGCGCTTTCGGTACGCGAAGGCGGCGGCGGCGCTCGCGCTCGCGCTCGCCCTGGGCGCGACGGCGCTCGGGCCGGTCGGCACCTTCGTGCAGCGGCGGCGCGTCGAGGGGGCGCTCGCGGGCGTCCCGATGGACCCGGCGCAGGTGGCGCGCATTCTCGCGGCCGGGTACGGCGAGGCGGCGCAGTGCACGAACCTCGGCCTGGGCGCGGGGGCGCTGCCGCTTTTGCTCGCCGCGGGGGCGCTCGCGCTCGCGTTCGGGCGGCGCCCGAAGCCGGCCAATTGAGCGTTTTGTCCTTGGTCTGACCGGGGGCAAGGGGTAGTGTGGCAAAATGCCCCAATGGTAGATTCGTCGGGTTGGGCGACGGCAGCGCGCGGGTGCGCGGGGGGCGGGCCCAGGCGCTGGCGCTCGGGCGCCATGCTATCGTGAGTGCTGGCGTGTAGCGCGGCGGTAACGACGAGGGCATTTGTCCAGCTACGTTCTGCTCATTGACGATCACGAAGACTCCCGCGAGCTGGCCGTGAGCTGGCTCGAGCTGGCCGGCCTCTCGGTGGCCTCGTACGGCTCGGCCGAAGAGGCGCTGCCGGCTATCGAGATGGCGCCGCCCTCGGTCGTGGTCACCGACGTGGTGCTGCCGGGCATGAGCGGGGTCGAGCTGGCGCGGCGGCTGCGCGACGGCGAGCGCACGCGGCACGTCGGGCTGGTGGCGCTGACGGGCCGCTCGGACGTCGACCACCGCGCCTTCGACGCGCTGCTGATCAAGCCCTACGATCCGGCGCGGCTGACGGCGGTGGTGGGCGAGCTGGCGGCGCGGCGGTCGGGGTTGGGGTCGGCGGCGCTGCCTTCGGTCTCGTCGACGCTGCCGGCGGCGGCGCCGCCGCCCGCGGTCATGACGCTGCGGGCGCCTTCGCCCTCGGCGGCGGCGCCGGGGCGCCTGCCGGCCGAGCAGTACCGGCTGTTGCTCGAGCAGGCGCCGACGATGCTCTGGCGCGCGGGGCCGGACGCCCGCTGCGAGTGGGTGAACGAGACGTGGCTCGCGTTCACGGGGCGCACGTTCGAGCAAGAGGCGGGCGAGGGCCGGCTCGAGGGCGTGCACCCCGACGACCGCGCGCGCTACGTCGAGGCCTTTCTCGGGCACTTCGGGCGGCGCGAGCCCTTCGAGCTCGAGTACCGGCTGCGCCGCCGCGACGGCGCCTACCGCTGGGTCTTCGACCGCGGCGTGCCGCTGCACGACGAGGGCCGCTTCGCGGGCTTCCTGGGCAACTGCGTCGACGTCGACGAGCGGCGCCGGTCCGACGAGGCGAAGGCGGCGTTCCTGTCGACGATGGCGCACGAGCTGCGCACGCCGCTGACGCCGCTGCGGGCGCACGCCTACCAGCTCCGGCGCTCCATCGCGCGGGGCGAGCCGCCGGCCGAAGACCAGGTGCGGCGGCTCGAGGCGCAGATCGATCGGCTGGTCGCGCTCGTCGACCACCTCGGCGAGGCGGGGCGGGTCGCCGGCGGGCGGCCGCTCTTTCTCGAAGAAGAGACCTTCGACCTCGCCGCCGTCGTGCGCGAGGCGGTCGAGTCCGAGCGCGAGCGGCTCGGCCGCCGCCGCGACCAGCGCCCGGCCTACGAGCTGACGCTGCGGGGCGCCGACCGGCCGGTCGTCGTGCGCGGCGACCGGGCGCGGCTCGGCCGGGCGCTCGGGCACCTGCTCGACAACGCGTTCAAGTTCTCGCCCGAGGGCGGCCCGGTCGAGGTGACGCTCGAGGCCTCGGGCGGCGCCCTGCGGCTCGGGGTGCGCGACGGGGGCGTGGGCGCGCCGCCGGCCGAGCTCGAGGGGCTCGGGCGGCCCTACGTGCGGGCGAGCAACGCGCGGCTGGGCGGCTTCCCGGGCGTCGGGCTCGGGCTGGCGATGGCGGGCGAGATCGCGGCCGCGCACGGCGGCCGGCTCGAGTTCGCGTCCGACGGCGTGCGCGGGGCCTCGGCCGAGCTCTTCGTGCCGCTCGAGGGCGGCCCGCGGCGCTGAGGCGGGGGCGGGCTCAGCGGCCGGTCAGCTTCTTGACGGTGGCGGCGAGCAGGGCAGGCTTGAAGGGGGTGACGACCCAGCCCTTGGCGCCGAGGGCGCGGTCATGGCGAGGCCCGAGCTCGCGTCGAGCTTGCGCAGGGCGTCCTCGCCGTCGACGGCCTCGACGACGCCGAAGCCGGCGGGGCCGAGGGCCGCGCCGACCTGCTGCCGGATCGTGGACGAGTCGTCGACGACCACTACGTTCGCGGTGCTCGTGGGCGCTTTCGTCGTCGGGCTCTCGGTCAGAAGAGAATGATTGCGCCCTCTTTGGCGGCCTCGGGCAGCCCCTTCTTGCGCTGAACGAGGGCGACATCAGCCGCCGCGCCCGCCCGCGAGCGCGCGCGCCTTGACCGCCTTGGCGCCGGCCGCGCCCCGGCCGTAGCGGCGCGGGGCGCCTTCGAGCATGGTCGCCCCCATGACCGAGCCTCTCGACGGCCCCACCGCGTCGGACGCCGCGCCGCCTTCGCCCGCGGCGGGCGCCTCGGAGGCCGGCGGGGCGGGGGCCGCCAAGGCGCGCGCGGTCGCCGCGGGCTTCGCGCTCGCCAAGCTGGCGCTGCAGCTCGCGGCGCTGCCGGGCTACGGCTACTTTCGCGACGAGCTCTACTACGTGGCGTGCAGCGAGCGGCTGGCCTGGGGCTACGTCGACCACCCGCCCCTGTCGGTGGCCCTGCTCAAGGCGGTGCGCCTCCTGCTCGGCGACTCGCTCTGGGGCCTGCGCGTCGTGCCCGCGATCGCCGGGGCGATCTTCGTCTTCTTGGCCGGCGAGCTCGTGCGGGCGCTGGGGGGCGGGGCGCGCGCGGCGGCGGTCGCGTGCGCGGCGGTGCTCGGGGCCCCGGTGCTCCTGGGCATGGGCCATTACTGGTCGATGAACTCGCTCGACCAGCTCTTTTGGGCGGCGGGCGTGTTGGTCTTCGTCCGGGCGTTCGGGGCGCCCTCGGCCCGCGCCTGGGCGGCGCTCGGCGCGGTGCTGGGGCTGGGCCTGCTCAACAAGGCGAGCTTGCTCTGGCTCGGGGCGGGGTTCGGCGTCGCGCTCGTCGCGACGCGCGAGGGGCGGGCGCGCCTGCGGGGGCCCGGGCCTTATCTGGCCGTCGTGATCGCGGCCGCGATCGTCGCGCCCCACGTCGCCTGGCAGATCGAGCACGGCTGGCCGACGGTCGAGTTCGCGCGCAACGCGCTCGCCGAGAAGTACAAGGCGCGCTCGCCGCTCGACTTCTTGCTCGAGGCGGCGCTCCTCTTGGGCCCGGCCTCGGCGCCGCTCTGGCTCGCGGGGCCGGTCGCGGCGCTACGGCGCCCGGGGCTCGGGCGCGCGCTCGGGCTCGCCTGGCTGAGCGTGGTCGCCGTCTTGATGGTCTCGAAGTCGGGCAAGGCCGAGTACCTGTCGGCGGGCTTCTTGCTGCCCGCCTCGCTCGGCGCGGTCGCGCTCGAGCGCGCGCTCGCGCCCTCGCCGCGCGGGCGGGCGGCGCTCGGCGCGGTGGCGGCGCTGCTCTCGGCCCAGCTCGCCCTCGCCCCGCTCGCGCTGCCGCTCTTGCCGGTGCCGCGCTATATCGCCTACGCCGCCGCCCTCGGCATGAAGCCCTCGTCGAGCGAGAACAAAGAGCTCGGGGCGCTGCCGCAGTTCTTCGCCGACATGCACGGCTGGCCCGAGCAGGTGGCCGCGGTCGAGGCGGCCGCCGCGCGCCTGCGCCCCGACGAGCGGGCCCGCGCCGCGATCTGGGTGGTCTCGGGCGGCTACGGGTCGGCCGCGGCGGTCGAGTTCTTCGGCCGGGGCAAGGGGCTGCCGCGCGTCATCGCGGGGCACAACACCTACTGGCTCTGGGGCCACGGCGACGCCGACGGTAGCGCCTTCGTCGTGGTCGGGGGGCGGCCCGAGCGCCTGCGCGCCGAGTTCGCCGAGGTCGAAGAGGTCGCCACGGTCGACTGCGGCCTTTGCATGCCGTACGAAAACGGAAAGAAAGTCTTCGTCGCGCGCGGGCTGCGGCGGCCCATGGCCGAGGTGTGGCGCGAGGCGCGGCGCTTCGAGTTACCCCGCCGGCTCTCGGGCCGCCCGCCCGCGTCCCGCGTCAGGCCCAGGGGCCCTTGTCGCAGCAGTCGGAGAGCTGCGAGGGGTCGGCCGGGGCGTCGGCGCAGCCCCGGCAGCAGCTTCCGCAGTCGCCGCAGCCCTTGCAGCAGTCGCCGCTCGAGCAACAACTCTGGCACGGGTCGCAGCATGACTTGCAGCCCGCGTCGGTGCAGCAGCCCGAGCAGCACTTGTCGCAACCGCCGCAGTCTCGGCAAGGCTTGGCGCAAGCGTCGCCGCAGCCCGTGCAGGGCCCGGGGCCACTGCAGCAGCCCTCGCAGGGGCGAGTGCACGAGCTGGTGCAGCCGCCGCAGGTCTTGAAGCAGTCGTCGCAAGGGCAAGCGAGGCCGCCGCCGCCACCGCCGGGCTGGGGCGCGGGCTGGGGCGCGGGCGCCGGCAGCGAGGGCATGTCGAAGCCGCTGCCGCCGGCGCCCGGCGAGGGGACGCCGAAGCCGCTGCCGCCGGCGCCGGGCGCGGGGGGAGGGGCGGCCGAGCCCGAGGGGGCGGGGAAGGGGCCGCGGCCCCAGCGAGGGAGGCAAGGGCAGGGGTCGAACCCGCCGCCGTGGCCGCGCGGCGACGGGGCGGGGGGCGCGCCGGACGCGCCGGAGGGCCAGCCCGCGTGGCCGGCCGGGTCGAGCCACCCGTCGCCCGCGCCGCCCCCCGCTTCATCGAACCAGCGCCCGTCCGAGCCCGTCGCGCCCGCCTGCCCCGCGTCGCCCGCCTGGCTCGGTGCTCCGCCGCAGCCCGCCTGCCCGGCCGCGCCCGCTTGCCCCCCGGCGTTGCCGCAGCCCGCTTGCCCGGACGCCCCGGCGCGGAGCGGCTCGGCGGCGCGCCCGCCCTGGCCGCCGGCGCCGAGCGGGCGGGGCGGGCGGCGCGGCGGCCGCGGGCCCGCGCCGGCCTTGCCCTGGGCGAAGGCGACGAGCGCCGCGAGCCAGCTCGTCACGAAGGCGAGGGCGAAGAGCCAGCGCTCGCGCAGCCGGCGGAGGGCGCGCGCGTCGGCGCGCCCCGCGAGGTGGGCGCGCCCCGCCTCGCTCGCCCAGGCGCGCGCGGTCCGCATGGCGTCGTGCGAGCGGCGGGCGAGCTCGCCGCCGACGATGCTCTCGAGCAGCGCCCGGTGCCTCCGCAGGGGCAGGGCCGCGAGGCTGCGCCGCGCGCGGGCGAGGGCCGAGGCGAGCGCGCGGCAGGCGCGTTCGACGCGCCGGACGTCGGGCGCCGGGCGGCCGCCGGGGCCCCTCGTGAGGCAGGGGTTGAAGGCGCCGGCGAGCGAGTCTTTGGGCAGATCTTCGAGCGCGTCCTGCAGGTAGATGATCTCGCCGAGGGCCGCGCCGAGCGCGCCGAGCTCGGCGCGCGCTTCGGCCGAGGCGGCGCGCGGGTCGGCGCCCGGCAGGTCGGCGGCGTGCCCGAGCACGAGCGCGAGCGCCTCGGCGGTGGGGCGGGCGGCGTCCGCGACGTCGACCCGCTCGCCCCGCTCGGCCCGCTCGCAGGCGAGCTGGCGTGACTCGAAGCCCTCGAGGGGCGAGGGGTCGAGGCCGAGCGCGCCGAGCTCGGCGCGGGCGCGGGCGACCGGGCCCGAGAGCAGCGCGCGCGCGGCGCCGAAGAGCCTGCGGCCGTCGGCCTGCCGGTCGGCCAGGAACTGGTCGGCCAAAAGAAGCTGGTAAGCCGCCGCGTAGCGCATCGGCGCGCTCTCGGGCGAGACCGTGGGGCGGTGCACGACCGGCACGAGCGGGCAGCGGCAGCGGTCGTGGGGCGCGGCGTCCTGCTGCAGGCCCTCGGCGAGCAGCGCGAGGAAGACGGCGTCGTGGCTGAGCAGGCCGCGCAGGGCGGTGCCGTAGTGCGCGCCGAGGCTCTGGCAGAGCCCGCAGTAGCGCCGCTCGTGGTCCCGTCGCTCGACCAGGGGCAGCCGGCAGCGCTGGGGCTTCAGCGTGCCGAACAAGGCGCGCCCCCGACGCCGGCGACGAAGCGGTCGAAGCTGGCGGCCCCCTCGCCGCCGTCGAAGCGGGCCGAGGGGCGCGCGAGGCGGTGGCGGGCGTAGCGGTGGGCGAGCATGCCCTGCACCCAGCGGAAGAGCGAGGGCAAGGCGCCGAGGCGGGCCGAGCGCCGGGCGAGCGCCTCGATCTCGCCGGGCTCGGGCAGGCAGGCGCGGTCGAAGCCGAAGGCGCCGAGCTGGCGGTACACCTCGGCGGGCCCGGACGCGAGCGAGCGGCGGTAAAGGGCCGCGTCGTGCGCCCAGAGCAGGCGCAGCGGGTAGGTCGAGCCGAGGCCGTCGCCCAGATCTTTGGCGAGGTCGCAGAGCGCGTCGGCGCGCTGCACGTGCCAGCCCCACGCGTAAAAGAGGGCCTCGGCCTCGGGCGAAAGGGGGCGCGCGTCGCGGGGCAGCGTGCCGGCGAGCGCGATCATGAGCAGCCAGGCCCCGCTGATGCGCGCGGTCACGTCGGCGACCTCGCCGAGCGAGACCGCGGCCGGCGGCGCGCTGAGGATCGCCACCGCGTCGGCCTGCACCCGGAAGCCCTCTTCGACGACGTCGAGCAGGTGCCCGAGCCGCGCGGGCGAGGCGGCGAGCGCCGCGAAGCGCGCGCCGAGCGAGGCGGCGAAGCGCGCGCGCGGCTCGGCCGTGGCGGGGCGCCCGGCGCGCAGCGAGAGCCGCGTCGGCTCGAGGTACGCGAGCACCTTGGCGCGCAGGCGCGCGCGCCCCGGCCAGCGGCCCGCGCCGTGGAAGGCGGGCGCGTCGATGACCTCGTCGTCGAGCTTGGTGAGCAGGGCGAGCTGGGCGCCGGCGAGGCCCACCTCGTCGGCCTCGTCGCGGCCGCCGCAGGCGCCGTAGCAGAGCTGGCTGACCAGGCCGAGCGCGCTGCAGAGCAGGCGGCTCGGCCCGCGCACCAGCCCGCCCGGGTCCGCGTCGTCGAGCGGGCGGGCGAGCGCGCCGAGGAAGCGCTCGCCCGCGCGCAAGAGCGGCCCGTCCCAGGCGTCGAGCTCGGGCGAGGCGGGCGCAGCGTGCGGGGCGGGGTCGGGCGAAGCGAAGCTCATGGCAAGGCCAGCATAGGCTTCAAGGGGCGTGCCCGCGACCCGCCAGCCGCCGCCGGGCCGCCCCGCCCCCGCCGCCGGGCGTCCGCGCGGGCGGGCCCGCGCCGCCGGGCGTTCGCGTGGGTGGGCCCGCGCCGCCGGGCGTCCGTGCGGGCGGGCCCTCGCCGCCGGAGCGGTCGGGCGGCGGGTGCAGAGGCGGGCGCGGCGCCGGGGCCATGACAGGGCCGACGCGACGCGCGAAGGGGCGTGCGCAGCGCGCGTCAGGGCCCGTTCACACTGGCGTCACGGCGGCACAGACGTGGTCGCTACCCTCGGGTTACCCTTCGGCAATGTCCGGCCTGCGCGGATCGGGTCGACGGCGCCGCCGGAGGGCAAACCGCTCGCGGCAGGGGGGCGCCGGGGGGGCCGCGCGGGGCGTTGGGGACAGCAATTTGCCTCTAGTGAAAATCCCTACGCAGTACTCCCCATGCTTACATGGCCGGCTCGCATTCCGCGTCCGCGGTCGAGCGGCGGGGCGCGACTTAAGCCCCGTGCGCGTCGCGCAGAGGGGCGGCGCCCCTTCCGTCGCGCGGCGCGACGAAGGGGCGCCGCGAGGCGTCGCGGCTTGCTAAGCTCGTCGCTTCGGGGGCCGTATCGCCCCTCAACCGGCCATGGCATCGGCGCCCCTGCCCGACGACGAAGCGAAGCGGCTCGAGGCGCTACGCGCTTACGGCATTCTCGACACGGCGCCCGAGCGCGCGTACGACGATCTGGCGCGGCTGGCGGGCGCGATCTGCGCCACGCCCGTCGCGCTCGTGACGCTCGTCGACGAGGGGCGCCAGTGGTTCAAGGCGCGGCTCGGGCTCGACGTCGTCGAGACGCCGCGCGACGTGTCGTTCTGCGCGCACGCGATCCTGCGCGACGGGCTCTTCGTGGTCGACGACGCGTTCGACGACTCGCGCTTCGCCGACAACCCCCTCGTCCGCGGCGACCCCTTCATCCGCTTTTACGCCGGCGCGCCGCTGCGGGCGCGGGGCGGCGATCGGCTCGGCACGGTCTGCGTCATCGATCACATCCCGCGGCGGCTGACCGCGGGGCAGCGCGAGGCGCTCTCGGCGCTCGGGCGGCAGGCCGAGGCGCAGCTCGAGCTCGGGCGGCGCGCGGCCGAGATCGCCGCGGGCGCGCGGCGCGAGCGCGAGGCGCGCGAGGCCTTCGAGGCGGCGCGGCGGCGCGAAGAGCGCGTGCGGCGGTGCGTGCACGACCTCAAGCGCCCCCTCGACTCGGTCGTCGCGAGCGCGGGCCGGCTGCTCGAGCGCGACGACCTCGGCGCCGAGGTGCGGGCGTCGGCCGAGGGCATCGCCGAGGCGGCCGCCTCGCTCTCGCGGCTGGCCCGCAGGGCCCTCGACGCCGACTGAGGGGGCCCCCCGCGCCGGCCCCTCAGTCGGCGTCGGGCCCGCCCTCGCCGGGCACGTCGTCGTCGGGGCGGTCGGCGACCTTCTCCCAGCGCACGGGGAAGGTGCCCTTGGGCGAGCGCGCCGTGCCCTCGAGCCGCCGCCCGTCGGGCTTGAGGCGCAGCCGGTAGTGCACGTCGAAGGCCGTCACCTGCGTGAACGTGAGCTCGCCGGCGGCGAAGGCGGGCTGCTTGATGGTGCCCTCGCCGTCGACGCGCAGGCGCAGCGCGCCGCCGGGCTGCGGGTCGAGGCGGTAGACGTCGTGGTACATGACGTCGCCGGTCTCGGCGTCGCCCCAGAACTCTTTCCAGACGCCGCGCAGCGCGTCGGGCCGCGCGCCGGCGGCCGCCGGGGCCGGGCGCGGGCGCGGCGCCGGCGCCGCCACGCTGGGGATGGTGACGACCTCGGGCGGCGCGGCGCGCGGCGGCGACGAGCAGCACGCGAGCAGCAGGAGCGGGGCGCCGCGGCGCATCGGGGCGAGTCTACGCCGGCCGCGGGGGCCCCGCACGCGCGGGCGTCCGCGCGGCGCCCCGCTCAGCCCGGGCGCGGGCCGAGCCTGCCCGCGACGTTGGCGAGCACGATGAGCAGCTCGGTCGGGTCGATGGGCTTGGCCACGTGCATGTTGAAGCCGGCGAGCAGGGCGCGGCTGCGGTCCTCGCTGCGGGCGTAGGCGGTGAGCGCGACCGCGGGCGTGCGCCCGCCCTCGCCGGGCGCGAGGGCCCGCACGCGGTCGAGCAGCGAGTAGCCGTCCTCGCCCGGCATGCCGACGTCGCTGACGAGCACGTCGGGGCGGAAGGCGCGCAAGAGCTCGAGCGCCTCGGCCGCGGACGACGCCGTGCGCACCTCGGCCTTGCACTGCGCGAGCATCGCGGCGAGCAGCTCGCGCGCGTCGGGCTCGTCGTCGACGACGAGCACGCGCAGGCCCTCGATCGGCGGCGGGCACGCGAGCCCGCGGCCCGGCGCGGGCGCGGGCCCCCCGGGCGCCGGCGCCGCGAGCGAGGGCGGCGCCGCCCGGCGCAGCGGGGCGACCGGCACGCGCACGGCGAAGGCGGCGCCCCGGCCGGGCCCCTCGCTGTGCACCTCGATCGTGCCGCCGTGCAGCTCGACCAGGTGCCGGGCGATGGCGAGCCCCAGCCCGAGCCCGCCCTGCACGCGCGTGGTCGCCGCCTCGGCCTGCCGGAAGCGCTCGAAGACGTAGGGCAAGAAGTCGGCCTCGATGCCCTGGCCGGTGTCCTCGACGACGACGAGGCACGACGACTCGGACCGCTCGAGGCGCACGACGACGCGGCCCCCCCGGGGGGTGAACTTGACGGCGTTCGAGAGCAGGTTCCACACGACCTGCTGCAGCCGGTCGGCGTCGCCCATGACGGGCCCCGCGCCCCGATCGAGGATGGGCTGCAGCCGGACGCCCTTCGCCTCGGCGGCGGGGCGCACGACGTCGAGCGCGGCCTCGATGCAGCGGGCGAGGTCGACCGGCCCGACCGAGATCTTGAGCTTGCCGGTGATGATGCGCGAGACGTCGAGCAGGTCTTCGACGAGCTGGGCCTGGGCCTTGGCGTTCCGCTCGATGGAGCCGACGGCCCGCTCGCGCTGCGCGCCGTCGAGCGCGCCCGCGCTCAACATCCGCGACCAGCCCAGGATGGCCGTCAGCGGCGTCCGGAGCTCGTGGCTGACGACGGCGAGGAACTCGTCCTTGGCGCGGTTGGCCTCCTCGGCGCGGCGCCGCTCGCGCTGGGCGAGCTCGAAGAGGCGGGCGTTCTCGACGGCGGCGACGGCCCGCCGGGCGACCTCCTCGGCCCAGCGCAGGTCGGCCCGGTCGTAGCGCCGCGCCGGGTCGGTCGAGGCGGCGGTGACGGCCCCGACGGCGACCCCGTCGCGCAAGAGCGGCACCGTCATCCAGGACGCGGCGCCGAGCGCGCGCAGCGCGGCGAGCGCCTCGCCGTCGCCCCGCGCGAGCGCCCCGAGCACCCCGTCGTCGACCTCGGCCAGGAGCTCGGGCCGGCGCGTGCGCAGCACCCGCCCCGGGCCGAAGGCCGCCTCGGGGTCGGCGCCGGCGCGCTCGACCGCCGCGCGCAGCCAGGCCTCTTGCGCGGGGTCGGCGTGCGCGCAGGCCGCGAGCTCGATCGAGCCGTCGTCGCGGCGCAGGTAGACGTTGCTCCAGTCGGCCCGCTCGGGCACGAAGCAGGCGGCCACCGCGCGCAGCGTGGCGTCGAGGTCGAGCGAGGTGCCGAGCCGCGTGCTCGCCCGCGCGAGCGCCTCGAGGTCGGCCTCGCGCCGCTCGCGCTCGCGCAGCTCGGCCTCGGCCTCGGCGCGCGCCTCCTGCGCCTCGCGCAAGAGCCGCGCCTTGTCGATCGCGACGGCCGCCTGCGGCGCGACCGCCGCGAGCAGCCGCTCGGCGCGCTCGGTGAACACGCCCGGGTCGTGGTGGCCGAGGAAGAGCCCCCCCAGCACCTCGCCCGAGCGGGCCACCACCGGCACCGCGAGGTAGCTGCGCACCGGCAGGTGGCCGTCGGGCATGCCGCGGTGGGGCGGGTTGCGGCCGTAGCGCGCGTCGCGCGTGATGTCGTCCGAGCGCACCACGCCGCCGCCCGCGAAGGTGGGCGCGAAGACGGCCGTGTTGCGCGGCATGGGGAACCGCTCGAAGTGCGAGCGCGCCACGCCCGAGAGCGTGTAGAGCATGTAGCTCTCGCCGGCGGCGTTCGTGACGTTGTGGAAGAACGCGCCGAAGGCCGCCCCGCAGAGCGCCGTCGCCTCGTCGGTGAGCTTCTGCACCACGGCCGGGAGGTCGAGCCCCGCGTTGAGCGCCGCGCCGATGCGGTAGAGCGACTCGTGCAGCGCCGCGTCCTCGCCCCGCTGCCGCGCGTGCGCCTCGAGCCGCTCCTTCGCGACCATCTCGTCGGTGCGATCGTGCAAGAGCCCCAGCACGAACGCGACGCGGCCGCCGGCGCCGCGCAGCGGCACGAGGTTCGTCTCGAGCGCGACGCGCGCCGCCCCGGGCGCCGCCGGCCGCAGCGGCTCGCGCGGGGCGTACCAGGCCGGCGGCAGGTACGTCGGCTCGCCCGCGAACGCCCGCCGCGCCGCCTCGGGCGCCGCCCAGCCCGCGCCCCCCAGCGCCCGGTACTCGGGCGGCGGGTCGGCGCCGGCGACGCGCCGGAAGGCGTCGTTGGCCAAAAGGCAGCGCCCGTCCGCCCCGTACACCAAGAGCGGGCTCGGCGAGAAGACGAAGAGGTTGGTCAGCGCCCAGAGCGGATCGCCGAGCTCCGAGAGCCGCCGCCGCAGCTCGTCGACGCCCCCGCGCCCGCCGGCCGGCGCCGCCCCCGGCCCGTCGCCCCCGCCGTCGCCCGCGGGCCCCGCGCCCGCGGGGACGGCGCCGCCCGACGCAGGTTCGGCGCCGGCGCCCGCCCACGAAGGGCCGACCGGGCGCGCACCCTCGTCGTTCTCGTCGGACATGGTCTTGCGCCACGCCATTCGAGCGGGCGCCCTACGAGCGACCCCCCCCGGCGGGCCGCCGTAGCGTATCGCGAAACGTTCGTGGGTTCGAGCGCGAAACGGCGCCCTCGGCTGTGGCGTTTTGCTTCGCGGGGCAATTCGCCTCGCGCCGCCGGCGCCCCGCGCGCCGCGTCGCGTCGCGGCGTGCGGCGAAACTCGAATCGCCCCCGGCATTCAAACTTGTTTGCGCTCTCGGGGCGAGAGCGGCCGCCGGGGGGGCGCGCCCGGCGGCCGCCCGCCGCCTCACCCGCCGCGGCCGTACTTCATCCGCATCGCCTCGCGCACGAGCCGCCCCGCCTGGCGCCCCTCGCTCCGGCCGCGCCGCGCGCGCTCGGCCCGCCGCTCGGCGTGCCCCTCGATCTCGCGCCCGAGCGCCACGAAGCTCGCGAGCCGCGCGGCGTCGACCTCGCCGCGCTCGACCGCCGCCCGCAGCGCGCAGCCCGGCTCGGCCCCGTGCCCGCAGTCGCGGAAGCGGCAGCCCCCCGCGAGCGCCGCGAGATCGTCGAAGGTCTCGTCGAGCGCCGAGCGTTCGACCCAGAGCTGCACTTCGCGCATGCCGGGGGTGTCGAGCAGCGCGGCCCCCGAGGGCAAGAAGAAGAGCTCGCGCCGGGTCGTCGTGTGCCGCCCCCGCGCGTCGTGCTCGCGCACCGCGCCCGTCTCGGCCCGGGCCTCGCCGAGCAGGTGGTTCGCGAGCGTGGACTTGCCGACCCCCGACGACCCCAAGAGCGCCGCCGTCACGCCCGGCCCGAGGTAGCCGAGCGGGGCCTCGGCCCCGCGCCCCTCGACGACGTCGATGGCGTGCACCGGCGCCCCGCGCGCGACCGCCTGCGCCTCCCGCACGAACGCCCCCGCGTCGGCGCAGAGGCCGGCCTTGGTGAGCAAGACGACCGGGCTCGCCCCGCTCGCGTGCGCGAGCGCGAGGTACCGTTCGAGCCGCCGGGCGCGAAAGTCGCCGTCGAGCCCCGCCAGCAGGAACACGACGTCGACGTTGGCCGCGACGACCTGCCGCTCGGTGCGGCGCCCGGCCGCCTGCCGGGCGAACTCCGTCCGGCGCGGTAGCACCCGCTCGACGGCGCCGCGCTCGGCGTCGACCGCCACCCAGTCGCCCGCCACCAGGCCGCCCGCGGCCGCGAGCGCGCGCGGCACGAGCGCTTCGAACTCGCCCGCCTCGCCCCGGACCTGCGCCCGGTCGGCCGAAACCCGCGTCACGCGCGCCGGCACCGAGCCGGGCGCGCCGAATGCGTCGAACGATGCGCGAAAAAAGGGGGAAAACCCCATCGATTCAAGATGCATGAGAGAGCCTCGCCTGCGCGTGAAAGAAGGGCCGGCGCGCGGGGCACGGCCGGGCCCCCGCGCCGCGCTTCGGCGGCCGGACGGGCCCGGGGCAAGCCCCGCGGCGCGCTTCGTTTCGCCCCCGCGTCGGGGCCGCTCGGCGAGCGACCCGGACGCGGGGCAGATCAGGCGACGGACGACATCAGCCGCAACGATGACAGCCGCGCCGCCCCCGGTCAACCGCCGGCCGGCCCCCCCGCTTGAGCCCCTCGTCCGACTGCGCCGCCCCGCCCGCTTGAGCCCCCGTCCGACTGCGCCGCCCCGCCCCCCCGCTTGAGCCCCCCGTCCGACTGAGCCGCCCCCCCCGCTTGAGCCCCCGTCCGACTGCGCCGCCCGCCCTCGCCCGCCCCGCCGCCTCTGCCCCACGCGCTGCCACCCTGTCTTCGGCCCCTCGGCGCCTTCGCCATTTTGTCGGCGTGGCGATGCCTCTGCCCGCGCTCCCGCGCGTTTCGACGCCCGACGACGGGGGCACGGGCGTTGCTGTAGCCCGCCCCGACGTGCCCGCCTTCCACTGCCGAATCGCCCGCCCCTGCGGCCGCCGCGCCGCCCTCTTCGCGACGCTCGCCGCGCTCGCCCCGGCGCTCGCCTCGTGCCGCCGAGGCCCGGAGCGGCGGGGCGCGCCGCCCGACGACGAACGCCCGCGCGTGTTCGTCGAGGCGCTCTTTCTCGATCGGCCCGCCGAGCCCCGCAACCCCGTCCCGGCCGACGGCTTCAACGAGCTCGCCACCGGCGCCGACGGCTCGCTCGTCTCGAGCGCGAACTTGCTCGTCGACGAGGGCGATCTCGGCGAGCTCGTCTTGCCGCCCGCGCCGGGCGCGGCCGAAGGCGGCGTGCGCTCGGCGCTCGGCGGCCTGCACCTGCGCGCCCGCCCGCGCCTCGTCGGCGAGGGCGGGGTGCGGCTCGAGCTCGACGTCGATCTCCGCTCGGGCGAGCAGACGCGGCCCCTGCGGGCGAGCTTCGAAGGGCGCCTCGGCCAGGCCTTCTCGCTCGACACGGGCGTCGAGGCCGGCGAGCGTCGCCTGGCGATCGTCGTCAAGGCCGAGGCCGTCCGCGACCCCGGCGCCCTCGCCCGCCTGCGCGAGCGCGACGTGCTGACGCGCGACGCGTTTCGCCCGCGGGCCGGGCGCGGCGCCCCCTCCGCCGAAGGCCGCTGAGCGTGCGGCTCGCTCCACATGCCTTGGGCGCCCGGGCGCGGCCGGTCGCCTGAAGGCCCCCTCGCCAAGAGCCGGCCGCCCCGCCGGAGACAAGCAGGCTGCCTCGCCGCGACCAGAAGACCGCCTCGCCAAGAACCACGAGAAAGCCGCCCGCCGACGCAGTAGATCTGGCGCTCATGCCCCCGCCCGCAGCGCCCGCCGCCGGCTTGCCCGACTCGTTGCCCGGCCGGGTCCGGGTGGGGTACGCGCTCGGCTCGCTGGTCACCGGCGCGTTCGGCACGGTGCCCGGGCTGCTCTTGCTGCCCTACCTGACCGACACGCTCGGGGTCGGGGCCGGCGTCGCCGGGCTCTTGGTGATGGGCCCCAAGGCCTGGGACGTCATCCTCAACCCGATCGCCGGCCGCATCTCCGACCGCACCCGCGGCCCGCTCGGCGCCCGCCGGCCCTACCTGCTCGGCGCCGGGCTCGCGCTCGCCGCCTTGTTCGCGCTGCTCTTCGCCGCGCCCTTCGGCGCCTCGGGGCCCCTGCCGGCGGCCTACGTGGCGCTCGCGTTTCTCGCCTCGGCCAGCGCCTTCGCCTTCTACCAGGTGCCCTACGTCGCGATGCCGGCCGAGATGACCGCCGGCTACGCCGAGCGCACGCGGCTGATGACGCTCCGGGTGGCGGTGCTCGCGCTGGCCATTCTGCTCGCGGGCGCGGCCTCGCCCCTCGTGGTGAAGGCCGCCGGGGGCGGCGTCGCCGGGCACCGCGCCATGGGCGCCTCGGTCGCGGCGCTCATCGCGCTCGGCGCGCTCGGCTCGTTCTTCGGCACGGCGGGCGTGCCCGCGGGCCCGGCGCTCGAGAGCGAGCCCTCGCTCCGCGAGCAGCTGCGCGTCGTCGGCCAGAGCGGCCCCTTCGTCCGGCTGTTCGCTTGCTTCGTCGTCCAGGCGGCGGGGGTTGCCACGATGCTGGCGGGGGTCAAATACTTCGCCGCGCAGATCCTCGCGTCCCCCGACGAGGGGCCCACCGTGCTCTTTGCCTGCTTCGTGGCGCCGGCGCTCTTCGTCATGCCCCTCTGGGCGCGCGTCGGCGCCCGCGTCGGCAAGCTGCGCGCCTACGTTCTGGCGTCGTGCCTCTTCGCGGGCGGCGCCGCGCTCTTGCTCTTCACGCGGCGGCTGCCGGCGGGGGGCATCTACGCCATCGTCGCGGTCATCGGCGGCGGCTACGCCGGCCAGCAGGTCTTCGGCCTCGCCATGCTGCCCGACTGCATCGCTTACGACGCCGCCCGCCGGGGCCGCCGCCAGGCCGGCGTCTTCACCGGCCTCTGGGCCGCCGGCGAGACCCTCGGCCAGGCGCTCGGCCCGGCGGTCTTCGCGGCCGTGCTCGAGGCCTTCGGCTACCTCCCGAGCTCGACGGGCGCGGCGGCCGCCCAGAGCGAGACCGCCAAGCTCGGGGTGCTGCTCGGCTTCACGCTGCTGCCCGCGGCGGTGGTGGCCTCGGCGCTGTTCTTTCTGCGCGGCTACGACCTCGACGAGCGGCGGCTGGCCGAGGCCGAAGCGGCGGCGCGGCGCTGAGCCCGCCGCCTTCGCGCCGCGCCGGTCGCGACGCCCGCGCCGGTCGCGACGCCCGCGCCGCCGCGGGCCCCGCCGCGCACGGGCGCGCGCACGATTGCGGGTAACGCAATCGCAAGTTGATCGGCCCGCCCGTACCCTCATTCCGGTCGGCGACGTACGGTGTGTGCATGGCCGGGCCGCCGAAACGAGGCGCGGCGGCCGGCCGGCGCCCCGGCGAGGGGCGAACCATTCAACCACGCCGACCGCGGCCCGTCGGGGCCGCCGACAGGTGCGAAACCGTGACCGACGTCTTCATCGACCATCTCGCTTATTCGCTGGGCGATCGCGCCGAATCCGTCGAGGCCGCCGCCGCGCGTGGCAAGACCGTCTCCGAGGCGGCCGCGCTGCGCGAGGCGGGGTTCGAGACCCACCACTTCTGGCCCCGTCACTCGTCTCTCATCTCAAGGGGGCACTGGCCATGGACGCTGCGCTCGCCATTCTCGAGTTCAACCTGCTCTTCATCCTTTTGCTGCCCAGGCTGTTCTTTCGAAACCCCGACGGCCGCCACAGCCTGATGTGGTTCGTCACCGCCGCCCCCTCCCTGCCCTGCGCGGGCGCGCTGGCCCTCGCCGCCGGCGGCGCCCTCGAGCCCGCGTGGGCGGGCGGCCGCCCGCGCGAGGCCCTGCTCGCCCTCGGCGGCTTCTGCGGGGCCGGGTCGTGCGCGCTCATCGGGCTGACCCCGGGCACCCGCCGCACGCCCCTGGCGCGCTGGCACCAAGACAACGACGCGCCCCGCCGCATCGTCACGTACGGCGCGTACAAGCACATTCGCCACCCCTTCTACACGTCGTTCTCGATCTGCCTCGCCGGCGCCGCGCTCGCCTTGCCCCACCCGGCGACGATCGCGTGCCTCGTCTACGGCGCCCTCGCCCTCAACCACACGGCGAGCCGCGAAGAGCCCCGCCTCTCGGCGTCCGAGTTCGGCGCCGCCTACCGGGCCTACAAGGCCCGCACCGGGCGCTTCTTGCCGCGCCTCGGGGCGGCGGCCGGCGCCGGGGCAGAGGTCGGCGCCTGAGCCGCCCGGCGCGCGGGGGGGCGCTCCGCTCATCATGGCACGGCCGCCCGAATGCGCACGGAGGCTGCCGCCGGCCTAGGCTCTGTCTGACGAATGCGGACCGAGCGCGGCGCCCGAGACGCAAGCCGTCGGCCGGGGCCGGGGGCGAAGGAATCCGCCCGGATTTCGAGCTCCCGACCCCGGCCGACGG